>DASQLT010000001.1:0-124282 GCA_035629855.1 Allosphingosinicella sp.
GCTTCTGGCCGTGGGTCTGGAGGGCGCTGAGGAGGGTGGCGAGGATTCGGGCGCCCGAGGCTCCGATCGGGTGGCCCAAGGCGGTGGCCCCGCCATGAACGTTGATCGATTCGCGGGGGATGCCGAGGTCGCGCATGGCGATCATGGCGACGCAGGCAAAGGCCTCGTTGACCTCGTAAAGGTCGACGTCGCCGACACCCCAGCCGGCTTTCTCCAGGACCTTGCGGACGGCGGGGACCGGGGCGGTGGTGAACAGGTTCGGCGCCTGGGCGTGGGCGGCGTGGGCGACGATTCGGGCCACGGGCCTGACTCCGAGCCGGTCGGCGACCCTCTGGCGGGTGATGACGAGGGCGGCGGCGCCGTCGGAGATCGAGGAGGCGTTGGCGGCGGTTATGGTGCCGTCCTTGGCGAAGGCAGGCTTGAGCCCGGGGATCTTCTCGGGGTTGGACTTGCCGGGCTGCTCGTCGGTCGTGACGACGTCCTCGCCCTTGCGGGTCTTGACGGTGACGGGCGTGGTCTCGCGCTCGAACGCGCCCGACTTGATAGCCTCGGTCGCTCGGCGAAGCGATTCGATCGCATATTCGTCCTGGGCGCCGCGGGTGAACTGATATTCGCGGGCGGCATCCTCTGCGAAGGTGCCCATGGCGCGGCCCGAATCATAGGCGTCCTCGAGGCCGTCGAGCATCATATGGTCGTAGACCGTGTCGTGGCCGATCCGGGCGCCTGAACGATGCTTCTTCATGAGGTAGGGCGAGTTGGACATCGACTCCATGCCGCCGGCGACGATGAGGTCGGCCGATCCGGCGGCGAGCATGTCGTGGGCGAACATCGCGGCCTGCATGCCCGAGCCGCAGACCTTGTTGATCGTCGTCGCCTCGGTCGAGCGGGGGAGGCCGGCGCCCAGCGCCGCCTGGCGGGCGGGGGCCTGGCCGAGGCCTGCGGGAAGGACGCAGCCCATGAAGATCTTGTCGACCTCTTCTCCCGACAGGCCGGCCCGCTCGACCGCGGCGCGGACGGCGGCGGCGCCCAATTCGGTGGCGCTGGCGCCGGCGAGGGCGCCCTGGAAGCTGCCCATCGGGGTGCGGGCGTAGGAGAGGATGACGATGGGGTCTTGGGCTGCGGTCATTCTAGCTTCCTTCGTCACCCCAGCGAAGGCTGGGGTCCCAGGGGGTGAAAGGCGTCGGCGGTCTTCACCCGCCGCGGCCCCAGCCTTCGCTGGGGCGACGGGTTAGCGTCCGCGCCCACATAGTGAAGCCGCCCCGCTTGTTCAAACTTCGAAGCCTCTGCTAGGGCGCCCTCCGAAACAGGAGACCACGCATGGCCGGTATCGGGCTCGACTTCGCGCTCGGCGAAATGGCGGACACGATCCGCGACACGACGGAGCGCTTCGCCGCCGATCGGATCGCGCCGCTCGCGGCCAAGATCGATTCGGACGACTGGTTCCCCGTCGAGCTATGGCCGGAGATGGGCGCGCTGGGGCTCCACGGGATCACGGTTGCCGAGGAGGATGGCGGGCTCGGCCTGGGCTATCTCGAGCATGTCGTGGCGCAGGAGGAAGTGGCCCGGGCCTCGGCCTCGATCGGGCTCTCCTACGGGGCCCATTCGAACCTCTGCATCAACCAGATCCGGCGCTGGGCGAGCCCGGAGCAGAAGGCGAAATATCTGCCCAAGCTCATTTCTGGCGAGCATGTCGGCTCGCTCGCCATGTCTGAGGCGGGGGCCGGCTCGGACGTCGTGTCGATGAAGCTCAAGGCGGACAAGGTGCAGGGCGGCTACGTCCTCAACGGCACGAAATTCTGGATCACCAACGCCCATCATGCCGACACTCTCGTCGTCTACGCCAAGACCGGCGAGGGGAGCCGTGGCATCACCACCTTCCTGATCGAGAAGGGCATGCCCGGCTTCAGCCTCGGCCAGAAGCTCGACAAGATGGGGATGCGGGGATCGCCGACGGGCGAGCTCGTCTTCAACGATTGCGAGGTCCCGGACGAGAATGTGATGGGCCCGGTCAACGGCGGCGTCGGCGTTCTCATGTCCGGGCTAGATTACGAGCGCACGGTCCTGGCCGGGATCCAGCTCGGGATCATGCAGGCCTGCCTCGACGTCGTCCTGCCCTATGTGCGCGAGCGCAAGCAGTTCGGCCAGGCGATCGGCGGCTTTCAGCTCATGCAGGCGAAAGTGGCGGACATGTATGTCGCTCTCAATTCGGCTCGGGCCTATGTCTACACCGTCGCCAGGAATTGCGATTCGGGAAAGACGACCCGCTTCGATGCGGCCGGGGCGATCCTGCTGGCTTCAGAGAGCGCGGTGAAGGTCAGCCTCGAGGCGATCCAGGCCTTGGGCGGCGCCGGCTATACCAAGGACTGGCCGGTCGAGCGCTTCCTTCGCGACGCCAAGCTGCTCGACATCGGCGCCGGGACGAACGAGATCAGGCGGATGCTGATCGGGCGGGAATTGATCGGGGCGGGGTAGGGGATCGTCATGCCGGCGAAGGCCGGCATCCATGAACATCGAGGTGCGAATTCCCGCACGACCATGTTCACGGAACCCGGATCAAGTCGGGGGTGACGGTCTATCCACCGCCATGCCGGATCCACCGCCGTCATGCTGAACTTGTTTCAGCATCCAGCCCCGAACCGCCTCGCGGGTGGAGGACTGGACCCTGAAACGAGTTCAGGGTGACGTCCTTTCCCAGCTTACCAGACTTTCACCCGCTTCTCAGGCGCCAGATACAATTTCTGTCCCGGCTTGACGTCGAACGCCGCATACCAGGCGTCCAGATTGCGCACGGTGAGCGCCCGGAACTGCCCCGGCGCGTGGCCGTCGGTGAGGACCCGCTGGCGAAGGGACGGCTCGCGCATCTTGCTCGCCCAGGCCTGGCCATAGGCGATGAAGAAGCGCTGATCGCCGCTGAAGCCCTCGATCACCGGGGCCTCCTTGCCGCCCAGGGACGCGCGATAGGCGTCGTAGGTGGCGGCGAGCCCGGCGACGTCGGCGATATTCTCGCCCAGCGTCAGCTTGCCGTTGACGTTGAGCCCCGGAAGCGCCTCGTAGGCATCATATTGCGCGGACAGTGCCGTGCCCGCCTGCTGGAAGCGCTGGAAGTCGGCCGGGGTCCACCAGTTCCTCAGGCGGCCGGTCGAATCGAAAAGCGCGCCGTTATTGTCGAAGCTGTGGCTGATCTCGTGGCCGATGACCGATCCGATCGCTCCGTAGTTGAAGGCGGCATCGGCCTTGGGGTCGAAGAAGGGTCTCTGGATGATCGCCGCCGGGAAGTTGAGGGCGTTCTGGACCGGCAGGTTGACGGCGTTGACCAGCTGCGGCGGCATCCACCATTCGGTCCGGTCCATCGGTTTGCCGATCTTCGAAATCTGGTGGCGATATTCGGCGAGGCCGGCGCTCTTCTGATTGGCATAAGCGTTATCGGCGGCGATCCGCAGGCCGGAATAGTCGCGCCAGGAATCGGGATAGCCGACCCCGACGACGATGGACCGGACCTTCTTCAGCGCCTCTTCCTTGGTCGAGGGCGCCATCCAGTCGATCGCCTGCACCCGGCGGGCGAAAGCCGTCTTGATGTTGTCGACCATCTTCTGGACCTCGGCCTTGGCCAAGGCCGGGAAATATTTGTCCACATAGGTCTTGCCGACGGCGTCCTGGAGCGCGTTGCTGACGGCGTTCAGGGCGAGCTGGTCGCGAGGCCGCTGCTGCTCGGTGCCGCTGAGCGCCGTACCGTTGAAGGCGAAGCTGGCGTCGCGGATGGGCTTGGGCAGAACGCCCGCCTGCTGGTTCAGATTGTGGAAGGCGAGCCACTCCTTCCAGCTCTGGAGCGGCTCGGACCCGACGAGGGCGGCGAGCTTCGGGATGGCACCGGCATGATAGGCCTGGAATTTCCCGGCGCCGCCGAGCTGCGCGGCGCCCAGCAGGGCGGCCCAGTCGATGCCGGGCGCCCGCTTTTCCAAATCGGCTCGGCTCCACACCTGAGCGCCCTTGGCGAAATCCTCGCTTTCTTCGCGGGTGACGTGGGCTCGGGCGATCTTGGTCTCGAGATCGAGGATGCGGACGGCCGCGGCTTCCGGGTCGGCCGCTCCGGCGGCTTTCAGGATGGTGGCGATATACGCGCGATACTGGTCGCGCAGGCTGGCCATCTTGCCGTCTCCGGAGAGGTAATATTCGCGCTCGGGGAGGCCGATGCCGCCCTGCATCAGATAGGGCAGGGTCTCGCCGGGCGTTGCCAGGCCCTGGGTCACGAAGATCCCGAACAGATTCTCCGTTTGAAAATTGGTCGCGTTGAGCGGGTCGGTATCGGCGCGCAGGGTGCCGCCGATCGCGGCGCTGAGCTGCTTCTTGTCGGCGATGGCGGCGATCGCGTCCAGGTCCGCCTTGGCCGGCGCCATGCCCGCCCGGTCGATCGCGTCGGTGTCGAGGAAGGCGTTGTAATAATTGGCGATCAGCGCCTCTTTGCTGCCTGCGGCGGGTTCCGAGCGCAATATTCCGGTCAGGAGCTCGCGGGTCTGCCGCTCCCGCTCCTGATCGGCGATGTAGAAGCCGCCGACGCTGGAACGATCCTCTGGGATCGGCGTGTTTCTGACCCAATTGCCGTTGGCGTAAGCGAAGAAGTCGTCGCCCGGCGCCACGCTCTTGTCCATCGAGGCGGCGACGATCCCGACGGCGGTGCCCGGGGTCTGCGCGGCGTCCTCGCGGCCGTTGCCGGGGCCTGCCGGCGAGCAGGCGGCGGTGGCGAGGAGCAGAGCGAGGACGATGGAGCGATTCATCACGAAGCCTTTCGAAAACTGATGTAGTCATGCCGGATAAAGCCAGTTTGCGCGCTGCGCCAGTCTTCCAATGCCGAGTCTTCCAATCCCGCCGCTCAACCGTTAGTCAGCCCGCCATGACGGGAGCCGGCATATGAGCAGAGGGCTGATCGACGGCCTCGAATGGTACGGCTCCATCGCCGGCGTGATCGCGGCTTTGATGGTGTCGCTGGACCTCGGGCGGCGAGCGACCGGATGGGCGTTCGTGATCTTCTGCACCTCTTCGGTCGCGCTCGTGACCTGGGGCTTCGTGTCCGACAAGGCGGAAGGGATCGGAACCCAGAACATCTTCCTGTTCGCGATCAACATGATCGGCGTCTATCGCTATTTGATCCGCAAGAAGCCGGTGAATCCGGAGCCGGTGGCGGCATGAGGGGAAACGCGTTCGTCATCCCAGCGAAGGCTGGGATCCCGGGGGGTGAAAGGCGCTGGCGGTCTTCACCCGCTGGGGCCCCAGCCTTCGCTGGGGCGGCGGGGGGCGCATGACCTCGATTCTCTCCAAGATCGATGCGGATTCGGAAACCTTTCGCGCCTACGCCGCGCACAATCGCGGTCTCGCCGAAGCCTTGCGCACGAAGGTCGCGGCGGCCGCGCAGGGCGGTTCGGAGAAGCATCGCGAGCGGCACGTGTCGCGAGGCAAGCTGCTTCCGCGCGACCGGGTGACCCGCCTGCTCGACCCGGGCTCGCCCTTCCTGGAAATCGGTCAGCTCGCCGCCAACGGCATGTACGGCGATGAGGCGCCCGGGGCCGGGATGATCGCCGGAATCGGTCGGGTGTCGGGCCGTGAGACGATAGTCGTCGCGAACGATCCGACGGTGAAGGGCGGCGCTTATTTCCCGACCACGGTGAAAAAGCATCTGCGCGCCCAGGAGATCGCGCTTCAGAACCGGCTGCCCTGCGTTTACCTGGTCGACAGCGGCGGCGCCAATCTGCCGCATCAGGCGCAGGTGTTTCCGGACCGCGAGCATTTCGGGCGGATCTTCTACAACCAGGCGCAGATGTCGGCGGAAGGGATCGCCCAGATCGCCTGCGTGATGGGCAGCTGCACCGCGGGCGGGGCCTATGTTCCGGCCATGTCTGACGAGAGCGTCATCGTGCGCAACCAGGGTACGATCTTTCTCGGCGGGCCGCCTCTGGTGAAGGCGGCGACGGGGGAGGTGATCTCGGCCGAGGATCTCGGCGGCGGCGACCTTCATGCCCGCAAGTCCGGAGTGGTCGACCATCTCGCCGAGAATGACGAGCATGCGCTCGCCATCGTTCGAAGCATCGTCGGCCGGCTGAACGTCGTGAAAGCGGTGGACCTGGACCTCGCCGACCCGGTCGAGCCGAAGCTGGACCCGGAGGAATTGTACGGGATCGTCCCCGACGACGTACGAACGCCCTACGACGTTCACGAGGTGATCGGGCGGATCGTCGACGGCTCCGATTTCCACGAGTTCAAGGGGCTGTACGGCACGACCCTGGTCTGCGGCTTCGCCCGGATCTGGGGGATGCCGGTGGCGATCCTCGCCAATAACGGCATCCTGTTTTCGGAGAGCGCGCTCAAGGGCGCGCATTTCATCGAGCTCGCCTGCCAGCGGCGAACTCCCTTGCTGTTCCTCCAGAACATCTCGGGCTTCATGGTCGGCGGCAAGTATGAGGCGGGCGGGATCGCCAAGGACGGCGCCAAGCTGGTGACGGCGGTGGCGACGGCGCAGGTCCCCAAGGTCACCGTGCTGATCGGCGGAAGCTTCGGGGCCGGCAATTACGGCATGAACGGCCGCGCCTTTGGGCCGCGTTTCCTGTTCACCTGGCCCAACAGCCGGATCAGCGTCATGGGAGGCGAGCAGGCCGCGAGCGTTCTGGCGACGGTTCATAAGGACGCGGATAGCTGGACTCCCGAGGAAGCCGAAGCTTTCAAGGCGCCGATCCGCCAGCGCTACGAGGACGAAGGCAACCCCTATCACGCCACCGCGCGGCTTTGGGACGACGGCATCATCGATCCGGTGCAGACCCGCGACGTGCTCGGCCTCGCCTTCGCCGCCTGCTTGAACGCCCCCATCCCGGAGCGGGCGCGTTTCGGGTTGTTCAGGATGTGAGGAGCCATTGCAGCGGCCTTGAAAAAGCGGCGGAAAGGCATAGGCTGGCCAGGCGTTGCAACGGGCCCCGATGGCCATCGCCGGTTTGCACGACGGAAAGGGTAGGATGACCGACAAGGCGATGGAGTCGCGGCCCGTAATCGCGCCCGCCACGGCGTTTGCGCGTCCGTCGCCGGATCGCGGCGGCACGTTGCCGGGCACGAACGCGATGCGGGCGCATGCCGACAGGCTCGACGGAAGCCCGCGGGTCGCTCGGCAGCGCCAGCTTGCCGCCCAATTCGACAACGCTCCTTCGGTCGTTCGGCTGCACACCCTGCAGCGCTCGATCAATAGCGGCCAGGTGGTCCAGGCGATGTTCCAGGAGCCCGCACTCGAGGCGGAGCTCCCGCAAAACCAGCCGGCCCCGGCGGACCCGCAGCCTTTGCTCGCGGACGCCCAGCCGATCGCCGCGGATCAGCAGGCGCAGCCCGCCGTCGTCGAGCAGCCGCCCCTGGAGGCGATGGCCGATCAGCCCGCCGACGAGGTCGAGCCGCCGGAATTCGCCCAGGCCGACATCGCCTTCAGCAGCCGTGGGGCTGAAAATGTGCCGATCGAGAAACGCAGCGTCTATTTCGGCAACGGCCGTCGTATCCGGCTTTCACATCCGCACGGTCCGGAGATCAGCGATCACGTGATGGAACGCTTTACTTTTCGCCCGAAGCCGGCCGGGGGATTCTACGGCAAAGCGGATTACCAGAGGGTCATAGGCGAGAACGGCGATCCGTCGACGGTTCTGAAGCCCGCCGAAATCGGCGATGCGGGCAAACTCTTCGAGATCGGCGATAACGTGACCCATCCCTCGCGCGGCAGGCCCGTCGTGGAGGACGGGATCCCCGATCAGGCGCACCTCGACGGGATCGCGCAGGTCGCGCGTGCGGCGGACCTGGCCCTGGCTGAACACCGCGCTACCTACAAGCAGGCGAAGCGGGATGCCAGGACGGCGGAGAGAGCTCGCCGGGCCGCCGAAAGACTTGTCGAGAGCACGAGGGCGCAGCTCGAGCAGGCGGATCCCGGCCAGCGCGCCCAACTCGAAGCCGCGCTCCAGAGGAGAACCGAGCGGCTCGCCCTCCGCCAGCAGGAGAGCGTCGCCGCCCACGAACAGTATGAGCAGTCTTCGGCGCATCTGGAGGAGCAGGCCGCGCCCCATAATGAGGCGATGCGCCTGGCCTATATCAACGGCCCGGCCGCTCTACCCGGCGCCCCGGGGTAGCCGATGCGACGCACAATGGGTTGCGGGGCGAACCCTTGCTGACATCCCTCCTCATCGCGAACCGCGGCGAAATCGCCTGCCGGGTCATCCGCACGGCGCGGCGGATCGGAATCCGCACAGTCGCCGTATATTCGGATGCGGATCGGAATTCGCTGCATGTGCGGGAGGCGGACGAGGCGGTGCACATCGGGGCTTCCGCGGCGCGGGAGAGCTATCTCGTCGGGGAGAAGATCCTCGCGGCGGCGAAGGAGGCCGGCGCCGAGGCGATCCATCCGGGCTACGGCTTCCTGTCCGAGAATGCCGAATTCGCCGACGCGGTGGAGGCCGCCGGCCTAGTCTGGGTGGGGCCGAAGGCGGCTTCGATCCGGGCGATGGGGCTCAAGGACGCGGCGAAGAAGCTGATGGTGGCAGCCGGAGTGCCTGTGACTCCAGGCTATCACGGCGAGGACCAGGCGCCGGAGCGGCTCCAGGCCGAGGCCGACGCGATCGGCTATCCGGTGCTGATCAAGGCGGTAGCCGGCGGCGGCGGCAAGGGAATGCGCCGGGTCAATTCGTCCGGCGAGTTCCAGGAGAGGCTGGCCTCGTGCAGGCGCGAGGCGGCGGCGTCCTTCGGCGACGACCGGGTATTGATCGAGAAATATGTCGAGCGGCCGCGCCATATCGAGGTTCAGGTGTTCGGCGACGGCCGCGGCAACGTCGTCCATCTGTTCGAGCGCGACTGCTCGCTCCAGCGGCGGCACCAGAAGGTGATCGAGGAGGCGCCGGCGCCCGGAATGGACGAGGCGACCCGGGCGGCGGTGTGCGACTCGGCGGTCAAGGCGGCCAAGGCGGTCGACTATCGCGGCGCGGGGACGGTCGAGTTCATCGCCGACGCCTCGCAAGGGCTTAGGGCCGACCGGATCTGGTTCATGGAGATGAACACAAGGCTCCAGGTCGAGCATCCGGTGACGGAGGAGATTACCGGCCAGGATCTGGTCGAGTGGCAGCTGAAGGTGGCCTCGGGCGAGCCGCTCCCGCTGCGGCAGGAGGAGCTTTCGATCCGCGGCTGGGCGATGGAGGCCCGGCTCTATGCCGAGGACCCGGCCCACGAATTCCTGCCCTCGACCGGACGGCTCGACCATTTCCAGCTCGGCCGCGGGGTGCGGATCGACACGGGCGTCGAGGAAGGCGACCGGATCAGCCCTTATTACGACCCGATGATCGCCAAGATTATCGCTCGAGGTGCCAGCCGCGACGAGGCGATCGATCGGCTGGTCGACGCGCTCGAGCAGGTCGAGATCTGGCCGGTCAGGACCAATGCCGGCTTCCTGGCCCGGGCGGCGGCGGACCCGGACTTTCGCTCGGGCGACGTCGACACCGGCTTCATCCCGTCGCGGATCGACCGGCTCGTGCCCGACCTGGAGCCTCCGGAAGCGGTCTGGAACCTCGCGGCGACCGCCCTGCTCGCGTCGAGCTTCGGCAATGGCGGGGAGGGCGATCCCTGGGATTCGCTTCGGGGCTTTCGAGCCAATGCCGGCGAGGATCTGCGGGTGGCGCTCAGCCATAATGGAGGCACCCGGCTCGTCGAGGCCGGGGGCGACCCGCCGCTCGAAGGAATCGCCACCGCCTCGGGCGAGAATGTCCTCGTCTTCTCGGCGGGCCAGGCCTTCGCCTTCGCCTTGCCCGGCGCCGGCGGCGGCGCGGCCGGAGGCGCCGCTTCGGACGGGGCCTTGCTGTCGCCGATGCCGGGCCGGGTGCTTTCGGTCGAGGTGCGCCAGGGCGACCGGGTCGCCAAGGGGCAGAAGCTTCTGACCCTGGAGGCGATGAAGATGGAGCACAGCCTGGTAGCGCCGTTCGACGGGGTCGTGGCGGAGCTCGAGGCGGTCGAAGGCGGTCAGGTCAGCGAAGGGACCTTGCTGGTGCGGGTGGAGAAGGGGGAATGAGAGATTTTCGTCGCCCCAGCGAAGGCTGGGGTCCCAGCGAGAAAAAGACGCCGAGCCCTTCATTCGCTGGGGCCCCAGCCTGCGCTGGGGCGACGCGCTGATGCCCGGCCGCTTCTACGAGCAGTGGACGATCGGCGACCGGATCGCCCACCAGCCGCATCGCACCGTCACCGAGACCGACAATCTCCTGATCTCGGCGCTGACCCATAATCCGCAGCCGCTCCACCTCGATTCGGAATATGCCTCGGCGACCGAGTTCGGGCGGATCGTCGTCAACGGTACCTTCACCTTCTCGCTGCTGGTCGGTCTGTCGGTGGGCGACACGACGCTGGGCACGCTGGTCGCGAATTTGGGCTACGACAAGGTGCGAATGCCCAAGCCGGTGTTCATCGGCGACACGCTGAGAGCCGAGACGGAAGTTCTCGCGCTCAAGGACTCCGCCTCCCGCCCGGAGGCCGGAATCGTCACTTTCGAGCATCGAATGCTCAATCAGCGAAACGAGATCGTCTGCACGACTGAGCGCACGGCACTCATTCAAAGGAGGCGGGGGTGAGCCTTGTTCCTCCCCGGAACGGGGAGGGGGACCAGCCGAAGGCTGGTGGAGGGGCCGATGCGCATGCATCGGAAGCCGTCCGGCCCCTCCACCACCCGCCTGCGGCGGGCGGTCCCCCTCCCCGTTCCGGGGAGGAACAAAGATGAGGTTGCGATCCCTCCTCTTCGTCCCCGGGGACCGGCCGGACCGTATGGAAAAAGCGCTTCGCGCCGGGGCGGATGCCCTAATTCTCGATCTGGAGGATGCCGTCGCCCTGGCCGCCAAGCCCGAAGCTCGGCGGCACGTTGCGGCGTTCCTGGAAGCGAACGGCGTCGCCAGACTCTGGGTGCGGATCAATCCGCTCGACAGCGCAGAGAGCGACAAGGACCTCGCCGCCATCCTTTCCAGCCATCCGGACGGAATCGTCCTGCCCAAGGCGGAGGGCGGCGCCTCGGTGGCCGAGCTGACCCGGCGGCTGACGGAGCGCGGCAACGCCACCTCCCGAATTCTCGCCATAGCGACGGAGACTCCGGCCGCGATGTTCCAGCTCGGCACCTACGGGGGTCAGAAGCGGCTCGATGGACTGACCTGGGGCGCCGAGGACCTGCCGGCGGCGATCGGCGCGACGACGTCGCGCGAGCCCGACGGCCGTTTCACTCCTCCATATGAGCTCGCCCGCTCGCTCTGCCTGTTCGGAGCGGCGGCGGCCGGAACGGCTCCGATCGAGACCGTCTACCCCGCGTTCCGCGACCTCGACGGGCTGGCCGCTTATGCCGCCCGGGCGCGGCGCGACGGCTTCACCGGAATGATGGCGATCCATCCTGACCAGGTGCCGGTGATCAACGCCGCCTTCACTCCGAGCGAGGCCGAGGTCGCCCACGCCCGAGCGGTCGTCGCGGCGTTCGAGGCCGATCCGGGGGCGGGGGCGCTGTCGCTCGACGGGCGGATGATCGATCGGCCGCATCTCGTCCAGGCGCAGCGGACGCTCGCCGCGGCCGCCGCGGCTCCGTGACCGGATTGCCGGCGCCGGCGGACGCCGCCTGGACGGCGCTCGCCTTCATCCTCGGCGCCGCCATCGGCAGCTTCCTCGCCACCGTACTGATCCGCTGGCCGCAGGGGCGAAGCGTCGTCGCCGGCCGTTCCGCCTGCGATAAATGCGGCCGGACCCTGGAGCCGCGCGATCTGGTGCCGATCCTCAGCTGGTCCCTGGCCCGGGGCCGCTGCCGGACCTGCGGCAACCGCATCGATCGGCGGCATCTGGCGGCCGAGGCCGGCGCGGCGATGGTCGGGCTCATCGCCATCCTCGCTCACCCGATCCCGCTGGCCGCCGTGACGGCCCTGTTGGGCTGGTGGCTGTTCCTGCTCGCGGCGCTCGACCTCGAGCATGAGTGGCTGCCCGACCGGTTGACCTGGCCGCTGCTCGCCGCCGGGCTGGCCTCCGCCTGGGGCGGCTTCGGGCCGCCTTTGGAGAGCCGGCTCATCGGCGCGGCGGCGGGCTTCGCCACTCTGTTCCTGATCGCCTTTCTTTATCGGACGCTGCGCGGGCGGGAGGGGCTGGGCGGCGGCGACCCCAAGCTTTTCGCGGCGATCGGCGCCTGGCTGGGCTGGACCCAGCTGCCCTTCGTCCTGGTCGGGGCGGGGTTGCTGGGTCTCGCGGCCCTGTCCTTGAAGCGGATTCGCGGCGGATCGGTCGAAGCGACCGACCGGCTGCCACTCGGCACTCTGATGGCGCTCGCCGCCTGGCCGATCTGGATTGTCATCGGCCGGTAGCAATGCGGCGGCAATAAGGGCCGATCGCTTTCCGGCGAAGGCCGGGATCCAGCCTGTCCGCGGACCCCGGCCTCCCCCGGGGAACGGGACATCACAAGCCGCTTGCGCGGCGGCGCAAAAGCTGGAAGTTTCCCCGGCTGGCGAATCCTGGGCTGGATGGTGCCAAAACATTGTTACGACTGTGGAAATTTGCCGCGGTGGGTGTCGCGGGAAAGGGGTTCGAGTTTAGATGCGTTTAGCTTTTGACAGCCGGCGGCTGATCGGCCGCGCGCGGGGCGTCAACGGCTGGACCGTGCTCGAGCTCGCGCTGCTCGCGCTCATCGCCCTGCAATGCGCCCGCCTCATCTGGACCGCGCTGACCCCTGTCGGTCCGCTCGGCGAGTGGCAGAGCATCGCGGCCCGAAGCGACGCATCGGACGGAATCCTCGGCAATTTCGATCCCTTCTTCCGTCTCAGCGGGGCCGCCGGGCCGGTGACCGTCACCTCGCTCAACCTGAAGCTGTTCGGGATCCGCCAGGACCAGGCTTCCGGCCGCGGCTCGGCGATCATCGCCGGCGCGGACGGTCAGCAGCGCAGCATCGCGGTCGGCGAGGAGGTCGAGCCGGGGGTGACCCTGAAGTCGGTCGATTTCGACAGCGTCACCATTTCGCGCGGCGGCGCCGACGAGCAATTGTTCATGGATCAGTCCCAGGCGCCGGCCACCGTCACCCCGACCGCTCCGGGCCCAACCACCGCTCCGGTTCCGCCGGTCGTCGAGCCGACGACTTCGGTCGAGCCGGGCGGGCCGCCGGTGCCGCCGTCCAGGCCCCAGCCGACCGAGGTCAGCGCCGCGCCCCGCATGAACGGAACCCGGCTGACCGGAGCCGACGTTCGGCCGGGAGAGGGCCGGTGAAGCGCGCTCTTCTCGCCTTCGCACTGATGCTGGCGGCGCCGCTGACCCCCGCCCGGGCCCAGCATGTCGTCAATTTCCGGGAGGCGGACATCCGCGCCTTCATCGAGGATGCGGCTCGGGTGACCGGCCGGACCTTCATCGTCGACCCGGCCGTGAGCGGCAAGGTCTCGGTGGTGACCCAGCGGCCGCTGTCGCGCTCCGAATATTTCGAGCTGTTCCTGTCGACCCTTCGCGCCAACGGGTTGATGGCGGTTCCGCTGCAGGGCGGAGGCTTCCGGATCCAGCCGATCGCGACCGGCGGCTCCGCCGGCGGGCGGGTGGCCGGGCGGGGCAGCTCCAACAATTTCGTGACCGAGATTTTCCGCACCCGGAGCATCGAAGGCGCCCAGGCGCTGGAGGCGCTCCGGCCGCTGGTCAGCCGCGAAGGCTCGATCACCGCCAGCCGCAACTCGATCGTCGTCGCCGATTTCGCCGACAACGTGGCCCGGATCCGGGCGGTGCTCCGGAGCATCGACCGGGATACGAACAACAGCCGGATCGTCGCTCTGCGCAATGCCGGGGCGCGCGAGATCGCCACCTCGCTCAACGCCCTGATGGAGGGGAGCAGCCCCGGCGGCCGGGCCGCGACGATCGTCCCGATCGACAGCTCCAACGCCATCGCTCTTCGCGGCGACTCCGCCACCGTCGCCCGGCTCGCCGCAATGGCCGAGGAACTCGACCGGCGCGCCGCCGCCGGCACCGAGATCCGGGTCATCTTCCTCCAGCATGCCGACGCCGCCCAATTGCTGCCGGTGCTGCAGCAATTGCTCGGCCAGCCGGTGACCCAGCCGCCGCCGACCCCGGGCCTGTCGTCGTCGCGCGGCGAGGGCACGACTTCCTCGTCGACCTCGCGCAGCGGCGGCGGGCGGCCCCCGGTGCGGACGACGACCACGACCGCCGAGGCTCCGGCTCCGGAAACGGCCGCGACCCCAGGGCTCAGCATCTTCGGACCCCGGGGCGCCGTGGTGACCCGCTTCCAGGGCGCCAACGCCCTGGTCATCGCCGCCTCGACCGACGTCCAGCGGCAATTGGGCGAAGTCATCCGTCAGCTCGACACCCGGCGCGAGCAGGTTCTGGTCGAGGCGATCATCGTCGAGATTTCCGACAATGCCGCCAAGAAGCTGGGAGTCCAGCTGCTCCTCTCCGGGCTCGGCGGAAGCAACATCCCTTTCGCGGTGACCAATTATTCCAACGCCAGCCCCAACCTTCTGACCGTCGCCGGCGCCGTGGCGGCGGAGCGGCTTCGGACGACGACCACCACGGTCAACGGCGAGGTGGTGACCACCACCCAGAGCTCGCCGGTCGCGGACGCCCTGCAGGAGGCGGCGGTCGCCTCGGTGCTCGGAGCGACGGGCGGGATCGGCGGACTCGCCTTCCAGACCGGCAACGCCATCTTCGGGGCGATCATCAACGCGGTGAAGTCCGACACCAAGTCGAACATCCTGTCGACCCCGTCGATCATGACCCTCGACAACCAGGAAGCGCGGATCCTGGTCGGCCAGGAAATTCCGATCACCACCGGCGAGGCGCTCTCTCCCAATTTCGACAACCAGTTCCGGACCGTCGACCGCGAGAACGTCGGAATCACGCTCGAGGTGCTGCCGCAGATCAACGCCGGCGGCTCGATCAAATTGAACCTCCGCCAGGAAGTGAGCTCGATCGCTGGGCCGGTTTCGGGAAACTCGAGCGACCTCATCCTCAACAAGCGCGAGATCGAGACGGTGATCACCGTCGACGACGGCGAGATCGTCGGCATCGGCGGGCTTCTCGACGACAATGAGCGGCGGACGATCGAGAAGATCCCGTTCCTCGGCGACCTTCCGGCCATCGGCAATCTGTTCAAGTCGAAAAGCCGGAGCCGGGCCAAGACCAATTTAATGGTCTTCATCCGTCCGACCATCCTTCGTTCGCCCGCCGACGCGCGGGCGATGACCGAGCGGCGCTACGGCTACATTCGCGGCATGCAATATCAGCAGAATCCGGATCAGGAGCCGACTCTCGACGAGCTCGTCCGCGAATATATGGGAATGGTCCCGCCCGACCCCGCGCCGCCGCCGCCGCCGCCGCTCGATCCGGCGGCGTACGCGCCGCCGCAGGTCCGCCCGGGCGACCAGGTCGTGCCACCGCCGGCGGCGAAGGCTCCGCGGTGAACGCGGCCCGTCATCCCGGCGAAAGCCGGGACCTCGGGTCGGAAGGTCTCGGCGCGTCTCTACGAGGTCCCGGCTTTCGCCGGGATGACGAGCCTTCCCAACCGGCGGTCAACCTGCCCTATCTCTTTGCCAAGCGAAACGGGATCGCCCTCGTCGGCGAAGCGAACGGCAAAGCGCGTGTCGCCCTTCGCCAGGGCGCCGATCCGCAGGCGCTGATCGAGGCTCGGCGCGTTCTCGGACGGCCGCTCGCCGTCGAGGCGGTCACCGCCGACGGTTTCGACAAGCTTCTTTCCGAACGCTACGCGATGGACGATCAGGCCGCGGCGGACGCCGCCGGCTCGCTCGGGCTCGGGGACGAGCTCAGCCATCTCGCCTCCGACCTGCCGACCGCCGACGATCTGCTCGACAGCGCCGACGACGCGCCCGCCATCCGCCTCATCAACGGAATCATCGCCGACGCGGCTCGGCAGGGCGTCTCCGACATCCATATCGAGCCTTACGAAACCGGCCTGGTGGTCCGGATGCGGATCGACGGGGTCCTTCGCGAGACACTCCGAATGCCGGCCCATGTCGCTCCGGTGGTGGTCAGCCGGATCAAGGTGATGGCGCGTCTCGACATCGCCGAGCGCAGGGTGCCTCAGGACGGGCGCATCGGCCTGACTCTCGGCGGCAAGTTGCTCGACGTCCGGGTATCTACCCTGCCGAGCCGGGCGGGCGAGCGGGTGGTGCTTCGGATCCTCGACAAGGAGAATGCCGGGATCGACCTCGATTCGCTCGGAATGCCGCCTTCGGTACATGCGCTGTTCGCGGGCGCGCTCACCGAGCCGAACGGGATCGTCCTCGTCACCGGCCCGACCGGCTCGGGCAAGACCACCAGCCTCTATGCCGGACTGAGGCTCCTCAACGACGGCAGCCGCAACATCCTCACTGTCGAGGATCCGGTCGAATATGCGGTCGACGGGGTCGGCCAGACCCAGGTCAATCCGAAGGTGGGGCTGAGCTTCGCGGCGGGGCTTCGCGCCATCCTTCGCCAGGATCCGGACGTCGTCATGGTCGGCGAGATCCGCGATCGGGAGACGGCCGACATCGCCGTCCAGGCGTCGCTGACCGGCCATCTCGTCCTCTCCACGGTCCACACCAATGATGCGATCGGGGCGATCACCCGGATGCGCGACATGAAGGTCGAGCCGTTCCTGCTCGCCTCGACCCTGCGCGCCGTGATCGCCCAGCGGCTGGTTCGCCGGCTCTGCCCCGCCTGCAGGGCACCGGTCGCCGCCGACGCTCCGACGGCGGCGCTGGTCGGGCTCGAGGAAGGAAGCATCGTCCACGAGCCGCGCGGCTGCGGGGCGTGCGGCAACAGCGGCTACAAGGGCCGTATCGGCGTGTTCGAGGCGGTTCGGATCGACGACAACGTCCGCCGGTTGATCAACGCCGGCGGCGACGAGGTCGAGATTTCCGCTCATGCCTTCCGCAACGCCCCGAACCTCGCCGCGGCGGCCCGGCAGCTCGTTCGCGAAGGCGTGACCAGCGTCGGCGAGGCGGTTCGGGTGTCGCGGCGCGAGAGCGAGGATGTCTGACTTCGCCTATCTGGTCCTCGATCGCGCCGGGCGCGAGCGGCGCGGCTCGCTTCGCGCCGAAACGGCCGAGGAAGCGCGCGAGAAATTGAGCGCCCGTGGCCTGTTCGTGGTCAAGATGGAAAGCTCGGGCGGGGAGGCGGCGCCGCCTTTGCTCTCGCGCCAGATCTTCGCCCGCAAGAAATTGAACGGGCGTCAGCTCAATGTCTTCACCCGGCAATTGTCGACCCTGGTTCAGGTCAGCCCGCTCGAGGAGGCGCTCCGGACGATTGCCCGGCAGACCGAGAAGGACCAGGTCCGCGACGTTTTGATGTCCGTTCACGCCTCCGTCCTCGAGGGGCGCCGGCTTTCAGACGCGATGGCGCGCCAGCCGGCGAGCTTTCCGCCGCTCTATCGCGGCATGGTCCAGGCGGGCGAGGGGTCGGGGACCCTGCCGGAAATCCTGGAGCGGCTGGCCGGGCTGCTCGAGCGGCAGGCTCAGGTCAGGAGCAAAGTGCTGAGCGCGCTCGCTTACCCCATTGTGCTGGCGTTCGTCGCCGCCTTCGTCGTCTTCGCCCTGATGGTATTCGTCGTGCCCCGGGTCGTCGAGCAGTTCGAGGATATCGGGCAGCAATTGCCCTTCCTGACTCGGGCGGTGATCGCCGTCTCGCACCTGCTGGCGAGCTATTGGTGGGCGATATTGATGGGCCTTACCGCAATCGGCTTCCTGGTCTCGCGCGCTTTGAGGGACGAGGGCGTACGACTTCGCTTCGACCGCGGCCTGCTTCGGATCCCGCTTATCGGCCGGCTGCTTCGAGACCTGCACGCGGCGCGGATGGCGCGGACCCTCTCGACCATGGTGGCGAGCCGGCTGCCTCTGCTGGAGGGCCTGAAGCTGACCACCGAGACGGTCCACAACCGCGCCCTCAGGGCCGCCACCGCCCAGATCGCGGAGGCGGTACGCACGGGCGGAAGCCTGTCGGGGGCGCTCAAGCGCTCGAACATCTTTCCGCCCCTGCTCGTCTATCTCGCCGCCAGCGGCGAGGCGAGCGGGCGGCTCGACCTGATGCTGGAGCGCGCCGCCGACTATCTCGAGCGCGAGTTCGACAGCTTCACAACCACCGCTCTGGCTATGCTGGAGCCCGCGATCATCGTTCTCATGGGAGCATTGGTCGCGGTGATCGTGCTTTCGATCCTGCTGCCGATCCTGCAGCTCGACACACTTGCCGGAGGAATGGGATGAAGATCAACGGACGTCATCCCGGCGAAAGCCGGGACCTCGGGGAGACCCACCGAGACTATTCGACCCGAGGTCCCGGCTTACGCCGGGATGACGGGGAACGGGGCTTCACCCTCGTCGAACTGATGGTGGTCATCGTCATCATCGGGCTTCTCGCCACCGTCGTCATCATCAACGTCCTTCCGGCGACCGACAAGGCGGCGATCACCAAGGCGAAGGCGGACGTCGGGGTCCTCGAGCAGGGCGTCGAGATGTACCGCCTCAACAAGCTTCGCTACCCGAGCGGGTCGGAGGGGCTGCAGGCGGTCATGGCGGAGCGCTATGTGAAGCGCCTTCCCAAGGACCCGTGGGGCAATGCCTATGTCTACGCCGCGCCGGGCCGCGACGGGCGGCAGTTCGACATCTACAGCTTCGGTGCCGACGGCCGCGAAGGGGGCGAAGGCCAGGATGCTGACATCGGCAACTGGGATTCGTAATTGCCTCCCCATCGAAGATGGGGAGGGGGACCATGCGAAGCATGGTGGAGGGGTAATTGGCGAAAGACTGCGCAAGCTACCCCTCCACCACCCTTCGGGCGGTCCCCCTCCCCATCGCTTCGCGATGGGGAGGCAGAATCGCGGCTTCACCCTCGTCGAATTGCTCGTCGTCCTGGCCATTATCGGGCTGGTCTCGGCGGCGGTCATCGTGGGCATGCCCGACCCTCGCGGCGCGCTTCGGGGAGAGGCGCTCCGCTTCGCCGCCCGCGCCGATGCCGCCCGCGAGCGGGCGATGATGGACAATCGGCCGGTGGCGCTCGTGCTCAAGGAGGGCGGCTACGGCTTCGAATGGCGGACGGAAGGGGAGTGGAAGGCGATGAGCGAACGGCCGTTCATCGAGCAGAGCTGGAGTGAAGGCACCCGAGCCTCGATGGAGGGCGGCGAAGCGCGGATCGTGTTCGATTCGACGGGCTTTGCCGAGCCCGCGCGGCTTCGGCTGATACGCGGCAAGGAGGAAGCGCAGATCGACGTGACCGACGGTGGGCGGGTCCATGTCCTGCGATAGGGACCAGGGCTTCACTCTGGTCGAGATGCTGGTGGCGCTCGCGATCTTCAGCCTGGCGGCGATGGCGCTGCTTCGTCTGGAGGGCGCGACGGTGACGACCACCGCTCTGCTCCAGGAGCAGGCGCTGGCCCAGACGGTGGCGCGCAACCTGGCGGTCGAGGCGCTTACCGACCCCGAGCCTCCGGCGTTCGGCGCCACGCGCGGCGAGGCGGTCAATGCCGGGCGCAAGTGGCGCTGGATCCGGATCGTCGGCCGGTCTCCCGAGCCCCGGATCCAGCAGATCCGGATCGAGGTGAGAAGCGACCGCGGGCCGGAAGCGGCGAACCTGACCTTGTTTCGGAGGGGGCCGAGGTGAGCCGCCCCCGTCTTCCCGGCGAAAGCCGGGACCCCAGGTCGAGAAGTCTCGGCGGGTCTCCCCGAGGTCCCGGCTTTCGCCGGGATGACGAGTCCGGCTTCACGCTCGCCGAGCTGCTCGTCTCGCTCTTCATCTTCGGACTGCTTTCCGCCGCGGGCGTCGCCTTGCTCTCGTTCAGCGTGCGCGCTCAGGAGGCGGCGGATGCCCGGCTCGGCGACCTCGCCGATTTTCGGCGCGCCGGGGCCCTGCTCGCGAGCGATCTCGCCCAGGCGGCACCGAGAACGGCCCGCGATTCGGCCGGGAATGCGCGCCCCGCCTTCCACGGGATCGGCGGCGAGCAGGGCGGGGTGGCGCTCGCCTTCGTCCGGCGCGGCTGGGAAAATCTCGACGATACGCCGCGCGCCTCGCTTCAAAGGGTCGAATACAGTTTGTCGGACGGCCGGCTTGAGCGGAGAATCTATCCCCGGCTCGACGGCTCGGCCGCGATGCCGGCGACGACCGTGGTCGACGGGGTTCGGCGGATCCGGCTTCGCTTTCGCGACCGCGAAGGGGCCTGGCGGGAGCGCTGGGATCCGACCAAGGCGACCGAATTGCCGCGCGCCGTGGAGCTCGTCATGGACGCCGAGGGCAGCGGCACCACCCGTCAGCTCTTCCAGACCGGAACGATGTGGTGAACCGGTCCGTGCCCCCGTCCGAGCGCGGAGCGGCCTTGCTCGCCGTGCTGGTGCTCGTCGTCATCATGGCGGCGATCGCCGCGGGGGCCTTCGAGCGGCTCAGGCTGTCGACGGCGATGGCGATGAACGGCGCCGCGCTCGACCAGGCGCGCGGCTATGCGCTGGGGGTCGAGGATCTGCTGGCGCTGCGCATCGACGACCTCGCTGGAGCGGACGCCTACGTCACCACCCTGGCCGGCGACTGGAACGGCACTCCTCGACGCATACCCTTGCCCGGCGAGGGGCTCGCCGTCGGCACCGTTCGCGACGGCGGCAATTGTTTCAATTTGAACAGCCTCGTGCAGGGCGAGGCCGCGACGACTCTCGTCCAGCGGCCCGCGGCGATCGAGCAGTTCGTCGCTCTGATGACGGTCCTCGGCCTGCCCGATCCCACCGCCCGGCGGGTCGCGGCGGCAACCGCCGACTGGATCGATTCCGACGACCTGCCTGGCCCGCAGGGCGCCGAGGACAGCGCCTACGCCGGCTCGGATCCTGCCTATCGCACCGGCAACACCCTGCTCGCGGATCCGAGCGAGCTGAGAGCCGTGGCCGGAGTGACGCCAGAAATCTACCGGGAGCTGAGGCCCTATCTTTGTGCGCTTCCCGCCGCCGACATGTCGCCGATCAACGTCAACACCTTGCTCTCCCGCGACGCGCCTTTGCTTGCCATGTTCGCTCCGGCGAAGGCCCGACCGGACCGGGTTCGGGGCCTGATCGCCTCCCGCCCGCAAACGGGCTGGCGCAACACATACGATTTCTGGCGAAGCGCGGAGCAGGCGGGGCTAGAGACGAACGCAGATCCCATGTCGCAGCTCCAGCTCAAAACCTATTGGTTCACCATCGACCTCTCCGTCCGCTTCGAGGATTCGGAGATGGAGGAATGGGCCCTGGTCGACGCCCGGCTGGCTCCGGCCAAAATCGTCGCTCGCCGTTGGGGCGGCGGGGAATGAAGGAGGCCTTGCTTCTCTTTCTGGGCCGTGACGGCGGCATCGAGGGCTGGATCCGGCTTGCCGACGGCGCAATCGCCGAGCGCGGCGCCGGGCTCGACGGGGCCGAAGGGCACCGCTCGGCGCCGGTCGTGGCCATTCCCCCGGGGGAGGCGGTTACGCTTCGATGGCTCGAGCTGCCGGCCGGTCTCTCCCCGGCGCAGGCGGCGGGGGCCGCCCGCCTCATGGCGGCGGAGCTCAGCGCTCAACCGATCGGCGAGCTCCATGTCGCGGTCGGCCGCGATTCGGGCGGCGGCGCGGGCCGATGCGTTGGCTTGGTCCCCCTGGAGGCGATGCGCGGCTGGCTGGACGGACTCGAGGGAGCGGGCTTCGATGCCGAGCGGATCGTGCCTGAAACGTTGCTGATGCCCGCTCCGGCGGAGGGTCTCACGACCTGGGATTCCGGGCTCATCCGGCTCTATCGCGGTCAGGATGAGGCCTTCGCCGCCGAGCCCGAGCTCGGCGACCTCTTGCTGGCCGGGCGGGCCGCCGTCCCGGTCGACGCCGAAACCTTCGCCGCCGGGATCGCCGGCGCCCTCGACCAGGCGCCGCTCGACCTGCGCCAGGGCCCGTTCGGCCGACGGCGCGACTGGCGGGTCGCTCCGGCCCGGGCCCGGCGGCTGGCGGCGCTGACCGCAGCCCTGCTCCTGATCAGCCTGGCCGTGCAGGTCGCCCTCATCGCGCGTTACATATTCGCCGCCGACGCCGCCGAGGCGGAGACCCGCCGGATCGCCGCCGCGGCGCTGCCCCGGAGCCCGGGCCTTCCGGATCCGCAGGCCGCTCTGGTCCAGCGCCTTGCCGAGCTTAGGGGCGGCGGGGCCGGGTTCAGGGCCACGGCCGGAACATTGTTCGAAGCGGTCAAGGCCACCCCCAATATCGAACTGACCGCGCTCGCTTTCTCGCCCGACGGGCTGCTTCGAGTGACCGTCCAGGCCGATTCGCCCGCGGCGATCGAGGCGCTGCGCCAGCGCGTCGAAGCGAGCGGCTTCGCGGCCGACGCGGGGGCGCCGCGGTCCGCCGGGGGGCGCCGGATGGCCGACCTCACGGTGAGGCCGCGATGAGCGACAGGATCAAGGCTTTGTGGCTGGCCCGCACCCCACGCGAGCGCTGGCTTCTGGGCGTGATGCTGGCGCTGGTGGGGCTGGTCGTCGTCTGGCTGCTGATCCTCCGGCCGCTCTCCGACATGCTCTCGACGGCGAAGCAACGCCATGGCGACGCCGTCGCGGCGCTGGCGGAGGCGCGTTCCCAGGCGGGCGCGATCTCCGTGCTGGAGCGCAACCGGCCGGCCCCCTTCGCCGGACCGATCGACACGGCCGTCGCCGCCGCCGCTTCCGAAGCGGGCTTCCAGCTTTCCGGGCTTCAGTCGGAGGGGCAGGGCCGGGTCTCGCTGGCGATCGGCGCCGCGAAGCCTCAAGCGCTGTTCGGCTGGATCGCGGCGCTCGAGGCGCAGGGCTATATCGTCCAGAGCCTGACGGTGAGCAGCAATCCTGACCGGACGCTTTCCGCCCAGATCGTACTTCGAGCGAGGGGCGGGTGATGCGTAGACCCTGGCGGCGCTGGTGGCGCGAGATCTTCTTCCTGTGCGCCTTGCTGTTCTCGCTGGTCGCCTTGCTTCCGCTGCGCTTTGCGCTGGGATGGCTCGGCTTTGCGGAGAAGGGCCTGGCCGCGCGCGAGGCGAGGGGAAGCGTCTGGCTCGGGGCGCTTTCCGAGGCGCGCTTCGGAACCGTCCCGCTGGGCGACGTCGCGACCCGGCTGCGGGTCCTGCCCCTGGTGATCGGCCGGGCCCGGCTGGACCTGGAGCAGGCGGACGGCGGCCTGAAGGGGGGAGTGACCGTCTCCCGCCACGGCTTCGCGATCGACGACGCCACCGGACGGATCGAGGCCAATGCGCTGGCCGACCTGCCGCCGCCCACCCTCGATCTGTCGGACCTCGGCGTCAGCTTTGAAGACGGACTGTGCGTCCACGCCGAGGGGCTGGTGAAGGCGCGTTTCTCGGGTGAGCTGGTCGGCGTTTCCCTGACGGCGGGCTTCAGCGGCGAGGCGCGTTGCGAAGGGCCGGCCGTGCTTCTTCCTCTGGTCGGCCAGTCCGGCGGCGACCGGCTCGACGTCCGACTGTTCGCCGACGGCCGCTACCGGATCGACACCGCTCTCAACCCGGGCGGGCTGCCTTATTCCGCGCGTTTCGAAGGCCGTTTCTGACCCTCGCTTCCACCGGGGATCAGCCGGCCGTCCTCGCCCCGGTAGCGGCTTTCCAGGAAGCGGTTCTGAGTCTCGAAGGTCATCAGCGGGTTTCGGCAGACCTCCCGGCAGAGCTCGTCAAGCGCGTCCGCGACCGTCTCCAGGCCCGCGCAGAGCCGCGTCCGGACGTGCGGATCGTCCTCGCGAGCCGATCCCGGAATGGCTTCGTAAGCGAAGATGAGCTTCGGCAGATGATCGCCGAGAAGGCGCCGCGCTTCCCAGGCGGCGCTCGAATGGGGCGCGAGAGTCGCGAGATTCGGCTGGAGATCGCCGAGACGCCGGAAGATCCGGTCGAGCTGAGGCCTGCACTCGAGCGGCAGCCCCTCGCGCCGGGCGAGAAGCCAATCCTCCGCATCGCCGGGCAGCTCGGCAAGCTCCGCCCTCGAGAAATCGCCTTCGCCGCCGCGCCGCCGCGACGGCATGAAGAGCGACCCGGCGGCGAGGAGCAGGGCGCCGCCGCCGGCCGCGACCGCCACCGGTATTGCGACGGGCGCGACGAGGGCGCCGACGCCGAGGATGGCGGCTCCGGAGGCCCCGCCCACCAGCGCGGCCCGCTTCATCCGCGCATCTGCCTCGAGCGACTGCCGCTCCGCACGGCGTTTCTCCGCCGCGCGTACCGCCTTCGACTTCAGGCCGCGACGAAGAAATTCGTCGGCCTGCCGAAGCATTCCGACGAAATCGAAGCCCATCATTCGTCTCCCGGGCCGCGACCGTCCTTGTAGCGGCTTTCGATGAAACGGCCCTGGGTCTCGAACGCCTGGCGATCGCCCTGGACCAGCTTGTCGCCGATTTCGCCGAGCGCCTTGCGGGCGGCGTCGAGGCCGGCCGCGAGGCGCTGATCGGCGGTCAGGCCGTCCCCGTCGGGCTGGTGGCGGTAGGCGTCCGGAATCCGTTCGTAGCGTTCGATCAGCTCCGGCAGATGCTTGCCCATCAAGCGCCGGGCATCCTGGGCAAGCGGGTCGAGCGGGTCGACTTCGGAAAGCTTCGATTCGAGCAGGGGCAGCTGAGCGCCGATCGCGTTGGCACGCTGCGCCGCGGGGGCGGGGAGCGCCCGGCGCCGACGGACCAGCATCTTTTCAAGCTGGCGGATCACCGTCGCCGTCGGGAGCTGCTCGGTATAGGTCACCCGCTTGGGCTCGACCGGCAGGAAGGAGGCGAGGAGGAGAATGGCGAGAGCGGCAAGGCCGACGAGGAACAGGCCGGTGATCCCGATCGGCCCGACGATGAGACCGAAAGCGATGGTGGCGACGATCAGCGCCGCGATCGCCATCCCCATCGTCGCGACCCGCCGGGCGGCCATCCCCGCCGCCCTGCCATAATCGCGGCGGCCCTGGTCCGAGCCGGCGGGCACATATCCGTCGAGGCGCGCTTTATACTCGTCCCAACGGGCACCGGCTTCGTCAGGGCTGAGGGGCGTTCGAGCCATATTCAGCCCTCGATCGGTCCGAGCAGCGAGTTGGGGACGCTTCGTCCGGCGAGGCGGTTCTGCTCGGTGCCCTCGGCCCGGGCGATATAGCCGCGGCTCTTCTCGACCTCGCTCGAAAGGGTCTGGACGGTCTGCTTCATGCTTCCGAGCGCCTCGAGCTTGAAGGTGTCGATCGTGTCCATCGTGTCGTAGATGTTCTGGAAGGCGCGCTGAAGGGTCTCGAGCGGGATGGTCGAGGAGGCGGCCTGGCGATGGATCTCGCCGGTCTGGCTCTTGAGCAATTCGCCAGTCGAATCGATCATGTTGGCGGTGGTGGTGTTGAGCGATGTGATCTGCTCCAGCACGAGGCGCTGGTTGGTCATCGCCTGGGCGACGGTGACGGCCGTCCGAAGGGCCGCGACGGTGGTGGTGGACGCGCGGTCGACGCCCTTGATCAGCTCGACATTGTTCTTCTTGACGAGGTCGAGCGCGAGATAGCCCTGGACGGTCACCGCCATCTGGGTGAGCAGGTCGGTGGTGCGCTGGCGGGTGTAGAAGAGCGCGGTCTCGCGGATCGCCTTGGCCTTGGCCGGCTCGGTCGAGTCGAGCTCGTTGGCCTTGTCCTCGAGCTTCTGGTCGAGCGCCCTGGAGATGTGGATCATCTGTTCGAGCTGGCCCATCGTCTTCCACATCGCGGCGCGCTCGGTGTTGATCGCCTCGTTATCATATTGAAGCTCCTCCTTGCCGGAGGCGAGGCTGTTCAGGATCTTCGAGATGTGGGTCTGCGAGCTTTGATATTTCTGGAAATAATTGCCGAGCTTGTTGCCCCAGGGGATGAAGCCCAGGATTTTGCGCGACGTGCTGAGATTGCCCTGCTTGCCGGGATCGAGCTCTTCGACGGTACGGCGCAATTCGAGCAGGTCGGCGCCGATCCCGGTGTCCTTGTCGATCGCCTTGATCGGCCGGTCGAGGAACCGGTTCGAATGGCCGGCGGCCTCGGCGATCTGCTTTCGGCCCATGTTGGTGAGCTCGTCGACCTTCTTGCCGAACTCGGGGCTGTTGGCGTCGGCCGCGACCAGCTCGTTGACGAACTTGTCGACCACCGTCTGGAGCTTGTCCTTCACCCCCTCCTCGATCGGGACGAGCCCGGCCGCCGCGGCGGGCTCGATCGTCTGCAGCGCCTCGGGCGCCTCGAGCTTCAGCTTGGTCTCGGTCTGGGTGGCCATGTCGATCGCTCCGTATGCTTTGGGGCTAAATGGGGCAGGGGAGGCGTGGAGCGCAAGGGGGAACGTGTGTTAAGGGTGTAAGGCACCGCATGTCGGGTCGATTGCCTACGCTTCCAGGGGCTGGGTCCCATTCATCGGTCGATGATACATCGGAAATGGCGCAATCTCACATTGCGGTTCGTCGTTTTCTATGATCAACTCATATAGATCACAGGGGGCCTGTATGAAGCAGATTCGTGGGCTGATCGCGGCGGCGACCGGGGCTGCGGCGGCTTGCTTGGGAAGCAGCGCGTCGAACGCGCGTTTCCTGCAGGTCGATCCGGTGGGGTATAAGGATCAGGTCAACCTCTACGCTTATGTCGAGAATGATCCGATGAACAAGTCCGACCCGACCGGCGAATATCAGCGCGGAGACGGTTTCACGGAGAAGGAATGGAGGAAGTTCAATGACGCTCAACAGGCGCAAGCGAGCAAAATGGAGCGACAGGCGAATAGGCTCTTAGGACGGGCCGCCGCGAGGGAGGCGAAAGGCCAAGCGGGGTCGGGCCGCCTTCGTACAGCGGCCGCAAACCTCCAGGCCGGAGCCGCAAAGCTCCGAGACACCGGTTCCAGCGCTCCGACCGCCAACCTTCTCACTCAAGCAGAATATGCCAAGCTCGGGCGACCGGCGGGAAGCCAAGCTTACACGTCTCCGAGTAATCGCAATGTAACCCACTTCGCGCGAGGGCCCAATGGCATTATGGAGCCGGGTCCGCTGAGTGCGGGTTGGATCATCGGTCATGATGGGCTTCATACCGCCGGTCTCAACGATCAATTCGGCCCTAACGGGGCACTAGCATACAAAGGCGCTCAGGCTGCAAATACCAAAGCCTTAAGGGACATTCGTGACACGGACAAAGCAGCAATAAATCCCGACAGCCTGTTGGATTGGTGAAAACATGACTCGCGCGCTGATATTCCTGGTGTCGGTGTTGGCGACCGTAGCGTGCAAGACGCCCTATAAGCAGCTCAGCCGCGGACCGGAAAGTTTCAAAATCGACTACCGTTATGAAGATAGTCCAGTGCAGCGAAGGATTCTGTTATTTTTTCATAATACGAGTAATAAACCGGTTTGCTTTGGAGCCGAAAATTGGCCTCAAAAAGGAATTCTTTTGAACACTGGCGACGAGGTGTTCCTAGAGATAGGTGGAGAAAGACACTTTCTTGCAGCGGAACAGGACTACTGTCCATTCTGCAATATAAAGGTGTTGCCCGGGGCAGAGGTCCAAGGATACCTTGAATATAAGTCGTTCGGACTATCGACGCAGATTGAATTTAACGAAAAAAAGCTCGTCTATAGCCCAGTCGGCTTCAGCTGCCGATGACTGCGGTCACCGCTCCGTCACCGAATCCTACGATAAATTTCGCAAACCTCATCTGCTGTCCGTACGGAGACCGCTTGCTAACGCGACAAATGCTTCGCACCCGTGAACGGGTCAGACACGTCGCTCGCATTTTTCGAGTTCTGATCCTTATCACCTTGGGGTTCGCCGCCGCTCCGGTGCCGGTTTGCGCTCAGCCAGCGCCCGCCGAAACAGTGCGGGAAGTGCTCGGCCGGCCCGAAGCCCGGCTCAACTATCTCGACGCTGCAATCATATTCGACCGGCTAATAGACAGCCGCAGCGACGTGGTTGCCACTCGCGCGACGGTGGCGCGGCTCACCGATGCCGCCCGCCAGATGGCCGGCCCCCGGCCCAGCGACGCCTACAAGCTCGCGGCGGTGCGACAGGCGATCTACGTCTCCGGCGCCTGGAACTACAACCGCCCGTTCACCTACGATCTCAAGGACCCGCTCGGCCGGCAGGTCAGAAGCAAGATGCTCTCCACCTATGTCCGCACCCGGACAGGCAATTGCGTTTCCATGCCGGTGCTGTTCCTGATCGTCGCGGACAGGATCGGGCTCAAGGTTCGGCTGGCCGCCGCCCCGTTGCATTTGTTCGTGCGTTATACGGATGCGGCGGGCGTCGAGCACAATCTCGAGGCGACCAGCGGTGGGAACGAGGCGCCGATCGAGACCTATCGCCGCAACCTGCCGATGACGGATCGGGCGATCCAGACGGGCCTCTATATGCGGGCGTTGAGCAAACGCGAGACGGTCGCCCAGATGGCGGCTTCCGTCCTCGACCATCTGATGGCCGAGCGCCGGTATCAGGAGGCCGCGGAGGTCGCCGACGCGATACTCGCGGCCAACCCGCGCGATGCCTATGCGCTGGTGAAGAAAGGCAGCGCCATGGCCGGATTGATGAAGGCGGAGTTTGTCGACCAATATCCGAGGCCGGCATTGATCCCGCCCGCGCGTCGCTCTCGCTATGCGATGTTGGCCGCCGCGAATGAGAAGGCGTTTCGGGATGCCGAGGCTCTCGGATGGGCGGAGGCTGCGAAGTAAATCGGCTGGTTATCCCCCGTCATCCCGGCGAAAGCCGGGACCTCAGGGAGACCCACCGAGACTATTCGGCCCGAGGTCCCGGTTTTCGCCGGGATGACGGGGGGTCTCAAAGGTCCGGAAGCACCTGGCTCGCCTCGCCCCAGCCCTGGAGGGCCCGGCCCGAGGCTCGCTCCAGCAATTGCTCGCCGTCGCGCACCGTGAAGGGGGCGCCGGACTTCAAATCCTCCAGCTCGTCCCAGCTGATCGGCGCCGCCACCGGGGCGCGTTCGCGGGCCCGGGCGGAGTAAGGGAGGATGGCGGTCGCGCCGCGCTGGTTGCGCAGGTAGTCGAGGAAGATCCGGCCCTTGCGTTTTACCTTGGCGAGGTTGGCGGTGAAGCGGTCGGGCTCGGCGGTGGCGAGGGCGATGGCGAAGCGCTGGGCGAAGTCCTTGACCTCAGGCCACTCGGCTTGCGGGGTCAGCGGGACGACGACGTGGAGGCCCTTGCCGCCGGTCGTCATCGGAAAGCTCTGGAGGCCCATGTCGGCGAGGTGGCGGTGGAGATCGCGGGCGGTGCGCCTGACCTCGTCGAAGTCGAGGCCTTCGTCGGGATCGATGTCGAAAACGAGGCGGTCCGGCTTCTCCACCTCGGCCACCGACGAGCCCCAGCCGTGGAACTCTATCGTTCCCATCTGGGTGCAGGCGATGATCCCGGCCGTTTCCTCGACATAGACGTAATCCTCGATCTGGCCCTTCTTCTCGGTGATCGGGATCTGGTGGACATGGGGGCCGAAGCTGCCCGTATTATGCTTCTGGAAGAAGCATTTGCGGGCCCGGCCCTGGGGGCAGCGGACCAGGCTCAGGGGGCGCTTGGCGGCCCATTCCATCATTATCGGGCCGACCGTCCGATAATATTCGACGAGCTCGCCCTTGGTGACCCCGGCGTCGGGGAACAGCACCCGCTCGGGATTGCTGATCCTCACTCCGTCGCCGGCGGCGGGCGCGGCGCGCTCGACCTTCTGGGGGGCCTCCTCGACCACCTCGGCCGCTTTCTTGTCGCCTCGAAGGCCGAGGAAGCTGGCATGGCGGACGACTCCTTCGGCGGTGAATTCGGCGAAGGCGACCTCGCAGACGAGCTTGGGCTTCACCCAATGGGCGCCGCGCGCCTCCACCCTCGGCACCGAAGCCGCCGGCTTGGCGGAAGCCAGCTTTTCGAACCGCTCGAGCAGATCCTGCTGGACCTGGTTGGAGAAGCCGGTGCCGACCTTGCCGGCGTAACGAAGCTTGCCTTCGTCATGGACTCCGAGGAGCAGGGCCCGGAAGGCCCGCCCTTTCTTGTCGCTTTCCGACCAGCCGAGGATGACGAACTCCTGCCGGTAGGTGCATTTGATCTTGAGCCAGGTCTTGGTGCGTCCGCCGCGATAGGGAGCGTCGGCGCGCTTCGAGATGATGCCCTCCTGGCCCGCCTCGCACATCGCCTCGAACAATTTCTCGCCATGGCCGACGATATGCTCGGCATAGAGGAGCGTCGGGGGCTTGCCGTCGCCGAGGAAGGAGGCGAGCCGGCCCTTGCGCTCGATCGTGGGCAGTGGGGTCAGATCCTCGCTTTCTATCTCGAGCGCGTCGAACAGGAAGAGGGAGAGGCCCCGGCCGCCCTCGCTGATCGCCTGCTGGAGGGCGGAGAAGCCGGTATTGCCTTTCTCGTCCAGGCTGACGATCTCGCCGTCGAGGAGGGCGGATCCGATTTCGAGCCGGCCGGCCGCCTCGACGATTTCGGGAAACTTGTCCGACCAGTCGAGGCCTGACCTCGTGTAGACCTTGGCCTTGCCGCCGCCGATCCCAAGCAGGCAGCGATAGCCGTCATATTTCATTTCGTGGATCCAGCCCGAGCCGGACGGGACGTGGTCGACGAGGGTGGCTTTCTGCGGTTCGCGGAAGGCGGGGAGCTTGGCGGCGCGCTTTTTGCCGTCATTCCGGCGAAAGCCGGGACCTCGGCGAATGTCAGGCGCCGGCACCTTGCCGTTCTGAGGTCCCGGCTTTCGCCGGGAGGACGGGGCGGTCGGGCCCGTCTTCCACCCCTTCAGCTCCTTCGCCTTCTTTCCCGCCGCGATCTCCTGCATCGAGCGCCCCGTCTTGACGCTGGTCAGGTAGCGCTCCGTCAGCCCCATCGAGCCTCCGGCATACTCGTCCGTCACCTTCTTCAGCATCCAATTCTCGGCGCGCTCGCCGGGTCGGCCCTTCATTCGGAACATCACCCAATCGCCCTGCATTCGGTGGCCGACGAGGGTGAAATGGAGATGGCCCTCCTCGATCGTCTTGCGCGGGTCCTTGTCCGGATGCGGGATCCATTCGCCCCAGTCCCACAGCATCACGGTGCCGCCGCCATATTCGCCTTTCGGAATGGTGCCCTCGAAACTGGCGTAGCCCATCGGATGGTCTTCGGTGCGAACGGCGAGATGCCTGTCCGCCGGGTTGAGGCTGGGCCCCTTCGGCACCGCCCAACTCTTCATCACCCCGTCCATCTCAAGGCGGAGATCGTAATGAAGGCGGCTGGCGTCGTGCTTCTGGACCATGAACAGGGCAGGGGCGTTCGGGTCCTTGCCCTCGGCGACCTCGCCGCGCGGCTCCGCGGTCTTCGCGAAGTCGCGCTTCTTGTTGTAGGTTTCGAGCGGGTCGGCGGGCTTCTTGCGCAGGGCCATGTCTCAGTCCGTCACCCTGAACTCGTTTCAGGGTCCAGGCCTCCGCCCGCGAGGCGGTTCGACCCTGGATGCTGAAACAAGTTCAGCATGGCGATTTCCCTCACGCCCGTTTCCGCGCCGGGGCCGCCTTGGCGGGCGCCTTCTTCGCGGCCGGCTTGCGCGCGGCGGGCTTGGCGGCCGCCTTTTTCGCGCCGCCGGACGCCTTTGCGCCGGGCTTTTCGATCGAGCGCTTTAGAGCCGCCATCAGGTCGATGACGTTGGAGCCTCGCGCCGGCGCTTCCTCCTCGTCCGTATGGATGGTCTTGCCCTTGCGCTTGCGCTCGATCAGCGCCTCGACCGCCTCGATATAGCGATCGTGATATTTGGACGGGTCGAAGGGCGAGGTCTTGCGCTCGATCAATGCCTCGGCGAGATCGAGCAGCTCTTCGTCGGGCTTGGCCTCGGCGATGTCGCGGAAATAATTCTGCGCCTTGTTGACCTCGTCGGCATAGCGCAAGGTCTCGAGCACGATGCCCCGCCCGCACGGCTTGAGGCTGACCAGATATTCGCGGCCCCTGAGCGCGAGCTGCCCCAACGCTACTTTCTTGGTGCGCCGGAGCGCCTCCCTGAGGACGATGAACGCCTCCTCGGCGAGATCGTCGGCGGGAACGACGAAATAGGGCTTCTCGTAATAGAGGACGTCGATGTCGTCATAGTCGACGAACTGGGTGAGCTCGAGCGTCTTCTTGCTCTCCAGCTTCGCCGAATCGATCTCTTCGTCGCTGAGCAGGACGTAGCTGCCTTTCTCATATTGATAGCCCTTGACGATATCCTCCGGCTCGACCGGGCCGACTCCGGGCACGGTCTTCTCGTACTTGACCCGCTTTCCGGTCGGCTCGTGGATCTGGTTGAAGGCGATGGTGGCGCCGCTCTTGGTGGCGGAGAAAATCTCGACGGGGATCGAGACCAGGGCCAGCCTGATCTGTCCCTTCCAATATGCGCGTGCGGCCATTGCTTGCGGGCTCCCGGGAATCGATTCGTTGCCGATTCAATTCGTGGGAGGGGAGGGGGTTCCGTGATTCGCTCAACCCGCGCCGCAAACGCGCCATCGGGTGCCGGGAGACGCTAGCGCGGTGGGTTCCAGACGATTCCGCCTGCAAACGAATCTTTTGCGGGTTTGCCGTCAATTCCGCGCGCGGGCTCGAATTTCGCCCGTAATTTCAGCAAGGCACAGACCTGGCTGTCGAGCACCGGTACGCCGCTGGTCTCGACGACGGTGCAGTCCGCCACCCGGCCGTCTTCCTGGATCAGGAGGATGAACCCGACCCTACCGCCCTGTCCCTTGCGAAATGCGGCTGCGGGATAGTCGTCGGAGCTGAAAAGCTTGGGAAGATTGACCGAGGCGCTGCTCTTCAGCCCGACATGCCGGGTACCGTCCGCGGCAATGTTGAACGAGCGCCTGAGGTCGGCAACGCATTGGTCCAGGACCTGCATGAGCGGCTCCATTTGCGACAGAGCCAGGGTCTCGTTCAGGCCCTCCGAGCGCACGGAAAAGGTCTTCGCCTGCTGAAGCGCCGCGAACTCGGCGGCGGGCATGTTCAGGAGATAGACGCGCGGCTCCCTGGGGCCCGCCGGAGTGAACATCATCAGGCTGGTGGCGACCGCAGGGCGGTCCCCGATGACGACGCTCGCCTCCACCTCCTCGGGGGAGGTCCTTGTGGCGTCGCGCAGCACCGCCACTTGCACGACTTCCCCGAACGCCGGCGCTTTTATGAGGAGTTTGGGAGACCCAGTTGCGGCGCCGTAATCGCGAATCGCGATGCATTGCGAGTGAGCGTTACTGACGTGCCATTTCCCGCTGGGCGCACGCGGCTCGGGCGAGGCTTCGGCAAGGGTTGCCGATGCCAGCACCACCCAAGAAACGATGAACCTGAAGATCATATGGCCCCCACCGGGCCACTTTATCCAGCCGGCCGAGCTTCAACATCCGGAACTGGGGCCGAAATGGAGCTAAACCGGTATCTCCGTCGTATATTTCACCTGCCTCAACGCGAAGTTACTCGCCGCGTTGGCCACGCTTGGGTGGGCGAGCACCCCGCGCATGATGAAGCGGTCGTAGTCGGCAACGTCGCGGACGGCGATGCGCAGGAGATAGTCCCATTCGCCCGACATGGCGTAGCATTCGACAATCTCCTCGCGGGACTGGATGAACTCCTCGAAATCGGCTCGGGCCTCGACCGTCTGGCGGGCCATTCGGACCTGGCAGAGCACGTTGACCGAGCGGCCGAGCGCCTGCGGGCTTGCGATCCGGACGGCTCGGCCGAGGACTTCGGCTTTCTCCAGGCTTCGAACCCGCCGCCACACCGAGGCCGCCGACGCTCCGACCCGCTCGGCGAGGGCGGCGTGGCTGAGGCTCGCGTCCCGCTGCAACTCGCGGACGATTCGACGATCCACGGCGTCCAGACGATCATCTTCTTTCATATTGCCGGTCTTAGTCGAAGGTTTGTTTCAAATCCATCTTCATGGCCGTTAAGTCTGATACGCAATTCGAACCAATGCGGCCTAAAGCGCGTTCAGGCTGCTCGAAGGGAAGTCGGATGGACGATTCATTTCTGCTCGACGACGGGCCGCCCCTGTTCGACCGGCTCGACGAGCAGAAATCGGATTCCCTGCTTCAGCTCATCGCTTTGTGCGCCGCCGACTCCCGGCCGGACAAGATCGACGTCGGGGTCGGAGTCTATCGCGACTCCGCGGGCGGAACTCCGATCCTTCGCGCCGTGAAGAAAGCGGAGCGGCTGCTTTGGGAGCGGCAGGAGACAAAGGCCTATCTGGGCTCGCAGGGCGACGCCCGTTTCACCGAGCTGATCCGGCCCATCGTGTTCGGGGAAGCCGGCTCAGCCGACGAGCGTATCGTCGGCCTCCAGACTCCGGGCGGCTGCGGTGCCTTGAGGCTCGGCGCCGACCTCGTCGCCAAGGCCAATCCCAAGGCGCGGATCCTCGTCGGCCAGCCGACCTGGCCCAATCACGGTCCGCTGATCGTCTCGGCCGGAGTCGAGATGGTGCCGCATCCCTATTACGACCCGGCCAGCCGCCGGATCCTGTTCGCCGAGATGATGGCGGCGCTGGAGAAAGCGCAGGCCGGCGACCTCGTCCTTCTCCACGGCTGCTGCCACAACCCGACCGGCGCCGACCTTTCGGCGGGCCAGTGGGCCGAGGTGGCGGAAATCGTCGAGCGCCGCGGCCTCATTCCCTTCGTCGATCTCGCCTATCAGGGCCTCGGCAACGGGCTCGAGGCCGACTCGGCGGGAATGCGCCTCGTCGTCGGCAAGGCGGAGCAGGCGCTGGTGGCGCAGAGCTGCGACAAGAATTTCGGAGTCTATCGCGAGCGGGTCGGCAACCTCTTCGTCAAGGCGGCCAGCGCGAAGGCGGCGCGGGTCGTCTACGGCAACCTCCTCCAGCTCTCGCGCACCATGTGGTCGATGCCGCCCGACCATGGCGCGGCGATCGTTCATCTCGTGCTCGAGGATCCGGAGCTTCGTGCCGACTGGAATGAAGAGCTCAAGGAAATGTGCGCCCGAATCAGGGCCTTGCGCGCCAGGCTTGCCGCTTACGATGAGCGGCTGGCGTATATCGACGGGCAGAACGGAATGTTCTCGATGCTGCCGCTGACGACGGCCCAGGTGCTCGAGCTTCGCGAGGAGAAGGGCATCTATCTGGCGAACAGCGGACGCTTCAACGTCGTCGGGCTCTCCGACGACAATGTCGACGTCTTCGCCGCCGCGGTGGTGGAGAAGATGGATGGCTGAAAGTGGAGAAAAGGTGAGGAATCGTCATTCTTCGCCACGGGAAGGCTATGATTGGCGGCGGATCGCCTACGTCGTCCAGCTCAGCCGGGCGATGGACCGGCTCGAGGAGGAACGGCTCGTCCCCGAGCGCAAGGTGCTCTATCAATTCTCGGCGCGCGGCCACGACATGGCCCAGGCCCTGCTCGGAAGCCGTCTCACCCACCGCCGCGACGCCACCTGCGGCTATTACCGCTCGCGGCCGCTGCTGCTGTCGCTTGGGGTTCCGGTCGAGGATGCGCTCGGCTCCGGAATGGGGCGGGCAGGGGGCTATTCCGACGGCCGCGACATCGGGGTCGTCTTCAATTATCCCAATCCGGACGGAGCGCCGGCCTTGCCGATGTCGGGCGGGGTCGGAGCGCAATATACGCCGACCGCGGGCTGGGCCCAGGCGATCGAATATCATCGCACCGAACTCGGCGACCGAAGCTACGACGGCGCGATCGCCCTGGTGCTGGGCGGCGACGCGTCCTGCGCGACCGGCGGCTTCTGGTCGGCGCTGACCATCGCCACGACCCAGAAGCTGCCCATGCTCTTCTACGTCGAGGACAACGGCTTCGGGATTTCGGTGCCCTCGAGCTTCCAGACCCCGGGCGGGGACATCGCCAGGAATCTGGCGAGCTTCGGCAATCTCGCGATCTTCGCCGGCGACGGCACCGATCCGGCCGAGGCCGCCGGGTTGATCGAGCGCGCCGTCGATCATGTCCGCGGCGGCAAGGGGCCGGCTCTGCTTCGGCTCACCGTTCCCCGGCTCCAGGGCCACAGCTTCCAGGACACCCAGGCCTATAAGGGCGAGGATCTGGTCCGCGACGAATGGACCCGCGATCCTTTGCCCAAGCTCAAGGCGCATCTCGTCGGAGCCCTGCTGACCGAGGCGGAATGGGACGGGATCGAGGCGAGGGCCCGGGCGGACGTCGAGGCGGCCCGGCAGGTGGCCGAGGCGCGCGGGGTCTCCACCCCCGAGCAGGTGCTCGACCATGTCTTCTACGACGGCGAGATGCAGAAGATGGGCGGGCAATGGACCCATGGCTACAGCGCCCCGCACAGCCACGAGGAGCCCAGGCCCGACGGCCAGCGGATCAACATGGTGACGGCGATCCGCCGGACGCTCGACCATGAGCTCTCGGTCAATCCGCGGGTCCTGCTGTTCGGCGAGGATATCGGGCCCAAGGGCGGGGTCCATGCGGTGACCCTGGGGCTTCAGGAGAAATACGGCGCCGGCCGGGTCTTCGACACCAGCCTCAACGAGGAGGGGATCATCGGCCGGGCCGTCGGGATGGCGATCGCCGGGCTGATGCCCGTCCCGGAGATCCAGTTCCGCAAATATGCCGAGCCCGCGACCGAGCAGATCAACGATTGCGGGACGATGCGCTGGCGAACGAACAACCGCTTCGCCGCGCCGATGGTGCTGAGGATCCCCGGCGGCTTCTTCAAATGCGGCGACCCCTGGCACAGCCAGACCAACGAGGTCGCGTTCGTCCACAATCCCGGCTGGCAGGTGGCGGTGCCGTCCAACGCCGAGGACGCGGTCGGGCTTCTTCGGACCGCGCTTCGAGGCAACGATCCGGTCGTCTTCTTCGAGCATCGGGCGATGCTCGACGATGCCTGGGCCCGCCGGCCCTATCCGGGGGACGGCTACGCGCTTCCCTTCGGACGGGCGAAGAAGGTCCGGCAAGGCGATTCCATCACCATCGTCACCTGGGGGGCGATGGTGCCGCGCTGCGAGGAAGCGGCGAAGGCCGTCTCCGCCGACGTGATCGATCTGAGAACCCTGATGCCCTGGGACCGGGAAACGGTTCTGGACAGCGTCCGCCGCACCCGGCGGTGCCTGATCGTCCATGAGGATCTGAGGACCGGCGGCTTCGGCGCGGAAATCGCCGCCGTGGTCGCGGACGAGGCGTTCCTCGATCTCGACGCCCCGGTGGCCCGGGTGACGATGCCCGACATTCCGAGCCCGCATAACCCGGTGCTCCTCAATTGGGCGGTGCCGAGCGTCGAGCGGATCCGGGCGAAGATCGAAGAGCTGGTGGGGTTTTGATGTGATCGATGTCGTCGTTCCGGAGGAGCAGGAGGGCACCCAGGCCGTCGTCCGCGCCTGGCTGAAGAAGGTGGGCGATCGGGTGGAGGTCAACGATCCGCTCGTCGAGCTCGAGACCGACAAGGTGGCGATGGAGGTTCCGGCGCCGGTCGCGGGCGTGCTTCGCGAGATATTGCTCGAGAGCGACGCGGCGGCGGTGCCGGGCGCGGTGCTCGGGCGGATTTCCGCGGAGGCGGACGAAGCGGAGCATGAGCCCCGCGCGTCGTCCCAGCGCAGGCTGGGACCCCAGGGAGAGCTGACGCCGAGCTCTTCACCCCCCGGGGCCCCAGCCTTCGCTGGGGCGACGGAAATGCGGCTGTCCCCTTCCGTCAGGCGTGCCCTCCTCCAGCACGACATCGATCCTTCCCGAATCGAGGGCACCGGTCGCGACGGGCGGATCACCCGCGCCGACGTCGACCGCGCGGTGGAAGCTGCGACGAAGGTGGAGCCTCCCGTCATCCCGGCGAAAGCCGGGACCTCGGGTCGAGACGGCTCGGCGGGTCTCCCCGAGGTCCCGGCTTTCGCCGGGATGACGGGGGTGCGCTCGCACTCCATCCCCCACGACCGGATGCGGCTCAAGATCGCCGGGAACATGCTCGCCTCGGTGACTCGGGCGCCGCACGTCACCGCCGTGTTCGAGGCGGATTTCAGCGCCATTGTCGCTCATCGCGAGGCGCACAAGGCGGCCTTCGCGAAGAAGGGGGTTAAGCTCACCTATACCGCCTACATCGTCGCCGCCGCGGCCGAGGCGATGAAGGTCGCTCCGGCGATCAACAGCCGGTGGCACGAAGACCGGCTAGAGCTGTTCGACGACATCAACGTCGGCGTCGGTACCGCGCTCGGCGAGAAGGGCCTGATCGTGCCCGTTCTGCGCAAGGTGCAGAGCCTGTCGCTGAAGGGCATCGCCGCCGGATTGGACGAGCTGATCGAGAAAGCGAGGGCCGAGCAGCTCAATTCGAAGGACGTGTCGGGCGGCACCTTCACGATCTCCAACCACGGCGTTTCCGGCTCCCTGTTCGCGGCGCCGATCATCATCAACCAGCCGCAGTCGGCGATCCTGGGCATCGGCAAGCTCGAGAAGAGGGTGGTGGTGCGCGAGGTGGGCGGCACCGACGCGATCCTGATCCGGCCGATGGCCTATGTCTCGCTCACCATCGACCACAGGGTGGTGGACGGGCACCAGACCAACGCCTGGCTGACCCGGTTCGTCGAGCTTCTGGAAGGGTGGCCTGCGGAATAGCTTGCCTCCCCATGCGCAGCATGGGGAGGGGGACCGCGCGAAGCATGGTGGGGGGGTATCGGCCGAAGGATCGGTGGCTCTCTCAGGAACCTCTCACGTCGGTGCCTTTCTACCCCTCCACCACCCTTCGGGCGGGTCCCCCTCCCTATCTTCGATGGGGAAGCAAGATCAGTCGAACAGCGCCTTCAGCTCGCCTTTCAAGATCTTGCCGTTGGCGTTTCTCGGCAAAGGCTGGGGGAGGAAGGCGATCCGGACCGGAGTCTTGAATACCGCCAGCCGCTCGCGGACCCAGGTCTTCAGCTCTTCCTCCGTCGCCTTCGCGCCCGGCGCCAGGTGGACCACCGCCGCGGGCTCCTCGCCCAGGGTTCGGTGAGGAAGGCCGATCAGTGCGGCGTCGGTGACGGCGGGGTGATCGAAGAGGACGTTCTCGACTTCGATGGAATAGATGTTCTCGCCGCCGCGGATGACCATGTCCTTGGCCCGGTCGACGATGTAGACGAAGCCTTCCTCGTCGAGCCTGGCAAGGTCGCCGGTTCGAACCCACCCCTGGAAGAAGGTCTCGGCGGTGGCTTCGGGCCGGTTCCAATAGCCTTTGACGATCTGCGGCCCGCGTGCCCACAATTCGCCGACCTCGCCGGTCGGCAGCTCCCTGGCGCCGTCGGGCGACATGATCTTGAGGTCGGCGATCGGCACCGGCGGGCCGGCGCTGTCGGGACGGTTGAGGTAATCCTCGCCGACATGGCTGGTGACCGTCGCCGTGGTCTCGGTCATCCCCCAGCCGTTGCCGGGAAGCGCCCCGAACTCCTCCCAAATCTTGCGGACCAACTCCGGCGCGGCCGGGGCGCCGCCATAGCTGATCGTCTCGAGGCTTGAGAGGTCGAAGCGGGAGCGTTCGGGATGCTCGAGCAATTGCCAGGCGATGGTCGGCACTCCGCCCGCCAATTGCACCTTCTCCCGCTCGATGATCGCCATCGCCTGCAGGGGATCCCATTTGCGCATGAAGACGAGCGTGTGGCCGGCCACCAGCGTACCCATCAGAACCGCGCTCAAGGCGGTGCAGTGGAAGAGCGGGATGACCATCAGAATTGTCTTGGGCAAAGGCTCGGGCGGCGCCTCGCCCCGGCGGAGCGACGCCCGGGCGTTCGAATAGCCGACCGAGAGGATGTTGGTGGTGAAGTTGCGGTGGGTGTGGAGCGCGCCTTTGGGCTGGCCGGTGGTTCCGCTCGTATAGAGGATCGCCGCTTCGTCGTCGGGCGCGATCGGAAGCTCGGGGAGTTCGGCGTCGGGCAGGCCGGCCCAGTCGCCCGGAGCGCCGATCACGTCTTCCAGCCGTGCGGCGCCGGCCAGCGGCTCGGCCGAGCGGCTGACGAGAATTTCCCCGAGCGCCGAAAGGGCGGCGCGGTGCGGCTCGATCCGGCGCCAGCGCGCGCCATCGGCGATCAGCAGCTTCGCTCCGGAATCGGCGAGGCCATATTCGAGCTCGGCGCCGGTCCACCAGGCGTTGAGCGGGACCGCGATCGCCCCGAGCGATACCGCCGCGAAGAAGGCGACCGGCCATTCGGGAAGGTTCGCCATGGCGATCGCGACTCGGTCGCCCCGGCTGACGCCGAGCCGCTCGAGCTCGGCCGCAAGGGTAACGATGGCGCGATATTGCGCTTCGTAGGAGACCCGCTCGGTCTCGACGACGGTGGCGACGCGCTCACCATGCGCGCGGGACGCCTGGACCAGGCAAAGCAGGTTAGGCGGAGCGTTCTTCCAGATCCGGGTCGGGATTCCGCGGATCACGGCCTCGTCCAACTCGAGCCGGGAGCCCGGCGCGGTCAGGAGCGCATCGACCTGCGCGAGGCTCATCCGCGGCCAATCAGGATCCAGCTCGAAGCCCTCGGTCACCCCGTTCCTCCTTTTGGACGAGCCTTGAATGACGTTGATTCGCCTTCAGCTCAAGCGGTAGGTGCCCGTCTAAGCCCCTCTCCCGTAAGAACGGGAGAGGAGAGAGAGCGCTTCGTCGGCAGGAGATAAGATGGAGACAGTGGACGCAGCGGAAGCCGGGTTCGATCCGGAGCGGCTGGCCCGGATCGACGCCTTCCTGGACGCGCATTATCTCGCGCCCGAACTTCTCGCCGGCGCTCAGCTGCTGATCGCGCGCGAGGGCAAGGCCGTTCATTTCTCGACCGCGGGCAAGGCCCGGGCGAGCGGCGAGCCGATGACCGAGGACGCGCTCTTTCGGATCGCGTCGATGACCAAGCCGATCACGTCCATCGCCTTCATGATGCTGGTCGAGGAAGGGAAAGTGAGCCTCGACCAGGCGGTCGAGACCCTCATTCCCGAATGGAAGGGGATGGGGGTCTATGAGGGCGGCGGGGCCGGAACGCCGTTCCTGGCCGTTCCGCCCGAGCGGCCGATGACGATGATCGATCTCATGCGCCACACGTCGGGCCTCACTTATTCCTTTCAGCATCGCACCAATGTCGACGCGGCCTATCGGGAACGGAAGCTCGAGGGGTGGCACGGGGATCTCGACCTCGACGGCTTCGTCGTCGCGCTGGCCGACATTCCGCTCGAATTCACGCCCGGAAGCGCCTGGAATTATTCGGTTTCAACCGATGTGCTCGGCCTCGTCGTCGAGCGGGTCTCGGGGATGAAGCTCGATCGCTTCTTCGAAGAGCGGATCTTCGCCCCGCTCGGCATGGTCGACACGGCGTTCCATGTCCCGCCGGACAAGGCGCACCGGCTCGGCGACGCCTGGGCGTTTCGGGAGGGCAAGGGGGCGGTCGTCTACGATCCCGGAGCGAAGAGCGCGTGGAGCGTTCCGCCGAAGCTTCTCGCCGGAGGGGCCGGCCTGGTCTCGACCGTTGCGGACTATCATCGTTTCTGCGCGATGCTGATCGGCGGCGGGATGCTGGCCGGCGCCCGGATCGTCGGCCGCAAGACCTTGGAGCTGATGACCGCCAACCATTTGCCCGGTGGCGCCGACCTGACCGAGATGAGCCGCTCCCTGTTCAGCGAGGCGATCAACGCCGGCCAGGGCTTCGGCCTCGGCTTCGGGGTCAATCTCGACCCGGCGAAGACGATGCTTCCGGGGTCGAAGGGCGAATATTATTGGGGGGGAATGTTCTCGACCGCCTTCTTCGTCGATCCGGTCGAGCGGCTGCACATGGTCTTCATGACCCAGCTGATGCCGTCGTCGACCTACCCGATCCGAAGGCAGCTCAAGACGCTGGTCTATGCGGCGCTGAAATAGGCCGTCGTCCCAGCGAAGGCTGGGACCCCAGGGGGTGAAAGGCGCGGTGGTCTTCACCCGATGGGGCCCCAGCCTTCGCTGGGGCGACGGGGTTCCTTGCGGTGCTCAGCAGAGGCATAAGGGGGCATGGACCCGCAATCCCCACCGCCCCGCGCCCGCCCGCTTCTGCCCGGCGAGCCCGCACCCTGGTTCCGGGCCAAGGCCATCGGCGGAAGCGACAATTACGTCTTCGACACCGCCGCCGGGCGCTACCTGCTCCTGCTCTTCTTCGGCCGTGCGACGGAGGAGGGGGCCGCGGAGGCATTGGCCTGCGTCGCCCGGCACCGCGCCCTGTTCGACGACGTCAATGCCTGCTTCTTCGGCGTAACCAGCGACCCGGACGACGAAGCGGCGGGGCGGGTGGCGCAGCAACTCCCGGGAATCCGATTCTTTCTGGATCCCGACGGCGGGCTGGCAAAGCGGTTCGGCGCGGGGCCGGGAGGGGAAGGAGCGGCCGAGCGGCGGCATTGGCTTCTGGTCGATCCGATGCTTCGGGCGGTCGGGGCCTATCCGCTGGAGGCCGGAGAGGCTGCCGTCGCCGGACTCGCCAAGGCGATGGCCCAAATGCCGCTGCCCGACTGGGCGCCGGTGCTGATGGCGCCCAACATCCTCGAGCCGGGCCTGTGCGAACGGCTGATCGCCCACCATCGCGAGACCGGCGGCGAGCCGTCGGGATTCATGCGGGAGGTCGGCGGCAAGACCGTCCTCATCACCGATCCGCACCACAAGATGCGCCGCGACCGCGAAATCGCGGACGAGGATCTGTGCGGCCTCCTGCGCGCCCGGATCCTCGCCAGGCTGGTGCCGATGGTGAAGCGGGCCTTCCAATTCGAAGCGACCCGGATGGAGCGCTACATCGTCGGCGCCTATCCGGCGGGCGAGGGCCATTTCCGGCCGCACCGCGACAATACGACCAGGGGCACGGCCCACCGCCGGTTCGCGGTGACGATCAACCTCAACGCCGGCGGCTATGAAGGCGGCGACCTTCGATTCCCGGAATTCGGCCGGCGCACCTATCGGGCTTCGACCGGGGGGGCGGTCGTCTTCTCCTGCTCGCTCCTCCACGAAGCGACTCCGGTGACCCGAGGCACCCGCTACGCCTTCTTGCCCTTCCTCTACGACGATTCCGCCGCCCGGCAGCGGGAGGAGAACAACCCGCATCTGGGCGACGGGGTGGGAGCGTATAAAGCGGGGTAGGACGAGTCGTCGTCCCAGCGAAGGCTGGGACCCAGCGGGTGAAAGTCGCCGGCGCTCTTCACCAGCCGGGCCCCCGGCCTAAGCTGGGGCGACGTCAGCCTTTCGGCCCCGGCACGATGTCGATCTCGAACAGCTTCGCCCAATTCTTGCCGGTGACAAACAATCGGTCGCCCTTGGGATCGTAGGCGATTCCGTTGAGGACGGCGTCCGGATCGCCGTTGGCGTTTTCGACCGCCAGCTGGGAAAGGTCGATCCAGCCCTTCACCGCCCCGCTCTTCGGGTCGATCCGGGCGATTCGGCGGCCCATCCAGATGTTCGCGAAAATCTCCCCCTTCACCCACTCGAGCTCGTTCAGGCGCTCGACCGGCTGGCCCTTGAAGGTGACCGTGATGCGCTTCTTCTCCTGCATCGTGGCGGGATCGAAGAAGCGCAAGGCGCTGGTTCCGTCGCTGAGGATGATGTGCTTGCCGTCCTGGGTCAGGCCCCAGCCTTCGCCGGCATAGCGGAACTGGCCCTTCGGCTTGAAATCGGAGCGGTTCCAGCGGAAGCCCAGGCCGTCCGTCCAGGTCAGGCTGAGCAGATCGGGCCCCCAATTGACCAGGCCTTCGCCGAAATATTGCGGCGGGATCGAGACCGAGCGAAGCACCTTGCCGTCCTCGATTCGGACCTCGCGCACCGTCGACTGGCGGTTCAGGCCCGTGCTCTCGTAGAGCTTGCCGTCGAGATAGAGCAGGCCCTGGGTGAAGGCGGCGGGATCGTGCGGATATTCCCTGACGATCCGATAGCCGTCGACCGGCGGTTCGGCCGTGGCCGAGGCGCCGCACGCGGCCAGAGCGAACGAGAGGAGGGGGGCCGTACGTCTCATCATGGCGTGTTCATCGTGAGGAGGTCGTAGGAGGCGACCACCTCGTCCTTCTGGTTCAGGACATAGACGGCCCAGCGCACTTCGCCCATCTCTTCGTTGCGGACGCTCTTCGACTTGACGGTCAGCTCGACCCGCATCGAATCGCCGGGGTAGAGCGGGGTCTGGAAGCGAAGGCCCTCGAGGCCGGTATTGGCGAGCACCGGCCCCGGGTCGGGATCGACGAACAGGCCCGCGGCGAAGCTCAGGATCAGATAGCCGTGCGCCACCCGGCCGTCGAAGATCGGGTTCGCCTTGGCCGCTTCCTCGTCCATATGGGCGTAGAAATTGTCGCCGGTGAAGGCGGCGAAATGCTCGATATCCTCGAGGCTGACGGTCCGGCTCGCGGTCTTGAGGGTGTAGCCGATCTCCAGCTCGGAAATCCGCTTTCGGAACGGGTGCCGGTCCCCCTCGGGCTTGGGCGCGCCCGGGAGCCATTGCCTGACGATGGCCGAAAGGATCGCGGGCGAACCCTGCAGGGCGGTGCGCTGCATGTAATGGGCGACTCCCCGCATTCCGCCCATCTCCTCGCCGCCGCCGGCGCGGCCGGGGCCGCCATGGACCAGGACGGGCAAAGGCGAGCCGTGGCCGGTCGATTCCTTCGCGCTGGTGCGGTCGAGAATGACCATCCGGCCGTGATAAGCGCCGGCGCCGAGCACGAATTCCTCGGCCACCCGGGGATCAAAGGTGAAGAGGGACAGGGCCAGGCTGCCCATGCCGCGATTGGCGAGGGCGACCGAGTCGGCGAGGTCGCGATAGGGCATGATCGTCGAGACCGGCCCGAACGCCTCGACGTCGTGGACGGCCGGCGACCCCCACGGGTCGTCGGCGCGCAGAAGGATCGGCGAGATGAACGCGCCGTTCCCCTCGACCGGCGGGCGCTCCGGATCGCCGGAGACGATCCGAGCCGACTTGGCCAGCTCCGCCACCGCCTCGCGCACCGAGCGCAGCTGCGACCGGCTAGCCAGCGCCCCCATGGTGACTCCTTCGTCGCGCGGGTCGCCGATCCGCGCCTTGCCGAGCCGTTCGATGAGGGCCGACTGGACGGCGTCGAGATGCTCGGCGGGCGCCAGAGCGCGGCGGATGGCGGTGCACTTCTGGCCCGCCTTGACCGTCATCTCGCGCGCCACTTCCTTGACGAAGAGGTCGAACTCGGGGGTTCCGGGGCCGGCGTCGGGACCGAGGACGGAGGCGTTGAGGCTGTCGCGCTCGGCGATGAAGCGGACGCTTTCGCGGGCGATGACCGGATGGGTCTGGAGCTTCATCGCGGTCTGGGCCGAGCCGGTGAAGCTGACCACGTCCTGAAGGGTCAGATGGTCGAACAGGTCGCCGACCCCGCCCATCACCAGCTGCAATGCGCCCGGCGGGAGCACGTCCGCCTCGATCATGATCCGGAACGCGGCCTCGGCGAGGTAGCCGGTCGACGAGGCCGGCTTGACGATCGCGGGGACCCCGGCGAGCAGCGTGGGGCCCAGCTTCTCGAGCATTCCCCAGACGGGAAAGTTGAAGGCGTTGATGTGGACGGCGACGCCCTGGAGCGACGTGTAGACGTGCTGGCCGACGAAGCTTCCGCCCTTCGACAAAGGCTCCGTCTGGCCGTCGATCAGGATCCGTCCGTTGGGCAGCTCGCGCCGGCCCTTGGAGGAGAAGGAGAAAAGCGTGCCGGCGCCGCCTTCGATGTCGATCCAGCCGTCGGTTCGGGTGGCGCCGGTCTCGTAATTGAGCTCGTACAATTCTTCCTTGCGGGCCATGATCGCGTTGGCGAGCGCCTTCAGCCTGTGCGCACGCTCATGGAAGGTCAGGCGCCGGAGCGCCGGCCCGCCGACCTTTCGGGCATGATCGAGCATCGCCGCGAAATCGAGCCCGCCGCTGCCCGTCTCGGCGACCACCTCGCCGGTGACCGCGCTCTCCACCGGGGCGAGCCCCCCTTCGGCGCCGTACCAGCGGTCCTGGGCGTAATTGAGCAGCTTGAGCGTCTTCATATGTCCATTCCCGTCATCCTGAACTTGTTTCAGGAGTCAGCTAGATGACCGCCGCGATGCTCGAAACTGGACCCTGAAACAAGTTCAGGGTGACGGAAAATGGGTGGTCGGCGAAGCCCGCTCGACGCCGACCCGGTCTCAGAGCGGCTCGGGGCCGTCGGGGCCGCAGATATAGGCTTCTTCCGATTGCGAATAGGCGCTCTGCGAACCCGTCAGCCGGTAGGTGAGGTCGCCGTTGATGCATCGGGGCCGCAGCACCCCGACCTGAGTCGTCATCGAGGCATCGCTGTAAAAGTAAGTGTTGTAGGCGATCGGTCCGTCCTGTGCACCGGCCGGCAAGGCTCCGACCGCCAGAGACAGGGCGACCGCCGAAAGCAATCCAATACGCTTGAGCATGGCAAGGTCCTTATATGTTGGTGACCAAGAATGACTCCGCCTCGGCAAGGGGCGGGTCGGTACGAGCTTAACAGGGGCGGTCGAGCCGGCGCCCGTTGGTAGAAATACGATTTTCAACGCGATGCGGATGTAAGTGGCGAAAGGATCCGTCATTCCGGCGAAGGCCGGAATCCCTGAGCGCGGAGGGACGAAACCTGAACGCCGCGGTGTTCATGAATCCCGGGTCAAGCCCGGGATGACGGATGGGGTGGGGTGAGGGACCCGACCTCCTCACTTGCCCGTGAAATTGGGCTTCCTCTTCGCCATGAACGCCGCGACCCCTTCCCGATAATCGTCGCCGAAGCCGAGCTCACGCATGGAGTCGCGCTGGAGGTCGAGCTCCTCGTCGAGGCTGTGGCCCCAGCTTTCGCGGATCATCTTCTTGATGCGCGCGAGCCCTTTGGTCGGCGCTTCGGCGAAGCGGGCGGCGAGGGCGTCGACCTCTTCGTCGAGCCTGTCGTCGTCCACCGCCTTCCAGATCAGGCCCCATTCGGCCGCTTTCTCCGCCGGCAGCGGCTCCGCGGTGAGAGCGAGGCCGAGCGCCCGCGCCTGGCCGACGAGCCGGGGCAGAACCCAGGTGCCGCCGCTGTCGGGGATGAGGCCGATCGAGGCGAAGGACTGGATGAACTTCGCCGATCTGGCGGCGACGACGATATCGCAGGCCAAAGCGATGTTCGCTCCGGCGCCGGCGGCCACGCCGTTGACCCGGGCGACGACCGGGAAGGGGAGGCCGGTCAGGGTCCGGATCAGGGGGTTGTAGCGCCGCTCGACCGACTCGCCGAGATCCACCGCCTGGCCCGGCGCCACCGCCCGGTCGTTCAAATCCTGGCCGGCGCAGAAGCCGCGGCCGGCACCGGTCAGCACCAGCACCCGGGCTCCGTCCAGCTTCGAGAGGGCGTCCGCCACCTCTTCGTGCATCTCGACCGTGAAGCTGTTCAGCCGGTCGGGCCGGTCGAGGGTCAGCCGGGCGATGCCGTCTTCATTGGCGAACTGGATGGTGCGGTAGCTCATGGCGGAAGCTTTAGCCGCGGTGCGGGGACGGCGGAAGTGGCCACCCCCCGTCATCCCGGCGAAAGCCGGGACCTTGGGCCGCCCGCCGAGATTTTTCTCTTGGAGGTCCCGCCTTCGCCGGGATGACGGGGACGCGCGGGGAATCGTGTTCATCCTGCGACAAGGTGGGTTTGTTATAAAGTCTCATGCGTCTATGTCCGGCGACGCAGGGTTTGCCATAACTGGATCCGAATTCGACGATATGAGCCGTCTGCTGACGCTGATGATGATCTTCGTGCTGGTGCTGGCCCACGGTTCCTCAGTGGCGGCCGCGATCTGCCGTCACCAGGACGGCGTCGAGCATGTCGCGGCGCTTCAAAGCTCGGATGCCGGGGTCTCGGCTGCCGCCCACATCGAGGAAACCGCCGGCAAGTCGACGTCCAGGAAGGGCGTTCCGGCTGATGCCGGTTCGGTCTCCTCCCCTTCCGACATGCTTCCCACCCTCGGCTTCCTGGCGCCCTTCCGGGTCAGCGAGCCGGCCGAGCGAAGTCCGTCGGACCCTCTCATTCTCGTCGGGGCATCGATCCGGCCGCTGCTGGAGCCCCCCTCGGCCTGAGCCGGGCGTGCCGGACGGCACGTCCCCCGGCCGCCTCGAGGGCGGCCAAGCCCGCTCAGCCGCGCGTCTAGCCACGCGCAAATCGAATGCCGAACAGGCCATCGAGAATTGGAAATTCGAATGCTCCGCTATATTCTTCTCGCCGGCGCCGCCGCGGCGCTGCTCCCCGCTCATGCCTGCGCTCAGGACATTCCCGCCGACCCGGCCGAGGATCGGGCCGCGGCCACCCCGGCCTCGCCGCCGGAAGAGCCGAGCGACGACCAGGACTATGCGACGGCGGGGCGCCCGGCGCCCGCCGACCCTCACGCCGACCATACCCAGGACATCATCATCACCGGCTTCGCGCGCAATCGCGAGGACGTGCTGTCGGGGACCTCGATCGTCTCCGGCGCCGAGCTCGCCCGCGAGCTCAGGCCCACGATCGGCGAGACCCTCGCCCGCCAGCCCGGGGTCTCGGCGACCTCGTTCGGCCCCAATGCCTCGCGGCCCGTGCTTCGCGGGTTCCAGGGCGAAAGGGTACGGGTCCTGACCGACGGCATCGGCAGCCTCGACGCGTCCAACACCAGCGTCGACCATGCCGTCGCCGTCAATCCGCTGACGGCCGACCGAATCGAGGTCCTCCGCGGCCCTGCGGCCCTGCTGTTCGGTTCGGCGGCGATCGGAGGCGTGGTCAACGTCGTCGATTCGCGGATTCCGCGCCGAGTGCCCGACGAGGGGGTGCATGCCGCGTCCATCCTCACCTACGGCTCGGCGGCCGACGAACGGTCGGTCAACGCGACCGCCGACGTTCCGATCGCCGGCAAATGGGTGATCCACGCCGACGCCAATTACAGCAGATCGGGCGACCTGAGGATCGGCGGCTTCGTCCTGTCCCGCGAGTTGCGCGCCCAGGCCGCGGCGAGCGAGGATAGGGAAATACGCTCGCTCGCCGACCTCAAGGGACGACTCCCCAACACGGCGGCGGAGACTTCCGACTTCGCGCTGGGCGTGGCCTATGTCGACGGCGAGTCCAATTTCGGCGTTTCGGTCAACCGCTACGACAGCCTCTACGGAGTCCCGGTCCGCTTCTCGCTCGATCCGGGCGCCGAGGGGGAGGCGCCCCGGATCGAAATCCGCCAGAACCGGGCCGACGCCCGCGCCGAGATCGACGCGGGCTCGGGCTTCGTCGACAGCGTTCGGTTCCGCGCCGGCTATTCCGACTATCGCCACGACGAACTGGAGGAGACGGGCGAGATCGGAACCACCTTCCTCACCAAGGGCGCCGAGGGACGGCTCGAGATCGTCCAGGCCAAGCGAGGCGGCTGGGGCGGCGGCTTCGGAGCGCAATATTTCCGCCGCCACCTGGACGTCGCCGGCGAGGAGAAGTTCCTGCCCGAGAGCCGCACCTCCCAATTCGGCATCTTCGCGCTCCAGAATTACGAGACGGGGCCGCTCCGCGCCGAGGCCGGCGCCCGCTACGAGCGCCAGTCGGTGAGCGCACGGGCCGATTCCGATCTCGGCAATCCAGCGATGAAGCGCAGCTTCGACGCCTTTTCCGGCTCGCTCGGTGCGAGCTACGCGCTCGCCAAGGGGGTCCGTTTCGGCCTTAACGGCTCGCACAGCCAGCGCGCGCCGTCGGCCGAGGAATTGTTCGCCGACGGGCCCCATGCCGGCACCCAGTCCTTCGAAATCGGCGACCCCGGCCTCGGCAAGGAGAAGAGCTGGGGCCTGGAAGCCACGTTCAGCGCCGAAGGCGACGGCTACAGCCTGTCGGCGTCCGCGTTCAAAAGCTGGTTCGACGATTATATCTTCGAGCGGAGGACGGGCGCGATCGAGGACGATCTGCCGGTGTTCCGGATCGGCCAGGCCGACGCTCATTACTCCGGGGTCGAGATCGAGGGATCGGCCCGGCTGGGCCGGACCGGCGGAGTGACGTTCGTCGCGGACGCCGTCGCCGACTATGTGCGGGCGACGATCCGGGGAGGCGGACCGGCGCCGAGGATCCCGCCGGTCAGGCTGATGGGCGGGCTGGAGGCCCAGTCCGACCGGGTGCAGGGCCGGATCGAGATGGAGCGGACCGCCGGGCAGGACCGGCTCGCCAATTTGGAGACGCCGACCCGGGGCTTCACCCTCGTCAACGCCTCGGTCCAGTTTAGGCCGCTCAGGAACAACCGCAACACCAGCGTCACCTTGGCGGCGAACAACATTTTCGACGTCGACGCCCGGCGCCATGCCAGCTTCCTGAAGGACGTTGCGCCGCTTGCCGGGCGGGACATCAGGCTCACGGCCCGGTTGAATTTCTGACCTTCTCAATTCCTCCCCTGCATTTGCAGGGGAGGGGGACCATGCGAAGCATGGTCGAGGGGCTCCTTGCACTCCGAAGAACCCTTCCATCGCGCTTCGCGCGGTCTCCCTCCCGCGAAATCGAGGGGAGGATTCAAAGGAGTCCGTCGCAAACCTGGAACGGCTCACCGATACTCACCGCTTTTAAGCTGGCGGAAAGCTTCGCTCCGGTATGTGATTCTCTTGGGGAATAAGGGTTTAGGAGGGGCCAGTGAATTTATCACGCCGCGAGATCGTCGATGGATGCAGCCGCCTGTCGCGGGTGAGCGCTCTTGCCGGGATCGCCGCCATCGGCCTCGCCACGGCCGCGCTTGCTCAGCCGGGCTACAATAGCTTTCCGGGCGCCGTCCGCGGCTACAATTCTCCGGCGCCGGCTCTCCCGGCCGCGACCGCCCAGGAAGCGACCGCCCGGCGGATACTCGAAGGCCAGGTCCGGGCGCTCGGCCAGGCGTTCAGCGGCGACATCGGGATCGCGGTGCGCGACGTCCAGAGCGGATGGACGACCAGCTATGACGGCGACACCTTCTTCCCCCAGCAGAGCGTCAGCAAATTCTGGGTGGCCCTGGCCGCCCTCGACAAGGCCGACCGTGGCGAATTGAGCCTCGACGCTCCGGTCACCGTCCAGCGCGACGACATGACCCTCTTCCATCAGCCGATCGCCGCCCAGCTGGGCGGCGGCGGTTACAGCACGACCTTGAACACCCTCATCTATCGGGCGATCACCCAGAGCGACAACACCTGCAACGATTTCGTCTTGTGGAAGGCGGGCGGACCCGCCGCCGTTCGCGATTTCCTCCGGTCGCGCGGCATCGAGGGGATTCGCTTCGGCCCGGGCGAGCGGATGCTGCAGAGCCAGATCGCCGGCATCGAGTGGAAGCAGAGCTACGCCTACAATGGCGGCTTCTACAAGGCCCGGGCCGCCGTGCCGGCCGCTCAGCGCCGGGCGGCGTTCGAGCGCTACATCGCCAATCCGATGGACGGTGCGACCCCGAACGGGATCGTCGACGCGCTCGGCCGCCTGAAGCGGGGCGAGTTGCTGTCGGCCGCGTCGACCCGGAAACTGCTCTCCACCATGGGCAACACCAAGACCGGCGCTCAGCGGCTGAAAGGCGGCCTCTCGGCCGGCTGGAGCCTTTCCCACAAGACCGGCACCGGCCAGGTGCTCGGCGGCGAGCAGGCCGGCTATAACGATATCGGGATACTTACCGGTCCGGACGGGCGCTCCTATGCGGTGGCGGTGATGATCCGCCGCACCTCGGCACCGCTTGGCCACCGGATGGCGGCGATGCAGAACATCGTCCGGGCGGTGATCAGCTTCGACCAGAATATGACCAGCTACGGAATGGCGCGCTACGGGGTAGGCTCGGAGCAGGGGAGTAGGTAGCATTCCGTCGCCCCAGCGCAGGCTGGGGCCCCAGCGGGTGAAAGGCGCCGCAGCCCTTCACTCCCTGGGATCCAGCCTTCGCTGGGATGACGACGTCACGCGTCGTAATCCACTTCCAGGCCTTCGCCCTTGGGCACCGACTGGCAGGTGAGGATGTAGCCGTTCGCCACCTCCTCGTCGGTCAGGCCGTAGCGGGCCGCCATCTCGGCCGAGCCCGAGACCACGCGCGCCCGGCAGGTGGCGCAGACTCCGGCCTTGCAGGCGAAGGGGGCGGGGAGGCCGGCAAGGCGGGCGCTGTCGAGGATGTTGCCGGCCTCGGCGCTGAACGGAACCCGGCGCTTGCGGCCGTCGAGGGTGACCAGCATGGTCGCGCCCTGGGCCTCCTTCGAAAGGGCGTCGAGCTGGGCCTGGAGCGCCTCCGGAGGACGGTCGGCGGTGAAGCGCTCGAGGTGGATCTTCTCTGGCGCGACTCCGCTTTCGAGAAGCGCCCCCTCGGCCGAATCCATCATCGGGCCGGGGCCGCAGATGAAGAAGGCGGCGATGTCCGCGGGCTCGATCAGATGCTCGAGCACCTCGCCGCATTTGGAGCGGTCGAGCATTCCGTTGAACAGGTCGATATCCTCGGCTTCCTCGGCGAGGAAATGGTGGATCTCGAGCCGGTCCATGAAGCGGTTCTTGAGCCGCGCCAATTCGTCGAGAAAGATGACCGACTGGCTGTCGCGATTGCCGTAGAAGAGGGTGAAGCGGCTCCCCGGCTCCTCGATCATCGCGGTCCTGAGGAGCGACATGATCGGGGTAATCCCGGAGCCTCCGGCGAAGGCGGCATAATGGTTGGCGGCGGCGGGTTCGAAATCCCAGGTGAAGCTGCCGTGCGGCTCCATCACGTCGAGGCGGTCGCCGGGCTTCAGGCTGTCGTTCGCCCAATTGGAGAAGAGGCCGCCGGCGATCCGCTTCACCGTCACCTTGAGCGCGTCTTCCCGGGGCGCGACGCAGAGCGAATAATTGCGCCGTACTTCCTCGCCGCCGATCTCCGCCCGCAAGGTCAGATGCTGGCCCGGCCTGAACCTGAAGGCCTCGCGAAGCTCCGGCGGCACCTCGAAGCGGATCGACCTGGCGTCGGCGGTCTCCTCGACGATCTCGGCGATCGCCAAATTGTGGAAATTGACGCTCATCGGTCGGCGCTCAATGGCATTTGAACAGGTCGAAGGGCTCGGCGCAGGACCGGCAGCGCCACAAGGACTTGCACGGGGTCGAGCCGAAGCGGCTGATCTCCTCCGTGTCGACGGAGCCGCATTGCGGGCATTCGATCGCCGAACGGGTCGGCGGGGCGATGCCGTAGGCGCGAAGCTTGGTCCGGCCCTCCGGAGTGATCCAGTCGGTCGTCCAGGCGGGGGAGAGGATCGTCTCGATCCGGACCTGACGATAGCCGGCGGAGTCGAGGGCGTCGCGAATGTCGCGCTCGATGACCTGGGCGGCGGGACAGCCGGTATAGGTCGGGGTGATGACCACCCGGTCGGGCTGGACGGAGCGCACGATTCCGAGCTCGACCACCGAGATGACTGGGATTTCCGGGTCGGCGACGCTTTCGAGCACGGCTCGGATCGCTTCCTCGTCATCCCGGCGAAAGCCGGGACCTCGTGGAGAAAAAGGCGCCTTCTCGGCCTGAGGTCCCGGCTTTCGCCGGGATGACGGGAGATAGGCGGCTCTCACCATACAGCGTCCGGATAGGTGCGGGGCAGGAATTGCATCGCCGCCAGCAAATGGCCGAGATGCTCGCTATGATGGCCTCGGCGGCCGCCGAGGATGGGGCGCTGGTCGGGCGGGGGCTGGAGCGTCGCTTCCGCAAGGATCGCGGCGACCTGCTTATCGTACTCCGCCCGGAACGCCGAGAGATCGGCGCCGATGCCCCGCTCGGCCATGAAGAACGCCAGGTCGTCCATCTCGAACAGCTCGGGCACGAAGCGCCAGTTCCAGGCCAGGCCGTCCTCGATCCGGCGGCGGCTCTCCTCGGTCCCGTCGCCGAGGCGGATCACCCATTCCCCGGCAAGCTCCTGATGGTAGGTAACCTCCTTCACCGCTTTTTCAGCGACTCCGGCGATGAGCGAGTCCTTCGAGCCCAGCAGGGCGCGAAACAACAATTTCTGCCAGGTCGAGAAAAGGAATTGCCGAGCCATCGTCCGGGCGAAGTCGCCGTTCGGCTGCTCGACCAGCCAGCAATTGCGATAGTCGAGAACGTCGCGGCGAAAGGCGAGGGCGTCGCCGTCCCGGCCCTTGCCTTCGATCTTTCCGGCATGGTCGAGGAAATGGGTGGCCTGGCCGATCAGGTCGAGCGCCATGTTGGCGAGGCTGAGGTCGACCTCGACCGACGGCGCATGGCCGCACCATTCGCCGAGCCGCTGGCCGAGGACCAGGCTGTCGTCGCCGAGGCGAAGGAGATATTCGAACAGGGCGCCGCCCTCGGGCTCGCCTCGCGGGTCGAAGGCGCCGGTCGGCATATCCATTGCGGCGCGACGCTCGTCTTCCGGGCGGATGGGGGGCAGGGCCGGCATTAGATGTGAGTGATGCCTTCGGGGATGTCGTAAAAGGTCGGGTGGCGGTAGACCTTGTCGGCGGCGGGATCGAACATGGCTTCGTCCTGACCCGGATCGGAGGCGATGATCGACGCTGACGGGACTACCCACAGGCTGATCCCCTCCATCCGCCGAGTATAGGTGTCGCGGGCGTGGCGGAGCGCGATCTCGGCGTCGGGCGCGTGGACGGAGCCGACATGGCGGTGCGCCATTCCGCCCTTCGAACGGACGAAGACCTCCCAGAGCGGCCAGTCGTTGCTCATTTCACGTCATCCCGGCGAAAGCCGGGACCCCAGGACGAGAAGTCTCGGCGGGTCTCCCCGAGGTCCCGGCTTTCACCGGGATGACGGGTAGGGCGACCTCCGCAGGGGCGGTTCATGCCGCCTGCGCCTTCCGGCTGTGCTTCTCCGCATGGGCCGCCGCGGCTTCGCGGACCCAGGCGCCGTCCTCCCAGGCCTGACGTCTTGCCGTCATCCGCTCCTTCGCGACCGGGCCTTCGCCCCGGACCACGGCGTAGAATTCCTCCCAGTCGACCTCACCGAACGCGTAATGGCCGGTCTCCTCGTTCCAACTCAGCGCGGGATCGGGAACCTCGAGCCCGATCGCCTCGGCCTGGGGGACGGTGATGTCGACGAACTTCTGGCGGAGCTCGTCATTGGTGTCGCGCTTGATCCGCCAGCGCATCGACTGGGCGGTGTTGGGGCTGTCGGCGTCCGGCGGACCGAACATCATCAGCGACGGCCACCACCAGCGGTTGAAGGCGTCCTGCATCATGCGCCGCTGATCCGCGGTCCCGGCCATCATCGCCATGCAGATCTCATAGCCCTGGCGCTGGTGGAAGCTCTCCTCCTTGCAGACCCGCACCATGGCGCGGGCATAAGGGCCGTAGGAGGTGCGCTGGAGCGGCACCTGGTTCATGATCGCGGCGCCGTCGACCAGCCAGCCGATCGCTCCGATGTCCGCCCAGGTCAGCGTCGGATAGTTGAAGATGGTGCTGTACTTGGCCTTGCCGGAATGGAGCGCCTCGATCATCTCGCGGCGGCTGGTGCCGAGCGTCTCGGCGGCCGAATAGAGGTAGAGGCCGTGGCCCGCCTCGTCCTGGACCTTGGCGAGCAGGATCGCCTTGCGGCGAAGCGAAGGGGCCCGGCCGATCCAATTCCCCTCGGGCAGCATTCCGACGATCTCGCTGTGCGCGTGCTGCGAGATCTGGCGGGTGAGGGTTCGCCGATAGGCCTCGGGCATCCAGTCCTTGGGCTCGATGAACTCGTCCGCGGCGACCCGCGCCTCGAAGGCGGCCAGCTTCTCCGAATCCTCGGTGGACGCGAGGTTGGTGGGGGCGGGGTTCTTGGTCTTGCCGAGCTCGGTCGTGTACATGCTGTTCTCCCGGCGCGGCCCTAGCAGGATGCGCCTTTTGCGGCAATGAACGCACGAGGGGCCATATCGTCGCCCCAGCGCAGGCTGGGGCCCCGTCGGGTGAAAGGCTCGGTGTTCTTTACCCGCTGGGGTCCCAGCCTGCGCTGGGACGACGGGGCCTTCACACCCGCTCGATCACCATCGCGATGCCCTGGCCGACGCCGATGCACATGGTGCACAAAGCGTAGCGGCCGCCGGTGCGGTGCAATTGCTCGGTTGCGGTCAGGGCGAGGCGTGCGCCGGACATTCCGAGCGGGTGGCCGAGCGCGATGGCGCCGCCGTTCGGGTTCACGTGCGCGGCGTCGTCGGGAATGCCGAGCCGGCGCATCACGGCGAGGCCCTGGGCGGCGAAAGCCTCGTTCAGCTCGACGACGTCCATGTCGGCGATCGTGAGGCCGAGACGGGCGAGCAATTTCTCGGAAGCCGGCGCCGGGCCGATCCCCATGACGCGCGGCGGCACTCCGGCGACGGCGCCGCCGACGATCCGGGCGCGCGGGGTGAGGCCGTTGCGACTGGCGGCCTCTTCCGACGCCACCACCATGGCCGCGGCGCCGTCGTTGACGCCCGAGGCGTTGCCGGCGGTGACGGTGCCGTCCGGGCGGACGATCGGCTTCAGCCTGGCGAGCGCCTCGACGCTGGTCAGCCTCGGATGCTCGTCGCGATCGACGACCAGGGGATCGCCCTTGCGCTGCGGGATGGAGACCGGAACGATCTCCGCGGCGAAGCGGCCATTCTCCTGGGCGGCGGCGGCCTTTTCCTGGCTCCGGACGGCGAAAGCGTCCTGATCTTCGCGGCTTATCTGCCATTCCTGAGCGACGTTCTCGGCCGTGGACGGCATGGTGTCGTCGCCATAAGCGTGCTTCATCTTCGGATTGACGAAGCGCCAGCCGATCGTGGTGTCGTATATTTCGGCATTGCGATCGAAGGCGCTCTGGGCCTTCGCCATCACGAAGGGCGCCCGGCTCATGCTCTCCGAGCCGCCGGCCAGGACCATGTCGGCCTCGCTTCCGCGGATGATCCGGGCGGCCATCGAGACGGCGTCCATGCCCGAGCCGCACAGCCGGTTGAGAGTCACTCCGCCCGATTTGTCGGGGAGACCGGCGAGCAGTGCGGCCATCCGGGCGAGGTTGCGATTGTCCTCGCCGGCCTGATTGGCGCAGCCGAGGATGACGTCGTCCAGTTCGTCCCAATCGACCTTCGGATTGCGCTCGACAAGCGCGCGGATCGGGATGGCGGCGAGATCGTCGGCGCGGACGTGGGCGAGGGCGCCGCCGTAGCGGCCGATGGGGGTGCGCACCGAGTCGCAGATGAAGGCTTCGGTCATATCGTCATCCTGAACTTGTTTCGAAGATCCAGTCCTGAGACCGCTGCGATGCTCGAAACTGGACCCTGAAACAAGTTCAGGGTGACGGCAGGGGACACAGAAAAGGCGCCAGCTTCATCCACGCCGCAAGCTTATCCTCGAAGGGTAGCGTGTAGGCGGGACTGCTAGAGGGCAGGGAAATCAGGGCCAGGTCGCCTCGCGCCGCAAGCTGGACGGCTCCCAGCGTGGCCGATTTGCCGCCGTTGAAGCCGACGGCTCGAAGCTCCGGCAGACGGTCGGCGAGATCGGCGAGATCGTTGGCGCGGTGGTCGCGAATGGCCCCGTCGAGGCTTCCGCTCCGGGTCGCCGAGCCGATCGTGTCCCAGAGGCCGACCCGGGCCTGGAGCAGTGCACGAAGCCGCTCCTCGTACGGGAGGGGGGTGAGCTCGGCGCCGATCACCGCTCCGATCAGGCGCCAGAAATGATTGCGGGGATGGGCGTAATATTGGGCATGGGCGAGCGATTTCTCGCCGGGCAGGCTGCCGAGGATGAGCAGGCGGGTACGGTCATCCGCGACGGGCGGGAAGGAGCGCTTGACCTCGTTCATAGAGAGCTTGTCGAGGATGCGCGTCGGCGCCGCAAGCATCAACCTCTCCCGCGAAAAGCGGGAGAGGGGTTCAAGCCTCGATGAAGAAGCCCCAGTCGATCCAGCGCCGCCGGTCGCCCGATCGGTGCCAGGACTGACGGACGCAGTCGCTCGTCGAGCCGAGATGCCGCGCCGCCGATTCGAGGCCGCCGTCTATTCCGCCGCCCGCCGCCATCGCTTCGAGGAACAGATATTGGGGTTCGCCCAGCGGGATCGTGCGGGTCACGTAATCGGTCCGGACCAAGGCCGCGAAGCTCCGGCGGGCGGGGGGAAGCGGGGAGGGCTGGTTCAACCGGACGGCGTGATAATAAGCGGGCACCGGGAAATCATAGGCCCCGAGGCCGAAGCAGGGCTGCAGGGCCAGGCGGTCGTCGGGGGTTTCCGCCAGGGCGAACGGCCGGCCCTCGTGCCCGGGCGCGTCGAACATGGCGAAGACCTGCCGCTCGAAGCGGGCGAGGTCGACCATGAAGTCGATCCAGGTCTCGCGCTCCTTCGCCGGCAGCGCGCGGTCCGGGCGGTTCTCCAGAAGCCAAATGGGAAAGCGCCGGCCGAGATCGTAGAGCGTGTGGCTTTCCGGCGGCTTTTCGCGAATGTAGTCGGCGACGAAGTCGTCGAAGAGCGGCGCACCCAGTGCATGGCACAAGGCCGGGAATTGCCCGCGCATGCAGGCGGCGATCCGAAGGAAATAACCGCGCTGGTAGACGGCCAGCCCGGCCGCGGCGGTCAGGCGCGGCGACTCCTTCAAAAGCGCGTCGCGCGCTTCGCCGTCCGCCCGGCCCGGGAAGACGAGCGCGTCGTGCATCCATCGCTGGGCCGACTCGAGGCTGTGGCCGCTCAAGCCTCCTCCAGAAGGTTGCTGTCCATCACCCGCGGCACCAGGAAGCCGACCGGGTTGGACACGGCGCCGGCGCCCGCGGCGTCGTCGGCCGGTCCGGCGGGCCGCGGGTCGAAGCGCCCGCCCATATGGTCCTTCGCCTTCAGCAATTCGCCATGGCAGTCGGTGAAGGCCGGAATGTCGCCGTCCCATTCGAGCAGGGTGGAGGCGCCGCCGGTCCGGGCCCAGGCCGAGCGGAACAATTCCCAGACTTCGGGCCGGACCGGACGGTCGTGGGTGTCGATGATGTGCGTGCGGTGATGCTGATGTCCGGCCAGGTGCATCTGAACCACGCTCTCGAACGGGAAGGCCTCGATATAGGCGGCCGGATCGGTGCCGGCGTTGAAGCAGCTCACATAGACGTTGTTGACGTCGAGCAGCAGGCCGCAGCCGGTTTCGCCGGCGAGGCGGCGGAGGAATTCGGGCTCCTCCATCGTCGAGGCGGCGAAGCGCACGTAGCTGCTCGGATTTTCCAGGATCAGGGGCCGCTCCAGGAAGTCCTGCACCTGACGGACGCGGACCGCGACATGGGCCAGGCTGTCCTCGGTGAGCGGCATGGGCAGGAGATCGTGGGAATTTAGGCCCATCACTCCGGTCCAGCAGAGGTGATCGCTGATCCAGGCCGGACGGATTTCGTCGGCAAGCCGCTTCAGCCGGGCGAGATAGCCGAGGTCGAGCGGGTCGCAGCTTCCGATCGACAGTGAGACCCCGTGAAGGACGACCGGATAATGTTCGGCGACCTCGCGCAGGATGGCGCGGGGGCGTCCGCCCGAATCCATGAAATTCTCGGAGATCGCCTCGAACCAGTCGACCGGGGGGAGATCGGCCAGGATCTCGTCGAAATGGACGCTGCGCAGTCCGAGGCCGAGGCCGAGTTTGGGAAGGTCGAGCATTATGCCTCCCCATCGCCAGATGGGGAGGGGGGCCAGTCGAAGCCTGGTGGAGGGGTAGAAGGCGCCGCCGGCGACGGTTCGAACCAGAACCTCGTGTTCAGAGCCATCTACCCCTCCACCACCCTTCGGGTGGTCCCCCTCCCCACGCGCTCCGCGCGCAGGGAGGCAAGCTGTATGCCCTCAGCTGCAGCCACCGGCGCCGCTCATCCCGCTCGATCCGCAGGCGGTCATGTGGCCCCGAGCCTCATTGTCGTCGGAGATCCACAGGTAGGTCGGCCCGGTTTCGGCGAACGCGGCGGGCGGTGGGCCGAGCGTTTCGGGGAGCGGCTGGTTGGAGTCGAGCTCGCCGCTCGCCTGCTTCGCGAGCAGCTCCGTGCGCATCGCCGGCCATTTCTCCTCGAACACCGCGCGTGCCCGAAGCCACACGCTCTTGCGCTGATTGCATCCGTTGGTGCTGAACCTTTCCGCGTTGATCGGGGTCGCGCACGATCCCTGCGAGCGGCATTCGTTGTCGCCGGGCCGGTTCAGTTCCTCATCCGTGCCGTAGAGCCCGCATCCGCCCTGGTCCCGGCACGAATTCTGGACGTGGCAGGTGTGGTCGGTCGCGGTCGAGCAATAACCCTGGCCGGCGCAGGCGTTGGGCGCCTGATCGGGGCCGTTGGGCGGCGTGTTCAGCGGTCCCGCCACTCCGAACCGGTCGGAGGCCTTGCAGCTGTTGAGCCCCATGCAGGCATGAGAAGGCATGCCGCGCGGGCCGGTGCCGATGCTCGTCGGGAAGGCCGGTGCCGAGGTATAGGGATAGGGCGTCGGTACGGGATCGCCCGGGGCGGGGGCGGCGGCCGTCTTGGGGATTGCGCGTAAAGGCATCGTGGCTTCCTCTTTAAGCGAAAGTCTGGGCGCTATTCGGCATTGCCCCAATAAGGGCGGACGTCGGGCAGGTGCATGCGCTCGGCGCCGTCGGTCTTGGTGAGCGCGACTCCGATATAATAGACGACGTCGCCCATCGCGGTGGCGAGATCGCTGTTGGGATTGGCCTCGGCGATGGCGTTGGCGGCGTCGATCGCGGAATTGCCGAACCGGGCCAGCCCGGCGAAGGAATCGGCCGGCGGCCCGAGGTCGACATTCTCGAAGGTCGGCGCCATCACCTTGCCCTGATAGGGTCCCGACGGGATCGGGACGGCGCGGATGGTCCGGATATATTTGTCCATCACCCAGATCATCGAGCGGTGAAGCCCCTCGTTGAAGAACAGCTTCTGCCTGTCGGACGGGACCCGGTAGAGCGTCTCGGTCATGATCAGCATGTACTGGAACAGGGCGCTGTTGAACTCGGCGATCGCCCGGTAGCCGTCGGGATATTCGGAATTCACCGGATTGTCGGGGAAGTCGCAGAGCAGATCGGCCGCGATCAGATCGGCCTGGGTGATCGCGGGCGCGATCGGCCCGGGCGGCGGCGGCTCGGGCGGAAGCCGCTCGCTGCATCCGGCATAATCGGCGAACTGCGCCTGGAGCTTGAGGAACTTCACATAATGCGAATCCTCGTCCTTCGACGGATCGTCGTCGGGGCTCGGGCCGAGGTCTGGGACCGGACAGCCCTCGCCCTGGTCGCAAATCGTATCGATCGCCTCGGCCGCGTCCTGGAGCGAGCGGACGCAGAGCAGCTCGGACTGGCCGGCGTGGCTGTCCTCGTCGTCGGGAAATTGCGCCACTTCGGCGGCGCCGGGGGCGGCGTCGGCCCAGCCCGGCCTGGGCGCGGGCGGCGCGGGCTTCCACGGGTCGAAGCCCTGCGCCGGATAGACGGTGTCCACGTTGTTCGGCGAGTAATTGTAGGGCTGGATCCCGTTCGCGTAGGCGCCGACCTGGAAGTCCGCGTCGGTCACGAATTTGGTGCGCAGAAGGCAGCGTATGTAGGAATAGAATTGGCCGATCGTCTGCCAGTCCCGGTCCTGCGGAAGCGCATCATATTGCTCGGGATATTCGATCTGGAGGAAATGCCAGAGCTGCTCGAAGCTGAGCTTCTCGAGCGGGATCAGGACCGCGGTCGATCCGTCGGGCCCCGGAGGGCCTTGCGGCTTGTGGTAGGGCAAAGGCGTCGGATATCGGCCCGGCGCCTTGCCGTAGAGCTTGGGCGCGACTCCCATCGCGAACAATATGTTCGACGACAGCGACATGTGGAGCATCTCCTCCACCGCCACGCTCATGATCACCCCGCCCGCCTTGTTAGCATAGAGCTGGGCGTCGCTGATCGTCTCGCCGCTCTCGGCGTTCCGGATCAGCGAATAATAAGTGTAGAGATAGATGGGGATCGTCGCGAGCTCGATCTCGATCGCCGTCTGCAGATTGGCCTTGAGCTCGGCCAGCACCGCCTCGCGGGTGGACGTGACGTCGAGCCAGGCGACGAATATCGCCTCGACCGGAGTCAGCGGAGTGATCGGATCGGGCTCGCCCGCCGCAGTCGCCATCGTCATTTCCCCCCGAGCACGAATGTCCGCATCCGTATTTAGAATACGGATCAGCCAGCTAAAGTTACGACACCCCACGAACTGAAAACGTCAAATCAAAGCTGAAGCCTTGAGTCGCTTTCTTACCCGAAACGAAGTGTGCCTGTGGATGGGCGGCCGCGCAATCCGGAATCTGCGGCGCGAAGCCGCCTTTTGCGCCCGGCCCGGCCGCGCTAGGCGGTCGGCATGGACCTGGGCGCGACTCGCCGCGAACTGCTCGCCGGCCTCGGCGCTCTCGCTTTGGCGCCGGCGCCCGCGGATCGGCAGGCCGGGCTACGGAGCCTCCTCGACCGGGCCGCCGCCGCCGCGCAGCCCGAGGCGATGCGGGCGGTCATCCGCCGGGCGCCTGTCGACGGCCTCGACCGGGCCGAGCGCGCGCTGCTTCGGATGGTGGATCGGGGGCTGGAGCGGGACATGGCGCTTCGGCGGGCCTTCCCTTTCGGCAAAGCGGACGGGAGCTCGCCTTACGTGCTGAGCCACAGGCATGGCGCCTATCTGGAGCTTGGCGCGGCAGGGCCTTCCCCGGCCGACAAGGCAAGGCGGCTCGACGACGAGACGGAGCGCCTTCGCGCCGAGGCCGGACGGGGCATCGCACCGCCCGCTTTCCTGATCGACTCGATCGTAAGGACCCAGGCGGCGGACCAGGCAAACGCCGCCTTTGAAGTGCAGGCGGCGCTGGGCCGGCAAATGAAGGCGCTCGGCTGGGTGCGCGCTCGTGCCGCCGCCGAACCCGGCGTGTGGAGCCTGCCCGGAGGGGAGGATTATTACCGGCTGCGGCTTCGCTGCACGTCCGGACTGGACGATCCTCCGGAGCGGATCGAGCAGCGGTCGGCGGAAGAGACGGCAGCCCTTCTGGAGCGGGCGGACGGGCTTCTAAGGGGGCTCGGGCTGGTCCGGGGGAGCGTCGGCGAAAGGCTTCGGAGTCTGAAGCGCCGTCCCGGAAATCGTTTCTCGAACGACGAGGCGGGACGAAGCCGGGCCGTCATGTCCATGAACTCGGCGCTGGCGCGGCTTCGACCGAATCTGGGCGCTTGGTTCAACCCGCCCCTCGAAACCGGCGGGTCGGTGCGCAGAATGACCGCGGCCGAGGAGGGTGCCGGCAAGCGCGGCTATCGCGATCCGGCGGCCGGTGTTTATTATCCGGACCTGTCCGCGGTCGACGAACGTCCCGCCTGGACCTTGCCCGTCGTCGCCTGCCACGAGACCTTTCCCGGGCATTTGCTCCAGCTCGGCCGACAGGCGCGGGCCGATCCGCATCCGCTGCAGGTGAAATATGCGCCGGGCTATTCGGAAGGATGGGCGATTTATGCCGAGGCTCTGGTCGACGGGGCGGGCTTGCTGTCGCCGCTGGAGCAGCTCGGCTATCTCCAGTCCCGGCTGTTCCGGCTGGCCCGGGTGACCTGCGACATCGGGATCCACCTGCGCCGGTGGTCGCGGGCGCGGGCGGTGCACCATCTCGAGGAGATCGTCGGATTCGAGCTCTTCTTCCCTTTCGCCGTGGAGGTAGATCGCTACTCGGCCGAGCCGGGAGCCTTTGCCGGCGATGCGATGGTGGCGCTGACGCTCGGGCGCCTCGGGCGGCAGGCCGCGGCTTCGGGCCGGGCCGGGCTTCGCGCATTCCACGATAGGGTGCTCGACCCAGGACCGCTGTCCGCAGAAGCAGTCGGACGGATCATGTAACAACCCTCCGTTCGCCCTGAGCTGGTCGAAGGGTTTTTCTTCCTTTCCGCCGGCATGAAGGAGAGGGCTTCGACAGGCTCGGCCCGAACGGAGATTTTGGGCAATGCATCTGTCTACCGTCGCGGCGCCGTCTCCAGCGCTTCGATCAGCCGCGCCATGTTCGCCATGTAGGCGGCGGTGGAAATGCCCATGATGGGCTTGTCGGTCGTGTAGGGCGAAGTGTCGCTCGGGTCGCCGACATGGGTGGTTCGGTAGTCGCCCGGCACCGGCTCGGCGGGGCCGTCGCCTTGGTATCGGTTGCTGGTCGCGCGCAGCGGCGTCGGCCACCAGCCCTGGGCGTTCAACGTTCGGATAAGCGCGCTCGGGGGGGCCGTGACGGCGCCGGCATTGAGGTCGGAGCCGACTGTTCCGCCGCCGACGAAATGGCGGGGGAGGGGCTTCGGATCGGGCGCGAGCAAGGGCGAAGTCTTCGCGAGCTCGGCGGGCGATGTCTTCAGCAGGGCCTCATAGTCGCGTCGAAGCCTGGCGACGTCGACGTTGCGAAAGGCCGAATAATGGCCGAGCGTCGCTTCGGGGCTGTAGTCCCAATAATATTCGCCGTTGACGACGTTGGAGCCGCGGCGGTGGACGTAGATCGGCCGATTGCTCCCGATCTCGACGAAGGTCGGGAAGCTTCGCCCCTGGCGCGGCTCGGGCAGGCGCACCGACTCGAGCCAGGCGAGGGCCTCGGGGATTCGGGCGAGGAAGCGGCGGTCGCCTGTCGTCCGGTAGAAATTCATAAGCTGCTCGACGCTCGACGCCGTGATTCCGGTGTTGAGCGCGTTCGGCTCGTAGGTACGGGCGGCCGCGGGCTTGAGGTCGAGCGTATATTGAAGCGCCCAGCCGGCCTGGGGCGCGCCCTGCTGGGTCAGCAGGTAGATGTTCATTCCGCGGTGGATGGAGTCGAGGGCGCGAGTGTCGCCGAGATGCTGGTAGACCATGGTCAGGAACTTGACGTTTTCGGCGGCGACGTCGTCGTTGAAGGTGACGTAGCTTTGATAGGCGGGGTAGCCGGGATCGTAGGGCCATCGCTGCGGCCAGCCGCCGCTCGAATATTGGCTCTTCAGGACGAAATCGACCGCGCGCTCGAGCGCAGGCCGGTATTTCGGATCTCTTTTTTCGAGATAGAGGCGGAGCAGAAACTGGGCGCTTTCCGAAGTGCCCATGTCGTCGAAGGTGGCGTTGTCGGCATGATGCTGGAATTCCTCCATCCGCCACGCATTCCTGCCGATCGTCTCGTACCAATGCTTCGTCGACGACGGCCCCGCGAAGTCGATGAAATAATTCCAGCCGCCGCTTCGGTGCTGACCCCAGATCAGGGCGGCGCCGACTTTCTCGGCCGCCTGGTAATAATATTCGTCGCCGGTCGAGTGGTAGGCGTCGAGGAAGAGGTGGCCCATGGTGGCGGTGCCCGGCGGCTGTACCCAGATCATGCTCGGCTTGGCCTCGATCTCGCCCCAGCGGCGCGACATGTCGGGGAGGTAGGACCAGACGTAGCCGCCCTTGGTCGACGCCTTCTCGACCATGAAGGTCGTCGCACGCTTCATCGCCCGCTCGATCTCGCCGCGGCTCTGCGCGAATGCGGGAGCGGCGAGACCGATCAACAGAGCCAAAGCGGCGAGAAATCTCCTCAACACTGTGGCGGCCTTTCGATTAGAATTTGAACCGGCCGCCTACATAGAACTGCCGGCCGGTATGGTGATAGACGCTCAGCCGGTCGGCGGCGCTGTCGATATACTGATCAGTATATTCGTCGGTGAGGTTGATGGCCTCGAAGGTCAGCGAGAATTTGTCGTTGATCTTGATCGAGGCGGCGGCGTCGATGTTGATCGAGCCGTGGGTGCCCTCGACGTCGTTGAACGTCGGCTGGCCCGAGTTCGGATTGAACACCGGCCCGGCGCCGGGCGCCACGCCGTTGCGCCCCGGAACCGCGGTCAGATAGCCGGAGCGGTAGGAGACGGAGCCGCGGAGGGAGAAGGTGTCGTCCTCGTAATAGAGGGTGGCGTTGGCGCTGTGCTTCGACAGATTGACCAGCGGCCGGGTCACCGAAGGCGCGTTGGCGGCGGTTGCGAGAGGATAAGTGATGTCCGACTTCACAAAGGTGTAATTGGCCTGGATCCCGACGTTGGAAAACAGGCCCGGAAGAAAGCGAAAGGGCGCCTGGACTCCGATCTCGAGGCCCTTGAGCGAGCCGCCTTCGCTGTCGATCGGCTGGGTCACCGTGAACAGGTCGGTCGGCTGAACCGTCGTTCCGGTGAGCAGCGAATCGGGCAGGCCGAGCTGGTTGAACGGGATCTGCTGGGTCGTCGTCGCGACGAAGCTCGAAATGTCCTTGTAGAACAAGCCGACGACGATCGCCGATTCGGGGGCGAAATAATATTCGAGCGACAAATCGTAATCGGTCGCCTTGGTCGGGTTGATGAAGGGGTTGCCCAGATTCAACGTGCGGTTGCCGCCGCTGATCGAGAAGGAGCCGCCGGGATTGACGGTGGCGATGTTGGGCCGGGCCATGACCTTGGCCGCCGCGGCTCGGAGGACGAAGTCGCGGGTCAGGTTGAGGCTGAGATTGGCCGACGGAAGCCAATTGTCGTAGGTCCGGCTCACTTCGATCAGGGTGTAGCCCGGGGGCGGCCCTCCATTCTGGTAACCGGTCGAAACCTGCCTGGTCTCGACATATCGCAGGCCGGCGTCGGCCCGGAGACGCATGCCGCCGATCTCGGTGTCGATTACGGCCTGGGCGAAGGCGCCGAGATCGCGCTCCTTGACGGTCGTGAAATTGCCGCGCGCGCTGGCATTGGTAATTCCGGTGAGCTCGAACCGGCCGGTGTTGGAGTAGATCCCCAGCGTATCCGCGAAAGCCTGCAGGTTCGGCACCACGAAGGTGGGCGGCGTTCCGCCCAGCGGGGTCTTCGAGCTGAACGAATAGAGGCTCGAGAGCGGGCCGAGCTGGCCCACCGGAACGAGGCCGGCGACATCGGTCTCGCTGGCGCGGCGATATTCCTCGGAATCGTAGCCATATCTCTTGTAGTCCCCGCCGACCCGAAGGGTCAGCGCCTCGACGACGTCGAACTCGACCTGAGCGCGCGCCACTTTGAACGTGTTGTCGACATATTGCGGGCGAAGCCGGATTTCGCCGAGGATGAAGCTCGCCGGGTTGGCGACGTCGAGGCTTCCGTAATTGAAGGTCGGATTGCGGCCGTTGGTGAAATCGTAGCTGTAGCCCTGGACGTTCAGAGCATCGAGCGCGACCGTGGTCTGGATCGGGTTCGAGAATTCGGACCGCGAATAGCCGGCCAGCAGGTCGAGGCGGACGCTCTCGCCGAATTCCTGATGGAGGGATCCCGTATATTGCTGGAATTTGGTCCGGAGCTCGTCGAAGCGGGATTCGACCCGGATATCCACATTGTTGAATTGGCCGGCGACGAGGCTGTTGGTCGAATCGACCTGCGCTCCGGGCAGGATGATTGTCTGCGGCTTGCCGGTGCCGGAGCGGCTGAACGAGATCGCCTCCAAATATTGCTCGGCCCGGTTCGACTTGAAGTCCGCATAGAGCGCGTCGAAGGTCAGCAAGGTGCTGTCGCTGGGCTGGAACTGGAGCGAGCCGGTCAGGCCGAGCCGCTCGGTCGTGTAGCGATAGCTGTCGTAGCGCGGGATTCGCGGGTGGAAGAAGGCGAAGCCCTGGGCGGCTCCGGTCGGCAAAATGGAGGCCGGTGCGAAGCCGCCATTGTCGGTGCCCCGCTCCCAGCGCACCGTCGACGGGCCCTCCTCGCGAATGCCGCGCTCGCTATAGGCGGCGGAGAGGAGGATTCCGACCTTGCCGTCCGCGAATTTGGCGGAAACGAGCGCGGCGAGGCGCGGGTCGACGGCGGTGGAAAGGTCGTTGTAGCCGAGCTGGGCCGAGCCGGCCAAGGTGAAGTCGTCGCGATAATCGAACGGCCGAGCGGTCACCAGATCGACGGTTGCGCCGAGCGAGCCTTCCTCGACGTCGGCCGAGGCGGTCTTGCGGACCGTGATCGAGTTGAACAGCTCGGAGGCGAAGACGTTGAAGTCGAAGGCGCGGCCGCGATTGGCGCCGCCGCTCGAATCGGCGCCGCCGGTCGTGGAGAGGCCCTCCATGCCGTTGATCCGAACCCGCGTGAAGATCGGGCCGAGGCCGCGCACGGTGATGTTGCGCCCTTCGCCCTGGTCGCGGGTGATGGCGACTCCGGGGATCCGCTGGATCGATTCGGCAAGGTTGTTGTCCGGGAAGTCGGCGATATCCTCCGCCTTGATGACGTCGATGATCCCGGTGGCTTCGCGCTTCTCGCTCAGCGATCGGCGAAGCGAGGCCCTGAAGCCGGTGACGACGATGTCTTCCGACGTCTGGTCGTCGGCCGCCGTCTGGAGGGGGGCGGAATCGTTGTTGGCGGCGGCGTCGTCGGCGTCGGGAACGCCGTCGCCGCCGGCGCCCTGAGGCGATGTCGGGGGGAGGTTGGCGGCGTCCTGCGCCAGGGCCGGAGCCGCGACCAGAGCTCCCGCGATCAGCGAAGCGGCGCCGAGCAGCCGGGCGAGGCGGAGCTTGCGAGCCGTCGAATCGAAACCGGTCATTGTCACCCTCCCTGTGCGGCCGATGGCCGCAATTCCCTGACACCGGTGTCTGGCACCGGCTGCGGACTGCCGCGGGAAAAGACGCCGCGGCTTCAGATAGCGAAAGGATGAAGGGCCCTGAACCCCGTTCAACCTCTCCTCGAGCGCCCGCCTATCGCTGCCGGGTCGCTTTCACCGGCTGCTAAGTAACCGGTGTCATAAACACTGAACCGGCGTCCCGGCCCTGTCAAGTTCGGAAGTCGGGCGCCGGCGGGTCATCGCCGGACGTCGAGCCCGCCGGCCATGAACGCCTCGATGTCGCGCACTCCGAACAGGCTGAAATCGCCGGGCAGCGAATGCTTGAGGCAGGTCAAGGCCAGGCCCGAGCGGACCGTCCAATCGAGATCGCGGCCGTTGCGCAGGCCGTGCAGGATCCCGGCCGCGAAGGCGTCGCCGGCGCCGATCCGGTCGACGATCCCGGCGACGACCACTTCTTCGGTCTGGGCGCCGCCGTCTGGAGTGTCGATCCGGGCCGCGATTCGATGGCGATCGGCGTCGTCGACGTGGCGCGCGGTCGAGGCGATCATCTTCAAGTTCGGGAAGGCGCCGAAAGCCGCCTCGGCCGCCTCGCGCCGGCGGTCCGAACCCTCGCCGCTGAATTTCGTCCCGAGCAGAAGCGAGATGTCGCGATGATTGCCGAACAGATAGTCGGCCTTGGCGACCAGCCGGGTCAGGATCGTCCTGGGATCGCTGTCCCAGGCTTCCCAGAGCTGGGCCCGGTAATTACCGTCGAAGGATATCGGGATTCCGAGCCTCGCCGCCGCCTCGGCGGCGGCGACCGCCGCTTCGGCCGAGCGGGGGCCGAGGGCGGGCGTGATCCCCGACAGGTGGAGGAGGCCGACGCCCTCCAGCAGAGCGTCCCAGTCGAAATCGCCGGCGGCGGCTCGGGCGAAGCTGCTGTCCTTCCGGTCGTAGAAGATTTCGGAGGCGCGAAGGCCCGCGCCCTGGGTTAGGAAATAGAGGCCCATCCGGCCGTCCGTCCGGGCGACCGCGGACACGTCGACCCCGTGGCGGCGCACTTCACGAAGCGCGGCCTCGCCGAGCGCGTTGTCGGGCAGGCAGGTCACCAACTTCACGGCGTGGCCGAGATTGGAGAGGGCGACCCCGACATTGGCCTCCGCTCCGGCGACGTAGACGTCGAGATGCGGCTTTTGCAGCATGAGCTCGCGGCCCGGCGCGGTCATTCGAAGGAGGAGCTCCCCGAAGCAGGCGATCTTGTCCGTCATCGCAATTTCTCCGTTCGCCCTGGGTCCGTCGAAGGGTCTTCCTTCAATCTGCGCCGGGGATGGCGGAAGGAAAGGGCTTCGGCAAGCTCAGCCCGAACGGAGAGCGAATCATCTCGCGAGCCAGCCGCCGTCGACGGCGAGGATATGGCCGTCGACGTAATCGGACGCGGAGGAGGCGAGGAAGATTGCGGCGCCGCCGAGATCGGAAGGATCGCCCCAGCGCGCGGCGGGGATCCGCTCCAATATCTGGCGGTTGCGGGTCTCGTCGGCCTGGAGCGCGGCGGTGTTGTCGGTGGCGATATAGCCCGGGGCGATCGCGTTGACGTTGATCCCCTTCGAAGCCCATTCGCAGGCGAGCAATTTGGTCAGCCCGGCAAGGCCCGACTTCGACGCGGTGTAGCTCGGCACCCGGATACCGCCCTGGAAACTCAGCATCGAGGCGATGTTGATTATCTTGCCGCGTCCCCCCCCTTGTTCATGTCGCCCGATCATGTGACGCCCCGCCGCTTGGCTCAGGAAGAAGACCGACTTGAGGTTGGTGTCGATCACCGAGTCCCAATCCGCCTCGCTGAAATCGACCGAGTCGGCGCGGCGGATGATCCCGGCGTTGTTGACCAAGATGTCGAGGCCGCCAAGCTCCGAAAGCGTCCGATCGATCACCCCCCGGACCGGGGCGATCGTCGAGAGGTCGGCCGGGACGAGGGCGGCCCGGCGGCCGGCGGCGCGGACGAGTGCGGCCGTCTCGTCGGCGCTGGATCGGCCGACCAGAGAGACGTCCGCGCCGGCCCGGGCGAGCGCGACGGCGATGCCCTGGCCGATGCCCTTATTGGCGCCGGTGACGATGGCGACCCGGCCGGTGAGATCGAAGGCATTGGTCATTGTCGCTCCTTATCCGTCATCCCGGCGACAGCCGGGACCTCGGGTCGAAAAGGCGCCGCGGCCAATCTCCGCGAGGTCCCGGCTTTCGCCGGGATGACGTGTTTGTCCCATCACCCGCTTACTGAAGCTGGCAGATGTCGAGGACGTTCATGTCGGTATAATCCTGATTCTCGCCGGCCATCGCCCAGATGAAGGCATAAGCGCGGGTGCCCGAGCCCATGTGGACCGACCAGGGCGGCGAGATCACCGCCTCGTCATTGGCGATGACGATGTGCCGCATCGCCTCGCCTTCGCCCATATAATGGAAGACCCGGTCGTTCTCGCCGTCCAGCTCGAAGTAGAAATAGATTTCGCTTCGCCGCTCGTGGATGTGCGGCGGCATCGTGTTCCACACCGAGCCGGGCTTGAGCACGGTCAGGCCCATGACGAGCTGGGCGCTGTCGCAGACGCCGGGGATGACGAGCTGGTAGATGGTGCGCTCGTTCGATTCCTCGAGGCTTCCGCGCTGGAGCGCATTGGCCTGGGCGATCTCCAGCTTGCGGGTCCGGAATTCCTTGTGGGCCGGGCATGAGGCGAGGTAGAATTTGGCGCCGGCGCCGGCAAAGCTGACGTCCGTCGCGCCCATCGTGACGAAGAGGCAGTCCTTGTTGCCGAGCTCGAAGGCCTCGCCGTCGACGGTGACGGTGCCGTGGGTCCGGCCGACATTGACGATGGCGAGCTCGCGCCGCTCGAGGAAGGGATGGCCGGCCGCGGAGGGCGGCTCGGCCTGCGCCGGAAGCGCCACCGGCGCCGCGCCGACCAGGACTCCGCCGATTACGAAGCGATCCGCATGGGTGTAGTTGAGGACGCATTCACCTTCGCGGAAAAGATCCTGGATCAGATAGCGGTCGCGAAGCTCCTCGTTGGAGACGCATTCCATCATGTCGGGGTGGGTGGCGTAATAGGTGCGATCGAACATGGGGGCTCCGTTCAGATGGCTGAGGTCGGGGAAAGGTGGAGGCGACCCGTCATCCCGGCGAACGCCGGGACCTCGGGCCGGATAGGCTCGGCGGGTCTCCCCGAGGTCCCGGCGTTCGCCGGGATGACGGAGGGGTTCATGCCGCCACCGCCTTCGCACCGTCGAGCCGATATGCCTTTCTAACCAGCCCGTAGGCCAGCTCCTGCGCCAGCTCCGCGGCTTCCCAATCCTGAAGCCGCCCCTCGGCCACCAGCCGGGCGAGGAAAGCGCAGTCGACCCGGCGGGCGACGTCATGGCGGGCGGGGATCGAGAGGAAGGCCCGGGTGTCGTCGTTGAAGCCGACACTGTTGTAGAAGCCCGCCGTTTCGGTCGTCATCTCGCGGAAGCGGCGCATGCCTTCGGGCGAATCGTGGAACCACCAGGCGGGCCCCAGCTTCAGGCAGGGATAATGGCCGGCGAGCGGCGCGAGCTCGCGGGCGTAGGCGCTCTCGTCGAGCGTGAAGAGGATGATGCCGAGGCCGGCTTCGTTGCCGAAACGGTCGAGCAGCGGCTTCAGCGCCTGGACGTAATCGGTGCGGACGGGAATGTCGGCGCCCTTGTCGCGGCCGTAATCGCGGTGCAGCCGGCGGTTGTGGTTGCGGAAGGCGCCGGGGTGGATCTGCATTACCATCCCGTCCTCCAGGCTCATCGCCGCCATTTCGGTCAGCATCTGGGCCCGGAAGGTCTCGGCGTCCCGCGGCGACCAGCTGCCGTCGACGATCCGGTTGAACAGTGCCTCCTTCTCGGGCCTGGACAGGTCGGCCGTTCGAGCGGTCGGGTGGCCGTGGTCGGTGGCGGTGGCGCCGGCGGCTCGGAAATCGGAGCGCCGCTTGCGATGCGCCGCCAGATAGCCGGTCCAGCTTCGGACGTCCTCCCTCGACAGCTCGGCGAAGGCGTCGAGCGCGGCGGCGAAATCCTCATGCTCGGGATCGATCACCGCGTCGGGCCGATAGGTGGTGACGACCCGGCCGCTCCAGCCCGACCGGCGGATTGCGGAATGGTGGACGAGATCCTCGTGCGGCCCCTCGGTCGTCGCCAGAAGCTCGATCCCGAACCGATCGAACAGCGCCCGGGGCCGGAAGGCCGGAGTGGCGAGCGCCTCGGTGATTCGATCGAAATAGCGGTCGGCGGTCGCCGCCTCGAGCGCGACGTCGATTCCGAATACGTCCTCGAAAACCTGGTCGAGCCAAAGCCGCGAAGGCGTTCCTCGAAACAGGTAATAATGGCTCGCGAACAGACGCCAGGCTTCGCGCGGCTCGGTTCGGGAGGGGCCGGCCCGGCTCGGGACGCCCAGTGCGTCGAGCGATACGCCCTGGCTGTAGAGCATCCGGTAGAGATAATGGTCGGGAGCGAGAAGCAGGGCCGTGGGGTCGGTCCAGGCCGCGTTCGCGGCGAACCAGGCCGGATCGGTATGGCCGTGCGGGCTGACGATCGGGAGCGCCGCGACCTCGCCGTAAAGCGCCCGGGCGATCGAGCGGGCGCTCGGGTCGGCCGGGAACAGCCTGTCCGGATCGAGCTTCAGGGGCCGTGGCATTTGCTCTCCTAGACGCATCTGATCTGGTAACCGGTGTCATGAAGAAAGGCAAGAATATCCTCCCCGCCGCAAAGCGGTGGGGAGGGGGACCACCCGAAGGGTGGTGGAGGGGTAGCTGGAACAGTTCTGTGCCCTTACCCCTCCACCAGGCTTCGCCTGGTCCCCCTCCCCATGCTCCGCATGGGGAGGATTCAGCGCGGCGGCGCCACCGATGCCCGTTTCACCAGCCGCGACAGGAACAGCGACGGCTCCGCCACTTCGTCGCCGGTCTCACGCCGGGCCGCAAGCAGCTTCAGGGCCGCCGCGCGCGCCATCGAGACGATCGGCCAGCGCACCGTCGTCAGCGGCGGCCAGATGTGGCCGGCGATCGGCGTGTCGTCGAAGCCGACCACGGAAAGATCCTCCGGCACATTGAGGTCGCGGCTCCGCGCGGCATGAATGACGCCCGCCGCCATCTCGTCGTTGCTCGCGAAGATCGCCGTCGGCCGAGGCGACAGGTCGAGCAGTTTCTCGGCCGCGGCGATTCCGGATTCGAACGTGTAATTGCCCTCGGCGATGAGGCTCCGCGGCAGCTTCAGGCTGGCCGCGGCGAGCGCGTCCTCGAAGCCCAGGCGGCGCTCGGCGGCGGAACGGAAGCCGTGCGGCCCGGCGACGAGGCCGATCAGCTTGTGGCCCTGGGTGTAGAGATACTGGACGGCGTCGGCGACCGCCTCGCGGTCGTTCGAGACGACCATATGGTCGGGATCGTCGAGCTCGGCCGAGCCCATCCGGACGTAGCGGCAGCCGAGCTCGTCGCAGAGCCGGGCGATCGCGTCATTCTCGGACAATGGCGGGAGGATGACGACTCCGTAGGGGCGCTGGCGCTCGAGGAAGTGGCGGGCGTCGTCGACGAGGGTCGAGGAGCCCCGGTCGACCGGCCGGACGACCATCGCGTAATCGGTGCCCTGAAGCGCCTCCAATATGCCTTGCTGGACGTTGAGGACCATCTGGGCGTTGGGATTGTCGTGGATGAGGCCGATCAGGAAGTTGGTTCGAAGGGCGAGCGCCCGGGCCTGGGGATTGGGAACGTAGCCGAGCTCGCGGATCACGACGAGCACGCGCTCGCGGGTCTCGTCGTTGAGCAGGGGCGAGCGGTTGATGACCCGGCTCACCGTCTTCTTGGAGACTCCGGAGAGTCGGGCGACGTCGTTGATGGTCGGCTTCCCCGTGCGGCGATTGCCCCCCGCCGGCGCCTGTTCGGCCTTACTGGTCACGCCACTCTCCCTGGCCCACGCTATAGGCCCGGCCCCGGCGGAAAGCCAAGGCGCGCCGCCCGACCTTCACCGTCATCCCGGACTTGATCCGGGATCCATGAACACCGGCCCCGGCGAATATTTTCCGCTCTCGTGTTCATGGATTCCGGCTTTCGCCGGAATGACGGAAAGGGCAGCCGTCATGCATTCCGACTTGCGCCCGAATGACGAAGTCCCTTATCTGACACCGGTTACCCGATGACGCAAGCCGAACTCCTCGAAGCCGTGGCGGGCCGCCGCCGCGCGCTGCTCCGCCTGGACCCGAGCGACGATGTCGCGGTGGCGCCCATTGCGCTCGCCAGGGGCGACCGGGTCGATGCCGGGGGGCTCCTCGTCGAGCTGCGCGACGACATACCCAGCGGTCACAAGGTCGCGCTTCGCGACATGCAGGCGGGCGAGACGGTTCGTAAATATGGCTGGCCGATCGGGATCCTGACCGCCGGCGTCGCCGCCGGCGGGCACGTTCACAGCCACAATCTCTCGACCCTTCTGAGCGGAGTCGAAGGCTATGCCTATGAGCGGATGGCGGCCGAGCCTCTCGACGCCGAGGCGCAGCCGGGGTTTCTGGGCTATCGGCGCGGCGACGGGCGGGTGGGGACGCGCAACGAAATCTGGATCCTGCCGACGGTCGGCTGCGTCGGCCGGACCGCCCAGAAGATCGCCGCCATCGCCAATGCCCGCCACTCGGGCATCGTCGACGGAGTCCACGCCTTCGCCCATCCCTTCGGCTGTTCGCAGCTCGGCGACGATTTGGCCGGCACCCGCTCGGTCCTGGCGGCGCTGGCCTGCCATCCCAATGCCGGAGGCGTTCTTATCGTCGGCCTGGGCTGCGAATCGAACCAGCTCGACCGGCTGATCGAGGAGATTCCCGAAGCGTTGCGCGGCCGGGTCAGGACCTTGAGCGCGCAGGGCGTCGAGGACGAGCTCGAGGAGGGGCTGGCTTTGGTCGACGCCCTCGTCGCCACCGCCGCGCTTTCGACCCGCCAGCGGGTCGGTTTCGGCGAACTGGTGCTGGGCCTCAAATGCGGCGGCTCGGACGGCCTTTCCGGACTGACCGCCAATCCCCTGGTCGGCCGAATGGCGGACCGGGCGGTGGCGGCGGGCGGGAGCGCGATCCTCAGCGAAATCCCCGAGATATTCGGCGCCGAACGCCTGTTGATGGCGAGGGCCCGCGACGAGCGCGTGTTCGATTCGATCGTCGGGCTGGTCGACGATTTCAAGCTTTACTTCCTCGCCAGCGGCCAGCCCGTTTCGGAGAATCCGTCGCCCGGCAATCTCGCGGGCGGGATCACCACGCTCGAGGAGAAGTCGCTCGGCGCGGTCCAGAAAGCCGGACGTGCACCGGTCGGCGACGTGCTTCGCTACGGCGAGCGGGTGCGGCGGCGCGGGCTGACCCTGCTCGAGGCGCCGGGCAACGACGCGGTCTCCTCGACGGCTCTGGCCGCCGCCGGAGCGACCTTGATCCTGTTCACCACCGGGCGGGGGACTCCGCTCGGCTTCCCGGTGCCGACCGTGAAGATCGCGTCCAACAGCGCGCTTGCGCGGCGCAAGAGCGGCTGGATCGATTTCGACGCCGGACAGGTCCTGGAGCAGGGGATGGACACGGCCGCCGATGCGCTCGCGGCAAGGATCGCCGCCATCGCCTCGGGCGAGGAAACGGCGGCGGAGCGCAATTGCGAGCGCGAGATCGCGATCTGGAAGCGCGGCGTCACCTTGTGAGCGCCTGCGGGATCGTCCATTTCGGCCCCGGCGCTTTCCACCGCGCCCATCAGGCCGATTATGTCGACCGGCTTCTGAAGTCGGATCCGCGCTGGGGGATCGCCGCCGTGTCGCTTCGCTCGGGCGGGACGACCATCGAGGCCCTGAAGCGGCAGGAAGGGCGCTACACGCTCGCCATCCTGGATTCTGAGCCGGGCTTCCGGACCCTTAGCGCTCACCAGGGCTTCTTCGGGCCCGGCGAAGGGGAGGGGGTGCGCGCCCTGCTGAGCGATCCGGCGGTCCGGATCGTCTCCAGCACGGTGACCGAGAAGGGCTATTGCCTGGCCGGCGACGGACGGCTCGATTTCGGCCATCCCGACATCGTCCGCGATCTCGAGGATCCCGGCCGGCCGATCAGCCTGGTCGGCTGGCTCGCCCTCGGCCTCGGCGACCGGCGGCGGGCGGGGCTGGCGCCGTTCGTACCGCTTTGCTGCGACAATATGGTCGCGAACGGCAAGACGCTTCGGCGCGCGGTGCTCGGCTATGCCCGCCGGATCGATCCCGAGCTGGCGGCGTGGATCGCCGGCGAGGCGGTCTTTCCCGATACGATGGTCGATTCCATCACCCCGGCGACGAGCGAAGCCCTGCTCGGCCTGGTCCGGGCCCGCGGCTTGCGGGACGACATTCCGGTCAGCCGCGAAGCCTATTGCGCCTGGGTGATCGAGGATGCGCTCCCTCCCGGCTCGCCCGACCTCGGGTCGGTCGGAGCGGTGCTGGCGGCCGACGTCGGCGCCTGGGAAAGGGCCAAGCTTCGAATCCTGAACGGGGCCCATTCGAGCCTCGCCTATCTCGGGCTGTTGATCGGCCACGAGACGGTGGCGCAGGCGATGGCCGACCCGGCCCTCACCGGCTTCGTCGAACGGCTGGTGCGCGACGACATCGTCGCCGGCCTGGAGCCTTCGCCGATCGATCTCCAGGCCTATGTCGGCGAGACATTGGAGCGCTTCCGCAACCCCGCCATCGGCCATAAGCTGTCGCAGATCGCCTGGGACGGCTCGCAAAAGCTGCCCTACCGACTGCTCGACCCGATCGCCGACGCGCGCGCCGCGGGGCGGCCGCTGGAACGGCTTGCGGTGCCGGTGGCGGCCTGGATCCTGTTCGTCGAGCGACAGGCGAGGGCTGGGGCGGAGATTGTCGATCCGCTGGCGGCGGAGCTCACCCGGATCGGGCAGGGCGACGATCCGGTCGCCGGCCTGCTGGCCTTGCGGCAGATCTTTCCGGCGAGGCTGGCGGAGGACGCGGTGTTTCGCGGGGCGGTAGAGGGCGCTGCCACCACGATGCGGCTCATGGGGCCGGTCCCGGTGCTTGACTGAAAGCGTCGCCCTGAACTTGTTTCAGGGTCCGGTTCTCCATCGACCCAGCGGCTCGACGCTGGATGCCGAAACAAGTTCAGAATGACGAGAATTGACAGGCTCCCGACTGTTTTCATGCGCCTGCCGCCTCATGTGCCTTGCCTATGACACCGGTTTCCATTAGCGTCGGAAAATAAGGCTTCGAGGGGTCCCGAGTTGAATCTGCCGACTGCCGATCCGGCGACGATCGCCGGCCGTTTCCGTGCCGCGCGGCGTTCCGCCGGTGGGCTCGACGGCTATCCGGGCGATTTTCCGGGCAGCCTGGAAGAAGCCTATGCCGTCCAGGATCAGGCCATCGCCGGCTGGGACAGACCGGTCGTCGGCTGGAAGGTCGGCCGGATCAACCCGCCGTTGTCGGAGCGTTACGGCGCCGATCGCCTGGCCGGACCGATCTTCGAATCGCGGGTGGCCGCGCCCGGCGGCTCCGAACCGGATTGTCCCATCTACGCAGACGGTTTCGCCGCCGGCGAAGCCGAATTCCTGCTTCGGATCGGCCGGACGCCGCCGCCGGGGCAGGACAGCTTCACGCTGGAGGAGGCCGCCGATCTGATCGATTCCGTCCATGTCGGGATCGAGATCGCGAGCTCGCCCTTGGGCATTATCAACAGGCTCGGCCCGGTCGCGGTCATTTCCGATTTCGGCAACAATAACGGCCTGGTGGTCGGCGCTCCGATCCCGGACTGGCGCTCGAGCGGCTTCGAGCGATGGGCGGTGACCACCCTGCTCGACGGAGTCGAAGCTGGCACCGGCCGAGCCGCCGCTTTTCCCGACGGAGCGATCGGCGCGGCGCGCTTCCTGTTCGAGCTGATGGCGAAGCGAGGCATTGCGCTTCGGCCGGGGCAGTGGATATCTTCCGGCGCCGTCACCGGAGTCCATGAAGCGCGTCCCGGCCAGCGGGTAGAGGCGCGATTTGGGGAGGGCTATCGGGTGGTCTGCACCCTCAGCGCGGCGAAGGCGGAAAGTTAGCTCTGCCTCCCCATGCGGAACGCATGGGGAGGGGGACCACCGAAGGTGGTGGAGGGGTAGCGGCCACAGGGCATTCGGTTTTCCCGCACAGACGCCAATTACCTCTCCACCATGCTTCGCATGGTCCCCCTCCCCACCGCTTCGCGGCAGGGAGGCAAATACTCTAATGCGCCCACTCCTTCGTCAGCGCCTCCGCCTTCTTCCCGTCCCACTTGATCTCGAGCTTGCGCTGCCCCGAATCGTACAGCTCGTAGATGACGAGCCCGTCGGCCTGGCGGCTTTCGATCACCCGCCCGGCCTGGAAGCCTCCGGCCGCCTCGCGCACCGCCTCGGGCGCCGCGGCGAGCCGGATGTCGCGCTGGGTCTCGACCACGCGCCAGCTTGCGCCGTCCGCCATGATGTCGAACTCGACCTCGGACCCGTCCGCGAGCTTGCCGCCGATGTTGAAATAGGCGCGGCCGTCGCGAGTCTCGGATTCGGCCTCGACCGGTGTGAAGCCGGGCTGCGCCGCCGAGGCCGCGGCCAGCACCGCCTTCGGAACCTCGGCTATCGGCACCTCGGTCTTCCCGGAGGTCGCGACCTTGTCCGGAGTCGAATCGTTGCGCGTTGGAACCTCCGCCGGATTGCAGGCCGCGAGGCCGAAGAGGGCCGGTATCCAAAGGCCATGTTTTTGCATTTCCGGCTCTCCCTCGATGCGTTCCAGCGCGGTGTCGGATTGTACATGACACCGGTTTCCCCTACAAGCGCGAACGAAGCGTCGACAAGGCGCCACGGAGGGTGTTCGAATGGCCGAGACTATCGCCGGGGGGGCGCCGACAGGCGCGTCGAAGTTCAGCGGCGGGCGGGTGCGCTGGGGCATTTGCGCTCTGCTCTTCTTCGCGACGACGATCAATTATATCGACCGCCAGATGATCAGCGTCCTCAAGCCGACGCTGCAGGGCGAATATGGCTGGGACGAGACCACCTACGCCAACATCGTCTTCTCCTTCCAGCTCGCCTACGCGATCGGCTACGTCGTCTTCGGACGGCTGATCGACAAGCTCGGAGCGCGCTTCGGCTATTCGCTCGCGGCGACCATCTGGGGCCTCGCCGCCATGAGCCATGCCCTGGCCCACAACGCCACCCATTTCATGATCGCGCGCTTCGCGCTCGGCATCGGCGAATCCGGCAACTTCCCGGCCGGCGTCAAGGCGGTGGCCGAATGGTTCCCGAAGAAGGAGCGCGCCTTCGCGATCGGGATCTTCAACGCCGGCGCCAATATCGGCGCCATCCTGACCCCGCTGATCGCGCCCTTCCTGGTGGTGTGGTTCGGCTGGCGGGCCGCGTTCCTGTTCACCGGCGCCATCGTCTTCATCTGGGTGATCCTATGGTGGACCGTCTACCGCCGGCCCCGCGAGAAGAAGAACCTGTCGCCCGAGGAGCTGGCCTATATCGAGAGCGACCCCGCCGACGCCCCCGGCGACGTCAAATGGCTGCCCCTGCTGCGTCACCGCCAGACCTGGGCCTATGCGGTCGGCAAGTTCATGATCGACCCGATCTGGTGGTTCTTCCTGTTCTGGCTGCCGAGCTTCTTCGCCCAGGAGCATGGCCTGAACCTGCTGACCTTCGGCCTTCCGCTCGCCGCCATCTACATCATCTCGGACGTCGGAAGCGTCGGCGGCGGCTGGCTGTCGTCCAAGCTCATCCACCGCGGCTGGACCGTCAACAAGGCGCGCAAGACGGCGATGCTGGTCTGCGCCCTGTGCGTGCCTCCGGTGATGCTGGCGCCGGGCGTGGAGAGCGTCTGGGGCGCGGTGCTTCTGATCGGCCTCGCCACCGCCGCCCACCAGGGCTTCTCCGCCAATCTCTACACCCTCCCGTCCGACCTCTTCCCGCGCAAGGCGGTGGGGGCCATCATCGGCATCGGCGGAACGATCGGGGCCGTCGGCGGGATGTTCATGGCCAAGTTCACCGGCTGGGTCCTCGACGCCACCGGCAGCTACATGCCGATGTTCGTCATCGCCGGATCGAGCTACCTGGCCGCTCTGCTGGTCATCCACCTGCTCGTTCCGCGGATGGAGGAAGCCAGGCTGGCGGACGAGTGACCGCCCCAAGAGCCTCGCTTCGACGAAGTCTCAGCGCATCGGGCCGTCCGTGGCGGCGACCCGGCTTTCGAAAAGCCATTCGCGCAATATGCCGGGTAGCGAAGGGCTCAAACCCAGGTCGGAACAACTGCGCGCCCAGGCATCGAGATACTCGGCCAAAGGCAGAGTAGATCGCTCCGGCCACCGGTTCAGCGCGCCGTAAGAGGCGAGAAGGCGGGTATCGCCCTCGAGTGCGCGCACGAGCGAAGGAATGAGCGGCCAGACGATGTCTTCGAGAGCCTTGGCCGAATGCAGGGCTGCAGCTGTCGCAAGGTACCAGCCCGCTAGATCGCCGCCATAACGCTGCGCAGGGGCGCATGCGCCCAATTGCGCAAGACGGTCTCCCGCGTAATTGTCCAGGCACTCCGCGTAACTCGCCCAGTTCGGATAGGGAGGGTCGGTCGGCCATGCCGCCGCCATCCGTCGGAGGATGAAGAGTGAACAGGCCTCTGCGAGCGCCTCCTCCACCCAGTGCGACGGTGTTCGCGGAAGAGCATTGCCGTCCCACGATCCGGCCAGCACATGACCCAGTTCGTGACCGAACTGATAGGCGAGCTGGCTCCAGTGATTGTCGATGCTGGTCAGCCGGAGCATCGCCGCGCCATCGGGATGATCCACGGCGTACATGCAGGGGCAAGGCGCGTCCGGCTCACCTCGTACGATCAGTCGCGTCGGCATTCGATCCACAGGGGCTTCGACGTCCCTCAATCCATGGCTCAGGGTCGAGCGAAGCGTCGCGAGTACGTCAACCGGGCGAGAGACGCCCCAGGTCCCGGACAGTTCGATCGGTATTGATTGCCATCCATTCATTCGACGGAGATCGGGCTTGAGCGGGTAAATTCAATGCGCGGCCCATGGCGCGCACCGCATGAGACGGAGATGGGTGAGCCGGCGAAAACGAAGGGGCGCCGCGGGCAGCGCGGGTCCGGCGCGGCTTCACTCGGATGGCGCCGGATCGTTCGCCGGCTCGGGTGGGGCGCGCGGCTCGCCGTCGATCAGGCCCACCTTGCGCAGCCAGCGCGATTCGACGAGCTTGATGACGTCATAGCCCCCGATCGAGAGCATCGCGGCGGTGAAGGCCGAGCCGCTCTTGCTCAGGCCGAAGAGCTCGGTCGCCGCGGTCGCCGCGATGACGAGCAGCGGCGTGATGAGAAGCCGCCGGATCCACCATTCCCCGTTCGGATGGCGGTCGGCCTCGAGCTCGCGGCCGTAGGAGGCCGCTATTCCCGCCGCAAGGGCCGCGCGATGACGAGATAGTTCGCACCGGCGGCCAGAAAATCCATCCAATTCATGGGATGCCCCCCTCCCGCCGGTCGATGAAGTCGAGCACCCGGTCGAGCGTAGCCTGGCGGGGCCGCCTTCCGTCGCGCAGGTTCATCACGAAATTGGGATCGCCGACGGCATCCCTGCCGAGCCGCGACGGGGAGGTTTTCGAGATACGTAGGTAACGATCGATGCGATCGAGAATCATTGGAAACTCCGAATTGTCGAATTCCTATTCTCCCATGAAAAATCCTACTTGTCTAGGACAATTCCTGCCGCTAAAACCGGTCCATGGACCATAACGACCCTCGCGAAACCCTCGCCCGAATCCTCAAGGAAAAGGGGGAGGATTTTGCCGGGCTTTCGCGCCTGATCGGCAAGAACCCCGCCTACATTCAGCAATTCATAAAGCGCGGTACGCCGCGCAAGCTCGATGAGGACGATCGCCGGACGATCGCCCGCTACCTGGGGGTCAGCGAGGCGTTGCTCGGCGCGCCCTCGGGCAATCGCAGCGGCGGCTCGCCGGAAGGGATGATCAAGGTGCCGCGGCTCGATATCGGAGCCTCGGCCGGCCATGGCTCGATCACCGACGGCGAGGTCCCGGTCTCGCATATCGCCTTCGACCCCCAATGGCTGCGCCAGCTCTGCAAGGGCGGGACCAACAAGCTGTCCTTCATCCGGGTGCAGGGCGATTCGATGAGCCCGACCCTGGCCGACGGCGACGACATCCTGGTCGACGGGGCGGATGGGTCCGATCGGCTCCGCGACGGAATCTACGTCCTTCGGCGCGAGGACACGCTGATGGTCAAGCGTCTCGCCATCAATCCTTTCGCCGCGCGGGCGACGATAACCAGCGACAATCCCTCCTATCCGGAATGGAAGGATGTCGATCTTTCAACCCTCGCGATCATCGGGCGGGTCGTCTGGGCAGGGCGGCGGCTGAGCTGAATCCGGCGATAAATCGGCCCCGGATAAAAAACAGGAAAACTCCGAAGATCGTCTCGGGTCGATCCGCTCGCCTTTGCCGCTTCAATTTCCTACAGCGTCGGGAGCGAGAACTCGGTCCCGGACATGATGGCGCGATGATCTACAGCTATGACGATACCCCTGACCGCGGCGCCCGCCTCCTGAAGGCCCATCGGATGGCGATGGACCTGCTCCGCGCCGCGGAGGAAGCCGGCCTTTTCCGGCCGGGCGTTACGGAAGTGCAGCTGAGCAAGGAGCTGCAGGCGCTCGGCCAGGAGATGTTCGGGATCTTCAAGCACTGGCACAAGCGCATCGTAAGGGCCGGACCCAACACTTTGGCGACCTTCGGCGCCAGCCCGCCCGATCTGTCCATCCAGGCCGAGGACATGGTGTTCGTCGACCTGGGGCCGATGTTCGAATCCTGGGAGGCCGACGTCGGCCGGACCTATGTGATCGGAAACGATCCGGGCAGGATCCGGCTGAGGGATGCGATCGAGGCGGCATGGTATGCCGGCCGGGACTATTTCAAGGCCAATCGCGATAACGTCACCGGCGCCGACATGTACGAGCTCGCCGTCGAAGCCGCTCGGGCGCAGGGCTACGATTATGCGAACTGGCACGCCGGCCATCTCATCGGCAATTTCCCCCATGAGCTGGTCCAGGGCGAGCTCGGCGAAAATTACCTTCATCCCGGCAATCGCCTGCCTTTGTCCGGCCCTGACCGCGACGGCAATCCGCGGAGCTGGATCTACGAGGTCCATTTCGTCGACCCGGAGCAGGGTTATGGCGGTTTTTTCGAGCAATGGCTGGAACTGGACGACGAGCCGCCGTTGCGTCACTCTGGAGCGGTCTGAGAACATTCCCTTGCTGCGGGTCCCATGCAACGGTGGTTGAGCGATTCAGCCGGCTTCGCGCTGGCCGGCACCGGTACCTACGAGCCCGAACGCAGGGTCACGTCGGACGCTCTGGACGCGGCTCACGGCCGGGAGCCGGGGACGACCCTGAAGCTCGGGATCCGTGAGCGGCGCTACGCGTCGGCCGACGAAACGAGCAGCTTCATGGCGGCCGAGGCCGGCAGGCGCGCCGTCGCCGACGCCGGCTGGGAGCTCGGGCAGATCGACGCTCTCATCGGCGCGTGCGGGGTGATGGAGCAGCCGATCCCGGGAACGGCGCCGCTCGTCCAGCGCCGCCTCGGGCTCGGCGAATCCGGAATTCCGGCTTTCGACGTCAACGCCACCTGCCTGTCCTTTCTCCCGGCCCTGGATCACGCGATCGCGGGAATGGCCATGAAAGGGTGGCGCCGGGTGCTGATCTTCGCCGCCGACATCGCTTCCGCGGCCCTCGACCATGACGACCTCGAGGCATCCGCCATATTCGGCGACGGAGCGGCGGCCGTCGCCCTGGAGGCGGGCGGCACGTCCCGGATCCTGGCCTCGCGCCTTGAAACCTATGGCGACCATAAAGACCTGTGCCGGCTGGAAGCCGGCGGCACCCGGTTGAGGCCCCGGGAGGATCTGCCCGGCTTCCTGGCCGAAAGCCGTTTCCGGATGGAAGGCGTCGCCTTGTTCAAGGTGACGGCCCGGCGCTTCCCGCCGTTCATGGCCCGGCTGTTCGCCGACTCCGGCCTGGGCGCCGACGACCTCGGCAGCGTCGTCCCGCACCAGGCTTCCGCACCGGCCCTCGCCCATCTCGCCCGGACGCTCGGCGGCGATCCGGCGCGGATCGTCGACACCTTCGCGACCCTGGGCAACAGGATCGCCTCCAGCCTTCCGCATGCCCTCGCCGTCGCCCGCCGCGAAGGCCGGCTGGCGCCCGGATCCGCGTCGCTTCTCGTCGGCTCCTCGGCCGGAGTGTCGCTGGGCGGGGCGATCATCCGGTGGTGAAAATCCTCGTCACCGGGGCGACGGGCGGAATCGGCCGGACGCTCGTTCCACTGCTTGCCGCGCGAGGGCTGGACGTCGTCGCCACGGGCCGCGACTCGGCGGTGGGCCGAACGCTTGAGCGGCCGCGCGTGCGCTTCGTGCCCCTGGACCTGGTCCGCGGCGACCTTCGGCCGCTGGTCGCGGACGCCCGGATCGTGGTGCACCTGGCCGCCCGTTCCTCGCCCTGGGGACCCTATGCGGGCTTCCACGACGATAATGTCGTCGCGACGGCGAGGCTCGTCGACGCCGCCGCCCGGAGCGGCGTGGAGCGCTTCGTCCATGCTTCGACACCGGCCATCTTCAGCGAGCGCCGGCATCGCCTCGATCTCCGCAGCGGGGACCGCCCGGCCGCGCGGCCGGCCAACGGCTATGCGGCGACCAAGCTGGAGGCGGAGCGGCTGGTGACCGGCGAGGGCCGGATGGCGACGATCGTCCTGCGCCCCTCGGCGGTCCTCGGCCCGGACGACAAGGCGATCCTTCCGCGGCTGATGCGGGTGCTTTCGCGCGGCGTGCTTCCGGTCGGGAATGGCGGCGTCGCCCTCTTCCATCCGACCGACGTGCGCGACTCGGCCGAGGCTTTCGCGGCGGCCGCGGCCGGCTCGTCCGTCGGGGTCGTCAACGTCGCGGGCCGGGAGCCTGTGGGGATCGTCGAGATGGCCAGGGCGCTCGCCCGGCGCCTGGGCCTGAGCCTGCGCGTCCGGTGCGTGCCCGAACCGGTCTTGCACGCGCTTGCGGCCGCCGCGGAGCTTGGGGGCAGGGCGACCGGCCGGGAGCCGCCGCTGACCCGCTATTCGGTGTCCAACCTCTCCTGGTCGCGCAGTTTCGACCTTCGCGAGACGGAGGCGCTGCTCGGCTGGGCCCCGGCCTTCGGTCCGATGGACGCGCTCGACCATGCGGTGCCGCGATGAGGGAAGTGGGCTTGCGGATCGTCACGACGGGTTCGTGCCGGCACCCCGAGGTCGCCACGATCCGGGGCGGCTCCTGGCGCCCGGCGACCTTCCCGGCGCTGGCGGCGTTGATCGTGCATCCGATCGAGGGCCCGATCCTTTTCGATACCGGCTACGACCCGGCCTTCCTCGAAGCGACCGAGCCTTTTCCGGAGCGCCTGTACCGCTGGCTGACTCCGCCCGAAATCGCCTTTCCGGTGGCGGACCGGCTGGCCGCCGAGGGGATGGACCCCGCTGACGTCCGGCACGTCGTCCTTTCCCACTTCCATGGCGACCATTCCTCGGGACTGGCGCGTTTTCCCAATGCGATCGTTCATTGCTCGAAGGCGGGGCTGAGCAGGGTCTGGGACCGTGGCAGGATTCGCGCGCTGGCCGCCGGCACGCCACTCAAGCTCCTGCCGCCTGACCTGCCCGAGCGTTGCTCCTATTTCGAGGACAGGCCGTCCTTGTCCCTGAGCGGGGATGTTGCGCCATTCCACTCCGGCGCCGACGTCCTGGGCGACGGCTCGCTTCTGGCGGTCCCGCTGCCGGGCCACTGCCCCGGCCACTGGGGGTTGGTGCTTCGCGAGCCGCGCGGGCTGCATTTCCTCGTCGCCGATTCGGCCTGGTCCTCGCGCGCGATCCGGGAAAACCGGCCTGCGCCTTATCTGACCGCCGCGTTCCTTGGGGATCCGAAGCCGGGCCGGGAGACCCTGTGGAAGCTCCACGAGCTTCGGCTGCGCAATCCGGACATCCTCCTCACGCCCTCGCATTGCGCCGAGCGCGCGGCACAGGAAGACGAGTGACCCGGATCATGGTCACCGGCGCCAGGGCTCCGGTCGCTCTGGATCTGGCGCGGTCCCTGCGGTCGGCGGGATTCAAGGTGACTCTGGCGGATTCGGTCCGGCCGTTCGCGGCGTCGCTTTCGAGGCCGCGGTTCGACATTCTCCGGCTGCCGCCGCCGCGGCGGGAATTCGCGACGTTCAGGGCCCGCCTGCGCGCGCTCGCCGGAGAATATGATCTCATCGTCCCGACCTGCGAGGAGGTGTTCTGGCTCGCCGCCGCGGCGGAGCTCGACGGCTGGCGGGATCGACTGTTCGCGCCGTCGATCGGAACGCTCCGGACCCTCCACTCGAAAGCGAGCTTCCCCGCGCTGGCGGGCAAGGCCGGCGTGGACGCGCCGGCGACCTGGACGATCGCCTCGGCCGCCGATTTGGATCTCGTGCCCCTCGATCCGTCCGAGCTGGTGCTGAAGCCCGAATTCTCCCGCTTCGGCTCGAAGACGATCGTCGGTCCGGGCGCCGCGGTCATGGCCCGGCTGCCCGCTTCGCCCAAGCGGCGCTGGGTCGCCCAGGAACGCCTGTCCGGGGACGAGCTGTGCGTGTGGTCGGCGATGCGCGGCGGCCGTCTCGTCGCCTGCGTCGTCTATCGCCCGATCCTTCGGCACGGCCGCTCCGCGGCTTATGCGTTCGAAGCGGTCGACGCGCCCGCAATCGTCGACATGGCGCGCCGGATCGCCGGATATGTCGGGGGCGACGGCCAGCTTTCCTACGACGTGATCGTCCGGCCGGGCGGCGGGGTGGCGCCGATCGAATGCAATCCGCGGACGGTGAGCGGGATCCATCTGCTCGACGGATCGCCCGCGATCGCGCTCGCTCTGCTCGGCCGGGGCGAGCTCCCGCCGCCGCCCGCCGGGACGATCCGCTACCTCTCGCCGGCCATGGCGTTGATGGGTATCCCGAAAGCCCTCGCGGGCGGAAGCTTCAGCCGGCTGCGCGAGGTCTGGCGCGGTGGGCTCGATTGCGTGGGACGGCCGGGCGACCGTCTTCCCGTCGCCGGGGTCCTGCTCGATGCGGCGCGCTTCGCGCTGACGGGGGCCGCCCGCCTTCACGGCCCGACCGGCGAGACCACCGACGACATCGAATGGAATGGCGAGGCGTTCGAATGACCGCCGCCATGATCCGGGAGATGACTCGCCGCGGCGCGAGCGCGATGGTCTCGAACGTCGCCTCCCGCCTGTCGACCCTCGACGTCGGCGGGCGGACGATGCCGGTCACGGTCGACGACGGAGCGCTCGGCGGAAGCTACGTCTGCAGCCCGCACAGCGCCTATGTCCTCTACGCCCGCGCCGAGCTCGAACTGCTGAAGGTCGGCTGGACCGCTCATCCTTCGCGCGCCGCCCTTGCCGCGCTCGGCCTGCTCCTGAAGGCCGCTCGGATGAACCGGATCGTGCATCTGGGCAATTGGATGCTCTCCACCAACCTCCACGACGGCTGGCGCGGCGAGGGAGTCGAAGTCGCCCGCCGGGCGCTTGCCGAGGCGTATCCGGGCCATTTGCTGGGGATTCGATCGATCGACGACTGGTCCTCGCCCGGGCTTCGCGAGGCTCTGATCGCGGACGGCTGGATCATGATACCCAGCCGCCAGATCTGGGTCGTCGACGATCTCGCCCGCGAGTGGACGAAGCGGAACGCTTTCGGCAACGATCGCCGGCTCGTGGCGCGCTCGCCGCTCCGCATTTCGGACCTGGACAAGATCGGGGCGGCCGACGCCCGGCGCATCGCCGACCTCTACGCCATGCTCTACGTCGGCAAATATTCGTCGCTCAATCCGATCCTGACCCCGGCCTTCATCCAGGCTTCGGCCCGATCCGGGATGATGTCCTACCGGGTCGCGCGCAATTCCGGCGGCACGATCATGGCGGTCGCCGGAATGTGGGAGCGGGGCGGGGTGATGACTCCGCCCGTGGTCGGCTACGATACCGCGCGCCCGAAGCAGGAAGGATATTATCGGATCGCGTCCTGGATGTTCATGGACCGGGCGCTCGAGGCGGGCTGGCGGCTGCACGGCTCGGCCGGCGCGGCCCATTTCAAACGCCTTCGCGGCGCTCGCGGGGTGATCGAGTGGAACGCCTATCACGCCGCCCATCTCTCGACCGCCCGGCGCAAGGCGGTCGGGACGCTTTCGATCCTCCTGAAGCGATTCGTCCCCGTCATGGTGGCGAAGCAATGGTAGCCGCGTGGCCCGCCGCGGTCGCCTCGGGGTGGCATCCGGTCGCCTTTGCCTCGGCGGTCGGCCCCCGCCCGGTGGCGGCCAGGTTGATGGGGCGGCGGCTGGTCGTCGTTCGCGACGGCGAGGGTCCGTTCGTCCTCGACGACCGCTGCCCGCATCGGGGAGCGCCGCTGTCGCTCGGCCGGGTCGAAGCCGGCGCCATCGCCTGCCCTTATCACGGCTGGCGGTTTGGGCGGGGAGGCGCCTGCCTCGCGGTCCCCGGATCGCCGCTGCCCGGGTCGCCGGCCAGGGCGCTGCCCTGCGTCGAGGAAGCGGGCCTGGTCTGGACCAGCCTGGCCGAGTTTCCAGGCCCGTTCCCCCGCCTTCCGGACTGCTTCGGGGACAAGTCGCTCGACCGCTTCTGGTGGCCGCTCCGGGCGACTCTGGCGGGCCTGCTCGACGCGATCGAGAATCATCTCGACCCTGCCCACCCGCACCACGTCCATCCCTGGATGGTGCGTTCGCCGAACCGGCGCCGGCCGGTGGAAGTGTCGGTCCGCTCGGGGCCCTGGGGAGCGGAGGCGGTCTATCTCGAAGGCTCGAAGGCGGCAGGCCTGATGCCCCGGCTGCTCGAAGGGAAGAGGCTGAGGAGCGTCGGGCGCCTCTACCCGCCCACCATCGCCGAAATCGCCTTCGAGGGCGAGGCCGGCCTCAAGCTCTCGGTCGCCGTCGTGTTCGGCCCTGAGGACGAGGGCCTGACCCGGCCCTGGGCCCATTTCGCGACCCGGCGCGGCCTCGCCCCGGCCTGGCTCAAGCGGGCCGTGCTGAAGGCGTTCCACCTCCCCGTGCTGACCCAGGACCGAAGGATGCTTCGGCTCCAGCAGGAATGGCGCCAAGGGGAGGCACCCCTCTACGCCGCCGGCCCGCTCGACCTCATGGGCCCGACCATCTGGCGGCTTGCCAACGGCCTTCCCGAACCCGAGCGCGAGCGTTCCCTGACGATGGACCTTTAGCGCCGCTCGCGCTCGACCCGGCGCAGCTTGCGGTCGAAGCGGGGAGCGATGCCGCTCAGGGTCGTGACGGCCGATACGATTCCAATGCGCAGCAGGACGCGCTCCAATGCGCCCCGCACGGCGGCATGGACCTCGTCCGGAAGCGCCTCGTCCAGCTCCACCGACACCAGGCCATCCGTTTTCTGGACGATCCGATAATCTCTGATCCGGGAGTCGGCGTCGACCACGGCATTGCGAAGCACGTCGGGCGTGACGGTCAGCCGCCCTCGCGGCGTCTGGAACTCGAAGACATCGTCCATCCGACCGTGGATCCGGGCGACGGCCTGGAAAGGCGAGCCGCAGGGGCAGGCGTCCGGCGAAAGCTCCAGGAGATCGTTCATCCGATAGCGGATCATCGGCTGGACCCGGCGCACCATGTCGGTGACGATGGGGATTACGAGGTCGCTGCCGGGCACCGCCTCCCATTCGAATCGCACCACGTCCTCGGCGAGATGGAGAATACCGTGCCGGCAGCCGATTCCGAACAGTCCCTCCGTCGCCATGTAGATTTCGCGCAGGCGCCGCCCGCTCGCCCGCTCGACGATCTCGCGGTCGATCGGATCGAGCACCTCCGCGCCGCTGAACGGCTCGACCCCGCGGAGCGCGCCGTCCTCGGCCAGCCGCCGAAGCACCTTGGGCGGCGCTACCAGCACCTCCGGCGCGAAGGCGATCAGGTCGTCGCGCCACGAATCGACCCCGAGCGCCAGGTCGAAGAAGGCGAGGCGGATCCGGCTTCCGCTCGAGGCGGATTTGTATAGCGAGGAGAAACCCGGCAGGGCGAGCGCCACCCGCCGCCGCCGGATCAGGGCGTCCGGCACCGCCTTGGCGACGATCGTTCCGAGCCAGGCGAAGCGCTCTGCCGGGGAGATGACGAAGCGGCCGCGATTGCCGCTGGTGCCGGTGCTCTGCCCGACGAAATGGCCGCGGACCCGGTCCCGCCCGGCGGCCAGCGCTTCGACCGCTTCATCGAGCGTGATCCCGGGCCGGTTGAACGCGTGGAACCGTGCCTGCTGGACCGCCTTGTCGACGATCGGCAGGTCTTCGAAAGCGGGGCCTTTGTCGCGATAGAAAGGGATGGTCGCCCGCGCCGCTTCGGTCAGGCGGGCGCAGCCGCGATCCTGGTGCCGCCCGATCGCTCCGCGCGAACGCAGCAGCGCCTGGAGCGCCCGGGTCCTGACGAAAGCCGCCGCGGCGTGAACGACATCGAGCAATTGGGCGCCTTCCGGGAGCACGAGGGGTGGGTTGGCTAGCCGTTTCTCTCGGTCAAGTCAGGCCGCGGCGGCGCTTTCGGATACAAATGGCGATATGTTCATTCTCCCAAGGGGCATCGATTCACGGCGGAGATAGACATGGCGTTCGAACTCGTCCCACTGCCCTACACCCCGGACGCCCTCGGCGAATTCATGTCCGCGGAAACGCTAGCCTTCCATCACGGGAAGCACCACAAGGCCTATGTCGACAAGGTCAACACGATGCTGGCAGACGGGACGGACCCGGGCCGCTCGCTCGTCGAAATCGTCAGGTCGGCGCGCGATCGAGGGGAGACCGCGCTGTTCAACAATTCGGCGCAGATCTGGAACCACAATTTCTACTGGCGCTGCCTCGCTCCGCCCGAGGGACGGAAGCCGACGGGCCGGCTCGCCGCGATGATCGACGACAGCTTCGGCGGAACCGACAATCTGCTGCTCAAGCTGAAGGAGGAAGCGGCCGGACACTTTTCGAACGGCTGGGCCTGGCTGATACTCGATCGCGGCACGCTCGCGGTCACGTCGCTTCACGATGCGGACAGCCCCGTGGTCCACGATGGGATGAAGCCGCTGCTGACCCTCGATGTGTGGGAGCATGCTTATTATATCGATTATCGCAATGCCCGGGCGGATTTCGCCGAGAAGGTGCTCGGCAATATCGTCGACTGGGATTTCGTCGAACGCAATCTCGACGGGGAGGGCGTGAAGCGCGCCGATCAGGAGCGGTGAACCGTCATGCGAGCGCGTATGGCCGGGCCGCCTCATTCGATGCGGCTCGCAGCCGGCCCTTTTCCTGTCGACCGGCGGCGCGCCCTCGCATCGAGCGGGAGTTCGGATTCGCGGTGCGAGCTCATTTTTGAACGCAAAGACGCAAAGACGCAAAGATTCCGCGAAGCGGACCACTCTCTGCCGCTTGCCGACGGCGACGGTTCTTCCGCAGGCCGATTTGGAGCGCTCCGCGCTGTTTGCGTCTTGCGTTGAAGAATCGACTTGCCCCGCCGTCAGAAAGTAGAGCGCGCAAGGGCCTGAGCCTTAGGGGAAAAGGCGCGGTGGATTTTACCGGAATCCAGGATCTGGGCATTCGTCGCCTGGAACCCCGTCCCCTTCGCCAGCCTGAGCAGAGTCTCCGGATCGGGAAAGAAGCAGATGTCCACGGCCTGCGGGACCTGGTCCATGCTGGCCCGGTCGAACTTCCCGAGATTCTCCGCCCGAACGGCGTCGATCAGGACGCGCGAATATTCGAGCCCGAGCGCATCGGCGTAAGCCTTGGCAAGCGTGCCGAGCGAAACCTTGCCACAGCCTGTTCGGTGCATTCCCAGCTGGCCTTCGACGACCAGCCATGTCGCGCCTCGATTGACCCGGCTGCCTCGGACGGGCGCGCCGTCCAGCGCCTCCTTGCGGGCCCGTAGAGCGCTTGCGCGATGGACGGTGGCGACCTCCGCCGCGCTTGCGCGATAGACGGTGGCGTCGTCCTCGGCCACGGCATCCTGCCTGGGCGGCAGCACGTCCCGATGAAGGCCGGTCGGGTCGACGACGGGCGAGCGCCGTCGTTCGCTTTGCGTCGGGGCGCGGTTGAAATCCTCCGCGAGGATGCCGGCGATCTCCAATTCGGAACGGTTTTCTATGCCCAGCCCTCCGAACCTTTGCTCTCCCTCCTCGTCCCCATAATAGAAGGCGTTTTCGCCGCCCAGGAACCCCTCCGGATGGCGCTTGCTATAGTTCTTCGGCCCCTGGATGAAATATCGGCCGCCGCGCATGGCCGGCCGGTGGCCGGGGCCGCTGTACGGGCCCTGCCGGCCCTGGCCCAGCCCGGCTTCCTCCTCCTCGTCCAGGCCGGCCCGCGACGGCTCGTAGAATTCCTTGATCGGATTCTTGGCGTCGAGGCTGAATTGCAGCCGCAGGCGCTCATCCTGAGGCGTCTCCTCGTCCTCGCGGCCCAGCTTGGCATCGAACCGGCGGCGCCCCACCGCCCCCAGGATCGCATAATATTCCACGGCCTGCGCCGCCGTCTGGCATTCCGCGATGACCGGGACCGCCCTCGTCAGGTTGACGAAGCTTTCGATCGCCTTTGCAGCGCTCTTGAACGGCCGCAGGACCCAGGTGAAGCGTCCGGTCTTCGCGAAATATTCAGGGTCCGCGAAGCCCGTGCCGGCATCCTTCAGCCTGACGAACTCCTCTTTGCTGAGATCCAGCAGATGCTCGAACGTTTCGTTGGACGAATTGAGCAGGTCGGCAAGCTGACCCGGCGAGTGATCGACCAGAGCACCTACCGTAAGGGGAGCGTTATGCGGATATTTGATCGTGTCCTTGGCGTTGATCGCCTTCATCGTCCCGATCGTCAGATCGGGAAGCTCGCGGGCGATATCGTCCCTGGACCTCCATATCCGGATGTCCCTCAGTCCTTCCTCGTCGAGCCGCTGCTCGACGGCCTGGATATTCTCGGCACGGACCGTCAATTGTCCGCGGTCGATTTGGGCGGAAAATTCGGCCAGCATGTCGCCGTGCAAGTCGCGCAACGTTTCGTAGAGCGCCTTGCCGGTCAGGGGTGCGCCTTCCGGCTGGGGTTCGAAGAGCGTGAAAGGTTGTAGCCACCGCCACGCGGCCCCGCCACCGATCTCCTCGCCGCCGTCCAACTCGTCGTGTCCGGCATCCTCCTCATCGGCGTCGGAGCCTTCGTCCCGGGCATCGAGCCGCGGGCCTCCGTCATCCCTGTCTTCGTCTTCGCCGTCCAGGGCCGAGCGTCCCTCACCTACAGCGACATCGTCGCTCAAATGCACGTGTCCGATCAGTCCCATCACCCACTCCCGGGATGCCGCCTGGACGAACATTCCTCCATCCTGGAATACCAGGGGGGCGAATTTTCTGATGTCCTGGATGGCGGCGCGCCCATGTTGCGTCACGATCCAGGAATAGGCCTCGTGGCCTCGCAGCTCCATCCGGTATCCGGAGCGCCGCGTGGGAATCGTGAGCTCGAACAGCGAGCCGTTGCGCTGTATTACGTTCGAGCTCGCCGAGACGCGCTGCAGGGGCGATTGCCCGCCTGCGGTGGCAGGGTTTCGAGCCGATAGCCGGCTGCCGATCTGCCGAAGCGCCGCGACCCTGGGACTGTCGTCGAGCGTCGCCTTCAGTCGCTGCAGAGTATCGAGCTGCGGACCGGCGGCGCGATGAGCGCCGGGGCGGGTTTCGGGCCCGGCCGCCGTGCCGCGTGCTTTCGAATAGGCCGAGTCAGCCATGCTCGTCTCCTTTCCCTGGCGCCTGCGCCGGGCGCGGTGCACGCTTGCTTCATCGATCGATCGCCTGCGGCAATCCGGCGAAGATCAGGAAATAGACGTAGACGTTGCCGGGGCGGGTCTCGGCGCCGCCTCCGTCGACATTGGTGGTCGGCTGAGTCCCGGCATTGCCGCCGTTCGGGCTGTCGAGGCTGAGCTGGACGTTGATGTCGTTCCCGGCCCAGGAGATCGACTCGAAATTCTGGCCCCATTGGTGTTGGTGATCCTGCACCTGGCAGGCCTGCCGGCTGCCGACGGTCGGGCCCGCGACCCTCCCGTCGCCGGGGACCGGGCAGGTTCGGCTCGCGGCGTCGGGGTCCTGGCCGCCGCCCGGGTCGACTCCGCGGAGGAACATGCCCGCAAGGTTCGGGAGCTGGAAGTCGGGATTGCCGTCGCCGCCATAGGTCGTGCCGATCGCCGCGTAGAGCGCGGGGTAGTCGAAAGAGGAGACGCTGGCGCCGTCGCACTCCAGCCAGCCCTGGCGTTCCAGCCCCGCCAGAGTGGAGGCCATGCCCATGTAGGAGACGACGCTGCCCGGCGGCTGGCACAGATTGATGGTGGCGGTGGTGGCGGTGCTTGGCAGGGCCATCGTCCGATCTCCTTCATTGCCCGGAAAGAAGCTGCAGCGTGTAGGTCACTTCGAGCCGTTTCGGAGTCACGACATAGCTGCCGGAACCGGAGACCGGCACGGGCAGCGCATAGGTCGAGCCGGACGGGCCGTCGTCGGCGAGGATTTGGAACGGGGCGCCGTCGGCGACCTCCCAGGAAAGGGTGAAGGTGACCGGCGATCCCGGGACGACCGGGTCGGGGGCGATGGTGAAGGAGACGGGCGAATCCGGCGCCGGCGCCAGCCAGAAGGGCAGGGCGCAGAGATCGTCCGGCTGCACGACGTCGCTGTCATAGGCCACGCCGTCCAGGACGTCGCCGGCGATGGTCTGGACCATGCAATAGCCGTACGTCGCCACGTCCGGAACGTCGCTTCCGGACTGGCAGAAGAGCGTGAACGCCAGGTCCTCGAACAGCTCGTCGCCGTCCAGGATGTCGCCGCTGCCGACATAGAGGCCCGGCACATAGCCCGCCTCCGCCACCGGAGCGTACCAGGCGTTGCAGTAAGCGGCGACGTCGCTTGACGGAGTGCCCGCCGCGACTCCTTCCAGGTCCAGCCAGACGCTGACGCCCGGAGGCAGCCCGACCAGCATGGCGTTGGCCGCCGCATAACCGCCCTGCTCCGTGCCCAGGCCGGCGCTCGGTACCCAGCCCGCCGGAGCGACATGCTGGACCGCCATCAGCGCCAGCCCGGCGCCGAGTATGTCCAGCGCCTCTTGCGTCGTCAGGTCGGACTCAGCCTCGGGCGCGTCGCGCGTGAGATAGCGGATCGCGAACCGGAAGCCGGCGGCCGCGAACGCGCTCGCGCTGTCCGCCGTCAGCTTCGTGTCGCAGTCGAAGCCCACTGCGCCCGAGGACGCCGCCTGCACCGTGCCCGGCAAGACCGGCGGACTCGGCGGCGGAGGTGGCGGCGGCGGGCATGGCGGCGGCGGAGGTGGGCATGGCGGCGGCGGGCAGGGCGGCGGCGGAGGCGGGCATGGCGGCGGCGGCGGACATGGCGGCGGCGGCGGTGGGCAGGGCGGCGGGGGGCAGGGCGGCGGTGGGCAGGGCGGATCGGGGCACTCGCCCCGAAGGAAGCGCGCGAGTTCCCAGCTGGTCCGTGCCTTTCGTCTGGGGGGTCCGTCGCGCAGCGCCTCGGTCCAGGCCTCGAAGAGCCGATGGAAGAGCCGCATCCGGCGGTGGCCCAGAAACAATTCCTCGATAAGCACATGCGCCGGCGTGTTCGCGCGCAGGATTTCCCTGGCCTGCCGCCGCCAGCCGCCGTCCTCGCGGTCGTCGCCGTCCTCCCAATCCTCAGCAACGGGGAGGATTGCGCTGATTCGGAAGCTGAAGAAGCCGGGCGGGAAATCCTCGTCCGGCTCGTCGCACCGATGCTCCAGCGCATAGCGCAGCAGCGTCCATTCGACGATGTAGAGCTGCCGCCGTCGCGGGTCGGTTGCGCGGACCAGCCGGTCGGTTTCCGCCACGGCCTCGGCGACGTCGCCATATTCGCCGAGCGCCCACCAGGCGCCTTCCATGTCCTCGCACACCAAATAGACCGGGCCTTTGCCGGGCAGCGCGCCGACTCGGTAGCGCGTCGGATCGCCGAGCGCCGGCAGCAGTGCGGCCGCCACGCGCTCGCCGGCGAGCGGCGAAGGTCCCTCCTCGCGCTCGCCTTCCGTTTCGTGCCCGGCCGTCTCGACCGGCAGGAACGTGCGGGCGATCACCGCGCCGAGCGCCGCGGGAAGCAGGTGGCCGAAGCTGGCGGCGCCCGGTTCGGCCGCCACCCGCTCGTCGTCCCGCCCCCCGGTCGAGTCGAGCAGGTCGAGCTCGATCCGCGGGCGGATTTCGACTCCGGCCGAGGCGAGGGGGCTCGGCAGCCGATAGTCGAAGCCGCGGCCGCGGTCGCGGGTCGCGGGCACCATCCGGGCGAGCAGGGCCTGCTTCGCCTTCAGCTGCGCGGTGCCGGGGATGCCGCCGCCCGGTCCGCCGCACGCCGATCCGGCCGGCGGCCTGAGCCGCTCGTCGTAGAGCGACAGCAGGAAATCGAGGATCGCGGTCTGCCGCGCCAGCACCGGGTCGCTCGCCGCCGTCAGCCGCCGCAGGCCCGCTTCATAGTCCGCCTCCAGCAGCGGCTCGACATTGGGCACGATGTGGCGCAGCGACTGGCTCGCATAGGTCCTGTCGCCCCCCGCGCCGACCGAGAAGAGGTCGCGGACGAAAGCGAGCTGGGCGAAGAAATCGGCCATCAGCTGATCGAAGACCATCAGATAGCCCTTGAGCTGCTTCGCCTGGGCCAGCCGCGCCGCGTTCGCCTTGGGCGGCAGGCCGTAGGCGCCGATCCCATAGACATCGGGAAACTGGTTCTGGACCGAGCTGTAGGCGGCCAGATCGGTGGCCGTCCCGGCGGGCGGCGCATAATGCTCGGCATATTCGGCGCCCAGCTTGTAGGTCCGGCGCCGATCCGCCCATGTCCTGTCGAGCAGCCTCGCTACCCGAACCGGGTTCGGCCGGCACGGAGTCGCGCCCCGCATCAGCCGGATCGCGCTGCCCTCCGCGCCCGGCCGGGTCTCCAGCCGAAGGAGGAAGCCGTCCGGCACTTCGATCGTCTCGCCCGGCACGTAGGCATGGCCGTCCTGGCGGACATGCACCGACATATGATCGCGGTCGACCGACACCACGCCCGGAGTCTCGGCCATCACTTCCAGCAGATACTCGACCGGCACCGGGGACGGCATCGGCGAGAGCTGGTCGTCGGCGATGAAGCCGCGAAGCATCAGCGGACCGTTGAAAATCTCGGCGGTGGTCCGTCCCATCGCCCGCTGCGCGTCGAGCGACGACCGTTTCGGCTCGGGCGCGAGCGCCAGGCCGAGCCGGAACAGCAGGTCGGCGAGCACCCTGTCCGGATCGCTGCCGTCGTCGAGCTGGACCGTCGCCTGCACGCGCGCGCCGAGCGGCCGAAGCACGACGCATGTCTCGACGTCCTCGCACAGGGCGCGGTGCCCGGCGTAAGCTCCGAGCACCTGCTCCCGCACCGAATCCGGATCGGGCCCGTGATCGTCGCATCCGGGGTCGAGCCCCGGCACCAGCACGTCGATCCGGTAGAGGCCGGAAACGCCGCATGCCTTGCCGGGCTCGACCCGCGTGAGCCAGGCGTTGCCGGCGTCCGGAACCCTGTCGACGATCAGCCGCCGCAGGTCGTTCGTCGTGACCGGATTGACCGGCATGATCGAGCGGGCGGGATAGAGCCCCTGGCGCCGAAGCGCGACCCGCCCCGTCCCCGGCGCGCCGAGGAAATCCTGGACGAGGAAATCGGCGCGGTAGGAGAGCTCGGTCAGCGCGTAGCAAAGCTGCTCGAGGATGGTCACTCCGGGATCGGAATAATTGTAGTTGGTCCACAGCCCCGATAGCTTCTGGACCAAGGCCGTGCCCTCGGCGACGAGCGCGACATAATCGAGGCCGACGTCGCCGGCCGCATCTTCGGAAAGGAGCCCGTTTACAAGGCTCACGTCGCGCCTCCCGCCTCGGCCGCACCCGGCGCGATCAGCGAAAGGCGGGGCAGGAGCCCCGGCTCCGGCGCGGGCTGTATGCTCTTCAGGCTGTGCGAGGCGGCCGACGTCAGATAGTGCCAGCCGGACAGGATCGACGGCGACACGGGTATGAGCCGAAGCGAGATTATCGCCCGGACGTAAGGGCGATGGCGGATGAAGTGGGCGACCTCCTTGAGCGTGTAATAATCGTCCGGCCGCGGCGGCAGGGTCGTCGGCGGCCAGGGCGAAAGGAACTCGATCAGCTCGGCGTTCAGCCGCTCGATATTGGCCTTCTCGCTGTCCGCGTCGGTGAATATGAGATCGGCGTCGACCTGAAGGCGCAGATAGGGCGGATCGGTCACCGTCAGCTGGATGAACGGACTGATCCTGCTGGCCAGGAAGTCCGCCATGGCGGTGCGCATGGTCGCATTGCTGGATGGGGTCGCCGGGTCGGAAACGTCGGGGGTCCGGGGTCCGGGAATCGGGACGATCCAGACATTGCCCGGCGCGGGACCGCCCCCTCCGTCGCTCGCCGGGACGACGGCTACCTGCCACAAGGACGGAAAGGCCTCGAGCAGCAGGTCGGAATAGTCCGAGGGCTGGATTCCGCGGTCCTTGTGACGCAGCCGTTCGGCCAGCCATTTCTCGAAGCCCGCGCCGATATCCGCCGGCGAGCCTCCCGACGACGGCATCGGCTGATCGATCGAGCCGAGCCCCGGAAGCGGCGAAGCCGGCTTGGCGATCGTGCCCGCCGGGAGGGGGATGCCGAGCCCGGCGCCGCCGCCCGGACCCACCCAGGTCGCCATCGCCGCATTGGTCGCGAGGCCCGCCAGCATCGGAAAGGCGGCCGCGTTGCGCGGCACGCTGAGGCGCAGCAACGGCTTCGCGGCGGAGGGATCGGCGAGTTTCAGGCTGACGATTCCACTATTGCGCAGATCGTTGGTGCCGTCCCTCAGCGGCGGCAGCTCGGGCCATTCACCTTCGCCCTTGAACTGGGCCCAGCAGGCCTGCGGTCTGTCGGCCGACCATCCGCCCGGCGGCGGCGTCAGCTGGAACAACAGGGTCGGCTGGGTCGCGGCTTCGGAGAGGCCGATATACAGGGCGCCGGGCGAATCCATCTGGTACAGGAGGGGGACGGTGCCGCCCTTCCAGGCCGCCTGCCCGATTCCGCCGAGCGGCAGCATATGGAACAGGGATGCCGGCGGCTGGTCCACGGCTTCCTTTTCGAAAATGAGCGTGGTCGCGGCATTGTAATCGACGGTGATGCTCGCCGCCATCGGCAGCCAGGGCTGGTTGGGGAAGCCCAGCAGGTCGGTGCCCTTCATGCAATCCCGTATGCACGCATCGGCATCGTCGTACGGGGAGTCGGCGAGCTTCGCCTGGACGTCGCGCAGGCCGGCGGCGGCGACCGGGCGGCGGATCGCCGCCGGCTGGCCCGCCGCCTCGCACTGCACGGCCAGCACGCCCGACGCCGCCTCGAGCGCCGCCCGCGCCTTGCCGAGCAGGGTCGACTCCGGCGTCTCCAGCTCCGCTTCATGCGCGGCGAGCCACGCGCTCAGGTTGGAATGCACGGTCTCGAAATCGGGTCCGGGCCGCAACCATCGGAAGAGGCGCCGGAACCAGCCGGCCGGTGTCGGTCCGCCCAGCGCGTCGGACAGGCTTTCGCGCCAGGCCGCCTTGGTTCCCGGTTCGGCCTCGCTCGCGGCAATGGCCTCGTGGATCGCCGTGAGCGCCGCCCCGTCCAGGCTGGCGACGGCGCCTTGCGCCGCCGCCTTGAGCGCTCGGTCGAGCTCCGCGTCGGGCGCCGTCCGGCCGGCGGCGATGACCGGGCCCAGCTCCGAGTCGAAAGATCCCGGCGGAACGTGCCCGCAGCGTTGCGCGCAGGCGGAAGCGGCGGCGGTCAGCCGGACCGACGCCGCCACGACGTTCGGCGCGTAGAGTATGTTGCCGAAGGCGGTCTCGGGCCGGCTGAGGCGAAGCCGGACCGCACTCAGCTTCGGGTCGTAATAGGCCGGGGGCCGCCGGGACTTGATCGGCGGGCGGAACAGGCTCCCGGGTGCAAGCGTGCTGTCGCGACAGGGCACCGGATCGTCTTGCTCCGTCCGGAACAGATAATGCTCGTTCGGCATCTCGCGAACGTTCCACCAACCGGGGTTGTGCACCGCCAGCCTGACCTTGAAGCTCCGATTGTCGAACCGGGGTCCGGGCGGCACCGTTTTGCCGTCCGCGTCGATGACATAGGCCTGGTAATAGCCCCTGAAGCCAGTCTTGATCGTTGGAAGGCCGAACCATTCGATCGCCAGCGTGAAGCAGCTCAAGCATTTGGCGAACAGCTCGGGGGCGGCGATCTCGAGCGTGGCGCCCTTTACCGGCGGCGATCCGAACACGAGGAAGGGCTGGCTGGTGTCGACCGGTCCCGTCGGAGTCGAAGCCTGGAGATCGGCCAGGCCGACGACCTCGACGTCGATCGACAAGGCCGAGAGCATCATCTTCGAAAGCAGGGCGTAGGGATAGGCCGTGACGCTGCCCGGCGGCGAGCTCAGGACGACAGGGTCCTGCAGCAGGTCGGCTGCCAGGGCCGGCATGTCGGTGCCGGGTACCGTTTCGCCCTCCGCAGGCGCGGCGGCATCGGTGTCGGCGGCCCCGGTCGAGAGCGCGACGAACGGATCGGCGTCCGGGCCGAGCGTGAACGACAAGGTGAAGGAGAGAGGGTCCTTCGCCGGATATTTGACGTCATACCGCTTGATGTCCACCCAGCCGCCGGCGGTCGAGTAGCGCAGAGCGAACGCGGCCCCCATCAGGGAGGTGAACACGTCGTCCGGCGCCAACCCGCCCGCCGCGGCGCCCAGGCTTTCGAGCGTCTTGGTCAGTTCCGCCATATCGCCGGGCGCGAGGGTCAGTCCGAGCGTGACCGTGCGCGTGCCGCCGGTGAGCATCAACGTGGGGCTGGCCACGATGAACCCCAGCGATGCCACTGCCGTCGTCAGCACTCCGTCGATGCCCGGGGACGTGCTACCGAAAAGCGGGAAGGGCTCGGCGATCCGCGGCACGGTGTCGGCAAGCGCGACACTGCCGGTCAGCACCTGACGGGGAATTGGGAACGCGTCTTCCCCAAGCGCCTGGGAGGTGACGGTGAGGGTCCGCAGCGACTCGATCGAGGCGGCGTCGACGCTGAGCGCCGAATCCAGCGCGTAGGCGATGCTCTCACCGTCGGCATCGGTTCCGGCGAGGAACTGGGTGAAGCGGGGCAACTCGACTCGGGCGAAGCCCTTGGCCGGCGTGAAGGCGAGGTACACGGAATCGGGGGTGCCGGCGCGGCTCGTCTGGCGCAGCACCTCGCTCTGATAGAATCGGATCAGCCGCTCGGGGAAAGTGTTGATCGAATCCTGGGCGTGTCGGAACAGCTTGGCGAAGGCGTCGTACAGGCCGGATTGCGGCGGGTGCGAAGGGTCTTCGAACGAGGCTTCGAGCGCCGCTCGCGCCGTCTCGCGCTCCTGGTCCAGCACCGTCAACAAAGCGGCGACCAACGCCTCGATGAGGTCGAGCAGCTCCCGGAACCAGTCGTCCCCGCCGTGGCGCAGCCTGTCCTCGAGCGGGGCTCCGCCGAGGTGGAGGGCGAGGCGGCGCGCCGGCGCGGTGAGCGGATCGTGCCGGTCCGAGCCGATCAGGCCGGCCAGCGCCCGCTCGAGATCCGCCTGATTGGTCTCTCCTCTCCCATGGATCCGGATCAGCCGAAGGATCACGGCGATCGCCTCCCGCAGGCGCTCGAGTCGCGTCTCGAAGGAACCGGCGTCGCGCAGTGCGGCCAGAAGCCGGTCGAGCACGGCCTCGATTTCGGCCAGATCGAGGCTGGCGAGCGCGTGGCCGATGCTGGGATCGCCGAGGAAGAAGGCCGACCAGTCGCCGTCCGGCACGTCATTCAGGTCGTAGAAACTGATCAGGGCGCCGTAATCGGGGGCGAAGGCGAGCAGTTCGGCAAGGCTGCGCCCGTCGACCTTCACTGCGCCCGGCTTGGGCGCCGAGCGCGCGCGATCCCGCTGGGTGGGGGCGCCGTTGAGGACGAGAAGGTCGGCCGGTGCGGCCATCCTCACCTCTTCACAGCGCGGGCGGCGCGAGCGTCGCCTCGGTCAGGTAGAACGGATAGACCAGGTTGCTGCGCGCGTTCGTCTGGCGGACGATGAAATCGACGGAGATGGCCAGCTGGCCGTTCAGCGGGTCGACCTCGTCGACGTCGACCCGAAGCACGTCGATCCGCGGCTCCCAATCGAGGATCGCTTTCTCGATCAGCGACCTTATGTCGTTGGCCAAGGTTTCGGTAAGCGAATCGAAGACCTTGAGGCGAAGGCCGGTGCCGTAGGTGGCGAGCATGGTCCGTTCGCCCATGTTCGTCGAAAACAGCACCCACAGGCATTGCTTGATGTTGGCGACGTCGCTCGACATGACGACCGTCGCGTTCTGCCGGCTGAAGGTCGGCGGAAAGGCCCAGCCGGTGCCGAGAAAGCTGCGCGGTGGCGCGTCGGCCATCCTATCCCCCGATCATCACGGTCGGCAGCCCGAGCACGATGGTGCCGCCATGGGCGGTGCTGTCGCCCATCCGTGCGGCGGGCCGTCCGCCGATCGTCACCGTCGCCGAACCCTTCACCACCGAATCGGGCGGACCGACGCACACGCAGAGGTCGCCGACGCAGGCGGCCGGCAGTCCGCCGATCAGCACGGTCGGCATGCCCGGCCCGGTGATCGGTCCGCCGACATGCGGTACCGGAACCAGGCCGGGGGTCACCATCGGGCAGGTGTGCATATCGGTCACTCGAGCGGCGGGCGGCATGAATCTGTCTCCTGCGGGCGGGTCAATTGATCTTCACCATGCCGCCCTGCACGGTGACCATGCCGCTGGACGTCAGCTTCGCCTCGGCGGACCCCTGGGCGGCGAAGCTGGTGTCGGCATTGGCTTTGATGGTCAGGCCGGCGATCTCCACGCCGCCGGTGCCCTTGATCGAAACCTTGCCCTGGGCGGCGATCGCCACGTCGGTCTTGGCGGTGAGCGTGATCTTGGCGGCGCTGTCGACGGTGATTCCACCCGACGCCATGGTGACGACATTGCCGTTCATGTCCTTGATCGTCACGGTCTTGGCGTTGTCGTCGAGCCGGACGCTCTGCTTCTTCGGGGTGGAGATTTCCACCGCCGGCAGCTCCTCGAAGAAATCGACGCGCAGCTTGGAGCGGGTCACGATCGCTTTCTGGTTGTTCTTCGCGTCCGGAACTACCGGCGGCGGGTTTTTCTTGCTGTACAGGCTGCCGACGATCACCGGGAAGCGGGGGTCGCCGTTCATGAAGGCGACGACCACCTCGTCCCCGATTTCGGGATAGAATTCGACCCCGATCGCGTTCGACGCATAGAAGCTCCCCAACCGCGCCCAGACGCCGAGGTTGCCCGCCTGAAGCAGCGGCAGCTGGACCTGGACGCGATACTCGCCGTCCGGGTCGCCGTCGGTCTTGAGGACGATTCCGGTCTGCAGGTTGGCGACCGGCGGCAGCTGGCCCGCGGCGCCGGGGGCGGCAACCTCGGGCGCGGTCGCGGCGAACCATTGCGGGGACATCCCGATCTCGACGTTCGTCATCCACAGGCCGTCGGCGACGGCGTGATGCACGGCCGAGACATAGGCATTGCCGTTGAACCGGTCGCCGAGCCCCTCCAGCTCGACCATGCAGCCGGGCTTGGCGAGGGCATTGCCCTGGAAGCGGATCCCGCCGCGGATCTTGGCGAGCTTCGCCTTGAGCAATTCGGCCGAGGACCAGTCGGTGAGGTCGGCCTGCTCCAGCGTCCCGCCGGTCTGCTGCGGAAACTGGGCGACTTTGAACACCGAGGCGAGCTCGTCGGACGAGATGTTGCCGGGCTCGGTCACGCTCGCGCTCGCTTTCCCGGAAACCGCGAGCTTCTGGGTGGCCGGATCCCAGGCGAAGCTCTGGATGGCGCCGGCGGCATATTGGGTCGATGCGTCCATCGCCGCCCGGAAATCGAGGATCGACTCCCCGTAGGTGAGGCTCAGCACCGGCGGTTTGCTCGTGTCGGGCGGCGCCACCGCCACCGCTCCGTCCGACACGATCGTCACCATGCCGTTCAGCTGGGCGCGGATCAGCATCAAGTCCCAGTCCGAGGCATAATATTGGACGATCGAGGGCTGGACGGGAGAGGTCGTCGCGACGGTCGATTCCAGCTTCGCCTGGGCGATCAGCTTCTTGATCACGTCGCTGTCGGTCATCTGCTCGAAGATCGCGTTCTTGCGCGCGAGCGTCATCGCCATCGCCTTGTCGGTGGCTTCCACGACGAGCCGGGAAGGACCGTCCTGGCTCACCTCCAGGCCCTGGCGGTAGATCAGGCCGGAGAAGATCTGGGTTTCCTGCGAATCGTAGCCGACCTTGATCGTCAGCGATTTGCCCGGGATCAGGGCTTCGGTCTCGCTGATCGGGAAGGTGGCTTCCGACGGACTGCCGTCGGAGATGATTATGCGGGCCTGGGGCAATTTGTTGACGCCCGTCCAGATGTCGATCGACTCGACCTGATAGGCGCTGTCGAGCGCCTTGCCGTTCGTCGCGATGGTGCTCGAGACCAGGGCGCCGGCCATCTGGACGGGCGAAGGCGCACTCATATCGCCGGCCCGCTGAGCGGTGGAAACAGCAATTGCAGGCCGGGCGGGAGCTGGCGAAACCCGGTCAGCCCGTTCAGCGCCGCGACCTTCAGATAATAAGTGCTGCTGCCGTAGATCCGGTGGCACAAGGCCGGCAGCGTGTCGCCGGCCTTGAGCGTGACCAGGTGGGTAAGATCGGGCGAGGTGGTGTTCGCTTCCGCCGCCAGCTGCTTCTCGCTGGTGAACGAGAGGAAGGTCACCGCCACCTTGGCGCGCAGCGGCGTGCCGTTCGGCTTGAACAAGGTATAGGTCACCTTCATCTTGCTCAGCACGCACTGGAACTGCAGCTGCGCCCAGGAAAGCTTGATGTAATTGGGCCGGTGGATGTTGCCGTTGAGGGTCGCCACCAGCGTGGTGAATGTCCCGATCAGCCCGGCCACCCCGTCCTGCGGCAGCGGCATGCCCGGGATCGGCGGGGGGATCACGCCGGTGGCGTCGAACAGGAGATCGAACGAGATGCTCTCCTTGCCGACCTGGTCGAACTCGGGAGAGGGGCCGTTGCTGCCCGGCGCCTGGCGGTCGGCGTAGCAGATGGTGTAATCGTGGGTGTAGGTGGCCGGATTGATCCACACCGTGAACGGCTCGCCGATCTGGCTGTTATATTCGGCGTCCGAAAAGGCCGTGACCATCATCCGCTCGAGGCTGGCGGACATGTCAGCGCGACTCTCTCATCCGCAGATGGCGGAGCACGTTGCGCACGCAGTCGTCGACCAGGTTGTCGCGCTGCGCCGGAGTCATCCCGCCCGGCTGCGTGCCGCAGCCGCCCGCGCCGTCCCCGGAGGGCCCCGGCGGCTCCTTCTCCGGATCGCGGACCGCCATGTGGACACCGATCTCGCTGATGTGCAACGGCATGTCCGCTTCCCCCTCAGGAACCGATCAGGTCCGAGACGAGCGGCACCATGGCCGCGGCTTCGTTCAGCGGCATTCGGGTGACGGTCGCATAGGAGAATTCGAGCAGCTCGGTCAGGACCTCGTTCTTCTGGGAACCGAACGGACCGGTCACCCAGCGTACCGGCCAGGCCCGGTCGAAGTTCCAGGCGACCAGGGGGATCCCGTTCGCGCCCAGCAGCATGACGACGACCGTCTGGGTCAGGATCGGCGCGTTCAGGGTCGAGCCGACCGTCTGCGCCGCCCATTCCGAAAGGAAGGAAGGCTGGGTCACATAGCCCCGCTTGAGGACGAGGTTGGGAGATTTGGTGACGGTCGGAAGCGCGTGGGCATAGCGGTTCTCGCCGCCTTCGCTCACCGATTCGGTCTCCAGCTTCGCTTCGATCCCCGATATTTCCTGGAAGCTCGCGTCGGCCAGGCTCATCGCCTGCAGCGCCGTGCCGGTTCCCGCCACCGCGACGGTGAAATAGAATGCCGGTGGCGGGAAATAGCCGGTCGCGGTCATCAGGGCGCCGAGATGACCATGGTCTCGAACGCGACGTCGAGGCTTTCGACCGCCACCTCATTGCCCTCCGATTTGAGGTCGGTTCCGGTGACCTTGACCGGAAAGGCATTGTTCAGCGTCCACACCATCTTCGGCGCCGCGGTCTCGTCGAGCAGGCTGATCACCACCGTCACCCGGGCGATCGTGTTCAGCTTGATCGTGTCGAACCAGGTCCACAAGGTCGTGTCGTTGACGAAGATGCCCTTGCGCATCGTCACGTTGCCGACCTTGCCGAGGCCGGGCATCTTGATCGGATAGAAGCTGGGGCTGTCGCCGTGCCGATATTCGATCGGCGTGGTCTCGGTGCTGAGGCCGGTCACCTCCTGGAAGCTGACCGTGCCGGTCGGGAATCCGGCCACGGAGAAATAGAATTTGGGAAGCGGCCATACGGCGTCTTCGGTTTCGCCTGCCATGTCGGTCTCCTGTCGTTAACGGGTTGAGGAAAGCGCCAAAATCTCCTGCAGCGATCAGACGCCCTGCATCGTCTGGGTGAAGGTGAGCTCGATGAACTCGGCCGGATGGATCATCTGGACCTTGACGTTGACGACCATGTAGCCGTTGAGCACGTCGAGGCCGCTCATCGTCGTCGGCACTCCGCACTGGACGGTGAAGGCGTCGCTCGCCTTGTCGCCCATCAGCCCGCCGGCCTGCCACAATTGGGTCAGGAAGTTGGAGATGGTCGCGGTGACCGTCGCCCAGGTGCCGCCGTCGTTCGGAGCGAACACGAACTGCTGAAGCGCCAGCTTGATCGACTGCTCGATGTAGATCAGCGTCCGGCGTACCTGGATGTATCTATAGTCGAGGCTGTTGCCGTCGAGCGTCCGGGCGCCCCACACGACGGTGCCGCGGTTGACCATCGGCCGCAATATGTCGATCGCATTGCCGTTGAGCGGCATGTTGTAATCGCCCTGCTGGTCGTCGCTGAGCGCCACCATCGGCGCGATCACCTCGTTGAGCGTGATGTTCGCAGGGGCGTTCCAGACGCCGCGATTGGCGTCGTTCTGGGTCCATACGCCCGCCATGATCCCGCTCGGAGGGACGACATTGAGGTGGCTGGCGAGGATCTGCTGGATCTGCTTGAGCAAAGGCAGCGCGTTGAGCAGATATTGATCGAGCGCCTGCTGGGCCGACAAGTCGTCCGGGGCCGGCGGCGGATACACGGTGGGGTTGGGGTGAGATACCTGCTTATCGTCGATCGTTTCCGTGATATCCGGAGGGACGGACTCGACCTTCACCGGAGAGCCTTTGGCCGGGAAGGCATAGGCGATGCGAGCGGCGACGTTCTGGAACGCCTCCGTATAATGGGGTGTCTCTATGACCACCCCATGCTCGTTCTTCTCGAAGGTGGGCGGATAGAGCTTCAGCGCCTGCGTCGTCAGCAGGGCGTTGACGAGCGTCTTGCTCTCATCGGTGCCCGTCAGGTTGGTGTAGAGGACGTCGTCCTTGGTCAGCAAAGAGGTTTCGACGGCCGGGCCGTAAGCCGCGCCGTAGCTGAAATAGGGCTGGGCCGGAGCGATGGCCGTGTAGAAGGCGGCCGCCTCGGCCTCCATCGCCTTGACGTTCCAGTTGGCCGGAACGAGCGCGCCCGGCAGGTCGAGGATCGCGACCCGGTCCTGAAGCGTCGCCGACTGCCGCAGCATCTCGACAGCGATCGGCTGGTAATCGTCATAAGTATAGGGATCGCCCGCGTTCACCGGAGGCGCCACGAGCAGGCATGCGTCCGGGACGACCAGCATCGTAGCGCCCCGCGTTTCGTTGGCGATCGCGAGGCCGGACATCAGCGGGTCCTTTTTGACCTTGACCGGTGGAATGGGTGGCGCCGGTGGGGCCACGCTCTGGGTGCCCCAGTAATTATCGACCGAGATGACGAAGCAGCTTCCGCCGCCGTTGGCATAGAACATCTGCATCGCCGAATAGAGATTGAACATGGCTACGTACTCCGGGGGCGTCCCGGATGTGGTTCCGACCAGATAAGGTAGCGATTTCGTCTCCGTAAACGTCGGCGACGTCGCACTATACTTGCCGTTCGACGACGCCGCTTCGAAATCATAGGATCCTGCAACCGGTGCCGGATCTACCACCCCTTTCGCGTCGAAACCGTGGCCGAAATAGCTGTAATAATCCGCCATCGACTCGATCGGGACGGCCTGGAGGTAGAGCTGCTTCTTGCTCGACGGATCCATGGCGGTCTCGGTGTAGCCGACGAAGATCGGCACCGCCGTCGCCACGCCGACCACCGAAGGCGGAAAAGCGGCGTATTCGGTGACGTAGACGCCCGGAGTTTTGCGGTTCTTGAAGCTCGTTGCCATGGCTTGCTTCCTTTGCTCTGGAGGGTGGCGGGATCAGACGTAGACGTACATTTCGGAGGTTCCGGTGGTGCTGGGGCGGTCGGGTGCCGGCCAGACCGGCGCTCCCGGGGCGACGGGCAGTCGGGCCAGAGCGATCGCATTCTCATGGCCGCCGGGGTCGCGCCGGCGCCCGCTCAGTCGGAAATGCTGCGGCGACTTCTGGCGCAGCGGCAGCGGGGTGTCGCTGGTGAACAGGATGGCCGAATTGCCGTTCGGCAGCAGCACCGGCTTCGCTCCCCGATCGAACTGAGCGCCGGGTCCGCGGATACTCAGCTCGCTTAGGTTTGCGCCCGGGACCTCCGAGACGACATAATATTGCCAATAGGTCGAGCGCGCGTCGAACGGGAGCCGATAGGCGATGTTGCCGCATTGCTTCGGCTTGGGCGGCGTTCCTCCGAACAAAGGGGTGATCGGATAGACGCCGCCCATGTCCGGCTCCGGCTGGGTGAACAATATGTCGAGCAGGGCCATCGAATTGCCCGGCGGCACGTAGAGCAGGGTGAGCGGATAGCGCCGAGTGCCGACCCGGCGCCCCGCGCGATCGGTGACGACGATCGTATACAGATCGTAGGGCAGGCCGCTGAAATCCACGGTCGCGGACTTGGCGCCGCCGGCGGCGCCGAAGATCGGCACCGGGGGGGCGCCCGGCGCCGGGACGACGGTCGTCCCGGATATGTCCGTGACAACGACTTCGGAGGCGCGGCGGGGCAGCTTGAGGGTCAGGTCGCTGGCCGCCACCGGATAGAGCGATTCCCCGCCCATATACGGGCCCTTCGACAGCAGCACGGTCTCGTCGGCGCCATGGGCCTGGCTGTTGCAGCCATACAGGTTGGACTGGGACGTCTTGGTCTCGATCGGCAGCGCGGTGATCCCGACGAACTCGGGATTGCACAGCTCCATCAGGAAGGTGAGCCGGCTCCAGAAGCCGGACCCGCCATCGGAAGCGTGCGCCTCGCGGCGCAGATAGGAGCAGATCTTCTCGAGGCTGTCCGGCGTGTAGAACAGGCTGAAACCGACGCCTTCGTTCTTGAGCACCAGGCCGAGCGAGGCCATCAGGCTGGCCGTGGCCGGCGTCGCGACCGCCTCGAAATCCCTGCACAGACCCTTTTGCTGGGTATAATAATTATGCGTCACGGTGACGCTGAACAGCCTCGTATATCGGTTTGCATCCGAAATGGCTGAATAGGTAAAACTCCGGGGCTGTCCCGGGGATCCGCCGGCCGCCATCACGGCTTGCCCGCATCGGGCGTCTCGGCAACCGTGCCGCCGCTGGCGGGATAGGCCCGCGCCTGCATCGCCGTCGAGGCGAAAGAAAGCAGGCGCAATTTGTAGAACACGCTCGGCATATATTTGGTCCCGAGGGTGCTCATCACGTAGTTGATGTCGACGGGATCGAGATTGGCCATTTCCATGCTTATCTTGTCGATCTCCGGATCAAGATCGGGCGCATTGGCCTGATTGAACCAAGGATTCTGCTGAAAAAACGAAATAACATACGAAATCGCCGCCAATCCATCGGAGTAGTTTTTAGCAGAAAAGTTTGCCATGAACATAAGATATAAATTCACATAGACCGGTGGCTGAACGACGGCGAAAGAATCGGTTCCTGCTTTTGTAGGGGTATACGTACTTACGATAGTTTCGCGAGAAATGTTGTACAAAGACATTACTACTTTGTCTCTGGTTGCCTCGTTTATTGATCCATCATGATAGACAACACTAGTCAATGTCACCCAATCGTCTGCACGACGATCAAGGTTCTGCATATACTCATTAAGAAGCGCTCGGATTACCCCGAGTACTCCACGTATGCTCGACATATCGGGAATCTACTTTGACGGATGGGCACGGAAGTGGAAACAGCGCTTCGCGACTCGCCCGACGACTCTGGTAACATTGTGTCAAAATCGCCGAAAGCGAAACCACATCGGAATCGGTTCTAAAAGCCCGTTGCGCGATTTCGTGCCGATTCAGCGTTGAATTTGGCGATCCGGAACGGCGGATCAGCGGCCGAGGTAGCGCCCGTCCTTGCGCAATTCTTCCTTGATACCGCTCATGATGTCCGCCGCTTCGACCACGGGCGGCGAGCGGACGATCGCGAGCAGGCAGGCGTGGCGCAGGACGTTGACGATCGCTCCGCCGGCAAGCTCGTAATCGGCGGCGAGCGCGTGGAAATCGATGTCCGGGCCGAGCGCGAAGCGCCCCGTCTCGAACATGTCCTGCCAGAGCCGCAGGCGGGAAGGGATGTCGGGCATCGGGAACAGGATGGCCGACTGGAAACGCCGAGCGAAGGCCTCGTCCATATGGCCGCGCAAATTGGTCGACAGGATCACCAGGCCGGGAAAATCCTCCAGCCGCTGAAGCAAATAGGCGATCTGCTGGTTCGCCGCCCGGTCGTTGGCGCTGCTCGCGTCGGTGCGCCGGCCGAACAGAGCCTCCGCCTCGTCGAAGAACAGGATCCAGTCGCGGTTCTGCGCCTGGTCGAACAGGCCGGCGAGGTTCTTCTCGGTCTCGCCGATCCACTTCGACACGACGCGCGACAGATCGACGCGATAGACCGGCACCCCGTGATGCTTGCCGAGCAAAGCCGCGGTCAGCGTCTTGCCGGTGCCGGGGCCGCCATGGAACAGGCAACGGTAGCCGGGCTTCACCCGGCCGGCCAGGCCCCAGTCTTCCATCAGTGCGCGCGAATGCAGGATCCAGCTGCCGATCATGTCGATCTGCGCCCTGGTCCCGGCGTCGATGACCAGATCGTCCCAGTCGAGCGCCGTCGCGATCCGCTCGGCCGGAAAGCCTTCGCCCGGCGGGAAGACATAATCCTCCCCGGTCAGCAATATCTCGAGATATTCGCGGGACAGCAGCAGCAGCGCCGACGCCGGCGGCTCCTCGCCATGCCTGTGGTCGATCGCCAGCACCGATCCGGCCACCAGCCTGTGCTCGCGCTCGAAAATGCGGCGCGCCCGGATCCGTTCCTCCTTGTCGCCGCCCGCGATCAGGAACAAGGCGGTTTCCACGGTCGGCAGGAACCCGGCGTGCGACTGGCCGGTGATTCCGCCGAACTCGCTGAAGCGCCGGCCGGTGGACTGGTTCTGCAACAGGAAGGGGTCGAGCACTTCCGGCGCGAGGTGCGGCGCCATGGCCAGGATCAGGGCGAGCCGTTCGGGGGCGTCGAGCGCCATGTCGCGCAGCAACTCGGCATAGGGTCCGCCGCCCCTGGCGACGGAGGGCGGCGGCGGCAGGGTGGGGACCTCGGTCTCGCCGCCGTCCCGGTAGCCGGCGAAGCGCCGGGCGAGGACCTTCTCGAGCCAGGCCAGCTCGCGCTCGATCGCGCCGGTCGCGGGTGCCCGCCGATTTCCAGCCATGCTTTTTCTCACCATGTCACGTGCAGCGCGTCGGGCATCCAGCGATGGTAGACGATCGCCCAGCTCCACGAAATCTGCTCGACCAATATGTCGACCGTCTTGCGCTCCACATCCAGCGCCCATTTGTCGTCGCCCCGGCGCAGCCGCCCCTTGCGCTGAAGGAAGGTCTCGCGCAGCCCGGCCGGGGAGGCGCCTATCAAGGCCGGCCAGTTGCCGATCATCGCCTGGATCAGTCCGTCGCAGATCGCCAGTTCCTCCGCGGTGGGCTCGATCCTCTTCGCCACCGGCGCCGCGATCGGGACGCCGCACAGCAATTTGTTGAGCGCGAGATCGGGCTCGGGGCGGTCGCAGCGTTCGTCGACCAGATATTGGAGCAGATGCACCGCCCGCGAGGCCGGCTCGACCCCGGCGATGCGCTGCACGCCGTCGCGGCCCACCGAAAACAGGCCGAGCCGCTCGAAGAAGAGGGGCAGGAACGGATTGAACAATATCAGCCCGGCATTCGTCACGTACATCGTCTCTCCGATGACGGGCGCGGGCGGCGCGGGCGGCGCGGCTTTCTCCGCCGGAGGGCGGGCCGCGGCGGGCGGCCGGGGCGGCCAAGTGGCCGGGGCGGGCTGCAGCGCGGCAATGACATTGACGTGCCCGCCGTTGCGCGCCGCCAGCACTGCCCGGGAGCGCAGGTCGCGCGCGGCGTCCGGCGCGCCGCCGGCCGAAGCCTGGATCAGCCGGTCGGCGATGGCACGCGGGCCGGGCCGGTCGCGCTCCGCCGCAATCGCCAGCAGGGGCTCCCATGGCCCGCCTCGGCCGGCGCCCGGTGAGTCCGGCGGCGCGGCGGGCGGCCGTGCCGCGGCGAGGATCGATTTCAGGTCGAGCATGAACCGCGCTTGTGCCGGCGCGACAGCCTGGACAATCCGGGCGAGCGCTTCCTCGGGCATTGTCGCCGCCCACCGCGCCCTGGTCTCGGCCCGGGTAAGTCCGTCGCGAAGGATTTTCTCGAGCTCGATGTCGCCGCGATCGGCCAGGTCCGCGAACAGCCGCCACGGCCGCGACGTCGGATCGCCCGGCCCGCCGTCGCGCAGCCAGGCGAAAAGTGCGGCGCGGTCGTCGGGACCGGGAGGGGCGAGCGGCTGCGCCTGGCCATCGGCCGGTGCCGGCAGCGGCCGGGCGAGCCGGTCCAGGTCGAGCGGAGCGCCGGCGATCGCCGCCGCGGCGGCACGGATCCGCAGGTCGTCGAGCCCGGAACCGGAGAGGCCTGAAGCGCGCGCGGCGAGGGGGCCGCCCGCCGCGAAGGCCCAGGGCGCCAGCCGCTCCAGCAGGATCGCCCCGGGCGCGGCTCCCATCTTTCGAAACGCGCGGGCGAGGCGCATCGCCACGCGCTCCGGGTCGGGATCGTGGAACAGCGAGCGAAGGACGGTCGAGGGCAGTCCGGGAAGGCCGGCCAGCAGGCTCTCGATCCTCATGTCCCCGGGCGCCCACCATGGCGGGCTGTCATGGTCGAGCCAGTGGCGTAGCAGGGCGCGCCGGTCGTGGATCAGTGCGAGGGCAATTTCCCCGTCCGAATCTCCGAACGGCTCCTCTGCCAGCGCCGTGTGAAGGACCTTCCGCCAGGCCTCCGTCATGCTTCCGCCGGGGGCGTCGGCAAGGGCCGCGGCCCAGCGCGCGGCATGGCCGGCCGAGTCCGGAGCCACCGCAGCGGCGACCTCCTCGGGCAGCATCCAGTCCAGCAGCCGGCCGACGAGGGCGGTGGAACGTCCCGACGCGGCCGCGGTCAGGCGCCGCAGCAGGGCCGCGAACGCGGCGGGAGCGCGGCGCGCCGCCTCAGCCAGGAAAGGGCCTGAAGCGGCCGGCCGGCCGGTACGCAGGAAACCCTCCGCAAGGGCGAGCAGCTCCGCCGCCGCGAGCGCGGTCGCCGGCGGGTCCGCCGCTTCGGACGCCTCGGCAGTCGCGACATGGACTGCCGAATCCTCGTCTTCCAGCCGCCGCCAATCCCCCAGCTCGCCCGCGGCAACGCCTTCGTGCCTGGCGATGCCGGCCAGCATCAGGCGTCGAACTTCGGCCCGATGGAGCTTGCCGCCCGTCCGCGCCAGCGCCGCCACGGCCAGCGTCCAGGTCAGCCGGTCGAATCCGGCGGCGTCTAGCCCCGCCAGCGGCTCCGCCGCATGGCGCCGACTCAGAAACGCGAGGTCGTCCGTGACCGATTTCGCCCGGGCGGGACCGAACGAAGCGAGACATTCGGCGAGGCCGGCCTCGTCCATCCTCTCCGTTACCCGAAGCAGCAGGGCGGGATCCTCGGCGAGGCGGCCAATCAGCTTCGCTTTGTCCGGCGCCCGCGCCCGGGCCAGCCGGCGCGCGAGCGCGGCCGCATTTCTGTCGTGAAATTCCGCGGCTTCGGTCGGACCGGACGGGGCGCTTTTTGCCCGGCCGCTTCCGCTTTCCATCTTCGCCATCGCCTGCCGCAGCGAGGATCCCGGCGGCAGCGCCTCGCCCGCACCGGCCAGCAGAATCGACAGGCGTTGCCCGTCGGCTCCCGAGGCGCGCGCCAGGCCGTCGAGCAATGACCGCAGCCAGTCCGCTCGGCGGAGCGGCGCCGGAGTCGCGATCGCCAGCCGAAGCGCCAGCGCCCTGAGCTGCGCTTCGAACGCGCTTTGCGAAAAAGCGAACGGGAATTGCCTGCGCTGCACCGCGGCGAGTTCCGTCAGGTCGGCGAGCATCGCCCTGGCGTGGCGGGGCTGAAGCCGCTCGAGCGTCAGCCGGAACTCGGTTGAGCCGAGCCCCTGAACGAGGGCGGCCATGGCGGCCTCGTCCTGCGCGTAGCGGTGAAGGCGGGAAAGGAAGCCCGCAATCGTGTCGGCATCGGCGGCGGCCAGCCTGCTCACGCCGGCGCTCGGCAAATCGGCGGCCAGGATCGCCGCCGGGCCTGCCGGAGCGCCCTCCCTTCGGGCGAAGGCCAGTGCGGAGGCGATCGACTCGATGAGGAATGCGTAGGGAACCCCGCCCGCTCGGGCGAGGCCGCGAAGCAGGCGGCCCAGCCGGCGCCGCCGGTCGAACCGCGGGCCCGGCTCGCCCGCGAGATGCCGCAAGGCGCGTTCGAACCCGGCCTCGGACAGCGCCAGCAGCGGCCTTTGGCGATGCAGGGCGGCCAGGGCGTCCAGCCAGAGGCGGACCGTCGCGACCGGCCCGGGCTCGAGCCGCTCGGCCTCGCCTCGCGGCGCCGGCACCGGCTCGGGGCCTTCCTCGCCGAGCCGATCGAACAGCTCCTTCAGCACGCCCGGAAGCGATCCGGTCGGGGGCTGCCGCTTCCGGCTCTGCTCGAGCGCGTCGTGCAGAAGCGCAAGCAGTGCCGGATAGGCGACGCCCTCGGCCATCGCCATGCCCTTGAGCAGATAGGCGAGCAAGGCGCGGCGGTTCGACTGGCTTCCCGGGTCGCGGAGGATGAACTCCAAAGTCAGCACCCAGAGCGCCCGCGGCAAAGCCGGAGTCTCGGGCGCCTCCCGGCTCTCCACGTAGAGGCGCCGCAGATCGGAATGATAAGCGAGGATGACGGCCGCGTCGGCCGGCGCGAGCATGGCCAGCAAGGCGCGCAGATCCTCGGCGCTGGCCTGAAGCACCAGCCGCTCGATGGCGTGGCGGTCGCGCGCGAGGTGCCGAAGCATCGCGGTCAGCGCCTGCGGCCGAGCGCCGATCAGGCTCCGCAGGTCCGCGGCAGGATCGAACGCCTCGGACCCGGCCCTGAAGCGCGCCGTGCCGTGCGCGAGATAATATCCGAGATCGTCCAGGGCCGCCTCCTCGGCGGTCAGTGCGCGGCCGTCGGCGCCGGGCGTCCGCCGGGAGCGCTCGACGGCTTCGGCGATCGCTTCGGCCAAGGCGCGCTCGAGGCGCTCGGCGGCGTCCTCCTCCAGCCGTTCGGTTCCGACGATTCCGAGGTCGAGCTCGAGCCGGTCGATCCGGACGTGGAGATCGGCGGGGATTGCGGCGTCGAATACGCGTTCGAGCACCTCCGGAAAGCGGGTCCGCGAGAGGTCCTCGATCCGTTCGCGCAGATGCAGCGCCCTCTCCATTCCGGCGACGTCCACGTCCAGCTTCAGGCGCTCGACATGATGCGCTTGAGCCGGCATCATGTCCGGTCGGGGCGGAGGGGAGTGGGCGGCTGCATCGCGGACCGCCTAGCCGTCGGCCTTCTTTCGCTTCTTGCCGGTGGCCTCCTCCTCGTCCGACGCCCGCTTCCTCTTCCCGCCCGCTTTTTGCTTGTCCAGGCTGGAATCCCAGTCGGTGCCGTCCGCCTTGCGCATCGCGCGTTCCGCCAGCATCTGGTCGGTCTGGTCCTGCGCCTGGCCCTGGTGAAACTCGAGCGTCGCCGGGCCCTGGGTCTTCCCGTCGATCACCTGCGTGGTCGCCCTGAAGCCGGACGGGAAGCCGAAGGTGCGCAAGGTCGGCGTGAGGACGCCGCTGTTCTTGTAGAAGATATCGACCGAGTATCGCAGCCGCTGCCCCTTCGGCAGTTTCTTCGCCTTGTCGAGGACGCTCTGCTCCATCTTCCGCCAATCGCCGCTACCCTGGAACTTCGCCCATTGCGGCACGATATTCTGCGGGATGTCGGGTCCGCCGAGCTCGAGCGCCATGACATGGCCGCGTTCCGCGTCGGGTATCCCCGAATTGCGCTCCATCTTCATCGAGGACTTGGGCTGCGGACCCTGCCCCATATAGATTTGGACGCCGCTCATCGGATCGGGCGCGCCGCCGCGTCCGGTGGTCGCGGTGGGCTCGACGATGCCCGAAACCGCGATCGGCCGCTCGCGCGTCTCCAACTTGTCGTTCACCCACAAGGCAACGCTCTGGAGGGTGATTGCAACGGGGCCGGACTGCTGGGTCCGCTGGCCCATCACCTTGCCGACCTTGAACTTGTCGCTGGTGGACATCGATCGGGTCGTGAAGCGGGCGTCGGGATCGGTCAGCGGCGAGGTTGCGAACGGCCGATTGAGCGCCTCCGCGTCCATCTTCCTGCGTTCCTCCAGGCTCATTTCGGGCGCCGTCGAACCGCTGTCGCTCTCGTCCATGGCGACAGGGCCGCCGTCCTCGCCGTCGTCGGACTCGTCGTCGCTCGCGGGCGGGAGATATTCCGGGTCGGCGGCGAGGCTCTCCTCGTCCGGAAAGTCGATGCCGCTGCGGACCTGGTCGTACAGCGCCTGGCCCTCCGATTCGTCCATGTCGTCGTCGTCCTGGCGCTGCACCACCGCTTTCGCCTGCAGGGGAAGGGAATCGCCAGGCGAGGATTCCTCTCGCCCGCTTTCCGGGCATGGCGATACGGCAAGGGCCCTCGCACCCATCGCGTCGGCCTCGCGTTCCAGGCCCGAATCGTCGTTGATCGCGACTCCGCCGTTCAGCTGCGCCGTCGGCGTCACTCGGCCTTGGGCCTGCTGTGCGACGTGCCAGGCCTCGTGCGGCAGCTGATGCGCCTGCCCCGGCGCGAGATGGATGTCGCCGCCCTGGGCGAAGGCGTGGGCCTGGAGCTGGGCCGGCCGCGGCGAATCGTAATGGACCCGGACGTTGTCCATCGCGATTCCGGACAGGGCCTCGACGCCGTTCTTAAGCCTCTCGGGCAGCCGCGTGGAACCCGGCCCGCCCCGTGCCGCCGCTTCGGTCGAGAGCCGGGGCGCCGCGTTCAGCGCCGTCGCCAGCTGCGTCAGCTGCCGGTGCCGCGGCCCGGCCACCGCCACTCCGTAAGTCGGCTCGGGCGGGCGCGGCGCCCGGCGCGATTGCAGGGTTCGCTCGCCCATGTCGTCCTCCATCCTGCCACCCGCGGCGACTCGCCGCGGGCTCCAGCATAGTGAGCCGGGGAGGGCAGCCGAACAGACGATCGGTCCGTTTCGGCCCGGATTGTTCATCCGCAGTCGGGTCAGGGCGACGGCTGGGCGAAGGCTTCCCCCGACGGGCGCGCTGCGCGGCCTTCGCATCCCGCTCCCAACCGAAGAGCTTGCTCGCGTCGACGCGGAGATGGCGGCGCTCTATGAAATGCGCCAGGACATCGCCTGCCGCCGAAAGCCTGGCCGAGAGCCACCGGGCGCTTCGGTCGCAACTCTGGAACGTGAAAATCGAAGTGGAAATGCAGGACGATGCTTAACGGTGCCATCAGGAGCCAGATCGAGAAGCTGCGCACCGATCTGTGGGCGGGCGGAGTCTCCAATCCGCTGACCAACGTCGAGCAGATCACCTATCTGCTCTTCATCCGCCGGCTCGACGAGATACAGGAGCGCGAGGAGAAGAAGGCGCGGGCGCTCGGCCGGCCGCTCGAGCGAAGGATTTTCCCCGAAGGCACGGACGGTCTCGCCACGCCCGGCTTCCGCAAGGATCCGGTGACGGGGGTAGGGGAGGACGGCTGCGCCTTCGAGCTGATGCGCTGGTCGCGCTTCAGGAACGAGAAGCCGGAACGGATGTTCGAGATCGTCGACAGCCATGTCTTCCCCTTCATCCGCACCCTGCGTGGCGCGGAATCGGCGATGGCGGCGCACATGAAGGGCGCCCGGCTCGCCTTCACCCGCCCGGCACTGCTCGACAAGCTCGTCCAGGGCCTCGACTCGATCCCGATGGACGATCGCGACACCAAGGGCGACGTCTACGAACATCTGCTCTCGATGATCGCGACCGCCGGCGAGAACGGCCAGTTTCGCACCCCGCGCCACATCATCGATCTCATGGTCCGGATCATGGCGCCGAAGCCGACCGACACGATCTGCGATCCCGCCGCGGGCACGGCCGGCTTCCTGATGATGGCCGCCGAATATATGCGCGAGAAGCATCCGGACCTCTTCAAGGACGAAGCTCTGCGCCGTCATTTCGAAACCGCGGCCTTCACCGGCTTCGACTTCGACGAGACCATGCTCCGAATCGGCGCGATGAACATGATGCTTCACGGCATCGAGGAGCCGCGGATCGCCTACCGCGACAGCCTCGCCGAGGACGCCGGCGACGACGCCGGCGCCTATACTCTGATCCTCGCCAACCCGCCGTTCGCCGGCGGCCTCGACAACGACAGCTGTTCGAAGGAGCTGCTCAAGGTCGTCAAGACGAAGAAGACGGAATTGCTCTTCGTCGCCTTGTTCCTTCGCCTGCTGACGACGGGCGGCCGGGCGGCGGTGATCGTTCCGGACGGGGTTCTCTTCGGCAGCTCCAAGGCGCACCGGACGATCCGCCAGAAGCTGGTCGAAGAGCACAAGCTCGACGCGGTGATCAGCCTGCCCTCCGGCGTCTTCCGGCCCTATGCCGGAGTCTCAACCGCCATCCTGATCTTCACCAAGACCGGCCGCGGCGGCACCGATTTCGTCTGGTATTACGACATGAAGGCCGACGGGAAGTCGCTCGACGACAAGCGCAACGACCTGCTGTCGGAAGAGCTGCAGGGGCCTTGCCCGTCGCGGCCGCTGGGCGAGGAGGAGCATGCCAGGAACAACCTCCCCGACATCCTCGCCCGCTGGCCCGAACGTGACGGTGCCGAGCGCGAACGGCCGCGGACGGCGCAGAGCTTCTGCGTCCCGAGGGAGGAGATCGCGGCATCGGACTACGACCTGTCGATCAATCGCTACCGGGAGGTCGAGCATGAGGAGGTGACGCACGACACGCCGGCGGACATCATCAAGGAGCTGCGAGAGCTGGAGAAGGAGATCGTCCAAGGGCTGGCGCGGATCGAGGAGATGCTGGCGTGAAGACGGCTTTGATGACACCCATTGGCGATATCTGCCAAACGGGAAGCGGTACCACGCCAAGCCGCGAGAGGCGCGACGAGTTCTATGGCGGCTCTATCCCATGGGTAAAGTCGGGCGAATTGCGTGAGCGCGTAATTCATAAAACGGATGAGACGGTAACCGAAGCCGCCTTGCACGCAACGTCGCTGAAGCCTGTCCCGGCTGGAGCCTTGCTTGTAGCAATGTACGGCGCAACCGTGGGCCGTGTGGGTATGCTCGGTATCGACGCGACGACGAACCAAGCGGTGTGTCACCTCATCCCCGATCCAAAGCGCGTCGATCGCAAGTATTTGTTCTATGCCCTGCGTGCAAAAGCTCCCGATCTGATTGCCCGAAGTGTCGGAGGCGCTCAACCGAACATCAGCCAGAGTACGATCAGACGAACGGAGATTTACGTGCCGCCGTTGCCCGCGCAGAGGCGGATCGCCGCGATCCTCGATGAGGCAGATAGCGTGCGGAGGGCCCACTCAGCGGCGCTGGTGAAGTGGGAGCGTCTCGAACGATCCCTGTTCTTCAATCGCTTTGGTAACCCCTTGGCGAAGCATCGTGATTCATTGCCGCTGGGAGAGCATATCTCGCTCGTCAACGGGCGCGCCTATAAACAGACCGAACTCCTCGACAAAGGAACGCCCGTCCTCCGCATTCAGAACCTGAACGGCGGTGATCGGTGGTACTATTCAGATCTCAATCTTCCAAAGGACAAATACTGCGACAAAGGCGATCTTTTGTTCGCGTGGTCGGCTTCATTCGGGCCCTATATATGGACGGGTCCCCGGGCGATATTTCACTACCATATTTGGCGTCTCGAATTGCGGCCGACCATCGAAAAAATGTATGCATTTTGGCTTCTTAATATTCTCTCCGACGAGGTTAAGCGGAGCGGGCGCGGAATCTCGATGACGCATGCGACGAAAGGGGGAATGGAGAAGCGCATGATCCCGGTGCCGCCAATCGATGCTCAGCGTCAGTTCTGCAAGGAGATCGATCACATCCATCACATTAAGGCTTTGCAGGAAGAGGCGCTCCTCAAGCAGGAAGCTCTTTTCGCCTCCCTCCAGTATCGCGCCTTCCGCGGCGAGCTCTGACGCGTGAGCGGTGACCGCAGAACATTGTCGATCCGGCCCGGGGGCGCCCCGTTGGGTGATGGCCCTGACGCGTCGCAAAGCCAGTTCGCTTTCCTCGCGCCCTTCGCCTTCCTCCACGAGCATGCCGCCATGGCCGAGGCGCTGGCCATCCCCGACCCGCGCGGGGCGGCGATGCGGGCCCGGCTCGGGGTCGAGGCGATGGTGCGCTGGCTCTACGATCACGATGAGAGCCTCAGGGCGCCTTACGAGACCACCCTCAACGCCCTGACCAGCGAGCCGAGCTTCCGCCGGCTCGTCGGCCAGGCGGTGGCGGCCAAGATCGGCCTGGTGCGAAAGATCGGCAACCGCGCCGCCCATCCCGGCTCGTTCGCTGACGCGCAGGCGGTGAGCGCGCTTCGCGAGCTGTTCCACACCTCCTTCTGGTTCGCGAGCCACTACAGCCGGACTCCGCCGCCGCCCGAGCTCGATTTCGCCGCCGATCGCCTTCCGCGCAACGAGATCGCCGCGCCGACCGACGCCCGCCGAGCCGCCGCCATGGAGGCGGAAGCGCGCTCGGCGGCCGAGGCGCTCGAGCGCGAGCGCGAGGAGCGGCGCAAGGATTCGGAAGGCCGGGCGGCTCTTGAGGTCCGGCTCGCCGCCCTGAAAGCCGAATATAGCGCCGTTCGCCGGGCCAATGCGGAGGCGGATGCACGCCACGATTATCACGAGGCGCAGACCCGCGACGAGTATATCGACCTGATGTTGCGCGAGGCCGGCTGGCCGGTGACCGGCGCCCGCGAGACCGAGTTCGAAGTGACGGGAATGCCCAATCCGGGCGGTCTCGGCTATGTCGACTACGTCCTGTGGGGCGCGGACGGCAAGCCGCTCGGCCTGGTCGAGGCGAAGCGATCGCGGCTGGACCCGCGCGACGGCAAGCACCAGGCGAAGCTCTACGCCGATTGCCTCGAAGCCATGTTCGGCCAGCGGCCGGTCATCTTCTATTCGAACGGCTACGATCACTGGGTCTGGGACGACAGGCGCTATCCGCCGCGGCCGATCCAGGGCTTCCTGACCCGCGACGAGCTTCAGCTCATCGTCCAGCGCCGCACCCGCCGTGCCCGGCTCGCAACCGTGCCGACCGACCGCGCCATCGCCGGCGGCGACGGGCGCACCTACCAGGAAAAGGCGATCCGCGCCGTCTGCCACCGCTTCGAAGACGTCGAGCATGGCGGCGAGAACCACCGCAAGGCCCTGCTCGTCATGGCCACCGGCGCCGGCAAGACTCGCACCGTCATCGCCCTCGCCGACATAATGATGCGGGCGAATTGGGCGAAGCGCGTGCTGTTCCTCGCCGATCGGGTGCCGCTGGTGAAACAGGCGGCGCGCGCCTTCCGCAAGTTCGTTCCCGACAGCGGAACGGTCAACCTCGTCGAGGAGCCGGCGGAGGACGGTCGGATCTTCCTCTCGACCTATCCCACGATGATGAACCTGATCGACCGGGCGCGTTCCGAGGGGCGGCAGCGTTTCGGGCCCGGCTTCTTCGACCTCATCGTCATCGACGAGGCGCACCGCTCGGTCTACCGCAAGTATCGGGCGATCTTCGATTGGTTCGACGCGCCCCTGATCGGCCTCACCGCCACGCCCAAGGACGAGGTCGACAAGAACACCTACGATCTGTTCGAGCTCGAGACCGGGGTCCCGACCGACGCCTACGATCTCAAGGAAGCGGTCGCCGACGGCTTCCTGGTACCGCCCAGGGCGCGCGACGTTCCGCTCAAGTTCCCGCGCGAAGGCATTCGCTACGACGAGCTCACCGAGGAGGAGAAGGACGCCTGGGACGCCGCCGAATGGGGGGAGGGGGGTCCTCCGGACAGCGTCGAGCCGAGCGCCGTCAACGACTGGCTGTTCAACAAGGATACGATCGACAAGATGCTCGAGCAGCTCATGCGCGACGGGCTTTATGTCGACGACGGCGAGACTCTCGGCAAGACGATCGTCTTCGCCAAGAACCACGACCATGCGCAATTCATCGTCGAGCGCTTCGACGCCAATTATCCGCACCTTCGCGGCACCTTCTGCCAGCTCATCGACAACCGGGTCCGCTACGCGCACGACCTGATCGACAGCTTCGCGGAGCCGTCCGCAATGCCGCAGATCGCCGTGTCGGTCGACATGCTCGACACCGGCATCGACATCCCGGAGATCCTCAACCTCGTCTTCTTCAAGATCGTCAGATCGAAGTCTAAATTCTGGCAGATGGTCGGGCGCGGCACCAGGCTGTGCCCGGAGATTTTCGGCCCCGGAAAGGGGGAGGAGGGCGACAAGCGGTTCTTCTACATCTTCGATTATCTCGGCAATTTCGAATATTTCAACGCCCGGATCGAAGCGGGCGACGGCGTTGCGGCACCGCCGCTCGGCGAGCGCCTGTTCGAGTCGCGGGTCGAGCTGCTCGGCCTTCTGCAGCCGGAGCCCGGGCCGCTCGAGCGGGCGAAGGATTCGCGGCCGGCCTTCCGGGGCGGGGAGCCCACGCTCGTCGAGGGCCTGCGCGACCTTCTCGAGCGGCAGGTGGCGGCCATGCCGCTCGACAATTTCATCGTCCGCGCTCGGCGCAAGTGGGTCGAGAAGTTCCGGAGGCCGGAGGCGTGGAACCCCCTGTCCGCGGAGGCTCGGCACGAGCTCGTCGAATATGTCGCCGGCCTGCCGAGCGGGCTGGTCGACAGCGACCTCGAGGCGAAGCGGTTCGATCTCCTCTGCCTGCGCCTTCAGCTGGCGATGGTCCGGAAGCGGCCGCTGGAGGCGCTTCGCGAGCGGCTGATCGGGCGCGTCCAGGCGCTTGAGGCGAAGGAGTCGGTCCCCGCCGTGGCGAAGCTGATGCCCCTCATCCAGGAGGTTCAGACCCCCGAATATTGGCAGGATTCGACTCCGGAGATGATCGAGGGCCTGCGCCGCCGCCTTCGGGGCCTGATGAACCTCGTCGACAAGCGCGAGCGCAGGCGCCTCGTCACCGATTTCGGCGACATCCTCGGCGAAACCCGCCCCATAAAAATCACCAACCTCGGCGATTCGGCGTCACTGGCGCAATTCCGGCGCAAGGCGCGGGCCTTCATCGAAGCTCACCGCGATCACCTGACGATTGTGCGGCTGCGTCAGGGCAGGCCGCTCACCGAGCAGGATCTGGATGAATTGCAGCATATGTTCGACCAGGCCGGGGTTGCGCAACCGAATCAGTTTGCCCAATTTCGGGGTGGCGCAGATTTGCCGGCGCTCATCCGATCCTTGGTCGGGCTGGATCGAGATTCAGCGCGACGAGCATTGAACGAGGCTCTCGCCGGCGCGGTTCTGTCGGCGGCCCAGCTCCGCTTCGTGGAAATGATCATCGACCATTTGACCAAGTCCGGCGCGATGGATCCGGCATTGCTATATGCCTCGCCCTATACGGATGAACTCCCGAACGGAGTCAGCGACCTCTTCGACGAGAAGCAGGTTCAGGAACTCGTCGATGCCATAGCGAGCTTCGAGCCGCGCTATGCCCAGGGTGCCTAGATGTGAGCTTTCAGTAGGTTGTCCATCCGACCCGAACCGGGGAGACTGAGGTTGCGAAGCTTCAGATCCCAGGAGAGTCGGATGAACATCCACAAGAATGCCCGATTGACGCCGCACAGTCGAGCCGAGCTGGTACGGCGC
>DASQLT010000002.1:0-51510 GCA_035629855.1 Allosphingosinicella sp.
CAAGCTGCTGTTGACCGACAGGCTGATCGAGGCGACCGCGCCGCTTTCCGCCGAGGGCGCCGAAGAAATCGAGATGGAAGGACAGGATTAGACCATGGCCACCGCCAGTGCCGTTTCCGCCAACAGGGCCGAGCTGATCGCGATCGCCGACGCCGTCGCGCGCGAGAAGCTGATCGATCGCGGCATCGTCATCGAGGCGATGGAGGACGCCGTCCAGCGCGGCGCCCGCGCCCGCTACGGCGCCGAGAACGACATCCGCGCGAAGATCGACACCGAATCCGGCGACGTCCGCCTTTGGCGCGTCGTCGAGGTGGTCGAGCAGGTCGACGATCATTTCAAGCAGGTCAGCCTGGAGGATGCGCAAAAGCTCCAGCCGGGCGCCAATCTCGGCGACTTCATCGTTGATCCCCTGCCCAATATCGAGTTCGGCCGGATCGCCGCCCAGGCCGCCAAGCAGGTCATCTTCCAGAAGGTCCGCGACGCCGAGCGCGAGCGCCAATATGAAGAGTTCAAGGAGCGGGCCGGGGAGATCATTACCGGGGTCGTCAAGCGCGTCGAGTTCGGCCACGTCGTCGTCGATCTCGGCCGGGCCGAGGGCGTAGTCCGCCGCGACCAGCAGATCCCGCGCGAGGTCGTCCGGGTCGGCGACCGGGTGCGGTCGCTGATCCTTTCCGTGCGCCGCGAGAATCGCGGGCCTCAGATCTTCCTCAGCCGGGCGCATCCGGACTTCATGAAGAAGCTGTTCGCCCAGGAAGTCCCCGAGATTTACGACGGGATCATCGAGATCAAGGCCGCGGCCCGCGATCCGGGAAGCCGCGCCAAGATCGGCGTGATCAGCTACGACAGCTCGATCGACCCGGTCGGCGCCTGCGTCGGAATGAAGGGCTCGCGAGTCCAGGCCGTCGTCCAGGAGCTTCAGGGCGAGAAGATCGACATCATCCCCTGGTCGGAGGATCTCGCCACCTTCGTCGTCAACGGCCTGCAGCCGGCAACGGTCAGCCGGGTCGTCATCGACGAGGAGGAAAGCCGGATCGAGGTCGTCGTTCCCGACGACCAGCTCAGCCTGGCGATCGGCCGGCGCGGCCAGAACGTCCGGCTCGCCTCGCAGCTGACCGGCTCGGCGATCGACATCATGACCGAGGCGGACGCCTCCGAAAAGCGCCAGCGCGAGTTCATCGAGCGTTCCGAGCTGTTCCAGAAGGAGCTCGACGTCGACGAGACCCTCGCCCAGCTGCTCGTCGCCGAAGGCTTCGGAGCGCTCGAGGAAGTCGCTTATGTCGAATTGGACGAGCTCGCCTCGATCGAGGGCTTCGACGACGAGCTCGCCACCGAGCTTCAGAGCCGGGCCGCCGAGGCGCTCGAGCGGCGCGAGGAAGCGTCGCGCGAGGAGCGCCGGGCCATGGGCGTGTCGGACGAGCTGGCCGAGATGCCCTATATAACCGAAGCGATGCTGGTGACGCTCGGCAAGGCGAACATCAAGACCCTCGACGACCTCGCCGACCTCGCCACCGACGAGCTCGTTCAGAAGAAGCGGCCCGAGCAGCGCCGCCAGCGCGAGAGCAACCGGTCCGAGGACAAAGGCGGGATCCTCGCCGACTACGGACTCACCGACGAGCAGGGCAACGAGATCATCATGGCCGCCCGAGCGCATTGGTTCGAGGATGACGGGGAGGGCGCTGTTGCGGAACCCTCCCAATGAGACCCTAGGCGGTAAAAGCCCCTCCCCTTCAGGGGAGGGGTTGGGGGTGGGGGCTGTCAACGCTCCGGCCTTCGACCCGAGTTCGGATGAGGCGACATCCCCCACCCCAACCCCTCCCCTGAAGGGGAGGGGCTCGCACGTGCCCGAGCGTAAGTGCATCCTTTCGGGCGAGCATGACGGACGGGACAATCTGATCCGCCTCGCACTGTCCCCGGAGGGAGAGGTGCTTCCCGACGTGCGCGCCAAGGCGCCGGGCCGCGGGGCCTGGATCGGAGTCGATCGCGAGACGCTCGAATCCGCCCGCGCCAAGGGCCGGCTGCGCGGCGTCCTTGCACGAGCCTTCAAGGGCGCTCCGCTCGCCATTCCCGACGATCTCGGCGAGCGGATCGAGACCGCGCTCCGCCAGTCCGCGCTCGACCGGCTCGGCCTCGAGGCCCGGTCCGGAACCCTGCTCACCGGCTCCGAGCGAATCGAGAATGCGGCGCGCAAGGGGGACGTCCACCTCCTCCTCCACGCCGCCGATGCGGGGGAGGACGGCAATCGGAAGCTGGACCAGGCCTGGCGGGTCGGTGAAGGCCGGCCCCAAGGTCTGGTGATTCCAGCCGAAAGGGCCATATTGTCATTGGCGCTCGGGCGCCAGAATGTGGTACATATAGCCATAATTGATCGTGCCGCCGCCGCGCGTGTCGAGCATGCGCTCGGGCGCTGGCGCGCTTTTATCGGATCCGAAGCTGGGCTAAGCGCCGCCGCGGCGGGCATGCCGGACGCGTCGGCTGGGAATGTGAGCGAAGGAAAGTAATGAGCGAGACGTCAGATAAGCCGAAGCTCGGCGCGCGCGCCCCTCTGGGCCTGAAGCGCACCGTCGAGACCGGCAAGGTCAAGCAGAGCTTCAGCCACGGCCGCTCGAACACGGTGGTGGTCGAGGTCAAGAAGCGCCGCATCCTCGGGCCCCACTCCGCCCAGGAAGCCGCGCCCGCGCCCGTCCCGGAAGCGCCCAAGCCGGCCGCCCCTGTCGCAGCTCCGCCGCCGGCCGCGCCTCGTCCGGCGCCGCCGCAACGCCCGGTCAACGACGCCACCACTCGCCGCGAGATGCAGGACAAGCTTCTGCGCGAGGCCGAGGAGGCCCGTCTCACCCAGCTCGAGGAAGCGCGCCGCCGCGAGGACAAGCAGGCACTGCAGGCGACCGAGGACGAGAAGCGCCGCGCCGAGGACAATCGCCGCGCCGAAGAGGAGCGAGTCGAAGCCGAGCGTCTTGCGACCGAGGAAGAGGCGCGCCGAGAGGCCGAGCCCAAGCCTTCCGCCGAGGCGGCTCCCGCACCCGTCGCCGACGAGGACGAGGACCGCCGCCCGGCCCACGCCCGCCCCAAGGGGCACGCCCCGGCGCCCAAGCCGCCGGCCCGCCCGGTCCGCGGCCGCGACGACCGCCGCCACGCCGGCAAGCTCACCGTCACCCGCGCCCTTTCCGGCGAGGACGACAGCCGGGCCCGAAGCCTCGCCGCGCTTCGCCGCTCGCGTGAGAAGGAGAAGAGGGCGCACCAGCAATCGGGTCCGTCCGCCAAGCAGGTCCGCGACGTCATCGTTCCCGAGGCGATCACCGTGCAGGAGCTCGCCAACCGGATGGCCGAGCGCGGCGCCGATCTCGTCAAGGCGCTTTTCAAGCTCGGAACTCCGGTCACGATCACCGAGACGATCGACCAGGATACGGCGGAGCTCCTGATCGAGGAATTCGGCCACCGAATGGTTCGGGTCAGCGAAAGCGACGCGGACATCCAGGCCGAGACCGACGTCGATCCGGACGAGACGCTTCAGCCGCGTCCGCCGGTGGTCACGATCATGGGCCATGTCGATCACGGCAAGACCAGCCTGCTCGACGCGATCCGCGGCGCCAACGTCGTCTCCGGCGAGGCGGGCGGGATCACCCAGCATATCGGCGCCTATCAGGTCGCCATGCCCGACAAATCGAAGATCACCTTCCTCGACACGCCGGGCCACGAAGCCTTCACCGAGATGCGCCAGCGTGGGGCCAACGTCACCGACATCGTCATCCTGGTGGTCGCCGCCGACGACGGCCTGAAGCCGCAGACGGTGGAGGCGATCAACCACACCAAGGCGGCGGGCGTTCCGATGATCGTCGCGATCAACAAGATCGACAAGCCGGGCGCCAATGCCCAGAAGGTGCGCGAGGAGCTGCTCCAATACGAGATACTGGTCGAGGACATGGGCGGCGAGGTCCAGGACGTCGAGGTTTCGGCGCTCAACAAGACCAATCTCGACGGCCTTCTCGAAGCCATTTCGCTCCAGGCGGAATTGCTCGAGCTCAAGGCCAATCCCGATCGCACCGCCGAAGGCGCGGTGGTCGAGGCCAAGCTCGACAAGGGCCGCGGCCCGCTCGCCACCGTGCTCGTGCAGCGCGGTACGCTTCGCGTGGGCGACGTGTTCGTGGTCGGCGCCCACCCGGGCAAGGTCCGGGCGATGATCGACGACAAGGGCAAGCAGGTGAAGGAAGCCGGCCCGTCCGTGCCCGTCGAGGTGCTCGGCCTGTCCGGAGTCCCGTCGGCCGGCGACACATTGACCGTCGTCGAGAACGAGGCCCGCGCCCGCGAGGTCGCCGCCTACCGGCAGAGCGTGCTCGACAAGAAGCGGACCACTTCGGCCCCGGTCAACCTCGAGAACATGTTCGCTTCCAAGGCCAATCTGGCGATCGAATTCCCGCTCGTCGTCAAGGGCGACGTCCAGGGTTCGGTCGAGGCGATCGCGAGCGCCATCAACCGCATCTCCACCGACGACATCAAGGCTCGGATCCTCCATGCCGGAGTGGGCGCGATCACCGAGAGCGACGTCATCCTGGCGAGCGCGTCGGGTGCGCCGATCATCGGCTTCAACGTCCGCCCGAACGCCAAGGCGCGTGAGGTGGCCGAGCGCAGCAAGGTCGAGTTCCGCTATTACGACGTCATCTACCACCTCACCGACTGGGTGAAGCAGGCGATGGCGGGCGAGCTCGGGCCCGAGATCATCGAGACGGTCATGGGCCGCGCCGAGGTCAAGGAGGTCTTCCCCGCCGGCAAGAAGGACAAGGCCGCCGGCCTGCTCGTCCTCGAAGGCGTCATCCGCAAGGGCGTGCATGCGCGCCTCACCCGCGAGGACGTCATCGTCTCCAAGACGACCATCTCGTCGCTTCGCCGGTTCAAGGACGACGTCGCCGAAGTCCGGGCGGGCATGGAATGCGGAGTCCTTCTGGCCGACACGAACGACATCAAGCCGGGCGACCATCTCGAAGTCTTCGAGGTCGAGGAGCGCGCCAGGACGCTGTGAGCGGGCCATCGTCACGGCGGCGCCTGCGCCTTCGGCGCAAGCGCAAAGACGAGACCTTCGGCTCGAGGCTCTCCGACGTCGGCGAAGTTCAGGACAGCTCCCGCTCGGCGCGCGCCTTGGACTTCAATGTCGGAGACGCGGGACCGGCCGTGGAAGTTGTCGGCCACATGGGCTGCTGCGTCGTAGAGGCGATCGGGAGCATGGCCGCGCTGGTCGCTCTGTTGACAGTTCCAGCCTATCTACTGATTCGCTAGGGTAACGCGTTGGTATGTCTTGACGGATTCACCGAAGGCCGCTCGGTCCGACTGTCGTGTGCCGGAACCGGCCACGGCGTCGCCTGCGCGTTCGGCGCAAGCGGAAGGGGGAAACCTTCGGCTCGAAGGTCAGGGATACGGCCCTTGACGGGGTGGCGGAGGTTGGTCTGAATGCCGGACTCGATGCCGGAGGGGACGTAATCGGTCACGTCGGCGGTTGCGTCCTCGAAGCGGTCGGGGCCGCGGCCGTTCTGGCCGCGCTGCTCCTCGTTCCGGCTCATCTCCTGTTACGCTAGGGTAAAGCGATGGTACGTCCCAACGAATCCACCGAAGGCCGCTCCGTCCGATTGCTCCGGGTCGGCGAGCAGGTGCGCCATGCGCTGTCCGACGTCCTGGCGCGCGGCGACGTCCATGACGAAACCCTCGCCAGCCACCTCGTCTCGGTCACCGAGGTCCGGATGTCGCCGGACCTGCGCCACGCCACCGCGTTCGTGATCCCCTTGCTGGGAGCGAATGCTCAGGCCGTGCTGAAGGCGCTCCGAACCAACACCGCCTATTTGCAGAGCGAGGTCGCCCGCAGGGTGAACACCAAATATGCGGCGAAGCTGAAATTCCTGCTCGACGAGAGCTTCGACGAGGGCAGCCATATCGACAAGCTGCTTCGCGCTCCGAAAGTGGCCCAGGATCTCGGCGGGGAGGAGCGGGGCAATGGCGGCGAAGTTTAGCGTGGCGCTCCCCTCCGATCGTCACCCTGAACTTGTTTCAGGGTCCAGCTCTCCGCCCGTCAGGCGGCTCGTCGCTGGATGCTGAAACGAGTTCAGCATGACGGCTGGGGGGAAAGCCGCGCCGGCCCCATCATCAAGTTGGCATTCTTCTCCCTCATCGTCCCGGCGACCGCCGGCGCCCAGGATCTCCCACCGGTCGCCTTTCCGTCCCTCCCGGCCGAGGCCGCGACCGAGGAGGGGTTCGTTCCGAAGGGCTGGCGGATCGAGGCTCGGGCCGGCGGCGACCTCGACGGCGACGGAAGGCCGGACACGGCTCTGGTCCTGCGCGGCGCCGATCCGGTCAATTTCATCCCGCAGCCGATGTGCGAGGAAAGGCTCGACACCAATCCGCGAATCCTCGCCATGCTTCTGGCGAGGCCGGGCGGGGGCTATCGCCTTGCCGTCGACAACCACGCGCTGATCCCCCGCCGCGACAATGCCTGCCAGGTCGACCCTTTTTCCGATCCCGGCCAGCTCGCGATCGAGCGGGGGATCCTGCGCATCGATCTCGAGCGGATGATGAGCGCCGGCGGCTGGGACGCGGGCATGACGACCTACAAATTGCGATGGCGGGACGAGGCGCTCAGGTTGATCGGGTTCGACTATTCGAACGTCAAACGCAACACGGGCGCCCTCAGCAGGCTGAGCGTCAACTATCTGACCGGGCGGGCGAAGATCGCCACGGGCAATATCGAGACGGACCGCGAGAAAATCCGCTGGACGAAGCTTCGGAACCCGCAAGGCCCCACCCTCGACTGGATCGGCGACGGCCTGGCGTTCGACCCCGAAGGGCTAATCGGTACTCTGCCGTGACGAGTTCGTCGCTCCCGTCATTCCGGCGAAGGCCGGAACCCATGAACACCGGGGGTGCCGGACCTCTCGCGGCGGTGTTCATGGATCCCGGATCAAGTCCGGGATGACGGATCAGGCCGGACTCGATCCAACGGCCCTCGCCGCTTCGATGGATGAGGACGATCTGCGCCTGGAACCGATGGCCGAAGCCCATCGCGCGGCGCTCAAGGCCGCGTGCGCCGAGGATCTCGACATCTGGTCGATCTATTCTATCTCCTACGACCCGGATCATTTCGACGCCGCCTTCGACCTGATCCGCTCGCGCCCGAACTGGCAGGGCTTCTCGATCTTCCTCGGCGGCGAGCTGGTCGGGATGAGCTGCTATCTCGGCATCGACCTGCCGCGCCAGACTCTCGAGATCGGCAATACCTATTACGTGCCGAAGCTGCGTGGGACCGGCTTCAACCGGCGGGTCAAGGATCTGATGCTGGCGCGCGCGTTCGGCTGCGGATTTCGGCGAGTGGAGTTCCGGGTAGACGCGCGCAACGGCCGGTCGCAGGCGGCGATGGCGAAGATCGGCGGGGTTCGCGAGGGCCTTCTTCGGCAGGATCGAATCACCTGGACGGGGCATGTGCGCGACACCGTTCTCTTCTCTATCCTCGCCGACGAATGGACGGCCGCGGATGGGGCCTGACACTATCGTCTTCCAGGTCGCGACCTGGCTGATCCCGCTGATCGTGGCGATCGTCCTTCACGAAATCTCGCACGGCTGGGTGGCGAACGCCTTCGGCGACCCGACCGCCCGCGACCTGGGCCGGCTCAGTCCCAATCCGATCCGTCACGTCGACCCGGTCGGCACCGTCATTCTTCCGCTGGTGCTTGCGGTGAGCGGAGCGCCGGTATTCGGCTGGGCCAAGCCGGTGCCGGTGGTGGCGCAAAGGATGCGCAATCCGCGCGTTCATATGATGATCGTCGCCCTTGCCGGGCCGGGCATGAACCTGCTGCTCGCGATGCTCGGGGGGATCGTTCTGGCGCTGGTCCGGCCGGAAGGGCCGCCATCGGGAGCCGGCGAGCTTTTCCTGCTTCTCAACCTGCTCAACTTCATCGCGATCAACCTTTTCCTCGCCGTCTTCAACCTGCTCCCGCTCCCGCCGTTCGACGGCGGCCACGTCGTCGAGGGCCTGCTGCCGCGCAAGCTCGCGGTCCATTATGCCAAGCTGGCGCGCTTCGGCTTCCCACTGCTCATATTCCTGTTGCTCATCCTGCCAATGCTGGTTCCGCAGGCGAACGTGGTGGAGCGGGTGGTGCGACCGCCGGTCGAGTGGCTGCTCCGGCTGTTCGTGGGGGCCTAGGGCGTGATCGCTTGAGAATGAATCGCGAATTTTTTCCCGACATCGGCGTCACCCTGAACTTGTTTCAGGGTCCAGCTGGTCGCTCGCCCGGGAAGCGGAAAGCTGGATGCTGAAACAAGTTCAGCATGACGGGATGAGACAGCGCTACAGTCTAAAATGATCATGCTCTAACCCCCTCATCCCGGCGAAAGCCGGGGACCTTGGGGAGACCCGCCGAGACTTTCCGTCATGAGGTCCCGGCTTTCGCCGGGATGACGACTCACGATCTACAGCGAAACCCGCCGAACAATCCCCTGTGCGATTCGACGATCCGAGCGATCGCCGCCGGCTGAGGCGCCGCCTCCCACTCGTCTTCCTCGAACGTGCCTCCGAGCAGGATCCCGTCGGCCCTCGGGAACATGTAGCCCGCGCTCCCGGCGAAGGCGTAGCGCACCTCCGGCTGCGGCAACAGGATGGCGAGCTGGCCTCGGACCGGGTGAAGCTCCCGGTCTCCGAACAGAGCGCTCGAACCGAGCCCGGTGCAATTGAGCACCAGCCGTTCGGAAAGCGCCGCGATCTGCGCCGGAGCCGCGAATTTGCGGACCTCGATCCGCCCGCCGGCGACCTGCACGTCCTTGGTCAGCTCGCGAAGGAAGCGGCCGGTCTCGACATACATCGTGTTGTAGCGAACCATCCGCTCGACCGGGAATGGATGCTCCGCCGGGGCGAGGGCCCGGGCATCGGGATGGAAGCGGTCCGACCAGCGCGAGACATTGGCGGATTCCTGATAGGTCGGAAGCCAGCGAATGCCGTAATCGTCGCCGACCATGATCTGGAACCGCCGCCAGCTATAGTCCATCGCCGCGGCAAACTGCGCCCGCCATTGCGGAGTGACCTCGTCCTCGCTGAAATGGCCGTAGGGAGAGATCTGGCCGCCGGCGATGTTGGAGGTGGTGTCGGGGGGCAGGGCCTCGGTGTAGACCGTGACTGGAAACCCCGCCTCCTGGACGAGCCGGGCGGTGGTGAGACCCATGATGCCCGCGCCGATCACGGCGACCGGCCCGGAATGGCCCTGCAATCCGAGCTGGACCGCGAGCTTCGAGCTTCCCCAGCTGAGCGTGATCCCGGCGCCGCCATGGCCGTAATTGTGGACCAGCCGCTTGTCGCCGAGCGCCTCCGCCCGGACCACGAAGCCGGACCGTCGAAACGGCCGAAGCCCCGCGACCGTCCGGATGACCCGCGCCGGCGCGACTTCGACCGGCGGAAGGCAGCCGGAGGCCGCGCCCGCACTGGAGGGACGAGGCGTCGCGACGCAGCCCGGCAAGGCGAGGCCGGCGGCGGCGGAACCGATGAAGGCGCGGCGGTTCATGGCGCCCAGCCTAACTGTCGCCGGGCCGCTCGGCGAGAGCCCAAATCGCTCCGAGCGCGAACTCACCCCTTCCGTGAGAATCCATTTTCGGACGCAACGACGCAACGATTCCGCGAAGCGCATCAGCTCCTGCGTCTTTGGATACGCTCTGATTCGGGAGCGCTCCGCGCTCGTTGCGTCGTTGCGTTCAATATATCGGCCAGACCCGCTGCCGGGGGCGAAGGCACGGATGGCGCCGGCCTTCAGCTATTCAGGGCCCGCCGCCACGGGAGCGAAGGTGATGATCTTGACCAGCTCTCCGGGCTTCAGGGCCTGGCCGGGGGAACGGCCGTTGAGCATCAGGAAATGGTCGAGCGGATGCTCGCTCGCCATCGCCGAGGCGAAGGTGGCCGCGGTCTGGCCCGGGCCGACCCGGACGGTTCGGATCAGCCGCGGCCTGAGGCTTCGCGCCTCCTCAGGCGAAAGCAGCCTGAACGACGCGAACAGGGCGCCGATCGCCGCTCGCGAGGAGTCGGCGGGCGGCGCGACCATGATGAAATGATAGGCGCCGCCGCCGCCGCCGTCGTAGGCGGCGATGTTGAGCTCGACCGCCCCCTGCTCGGTCCGGACCAGGACCGGCACCAGCAAAGCGGGAAGGCCGTTGATCCGTACCGGCCGGGCGGAGCCGGCTTCGGCCGGAGTGCCGCGCAGGAGCGTCCTGATCAGCCCTTCCGAATAGGCCGCGAGTCCGCCCGGCGGCATCGGCCCGCCGCCGAATTCGCCGCGCAGGCCTTCCGGCCCCTCGATCAGGATCGCCTGCGGGCTGTTGGTCAGGGTGAAGCCGTGCGGGGCCTCGAAGCCGATCCGCATCACCGGATGCGCGAAGCGGCGCCCGTCGACGAAGCCCTGAGCGGGATCGTCGCCGTAGAGCAGGCCGTCCAGCTCGCGCAGATAGGGGGCCTCCAGCTCCGGAAGCGCCCCGTCGGCGATCCCGGTCGCGGCCGCCGACTGGGCCGCCCGCTCGATCCGGTTGCCGGCCAGCGGATGGGTGCGGGCCCATTCCGGAATCGCGCGCGCCTCGTCGCGGCCTCGGGTCTTGCCCATATATTGCTCGTGCCGACCCAGAGCGTCGAGCATGTCGCCGGCCGCATAGGGATCGTAGCCGGCGGCGGCGAGGTAGCGGACTCCGAGATCGTCGGCTTCATATTCCTGCTTCCGGGAGTAGCGCAGGGTGAAATATTCGGCGGCCCGGCCGGCGATCCGGGAGAGGTCCTCGGATCCCAACGCGCCCACGGCCCAGACTCCGATGCTCCGCAACAGCGACCGTCGCTGCTGGCGGCGGTTGTGGGCGGCGACGATATGGCCGACCTCGTGGGCGAGGACGGAGGCGAGCTCGGCCTCCGAATTGACGATCCCCATCAGTCCGCGCGTCACGTAGATGTAGCAGCCCGGCACCGCGAAGGCGTTGACGACGTCGCTGTTGACCAGGGTGAAGGTGCATTCGCCTTCGAGGCCCGCCGCCGCGGCGATCTTCTCGCCGACGCGCCGCGCATAATCGGCCTCGGGCGCCCGATACTCGCCGCCGAACTCGGCGAGCAGCTGCGGATGCTGCTCGGCGCCGATCCGCTTCTCATTTTCGCGGACTTCCGGCTCGTAGTCGCCGTCGCCACCACCGCCGCAGCCGCCGGCGAGCAGGGCGAGGCCGGCGGCGAGCGGGAGCAGGACAGGTCGAAGCATCGGCGTTTCCGGCTCAGGCGAGAAGGGGCTGGTGAAACCGAACGCGCCAGAAGCCGGTCTCGGTTCCCTCGACGCCGAAATCATTGTCGTTGACGAGGAGAAGCTCGGACGGCGACAGGATCGCCATCCCTTCGAGGTCGGCGCCCACCTCGGGGGCGTCGTCGCTGCTGAAGAGGAGGCGCTTGCCGAGCGACGGCAGGCCGAAACCGCCCTCGCCGGCGCTGATCTCCTCGACGGTCGGGCGGGTGGCGGGATCGAGATGCTCCGGCGCCAGCTCCAGGTCGCCGGCCAAGGTCACCTTGTAGATCTTGGTGGTTTCGGAACCGCGTTCCAGCACGAGCAGCGAATCCGCGTCCACGCAGCAGATTTCGCTGACCTTGAGGTCGCTGCGCTCGAGCGGCGCCTTCGCCCGGTCTCGGCGGAAGGTCTCGGGCGGGTCGAGCGGATAGAGATATTGGGCGGCGACCTCGCCGGTGTCCGAATCCAGGCGCCACAGCCGGACATGGCGGCCTTGCGCGTGCGCCGCTTCGTCCGGATGCGCGAGCGGGCTCTGGAAGGCGAGGAACAGCCACCTGCCGTCGGGAGACAGAGCGATCGCTTCGAAGCCGCGGTTGAGCTGGCGCCGGGAAGCGAGGGCGGGGAGGCTCGCCGCCACCGGGTAGGCGGCGCCTGCCAGATCCAGTCCTTCCGGAACGAGGCGCTTCAGCACTTTTCCATCGGAATCGAGCCGGACCAGCGACGGCCCGAATTCGTCGCTCACCCAGAAGCCGCCGTCGGCCAGCGCGGCCAGGCCTTCGGTGTCGAGCCCGGAAGGATCGGGAGGCAGCGGGTTTCCGTCGAGGTCGAACGCGGGCTCGCAGCGCATGTGGGCCCCGCCCGGCACCGGCAGCCCGGAAACGGGCCGGCCCCGCGAGTCGGCGATTCGAAGGCTTCGGACGATCTCGACCCGATCCCCGGCGACGTTCAGCTCGGCGATGGCGGGACCGAGATCGAGCCTCGGCATGATCTTCGCGCCGTCCTCGCCGCGCAACGGCTCGAGCCGGTCGAGCCCGTAGAGCAGGATCGCGGTCTTCACCTTTATGTTGGGGCCTCGGTCGCCGACCGCCCAGACCGTCCCCGGCGGATCGCCGGGCCGGCGCGAGAGGCCCGAGCCGAAGCCCGAGCGGAAACGCATCGTCTTTTTCGGAAGCGCGATCTCGCCCAGCGGTGCGTCGGCCCATTCCAGCCGTTCGACCGACCAGCTCAATTGGCGCTCTCCAGGCTTTCCACCGTCAGATTGCCGTTGGTGTAGACGCAGATCTCGGCCGCGATCGCCATGGCCTTGCGGGCGAGAGTTTCCGCATCTTCCTCGTAATCGAGCAAGGCGGTGGCGGCGGCGAGCGCGAAATTGCCGCCCGACCCGATCGCCGCGACTCCCGAGCCGGGCTCGAGGACGTCGCCATTGCCGGTCAGGACCAGGGTCACCTCCTTGTCGGCGACGATCATCATCGCCTCGAGGTTCCGCAGATATTTGTCGGTCCTCCAGTCCTTGGCGAGCTCGACCGCGGCGCGCATCAGCTGGCCGTGATGCTGCTCGAGCTTGCGCTCCAGCCGCTCGAACAAGGTGAAGGCGTCGGCGGTCGCTCCGGCGAAACCGCCGATCACTTTGCCGTCGCCGAGCCGCCGGACCTTGCGGGCGTTGGGCTTGATCACCGTCTGGCCGAGAGTCACCTGGCCGTCGCCGGCGATGACCGCGCGCCCGTTCTTGCGCACCGCCAGGATCGTGGTGCCGTGCCAGCTTTCCATCGTCATGCTCCCGCTCCTTGACGGCGGCGATATGGGAGGAGGGCAGGGGCGATGCAATCGATCCCCTGAGAACGCGGCCGCTGGATTTTTCATAAGGGGCCTTCAGGGATTTCCGAATTTCGCCGAAAAGTCGAAAAAAGAAATTTCCTATTGATATCGTTCGTGCTATGTTCTTTCCTATCGACGAATCATACAGGAAGGGTAGGACCATGCCGACGAGAAGAAGATCGTTGCTGAGCCGATTGGTGAGGGCGTTGCCGGTGGTGCTCGCGGCGGCGCCGGGAGTCATCGACGCGGTCCAGCAGGCGCGCCGCGCCTTGCGCGATCCCGAAGCGCTTCCGAAGGAGCCGGCCGGAAAGCCTGCGCCCGCGATTGAGCGCTGACAGGGCGGCGGCGTAGCGCTAGCGTCCCGCCGATGGAGCTCCTCCTCTTTCTTGGCGTGGCCGGCCTGCTCGCCGCCAATCTCTATCTTTTCATTCGGGTGACCCGGCTGGAGAAAGAGATGGGCGGGGTGCGGCACGGCCCTGCCGGCCCGGCCCGGCCGGAACCCGGCGCCGAGGCGAGAGCCGCCGGCCCGTCGCCGCCGGCGCGGGAGACCCTCGCGAGCCTCTTCGAGCAGCTCGTCGGCGGGCGTCTCCTGATCTGGATCGGCGCGATCGCGCTCGTGGTCGCCGGGTTCTTCCTGATCCGCCATACGATCGAGATCGGGCTGGTGACCCCGGAGCTTCGAATGGCGGCGGCCGCTCTGTTCGGCCTGATGCTGCTCGCGTCCGGCGAATATGCGCGCAAGCGCAGCTTCCTCGCCGACGAGCCCCGGATCGCCCAGGCGCTGGTCGGCGCCGGCATCGCGGTCCTCTACGCGACGGCCTACGGGAGCTGGTTCCTCTACGGCCAGATCGGCGGCAGGACGGCCTCGGCGCTGATGTTCCTGATCAGCGCGGCGGCGCTGGGCCTGTCGCTCAGGCACGGTCCGCCGACGGCGGTGATGGGCATGGTCGGCGGCTTCCTGACGCCCTGGCTCGCGGGCGATCCCGAAGGCGGGGCACTGCCGATCCTCGCTTATATCGCCTTGCTGAACGCGGCGATCTTCATCCTGGCGTGGAAGCGGGGCTGGGGCTGGCTCGCGGCCGGCTCGGTGGCCCTGAGCTTCGTGTGGACCGGCTTCCTGATCTTCGGATCCCCGCCGGACGCGCTCGCCGCCGGCCTGTTCGTCGTCGCCCTCGCCCTCGCCGCCTCGCTGCTCCGGTCGGGGGAGGGCCGGCCGCTGGCGATCATGCAGCCGCTCATCATCGGTCTCGTCGAGCTGACTTTGCTCGTCATCCGGCTCGACACCGACCCCCGCGCCTGGCTGCTCTTCGGATCGCTCGCGGCCGTCAGCCTCGGGTTCGGCGCCCGGCGTCCGGAGGCCCGCTTCGCGCCGGCGGTCGGACTGGCGCTCGCCTTGCTCCTGCTATCGGTCAAGGCGCCGATCGACAGCGATCCGTCGGTCCCGTGGATGGGCGTCGCGATCACCTTGATGTTCGCCGGGGTGTCGATTCCCCTGTCGACGAAGGATCGGGTGCTTCGGATCCTGACCGCCTGCGGGGCGCTGGCCGGGCCGATCCTGATTCTCCGTCTGCTTCGGCCCGACACGCTGTCGACGGTCGGCTGGGGTCTCGCCGCCGCGGTGCTGGCGGCGGCGGCCATTGCCCTGCTCTGGCTCCACAGGAAGGATTCGGCCGGCCGCAAGATGCCGGATTCGGCGATGGTCGCCGCCGGGGCCACCGCCGCCCTGCTTCTCGCCATGGCCGGCTACGATCTCACGGCGCGCGATTTCGTGTCGGCGACATGGCTGGTCCTGGCGCTCGCCCTGGTCGCGGCCGGCATCCGGGTTCCGGACAAGGCGCTCCGCCTGGCGGGGCTGGTCCTCCTTACCGCGACCATCCTCAAGGTGTTCCTGCTCGACGCCGCCGAGCTCCAGGGCCTGCTTCGGATCCTCTCGTTCCTCGGCCTGGGGATCGCGCTGATCGGGATGGGCAAGCTGTACGGCACGGTTCTTCGGGCGGAGCGAAAGGTCCTCGACGCCCAGGCGCCGCCGGCTGAGGCAACGAAGGGAGACTCGACATGATTTCGCTCGCCATCGCGCTGGCGTCCCTCCCGGCCGGGACCGCTCCGCAACTCGTCCAGTGCCGAATGATGGAATGTTCCTGGTCGAAGCCGGTCTCCAACGTCGCGATTCGGTCGACTTCGGCGGGAACGCTGCGCAAGGTCACCGCCTTCCGCGGCACCTCGGTGCACCGGGAGGATTTTCCCGCGGGCTTCGACGAATCGGTCCCGATCGCCTGGGAGAAGCGGGCGGCGGTCCAGTACGTCCTCTGCTCCCGAACCCAACCGGCACTGGCCTTTCGCTCCGGAAAGCGCTGGGTCGCGCACGCCTTGGACCTGTTCGATCTTCCCGGCTACCACACCGCATCGGCGGTCGCCTATTTGCGCGCCTGCCACGGCGTCGACCATGATCGCGAGGACATCGACACGGTGATTCGGGGGCTCGGCTACCGCAGCGGCACGCGCAGCGAGCAGGTGGAGATCGCCAGGCCGGAGCAGCTCTTCGACCTTCCGCGGCGCGATCGGAACTGACGGTCCGCGCCGATGCGTAATTGGTCGGGGCGAGAGGATTCGAACCTCCGACCCCCACACCCCCAGTGTGATGCGCTACCAGGCTGCGCTACGCCCCGACCGAGACGCCGTCGCCGACGCCCAAGGCGCGCGACTTAGGCCCTGCCCCACGCGAAGGCAAGCCGCGCTTGCGCCTTCCGCGGCTCGACTCATGGCTCCCGATAATGCGTCCTGAGCTTAATCAGGTGCTCATAGACCTTGGAGTTTTGTTGATTGGAATGAATGATATAAGGCTCACACTTATCATGATAAAAACATATAACGCCGCGAATATTGTTGCGTATGATATCCTGATTTAGATCGCCGTGTAGTACACCGGCCGCGATAAACTCATAGTAATTCAAAAGGTACCCGACGGCGGTTGCCGCTTTCCAATCGTCTTCTTTGCCTGTCGACCGCAGGTCTCGCAGGCTATCCCGAGTTACTTTAGGAAAAACATCGGTGCCAAACTCCTGGTGAAAACGGTGCATTGCCTCGCCGAAGGGCGCCTGGGAAAATCGAGCGAACAACATGCTGTTGGTGTTCTGCCGGATCGTATTCCGATGCGTAATCCAACCGGCGACGGCCCATCCGATGGCCACGATCGAAAGCGACAGGAGGGCAGCGTAGATCGGATATGCCGGATTGCCGACGGTGTTCAGGTAGATGTAGGTTGCCGCCCCGGCGGCTGCGGCGACCACCAAACCAGACACCAGTACCACGACGGAGAAGGGCTTTGCCGCCGGTAGCGCATAATAAGCCTTAAATTCGGACGTTTGGCGGGCGAGCGAATCTATGGCACGTTCCGAGCGGACCCTGAAATAGGTTTGCTCCTGCGGCGAGAGATGAAACGATTCGAGCGTTGGTGGGTTGGAATCTGCGATGACGGCGCGGATGATGGCGCGTCGTTCCGACCAACTGCGATAGGCCTTCGCCATGTGCTCATCCCGCCCGTTAACCCGCCGTTGACATCGGGCTCATAGGCACTAACTTGTCAACCGAGATGCAGGAGATCAGCGATGCGTGAGCAGAAACCCGGCGCCTGAGCCGCTCGAAATTGACCAGATGACGTTTCGAATTGACCCTCAGGCAGTAGCTTGGGGGTTTTATTTTGCGCGGCCTTGTCTAGTTGCAAATAGCAACTGAAAGGACGGATCGCCATGACCGCCAACCGGCACATCGAAACAAATTCGCTCGAGGAAATCGAGAAGCTCACCGGCCTGGAGATGCTTCAGGCGATCGTCGCCGGCACCCTTCCGGCCCCGCCGATCGGAGCGACCATGGGCTTCCGCCTGATCGAGGTGGCGCCGGGGCGGGCGGTGTTCGAGGGCGCGGCGGGGCCGCATCTGCTCAATCCGCTCGGCGGCGTCCATGGCGGGGTCGCACTGACCCTGATCGACAGCGCCGCCGGCTGCGCCGTCCATACCGAGCTTCCGGCGGGCGTCGGCTATACGACCGTCGAGACCAAGGTGAACTTCACCCGTCCGGTCCCGCCCGACGGCACCCCCGTCCGCTGCGAAGGCCGGGTCGTCACCCGAGGCCGGCAGATCGCGACGGCCGAGGCGCGCCTGCTGTCGGCCGACGGCAAGGTCCTCGCCCACGGCACTTCGACCCTGATCATCCTGCCGCCCCGAGGCTGAGCCCGAAGCGCGGCTGGCGGCAGCGCGCTTGCGCAAGGCTCGCAACGCATGTTAGTCGCCGCCGCCTTCCCCCGGACGCTTGCGTCGGCGCCGGTCCCTCACCAGGTATAGCCTCATGTTCTCATCGCCCGCTTATGCCCAGTCCGGCACCGAAGCCGCCCCCGGCGGCATTGCCGCCATCCTCGTGCAGTTCGCGCCGCTCCTCCTCATCTTCGTCATCTTCTACTTCCTCCTCATCCGGCCGCAGAGCCGGCGGATGAAGCTGCATCGGGACATGATCGGAGCGGTGAAGCGCAACGACATCGCCGTCACGACGGGCGGTTTGATCGGCAAGGTCACCAAGGTCGAGGAAAGCGAGATCGAGCTCGAGATCGCCGCCGGCACCCGGGTCCGGGTGGTCAAGGGGATGCTCAGCGAAGTCCGGCCGCACGGCGCCAAGCCGGCGAACGACTGACCGCCATGCTGGACTTTCCGCGCTGGAAGATATGGGCCACGACGCTGGCCTGCCTGTTCGGAATCGCCCTGGCCGTTCCGAGCTTCTTCCCCGAGTCCGTGGTCGCGAAATGGCCGTCCTTCGTTCCGCGCTCGCAAATCAACCTCGGCCTCGACCTCGCCGGCGGAAGCCATCTGCTGCTCGAGGGCGATACGAGCGACGTCGCCAAGCAGCGGCTCGACCAGATGGAAGACATCATGCGCAGCGAGCTGCGCCGAGCGAAGATCGAGGTCGGCGACATGTCGACCGCGGGCGGCCGCCTGTCCTTCCTGGTCCGCAATCCGGCCCAGGTCGACGGGGTCCGCGAGATCGCCAACAATCAAACTCAGCCGGTCGCGCTGACCGGGCAGCGGACGTTCAACGTCGAGGTGGTCGACGGCAGCCGGATGGTGCTCACTCCCACCCAGTCCGGAATCGCCGAGGCGCTGGACAATGCGATGAAGACCGCGCGCGAGGTCGTTTACAACCGGGTCGACCCCGAGGGCACGAAGGAAGTCACCGTCATCCGGCAGGGCAAGGACCGGATCCTCGTCCAGGTGCCGGGTCTCCAGGATCCCGAAGGCCTCAAGGCGCTTCTCGGCAAGACCGCCCGTCTCGAGTTCAAGATGGTGGACCAGAACGCCAGCCCCGATCAGGTCGCCCAGGGCCGGGCGCCCGTGGGTAGCCAGGTTCTGCCGATGGCGGGCGGCGGCCGGATCGCCGTCCTCCGCCGCGCCATGGTCAACGGCGACCAGCTCGTCGACGCCCAGCAGACCTTCGACCAGAACAACCAGCCGGTCGTCAGCATCCGCTTCGACGGGCGGGGTTCGAAGGCTTTCGCCCGGGTCACCCAGCAGAACGTCAACAAGCCCTTCGCCATCGTCCTCGACAACGTCGTCCTGTCCGCGCCCAACATTCAGGAGCCCATCCTCGGCGGCCAGGCGAACATCTCCGGCAGCTTCACCGTCCAGAGCGCCACCGATCTCGCGATTCAGCTTCGCTCGGGCAAGCTCCCGGTCGAGCTCAAGGTGATCGAGGAGCGAACGGTCGGGCCGGATCTCGGCAAGGATTCGATCCGCAAGGCCGTCATCGCCGGGATCGTCGGAACCGTCGGCATCCTGCTCTTCATGTGGCTGACCTACGGCCGCTTCGGACTCTATGCGAACATCGCCCTCGTCCTGAACGTGATCGTCATCCTCGGCATCATGGCGCCGTTCGCGACCCTGACCCTGCCCGGGATCGCCGGCTTCGTCCTCACCGTCGGCGCCGCCGTCGACGCCAACGTCATCATCAACGAACGAATCCGCGAGGAGCATCGGCGCGGCCGCCGGGTGATGGACGCCGTCCAGCACGGCTATGACGAAGCGCGCACCGCCATCTTCGACGCGAACATCACCAACGTCATCGCCGGCCTGCTGCTTTATTATTTCGGCTCGGGTCCGGTTAAGGGCTTCGCCGTCGTGATGATGATCGGAATCGCGACCTCGGTCTTCACCGCCGTCACGGTGACCCGCATGTTCGTCTCCCTCTGGCTGCGCAAGCGGCCCACCGAGCTCAGGATCTGAGGACGCCATGCGGCTGCTGAAACTCATCCCGGACGACACCAACCTCGATTTCCTGAGGTGGCGCAACGTCGCCATCGCGATCTCGACCCTTCTGATCATCGCCTCCATCGCCCTGATCGCGGTCAGGGGACTCAACTTCGGAGTCGATTTCGCCGGCGGCCAGGTCGTCCGGACGACCTTCGCCCAGCCGCCCGAGCTGGACAAGCTGCGCGAGGACGTCACCGCCCTCGGCCTTGGGGATCCCAGCGTGTCCGAATTCGGAAGCCCGCGCGAAATCTCGATCCGCCTGCCCTTGCCCGAGGGCGGCGAAGGGGGAGCGAACGCCGCCGCCTCCAAGGTCCGCCAGGCGCTTCAGCAGAAATATCCCGGCGTCCGGATCGACGCGGTCGACACCGTGTCCGGCAAGGTCTCGGAGGAGCTGATCTGGGACGGGGCGCTGGCGCTTCTGCTCTCCGCGATCGGAATCGTCATCTACATCTGGATAAGGTTCGAGTGGCAGTTCGGCGTCGGGGCGATGTTCTCGCTGTTTCACGACGTCACCCTCACCCTGGGCTTCTTCGCGCTCACCCAGATGGAGTTCGATCTCAACGTCGTCGCCGCCCTGCTCACCCTCATCGGCTATTCGCTCAACGACACGATCGTCATTTACGACCGGGTCCGCGAGAATCTGCGCAAATACCGCAAGATGGACATCGTCTCGCTTCTCAACCTGTCGATGAACGAGACGCTGTCGCGCACCGTCGCCACCAACTTCGCCATGCTTCTGGCGCTGGGCTCGCTGATGATCCTTGGTCCCTCCGTCATCCAGAGCTTCACCACCGCGCTTTTGATCAGCGTCATCGTCGGCACCTATTCCACCGTCTACATCGCCGCCCCCTGGCTGGTCTGGCTGAAGGTCGATTCGGACAGCTTCCTTCCGAAGAACAACACGACCACGTCCGGCGGCGAACGGATGACGAGCCACAACGAAGGCTATTGATGGCCCGGTTCGAGCGCGATCCGGCCGCCGAGGGCCCGATCGTCACGGGATTTTCCGGCGGCGGCTTCGTGGTCGACCAAGGCGTCTACCGCGCCCTGCTCCTCACTCCGCTCAGGGCCGACGAGTGGGCCGCGCCCGCTCCGGCCGATCTCGCGCTCGGCGATCTGGAGCCGCTGCTCGCGCTCGACCCAGCGCCCGAATTCCTGATCCTCGGCACCGGCGATCGGCTCACCCATCCGCCGCGGGCGCTTCGCGAGGCGCTGGAAGCGCTCGGCATCGGCCTCGAAGTGATGGACAGCCGCGCCGCCGCCCGCGCCTGGGGCCTGCTTCGCGGCGAGGAACGCTGGATCGCGGCCGCGCTGGTGCCGCTTTAATTTGCCTCCCCATCGTCAGATGGGGAGGGGGGTGTAGGCGGGTCGGCATGCCGGGGGCATGCCGAGAGCCGGAACCGGCCGCGTAGCAGCCGTCGGGCGAAGCCTGGTGGAGGGGTAATCGCGCAGGCTTGGGCCAGCTACCCCTCCACCACCCTACGGGTGGTCCCCCTCCCCACCGCTTCGCGGCAGGGAGGATAGATGCGCATGCAATTCGGCCCCGTTGCGCTCCCAGCTGAAACGCTCCGCCGAGCGCCGCACCGCGGCCTGGTCCGGCGGCGACTCCAGCATCTCGCGCGCCGCCGCCGCGATCGCCCCGGGATTCCTCGCGACCACGCGCCCCGCCTCGGGCCGGTCCAGCACCTCGCGCGCGCCGCCGACGTCGGCGATCAGGATCGGCGTTCCCGCAGCGAGGGATTCGATCCAGACGTTGGCGAGCCCTTCGCGCTCGGAGGGCAGAAGCATCAGGTCGGCGGCGGCGAGCAGGCCGGGCATGGCTTCGGGCGGGACGCTTCCGAGCAGGCGCGCTCGAGAGCCAAGGCCACGGGCGGCGATCAGGGCTTCGAGCGCCGGACGCTCGGGCCCTTCGCCGGCGATCAGCAGGGTCGTTCCGGGAAGGCCGGCCAGCGCCTCGACCGCGAGCCGCTGGCCCTTGAGCGGAACGAGGTTTCCCGCGGTGACGACCAGCGGGCCGTCAACGCCCAGGCGGCGCTTCGCCTCGCTCCGCTCCACGGGGCGAAACCGCTCCAGATCGACGCCCGTATGATGGACGCTTATCCTGTCCTCGGGCATCCCCATCGCCGACATGTCGGCCTTCAACGCCGCGCTCACCGCGAGCAGTCCGCCCGCCCGTCGGGCCGCTTGCAGCATCTGCGCCGCGACCGCCGGCCGCCGGCCCCAATAGTGGATATCGCTGCCGCGCGCCTTGATCGAGAAGGGTAGGCCGAGGGCCTTGGCGAGATGCATCGCCGCTACCCCGTCCGGCCAGAAGAATTCGGCATCGATCACGTCGCAGCGCAGCGCTCGAGCGAGCGGAAGCGCCGCCGCCGCAAGCGACCGGGCGGCGCCGGCCCCGCTCAGCCCCGGCCAGATCCGAAAGCCCGGCCGGTGGACCGGAAGCCCTTGCCGGCGCTCCTTCTCGGGCCGCCGCGTCCGTGCCCGGTAATGCGGATGGAGCGTCAGCGGCCAGACCGGCAGGCCGACGGCCGCCACGACCTCCACCTCGAGCCCGTCCCGAGCCGCCAGCGCCAGGGTCTGCCGCTCGACGAAGAGGCCGAAGGACGGCCGGTCCGTGTCGGGATAAAGGGTCGAGAGAGTCAGAACGCGCAGCATCGCCGTCCCTTTACAGGCGAGACATTAAACCGCCGTTCATCTGGGAAAGCCACTATCGAGGCGAGCGACAGTCACCGGCGACCGTCACTCCAGCCTCTCTCCAGTCCGCGCTTGGCCTCGTCTCAACCCTCCGCTAAGAAGCCCTCCATGCTGCATAACCATGCCCGCTTCACCGTCGCCGCCGTCATGGCGTGCCTCGTCCTTCCCCTCGCCGGCTGCGCCAGCGGGGGCAAGAAGACGAGGGCCGACACCCAATATGTCGCCCGCGACGTCAACACCCTCTACAACCTCGCCAAAAGGCGTCTCGACCAGCGCGATTATGCGGCGGCCGGCCAGATTTTCGACGAGGTCGAGCGTCAGCATCCCTATTCGGTCTGGGCGCGCCGGGCCCAGCTGATGAGCGCGTTCAGCTATTATGCGGCGAGGGATTATACCAAGTCGGTCGAATCCTCCCGCCGCTTCCTTTCCATCCATCCCGGCAACCGCGACGCGCCTTACGCTTATTACCTGATCTCATTGAGCTATTACGAGCAGATCACGGACGTCACCCGCGACCAGAGCACCACCCGGCAGGCGCTCGACGCGCTCGGCGAGCTCGTCCGCCGTTATCCGGACACGCGCTACGCCGCCGACGCCCGGCTCAAGATCGATCTCGTCCGCGACCATCTCGCCGGCAAGGAAATGGAGATCGGCCGCTTCTACCAGCGCCGCGCGCAATGGCTCGCCTCGGTGATGCGGTTCCGCACCGTCGTCGACCAATATCAGACGACCAGCCACACACCCGAAGCGCTGATGCGCCTCACCGAATCCTATCTCGCCCTCGGGATCCCGGCCGAAGCGCGCCGGTCGGCCTCGGTGCTGGGCGCCAATTATCCGAACACCAAATGGTACCAGCGCGCTTATTCGCTGGTGCAGAGGCACGCGCCGGCGTCGGCGACGCCGGCGGCATGACCAAGGTCCGTCATCCCGGCGAAGGCCGGGATCCCAGGACGGAAAATCTCTGCCGGCGACCTGGGACCCCGGCCTGCGCCGGGGTGACGCGCTGAAGGGCGCGTCATGCTCACCAGCCTCTCCATCCGCGACGTCGTCCTGATCGAGAGCCTCGACCTCGAATTCGGTCCCGGCCTCGGCGTTCTCACCGGCGAGACCGGCGCCGGCAAGTCGATCCTGCTCGACGCGCTCGGCCTTGCGCTCGGCGCCCGCGCCGACAGCGGCCTCGTCCGTCAGGGCCAGGCCCAGGCCGTGGTCACCGTCGGCTTCGATCTCCCGTCCCAACATCCCGCCCACGCCCTGCTCAGCGACAACGGCCTTGCGGGCGAACCGGGCGAGCCGCTCGTCGTTCGCCGAATCGTCCGGGCCGACGGCGGCAGCCGGGCCCTCGTCAACGATCAGTCGGCATCGGTCGCCCTGATCCGGGAACTGGGTTCGGTCCTGGTCGAGATACACGGCCAGCACGACGATCGCGGCCTTCTCAATCCCCGCGGTCACCGCGCCCTGCTCGACGCCTTCGGCCGGATCGACAGCGGCTCGGCGGAGCGCGCCTATCGTGCCTGGGCCGAGGCGGAGGCGGCGCTGGCCAAGGCGCGGGACGATCTCGAAACCGCCGCCCGCGACCGCGAATGGCTCGACCATGCCGCCGCCGAGCTGAAGCAGCTTGCCGCCGGGCCGGGCGAGGAAGCCGCTTTGGCCGGGCTTCGGGCCGACATGCAGAAGGGGGCCAGGCTCGCCGAGGATATCGCCGCCATCGGCCAGCTGCTCGACGGATCCGAAGGGGGCTTGTCGCTGTGCCGCCAGGCGGCGCGCCGCCTCGAACGGATCGCCGGCGAGCATGACCGGCTGGCCGAAGCGCTCGAAGCGCTCGACCGGGCGCTGGTCGAGGCGTCCGAGGCGGAAGACCGGCTCGAAGCCGCCTCGGCCGCTCTGGCCTTCGATCCGGCCCGGCTCGACGAAGCGGAGACCCGCCTGTTCGAGATCCGAGCCGTCGCCCGCAAGCACCGGGTCGATCCGGACGCGCTCCCGGCGCTCGCCTTGGAGCTGTCGGCCAAGCTCGACTCGCTCGAGGCCGGCGAAAAGAGCCTGGCGGCCTTGGAGGCACGGGTCCGCGACAGCCGCGCCGCCTATCTGGCCGAGGCCGAGCGGCTGACCGGGCTGCGGACCGCCGCCGCCGCCCGCCTCGACACGGCCGTGGAGCGAGAGCTCGCACCCCTGAAGCTCGACTCCGCCCGCTTCCGAACGCTGATCGAGCCGCTCGCCGAAACGCAATGGGCGGCGCGCGGCCGCGACCGCGTGGAATTCGAAGTCTCGACCAACCCGGGCGCGCCCTTCGCGCCACTGACCAAGATCGCCAGCGGCGGCGAGCTGTCCCGATTCATCCTCGCTCTCAAGGTCGCTTTGGCCGAGCGCGGCGACGCCCGAACCATGATTTTCGACGAGATCGACCGCGGCGTCGGCGGCGCCGTCGCCAGCGCGGTCGGCGAACGCCTCCACCGCCTCGCCGAGGGCGCCCAGCTCCTCGTCGTCACCCACAGCCCGCAGGTCGCCGCCCGAGGCGCCCGCCACCTCCTCATCGAGAAGAGCCACGAAGGCCTGGTCACCCGCACCAGCGTCCAGACGCTCGACGAGGGGCGGCGACGGGAGGAGATCGCCCGGATGCTGTCGGGGGCGGAGGTCACCGATGAGGCGAGGGCGCAGGCGGTTCGATTGTTGGAGGCGGCATGAGGGGCGGCGGCCTCCCTCTCGATTTAGGAATAGGAAGTTATCATGTTGCTCTTGATCGCGTCCATGGCTCTGGCTGACCCGGCATCGGCGGCATTCCCGGAGCGCACACCGGGTCTGATCGAGGCGTGCCTTTTGGATGCGATCAAGACGGGCGACGTCAGCGATACGGACGATAGTCACAAATATATCTGCTCGGGCGAGACCGCTCAGCAGCTTTGGGCCTTTCTCAAGAAGGCGAGGATCGGGGACGATGAGCTGGACGTCGGTGCGGAGGGGCACTGGTCGGGGCGCTACTTCCCGCTCGGCGGATGCTTCAAGCGCATCCGGCTGGCCGATGGCTCCCCCGCGAAGACGGGGCTTTCTTGCACGATCTGGATCCCTCGGCCCGCCCCCTGAGAGGCCACCTCTCGGCGACGTGCGGCACGATGTTGCCACATCCGGTCTCGCGCTTTAGCCCTCGCGCCATGACCGAAACCCAGGCCGCCGCCGAGCTGGAGCATCTCGCCGCCGAGATCGCGCGCCATAACCGGCTCTACCATAGCGACGACGCGCCGGAGATTTCCGATGCCGATTACGATGCCCTCGTCCGCCGCAATTCCGAGCTGGAGCGGCAATTCCCCAACCTGATCCGAGAGGACAGCCCCTCGCGCCAAGTCGGCGCCGCCCCCGCCGCGCATCTCTCCAAGGTCCGGCACGCGCTGCCGATGCTCAGCCTCGAGAACGCCTTCGCCGACGACGAGGTGGCGGATTTCATCGGCCGGGTGCGGCGCTTCCTCAGCCTCGCCCCGGACGAGGAGGTCGCTCTCACCGCCGAGCCCAAGATCGACGGGCTCTCCTGCTCGCTCCGCTACGAGAAAGGCGAGCTGGTCCTCGCCGCCACCCGCGGCGACGGCACCACCGGCGAAGTGGTGACCGAAAATGTCCGGACCATCGCCGACATTCCGAGGCGGCTGAACGGCGACGCGCCCGAAATCTTCGAGGTCCGGGGCGAGGTCTATATGTCGAAGGCGGACTTCGCGGCGCTGAACGCCCGCCTGCTCGCCGAGGCGGAGGACCCGGCCAGGGCGCGCCAATTCGCCAATCCGCGCAACGCCGCCGCCGGCTCGCTCCGCCAGAAGGACGCTTCGGTGACCGCCTCGCGGCCGCTTCGCTTCTACGCTCATGGCTGGGGCGAGGTGTCCGCTCTTCCCGCCGAGACCCAGCTCGGCGTGATGCGGGCGATAAAGGCCTGGGGGCTTCCGATCGCCGACCATCTCGAACGCTGCGCCGATCTCGACGCCTTGCTCGCCCATTACCGGACGATCGAGGCGAAGCGCGCGGACCTCGCCTTCGACATCGACGGGGTCGTCTACAAGGTCGACCGGCTCGACTGGCAGCGCCGCCTCGGCCAGGTGGCGCGGGCGCCGCGCTGGGCGCTCGCCCATAAATTCCCGGCCGAGAAGGCCGAAACCCTGCTCGAGGCGATCGACATCCAGGTCGGCCGCACCGGCAAGCTCACTCCGGTGGCGCGCCTCAGGCCGGTCAGCGTCGGCGGAGTGACGGTCACCAACGCGACTCTGCACAACAAGGACGAGATCGAGCGGCTGGGAGTGCGGGTCGGCGACCGGGTCCGAATCCAGCGCGCCGGCGACGTCATCCCCCAGGTCCTTGAGAATCTCACGCCCGAAGAAGACCGGCCCGCCTTCGTCTTTCCGACCGCCTGTCCCGAATGCGGGTCCGACGCGGTGCGCGAGGAAGGCGAGGTCGACGTCCGCTGCACCGGCGGCCTCGTCTGTCCGGTCCAGCGGGTCGAGCGGCTCCGCCATTTCGTGTCCCGCCACGCCCTCGACATAGAGGGGCTCGGGATCACCCATATCGAGAATTTCTTCCGCGACGGCCTGCTCCAGTCGCCGGCCGATATCTTCCGGCTGACCAAAGAGAAATTGCTGGCCCGCGAGCGCTGGGCGGAGATTTCCGCCGCCAATCTGATCGCCGCGATCCACGCCAAGCGCGAGCCGCCGCTCGACCGCTTCCTCTACGGGCTCGGCATCCGCCATGTCGGCGAGGTGACGGCCCGCGACCTCGCGCGCCGCTATCGAAGCTGGAGCGATCTGCGGGCGATGATCGAAGCCGCCCTGAAGGTCCGCCGCGAGATCGATCCGATCGAGGGCGAGGAGGAGCGCAAGTTCCTCCAGCGCCGCGACAAGGCGGTGGTCGAAGCGGTCGAGACCCCCAATATCGGCCCGGAAGTGGCCAATGCCCTGCTCGATTTCTTCGAGGAGGCGCATAATCGCGAGGTCCTCGACGATCTGCGAGAGGCCGGGGTCCGGCCGGCGGACGTGATTTGGGAAACCAAGGCCTCGCCGGTCTCCGGCAAGACCCTGGTCTTCACCGGAAGCCTCGAGACCCTCTCGCGCGACGAGGCCAAGGCCCAGGCCGAGAAGCTGGGCGCCAAGGTGGCGGGCTCGGTCTCGGCCAGGACCGACCTCGTCGTCTACGGCCCCGGCGCGGGCTCCAAGCTCAAGAAAGCGGCGGAGCTGGGCGTCGAGACGATCGACGAGGAGAAGTGGAACGCGCTGGTGAAGGCGGCGGGATAATCCGTCGTCCCTTCGTCACCTTGAACTTGTTTCAGGGTCCAGCTCTCCACCCGCGAGACGGCTCAACCCTGAATCCTGAAACAAGTTCAGGATGACGGTGGGGGCCTACCCGCCCCGCCGCTTCCGAACCGCCGGCGCCCGCCGCTTGCGCATCACCAAGGTCGGCCATTCGCCGCGCTCGACACGCCCGGTCAGCATCATTCCCTGGCGGCGATAGGCGGCGGCCACCGCCGGCGCCTGGTGCTCGAGAAGCCCGGCGAGGATGAGCCGTCCCCCGGGGGCAATTCCCCTGGCGACCGAGGGCGCGAGCTCGATCAGCGGTCCCGCCAATATGTTGGCGATGACGAGATCGAAGGGCGCCCGCGCCTGCAGCCGGACATGCTCCATCCCCTCGGCAACGACCAGCTCGAGCCGGCCCCGCGCTCGCCCGACCTTCACCGCGTTGATCGCCGCATTCTCCTGGCTCACCTCGATCGCCACCGGATCGTTGTCTGACGCGGCCGCCCGGGCCGCCGGCCACAGCTTCAGGGCGGCGAAAGCGAGGAGGCCGGTGCCGGTGCCGAGATCGACCAGATCCGCGACCGCGGCTCCGCCCGCCTTCAGACGGCTGAGCGCGACGAGGCAGCCGCTGGTCGTCTCGTGCTGGCCGGTGCCGAAGGCTCGGCCGGCGTCGATCTCGAGGGCGATCAGCTCCGGCGGAGCGGCGCCCCGATGGGCCGGTGTATGGACGAAGAAGCGCCCGGCCCGGATCGGCTCGAGCCCCTGCTGGCTCAGCGTCACCCAGTCGCGGTCCTCGACCTTCTCGACCGCCGGCAGGGCGCCCGCCGCGCTCGGCGCCAGGGCGGCGAGAAGCTCCAGCATCTCCGAATTCGGCTCGGAATCGAAATAAGCGTCGAGCCGCCATTCGTCGGGCCTCGATCCGTCCTCCTCGCTGGTCATCAGCACCGGCGGAAAATCGAGCCAGGCGAGCGGCGAGATGTCGTCCTTCAGCGCCTCCGCCTCGGCCTTGGTGCAGGGGAGGGTGACCTTCCAGCTGTCGGTCATGAATATCCTCCCCATCGCAGATGGGGAGGGGGACCCCGCGTAGCGGGGTGGAGGGGTAATGGGCGCAGGCCTGTGCCAGCTACCCCTCCACCGCACTTCGTGTGGTCCCCCTCCCCAAGCAAGCTCGGGGAGGATTTAACGGACATAGCTGGCCCCGTTGACGTCGATCACCGCGCCCGTGGCCGAAGCCGGAGCGTCCACCGCCAGCCAGCGCACCGTCTCCGCGACCTCGTCTGAACTCGCGACCCGGCCCAGCGGGATGTCGGCGACGATCTTCTGGCCGCCGCGGCTCGCCAGATAATCCTCGACCATCTCCGAGGCGGTGAAGCCCGGGCAGACGGCGAAGGCGAGGACGCCGTCGGCCGCATAGCCGCGCGCGATCGACTTGGTCATCGCGATCATTCCGCCCTTGGAGGCCGCATAATGCCAATGCTGCGGGCTGTCGCCGCGATAGGCGGCTCGGCTGGCGACGTTGACGATCCTCCCGCCCCCCGCCTCGCGGAAATGGAGGACGGCGAGGCGGCACAGCTCGGCCGACGCGGTCAGGTTGACCTTCATCGTTCGTTCCCACCGCCCGGTCCATTCCTCCGCCGGCAGGTCGATCGGAGCGGCCTCGAAGACACCGGCATTGTTGACGAGCGCGTCGATCCGGCCGCCGAGCCGCTCCAGCGCCTCGTCCCACAGCCGCCCGGCCGCGCCCGGCTCGGAAAGGTCGGCGGCGACCCTGCCGTCGCCGCCCCGGCTGGAGTGGCCGACGACATTATGGGAGGAGAGCGCGGCGGCGATCGCCTTGCCGATGCCCCGGCTGGTTCCGGTAACGAGAATGTTGGCCATGGCGAGGCGATAGGCGTGGGCGGAGCGGAGGGGAAGAGGGCGCGGCCTTCGTGCCATCCATACCCGTCACCCTGAACTTGTTTCAGGGTCCAGGTCTCCAACCCAGAGGCGGCTCGTCGCTGGATGCTGAAACAAGTTCAGCATGACGGGGAAGATGGCGGCAATTCAATCCGCGAACGGGTCTCGAACCAATATCGTGTCCTCCCGCTCGGGGCTGGTCGAAACCAGGGCCACCTGGATCCGGCACAATTCCTCGATCCGCTTGATATATTTGATCGCCTGCGCCGGAAGCTCCGCCCAGCTGCGGGCGCCAGCGGTCGATTCCGCCCAGCCGGGGATCGTCTCGTAGACCGGCTCGACCGAATCCTGATCGGCGGCATGGGCCGGGAGATGGTCCAGCGCCCGGCCGCGCAGCCGATAGCCCGTGCAGATCCGAAGCTCCTCGAAACCGTCGAGCACGTCGAGCTTGGTCAGCGCCACTCCGGTCACCCCGCCGACGGCGCAGGCCTGGCGCACCAGCACCGCGTCGAACCAACCGCAGCGGCGCTTGCGGCCGGTGACGGTGCCGAACTCGCGGCCCCGCTCGCCGAGCCGCTGGCCGGTCTCGTCATCGAGCTCGGTCGGGAAGGGGCCGGCGCCGACCCGGGTGGTATAGGCTTTGACGATCCCGAGCACGAAGCCGGCGGCTCCCGGTCCGATCCCGCTTCCCCCCGCCGCCGTGCCGGCGATCGTGTTGGACGAAGTGACGAACGGATAGGTGCCGTGGTCGACGTCGAGAAGCACCCCCTGCGCGCCCTCGAACAGGATCCTCTTGCCCCGCGCCTTGGCTTCGTTGAGCGTTATCCAGGTCGGCTTGGCGAAGCGCAGGACGAACTCGGCGATCTCGCCCAGGTCGCGCTCGAGCCGGACCCGGTCGATCGGAGGCTCGCCGAAGCCCGCCCGAAGGGCGTCGTGATGGGCGCAGAGCCGGTCGATCTGCGGGCCGAGATGGCCGAGATGGGCGAGGTCGCAGACCCGGATGGCGCGTCGGCCGACCTTGTCCTCATAGGCCGGGCCGATGCCGCGCCTCGTCGTTCCGATCTTGCCCTGGCCCGAAGCGTCCTCGCGAAGCGCGTCGAGGTCGCGGTGGAAGGGGAGGATGAGCGGGCAGGTATCGGCGACCTGGAGGGTCTCGGGAGTCACTTCGACGCCTTGCTCACCCAGCCGCCCGACCTCGGCCCTGAACGCCCAGGGATCGAGAACGACTCCGTTGCCGATGACGGAGAGGGTGCCTCGAACGATTCCCGAAGGCAGAAGCGACAGCTTGTAGGTCTGGTCGCCGACGACCAGGGTGTGGCCGGCATTGTGTCCGCCCTGGAAGCGGGCGACCACGTCGGCCCGGCTCGCCAGCCAGTCGACGATCTTGCCCTTCCCCTCGTCGCCCCACTGGACTCCGATGACGGTGACGTTGGCCACGCGATGCTCCTGCTGATGACGGGGAGGCTCTAGGGAGAGGGAGGGGCAAGGTCCAGCCGCCCCTTGCCTCCCCATCGCGAAGCGATGGGGAGGGGGACCACCGAAGGTGGTGGAGGGGTAGCTGGAACAGGTCTGGGCATTTTACCCCTCCACCAGGCAAAGCCTGGTCCCCCTCCCCATGCTGCGCATGGGGAGGCAAGTTAGAACCGCAACGGCTTCACCGTCTTCACGCCCGGAAGCGCCTGCAGGCGCTGGACCAGATCCGGCCCGATATGGCCGTCGACCGACACCAAAGCGACCGCCTCCCCGCCCGCCTCGCGGCGGCCGAGGCTGAAGGTGCCGATGTTGACTCCTTCCTCGCCGAGCAGGGTTCCGAGCCGGCCGATGAAGCCCGGCGTGTCCTCGTTGACGATGTAGATCATCTCGCCCTCGAGTTCCGCCTCGACCCGGATCCCGAAAATCTCGACGAGGCGCGGAGCGGAGTTGGCGAACAGGGTGCCCACGACCGGCCGGTCGCCCGCCGACGTCATCGCCGACACCCTCAGCAAGGTGTGGTAGTCGGTCTCGCGATCGTGGCGGATCTCGCGGACGTCGAGTCCGCGCTCCTTGGCCAGGAAGGGCGCGTTGACCATGTTCACCGTGTCCGAGTGGATCCGCATGAAGCCGGCGAGGACGGCGCCCGTGATCGGCTTCATGTTGAGCTCGGCGGCGGCGCCCTCCGCCTCGATCGAGAGCCCGGCGAGGGGCCCGTTCGAAAGCTGCCCGACCAGCGATCCGAGCTTCTCGGCCAGCGCCATGTAGGGCTTCAGCCGAGGCGCCTCCTCGGCCGAGAGCGAGGGCATGTTGAGCGCGTTGGTGACCCCGCCCCGAACCAGATATTCCGCCATCTGCTCGGCCACCTGGATCGCGACGTTGACCTGCGCCTCGGTCGTCGAGGCGCCGAGATGCGGGGTGGCGACGAGGCCCGGCGTTCCGAACAGGGGGCTCGCCTTGGCCGGCTCCTCGACGAACACGTCGAGCGCGGCGCCGGCGACCTGGCCGGAGTCCAGGGCTTCCTTGAGCGCCACTTCGTCGATCAGCCCGCCGCGGGCGCAATTGACGATCCGAACGCCTTTCTTGGTCTTGGCGATATTCTCGCGCGACAGGATGTTCCGGGTCTGCTCGGTCAGCGGCGTGTGGAGGGTGATGAAGTCCGCCCGGGCGAGAAGCTCGTCGAGCTCGGCTTTCTCGACGCCCAGGTCGAGCGCCCGCTCGGGCGTCAGGAAGGGATCGTAGGCGACGACCTTCATCCTGAGGCCGAGCGCCCGGTCGGCCACGATCGAGCCGATATTGCCGGCGCCGATCAGTCCCAGGGTCTTGCTGGTCAGCTCCACGCCCATGAAGCGGTTCTTCTCCCATTTGCCGGCCTGGGTGGAGGAATCGGCGGCGGGCAGGTCGCGCGCCAGGGCGAACATCAGGGCGATGGCATGCTCGGCGGTGGTGATCGAATTGCCGAACGGCGTGTTCATGACGACGATTCCGCGGGCGGTAGCGGCGGGGATGTCGACATTGTCGACCCCAATCCCGGCCCGGCCGATCACCTTGAGCCGGGTCGCCGCCTCGAGCAGGTCCCCGGTGACCTTGGTCGCCGAGCGGATGGCTAGGCCGTCATAGCCGCCGATGATCGCCTTGAGCTCGTCCTTGGAAAGGCCGGGTTTCTCGTCGACCTCGACCCCCTTGGCGCGGAAGATCTCCGCAGCCTTGGGGTCCATGGAATCGGAAATCAGTACTCTGGGCATTTGGAAAACTCCGTCGCCCCAGCGAAGGCTGGGGCCCCATGGGGTGAAAGGCAACTTCCGTCATGCCAGCCAAGGCTGGCATCCCAGCGGGTGAAAGGCAGGCGCTTTTCACCCGCTGGGGTCCCAGCCTTTGCTGGGACGACGCGGCTAGGCGCTCGCCTCGTGAAAGGCCCAGTCGAGCCAGGGAAAGAGCGTTTCGAGATCGTCGGTGTCGACCGTCGCTCCGCACCAGAGCCGGAGCCCCGGCGGCGCATCGCGGTAGCTGGCGAGGTCGTAGCCGACCCCTTCCGCTTCGAGCAGCCCGGCCATCTTCTTGGTCAAGGCCGACTGCGCCTCCGGGTCGCCGGCTTCGGCGAACTTGAGGCAGACGCTGGTATTCGACCGGGTCTCAGGCACCCGGGCGAGATGCTCGACCCATTCGGTCCGCTCGACCCAGGCATCGACCGCCGAGGCATTGGCCTCGGACCGGGCGATCAGGCCCGGAAGGCCGCCGGCCCCGATCGCCCATTCCAGAGCGAAGATATAATCCTCGACCGCCAGCATCGAGGGCGTGTTGATCGTCTCCCCCTGGAAGATGCCCTCGATCAGCTTGCCGCCTTTCGTGAGCCGGAAGATCTTGGGCAGCGGCCAGGGCGGCGAATAGCTCTCCAGCCGCTCGACCGCTCGGGGGCCGAGGACCAGCATGCCGTGGCCGCCCTCGCCGCCCAGCGCCTTTTGCCAGCTGAAGGTGGCGGCGTCGATCTTGTCCCAGGGGAGGGGTTGGGCGAAGGCCGCGGACGTCGCGTCGGCGATGGTCAGGCCTTCGCGGGCGTCGCTGATCCAGTCGCCGTCGGGAACTCTGACTCCGGAGGTGGTGCCGTTCCAGGTGAACACGACGTCGTGTCCCGGGTCGACGTCGGCGAGGTCCGGCAACTCGCCATAATCCGCCTTGATCACTCTCGCGTCGAGCTTGAGCTGCTTGACGACGTCGGTCACCCATCCCTCGCCGAAGCTTTCCCAGGCGAGCAGCGTGACGGGGCGGGCGCCCAGCATCGACCACAAGGCCATCTCGACGGCGCCGGTGTCGGAGGCGGGGACGATCCCGATCCGATGGCTCGCCGGCACCCGGAGCACCCGCCGGGTCAGGTCGATGGCATGGCCGAGCCGAGCCTTGCCGAGCTTCGATCGGTGCGACCGCCCGAGCGAGCCCAAAGCGAGATGTTCGGGACCCCAGCCCGGCGGCTTCGCGCAGGGCCCGGAGGAAAAAAAGGGGCGCTCGGGGCGCACCTCTGGCTTGGCAATCGTCACTTTCAACTCTCCTCACAGAGAGCACGCGCCGCGTTGGGACGGCGTGGCCCGTGGCGGGGTTTAGGGGCGGGGGCGGTGCTGTCAACCGAAACGCGGGGAGCGGTGCCTTCGCCGCCGGTTTTCCCTCCCCGTCACCCTGAACTCGTTTCAGGGTCCAGTCCTGCACCCGCGAGGCGGTTCGTCGCTGGATGCTGAAACAAGTTCAGCATGACGGATGGGGGTCAATCGCCTAAGCCTTCCGGAATGCGCTGGGCGTTCTTGATGACCTTGCTTCTGGCGGCCTGCATCCCGTCCAGCGACCGCCGGCCCGAGCCTGCCGCAAGGGACCGGCCCGCACCGGCGCGGGCAACCCTCCAATGCCAGGCCGGTCTCCGCGCCGACGGCGTTCGCTTCAAGGCCCTCCCCGACCGAACCTTCAGCGGCGGCTGCAGCGCGCTGGGCGCCGTCCAGCTTCTCGACATCGGCACGCCGGTCACCAATCTCGGCGCCATGACCTGCCCGCTGGCGCGGCAGTTCGCCCGCTGGGCGCGCGAGGCGATGCAGCCCGCGGCCAGGGCCTGGCTCAAAAGCCCGGTCGTCAAGGTCGAGAGCTTCGGCACCTACAGCTGCCGGCCGGTCAACAGCCGGCCCGGCGCCCGGCTCAGCGAGCATGGCCGGGCCAATGCGGTGGATATCGGCGCCTTCGTCCTCGCCGACGGCCGCCGAATCACGATTCTCGCCGGCTGGAACGGCCGCGACGAGAACGTCCGGCGATTCCTTCGCGCCCTCCACGCCGCCGGCTGCCGGCGCTTCGGGATCGTGCTCGGCCCCGATTCCGACGTCTTCCATCGCGACCATCTTCATTTCGACATGGGACAGGGGCCCTATTGTCGCTAAACGAGCCGGCATGACAGATCCCGTACCGACCAAGAGAGTCTTCCAGGACGCGCGCCAGGAAGCCGAGACCGCCAACCAGCCGACTCCGTCGGCCCAGACCGAGCACGACGCCTATCGTCTCGCCTTCCAGGACATGGACTTCCTCCTCCGCGAGGATCTGCGCCCGGTCCGCTTTCAGCTCGAGTTGCTGAAGCCCGAGCTACTGCTCGACGAGGCCAGGATCGGCTCGACCTTCGTCTTCTACGGCTCCGCGCGGATTCCCGAGCCGGCCAAGGTCGACGCACTGATCGCCGCCGCGGCGACCGACGAGCAGCGCCAAATCGCCGAGCGGCTCAAGGCCAAGGGCAAATATTACGAGGAAGCGCGGCAGCTCGCCCGGCTCGCCAGCCGCTGCGACCCGGACGACAAGGGCTGGAGGCATTTCGTCGTCTGCTCGGGCGGCGGGCCCTCGATCATGGAGGCGGCGAATCGCGGCGCCCGGGATGAAGGCGCCGAATCGGTCGGGCTCAACATCGTCCTGATGCACGAGCAGATGCCCAATCCCTACGTCACTCCGTCGCTCAGCTTCCAGTTCCACTATTTCGCGCTTAGGAAGATGCACTTCCTGCTCCGAGCGCGGGCGGTGGCGGTCTTCCCCGGCGGCTTCGGAACGTTCGACGAGGCGTTCGAATTGCTCACCCTCGTCCAGACCGGCAAGGTCAAGCCGCTTCCGATCCTCTTCTTCGGCCGCGAATTCTGGGAGCGGGTGATCGATTTCGGCGCCCTGGTCGAGGAGGGCGTGATCGCGCCCGACGATCTCAAGCTGTTCACCTTCGTCGACACGGCGGAGGAAGCGTGGAAGCACGTCTGCGATCATTACGCCGCCCGGGACGAACCGGTCGCCTGCGCCTGAACATGCTGTCGCTGTTCGCGCCGAAGCTCCCCATCGACGCCGACGAGCTCGAATGGCAGCTCGCCACCTTCAAATGGCTCGGCTCGGAATTCGGGGCGGCGGGCGAGGCGCCGCTGGTGCTTCCGACCGCCCAATATTTTCCGCCCTCGCCCCGCAAGGGCGCGGGCCGGGTCGAAGACCTGTTCACCGCGGTGAAGGCCGCGGCGGGCCTGGCCGACTGGCCGTGCGAGCTTCGCGCCGGGGCCGGCGAGCGTCCGGCGCATGTCGGAGCCGGCCTGCTCCTGCGCCACGAAGGGGCAAGTCCGCCGTGCGGGACCTTCACCCTCGACGACGGCGACGGCGGGCAGAAAGTGGTGGTCACCTATAATCCGTCGCTTGCCGACGACACCGGTGCGCTGATCGCGACTTTCGCCCATGAGCTCGGCCATTATCTGATGAGCACCGCCCAAACCGCCCCGCCGGGCGGTTGGGAATTGCACGAGCTCCATACCGATCTCACCGCCGTCTATCTCGGCTTCGGCATCTTCCTCGCCAACAGCGCGCGCAGTTTCGGCCAGTTCCAGAGCGCCGGCGAGATGGGCTGGTCGTCGCGCACCCAGGGCTATCTCAGCGAGGGCGCTCTGGTCACCGCCACCGCGATCTTCCAGAGGCTGGCGGCACGCGACCCGATGGAAGCCGCGCCCTGGCTGAAGGATTATCTCCGCTCGGACCTGAAGAAAGCCGCGAGGGCGCTCGACCGGCTCCACCCCGACATCGCCGCCAGCGTCGCGGCGGTCGATCTCACGGAGTTCGCCGGCGACTGAAGGTCCTCGCACCTCCCGCCCCGGCGAAGCCGCGTTAATGCGGGGACACAATACCTAATTCACGGGCGTTAATGCGGGGACACAATACCTAATTCACGGACGAGCCGAGTGCTGTTTCGCAATTCGGTTCACCCAACCATATAGGTATTGTGTCCCCGCAATTCCCCGCAATTCCCGCGCAATCAAAGCCGCCCGCCCTGGCGGCTCAGAGGGCCGGCATGACGGGGTCAGCGCGCCCGCCCGGCCTCATGTTCCGCGATGAAGCGGTCGACCGGGATCGAGCGGATCGTCTCGGCCAGAACCTCCTCGGCGACGTCCTCCGCCCGCTTGAAGCGAAGGCAGCTCTTGCCCATGTCGAGCTTCCTTCCCGCCGACGCCCATCGGGCCTTCAGCCGCTCGGTCCGCTCCTCGGAAGCGTAGACGCAGTTGAGATAGAGGGCGGTGTAGTTCTTCTGCGCGGCGAGGCCCGCATAGACGAGCGGCTGGCCGTTATAGGTATCGGGGTAACGCTCGGTGGGGACCTCCCAGCTGATCATCCCCCAGCTCATCCGCTCGACATAGCCGTCGGGGAGATTGGCGTTGACCAGGTCGCGCAGGCGGGACACCAAGGCGGCGCGTTCCGTCGGCAGCTCGTCGAGATAGGCTTCGGGAGTGGGCGCCTTGCTTCCGGCCATTCCCGTAGACCCTATCGCTTTTCCTGCCCCGCCCGGCCCGCGACCGAGGGCGCGGCGTCGCCGCCGATCCGGCTCGGGCCGGCCTGCTGCTCGTTCAGCACGGGCTCGTCCTCGGCCTTGCCGCCGGCGGGCTGGTCCGCTTGCTCGGCGGCGGCCTTGGGGTCGCCGGCCGGTGCCGCCGGCGCCGCCTGGGGCGTCGGCAGCGGCAGGTTGCCGCCCTGCGCGTTGACATAGGCGAGGAGATCGGCCCGATCCTCGGCCTTGGAAATGCCGGCGAAGGCCATCTTGGTCCCCGGAACGAAGTCGCGCGGCGACTTGATCCACTGGTTCATCGCCTCCCAATCCCACTTTCCGCCCTTGCCGGCGAGAGCGGGCGAATAAGGGAAGCCGGCCGCATGCTTGCCGATGTCGCTTCCGAACACGCCCCACAAATTCGGCCCGATGCCGTTGGCGCCGCCCTGGTTGATCGTGTGGCAGCCGGTGCACTTCTTGAACTGGCCCTCGCCCTTGGCAACGTCGGCGGCGGCGAGAAGGTTGGCGATCGGAGTCTCGGCCTCCGCTCCGCCTTCGCCCTTTATGACGACGCCCTCGATCGGATAGCCCATCTTCTCGGGCCGCTCCTGATGGAACATTTCGCCGGAGACGATCGAGGCGCCGAGCGCGACGATGCCGGCGCCGAGCACCCAGCCCGCTATCGTGTTGGAGCGGTTGTCCATGCCTTCAAAGACCTCCAGGGCGACCCGCGGACGCCCGCGGGATGAGATAATTCGCGAGCCCCTTTAGGCGGGGGAGGGAGACGGGGCAAGACGGAGCGTCCTCCCATCGGAGATGGTCCCCCTCCCCGCCGCTTCGCGGCAGGGCGGATCAGGCGGCCCAATGCCTCAGCAAAGTATGCGCGATGGCGAAGTGCGGCGGGCCTACGAAGGGCGCCCCTGGGACTCCCGCCAGCGCGGCCCTCACCCCCTCCCGATCCACCCAGATCGCATCCTCCAGCTCGTTTGTGTCGAGCCGGATCTCGTCCCCCGCCGCGGTCGCGGTGCAGGCGATCATCAGCTGACCGGGGAAGGGCCAGGGCTGGCTGGCGACGTAGCGGACGTCGCTCACCGCGATTCCCGCTTCCTCGCCGAGCTCGCGCGCCACCGCCTCCTCGATCGATTCGCCGGGCTCGACGAAGCCGGCGAGGGCCGAATAGCGGCCGGCCGGATATTGCGGCTGGCGGCCGAGCAGGGCCCGGCCCTCATGCTCGGCGATCATGATCACGACGGGGTCGACGCGCGGGAAATGCTCGAGGCCGCAACCCGCGCAGCGCCGGCCCCAACCGCCGCGGAAGACCTTTGTCGAACTTCCGCAGGCGCCGCAGAAAAGGTGACGGTTGTGCCACTCGATCAGGCTTCGGGCGGTGCCCCAGACGGCGCTGTCCTCCGCCGCCATCCGGTCGAGCAGGGCGAAGACCGACCAGGCCCGTTGCCCCGGCTCGGCTCGGATCAACGGTGCGAACAAGGGCATGCCGTCGCGCAGGCCGAGGAAGATGCGCTCCTCCGCCCCGGCCATCGGATCCCAGCCGAGGCGGCCGTCCTCGTCCAGCTCCGGGTCGAGGCCGCCGAGCCGCAGGATCCGGGCCTCGAAGCTCGCCGCAAGCTCCGCCAGCCGGGCTTCGTCGAGCCGGAGATGGTCGGCCCGGTCGAGGCCGGCGCCGGTGAAGCCCGTCTTCATGCCGCCGCCCGCCATTCGGCGCCGCGTCGGGCGAGCTTGGCGAACAGCGTCGGCAATCCCGCCTCGCCGATCCGCTCGATCGGCCACCAGGTCCCGCTCGGCCTCTCCCGAGCGTCGGCGCAGAGCAGCTTCATGTTGAGGGCGAAATGGGTGAAGACATGGTCGACGCTCCCCGCCTCGAGCCACTGCGCCTCGGCGGGCGCGCCCTCGCCGTCGGTCGGCAGCGCGAGCATGCCGCCGAGCAGGCCCTTGGCGGGGCGCCGGACGAGGAGGACGTGGCCGTCATGCTCAAGCCAATAGGCGATTCCCTCCCGCCTCGGCTTGGGCGCCCTGGCGGCCTTGCGCGGATAGGCCCGGGGATCGCCTTTGGCTCGAGCGGCGCACCGCGAGGCAAGCGGGCAGCGGCCGCAATCGGGGGAGCGCGGGGTACAGATCGTGGCGCCGAGGTCCATCATCCCCTGCGCGAAGTCGCCGGCCTCATCGTCCGGAGTGATCGAGCCGGCGAGTCGGTAAATCTCCTCCCGGGCCGCCGGCAACGGGGCCTCCACCGCGAACAGCCGGGCGACGACCCGCTCGACATTGGCGTCGACCACGACCGCCCGCCGCCCGAAGGCGATCGCGGCGATGGCCGCGGCAGTGTAGCGGCCGATTCCGGGAAGCTTGCGCAGATCCTCCTCGCTGTCGGGAAAGCGGCCCCCGAGCTCTTCGGCGACCTTGCGCGCGCAGGCGATGAGGTTGCGGGCGCGGGCGTAATAGCCCAGGCCGGCCCAGGCGGCCATGACCTCCTCGTCCGCCGCGGCGGCGAGTGCCTCCACGGTGGGCCACCGGTGGGTGAAATTCTCGAAATAGGGGGCCGCATGCGCGCAGGTGGTCTGCTGGAGCATGATCTCGGACAGCCACACCCGATAGGGGTCCGGACGCTCCGCCCCTTCCGCCCGCCAGGGCAGCCGCCGCTTATCCACAGCAAACCATCGCAACAGCGTATCGCAAGCATCGACTGACATGCCGTGCCTATGCCATGATCGAAGCGATGGCGAAATCGGGCGGGACGTCGAAAAAGCAGGCGGAGGCACCGCGGGCCAATCGTGCCCGGGCGGTGTCGGACATCGTCCCCGATATCGGCCGCGCCGCCTTTCGCCGCTTCGGCTTCGTCCAATCCTCGATCGTCAGCCGCTGGCGCGAGATCGTCGGCGATCGCTACGCCGCGGTTTCCTCGCCCGAATCGATCCGGTTCCCGGCCGGCAAGCGCTCCGACGGAGTGCTTAACCTGATCGTCGAGGGCGCGCATGCGACGATGATGCAGCATGTGGCGCCCGTGATCGTCGAGCGGGTCAACCGTTTCTTCGGCTACCAGGCCGTCGTCCGGGTCGCTTTCAGGCAAGGATTGGTTCAGGTTGCCCGTGCAAAAGCGCGGACCGCGCCGCCGTCGCTTCGACCGATCCCGGTCGAGCTCGGCGATTCCCTTCGCGAAGTGGCCGATCCGGAGCTTCGCGCCTGTTTGGAGTCGCTGGCGCGCGGAGTCGCGGCTAACGAGGCTGGGCTTGAGACTGGGCTCGGGGCGGCGGTCGCCATCCCGGTGCTCGGAAGAATTGGTGGAGAGACGAAAAGATGAAGTCGATGCTCATGGCCGGTGCGGCCGCTTTGGCGATCCTGCTCGGCGGCTGCGGCGACGGCGCCGGCAATTCGGCGGCGCCTGTCGACAACAGCGCGCTCAAGCAGATCCCGGCCCCGAACAACGGCGACTGGACCCAGATGGTCGTGAAGACCGCCGAGGGCGGTTTCCGGATGGGCAATCCGGAGGCGCCGGTGAAGCTGGTCGAATATGGCTCGATCGGCTGCCACGTCTGCGCCGAGTTCGAGGAAGCCGGCGCCCCCGAGCTTCGCGACACCTATGTGAAGAGCGGCCAGGTCAGCTGGGAATTCCGCCCCTATCTGCTCTTCCCGACCGATCCGGGGATTTCGATGCTGCTCCTGTGCCAGGACGAGAGCGCCTTCTTCCCGGCGATCGAGCAGCTCTACAAGGACCAGAAGGGCTGGATGGGCAAGATCCAGTCGATGTCGGCGGAGCAGGAGAAGGCCCTGCAGACCATGAACCCGCGCGACGCCGGGGTGGCCATCGTGAAGCTGGGCGGAATCGACGAATTCTTCCGGGTTCGCGGAATGCCGAGCTCCAGGATCCAATCCTGCCTTGCCGATCCGGCGATGATCGAGAAGGTGGCGGCGATCAAGAAGCTGGGCGACGAGCAGGGCGTGAACGGAACGCCGTCCTTCTTCATCGACGGCACCTTCGCCGGGGTCGGCAACTGGGCGGGCCTGGAACCGCTGCTGCGGGGGGCGATCTCGTGATGAAGGCGGCAATCCTCCTCCTGATGGCCGGAGCGGCCGCGGCCGTTCCCGCCGTCGGCGCTCCGCCGGCGGGCAAGGCGCCCGTGCGCAAGGCTCCGGCGACGTCGGTCAATTGGGCGAACACGGTGGTCGCGACTCCCGAGGGCGGCTTCCGGATGGGCAATCCCGCCGCCAAGGTGAAGCTCATCGAATATGGTTCGCTGACCTGCGATCATTGCGCGACCTTCGCGAAGGTCGGAATGGAGCCGCTGGTCGGCACCTATGTCCGAAGCGGCAAGGTCAGCTACGAATATCGCAACATGGTCCTGAACGGCCTCGACGTCGCCGCGACCCTGGTGGCCCGCTGCGGCGGCCCTGCCCGGTTCTTCCCGGTGGCCGACAAGCTCTACGCGACCCAGACCCAGTGGAAGGATCGGGTCAAGGCGCTTACCGACGCTCAGAAGCAGTCGATCAACGCGCTCCCGGAAGAGCAGCGGCTGGGCCGGCTGGCGGATCTCGCGGGAATCCCCCAGATCGCGGCCCAGCACGGAATCGCTCCCGCCGAGGCGAAGCGCTGCCTGAACGACCGGGCGGCGTTCGACCGGCTCGGCAAGATGAACGAAGCGGCCATGGCGCAGCGCGTCGATGGAACGCCCACCTTCTTCCTCAACGGCGAGAATATCGGCCCCCACAGCTGGGCGACGCTGGAGCCGATCCTTCGCGACAAGGCGGGGTAGGGTGAAAGCCGGGGGGCAGCCATGCAGATAAAGCGGCTGAAGCTTTCCGGCTTCAAAAGCTTCGTCGAGCCGGCCGAACTCCGGATCGAGCCGGGCCTCACCGGCGTCGTCGGCCCCAATGGCTGCGGCAAATCGAACGTGCTCGAGGCGATTCGCTGGGTGATGGGCGAATCCAGCCCCAAGTCGATGCGCGGCGCCGGCATGGACGACGTCATCTTCGCCGGCACCGCGTCTCGTCCCGCGCGGGATTTCGCCGAAGTCTCGCTGCTCGTCGAGCGCGAGGCGGAGGACATGCCGGGCGACGTCACCCTGGCGCCCGTCGGCGACGTCGAGGTCGCCCGCCGGATCGAGCGCGGCGCCGGCTCCGCCTACCGGGTCAACGGCCGCGACGTTCGGGCGAAGGACGTCGCCTTGCTGTTCGCCGACGCGGCGACCGGCGCCCATTCGCCCGCTCTCGTCAGCCAGGGCAAGATCAGCGCGGTGATCGCCGCCAAGCCGACCGAGCGCCGGCTGATGCTGGAGGAAGCCGCGGGGATTTCCGGCCTCCATGTCCGCCGCAAGGACGCGGAGCAGAAATTGCGCGCCGCCGAAGCCAATCTCGTCCGGCTCGACGAAGTGCTCGCCGACATGGAGATGCGCGCCTCGGCGCTTCGCCGCCAGGCCAAGGCGGCCGAGCGCTACCGCAAGCTTTCCGACCAGATAAGGATCGCCGAAGGCCGGATGATCTTCGCCCGCTGGCGCGAAGCGGCGAGCGCGGCCGACTCCGCCAAGCGCGATGCCGAGGCCGCCGGCGCCGCGGTCGAGCAGGCGTCCGAGGCCCAGCGCTCCGCCGCCGCCTGGCAGACCGAAGCGGCCAGGACGCTCGCGGACCGCCGCTCCGCCGCGCTCGAGGCCCGAGACCGCTCGACCTCGCTCGGCCACCAGCTGGCGACCCTTCGCTCGGAGCGCGACTCCATCGCCCGGCGTCTGCGCGAGCTGACCGAACGCCGGACCGCTCTCCTCGCCGACCGCGAGCGGGAGGGGGCGCTGGGCGAGGATGCCAAGGCGGCGCTGGCCCGGCTCGATCGGGAGGGACGCGACATCGCCGCCCGGCTCGAAGCGGCCGAAACGGCGCGCGGCACGATCGACGTTCGAACCGTGGAGCTGGAGGACAAGGCCCGGGAGGCCGAAGCCGAGCTCGGCAAGGCCCGGGCGGTCCAGGCGGCGGAGCAGGCCGAGGCCCGGGTCGCCCGCAACGCCCTCGAATCGGCCCAGGCCAAGAGGGTCCGCGCCGAAGCGGAAAGCCGCCGGCTCGAGGAGCAGATGTCCGGCCTTGGCGAAGAAGCGCCCCTCGTCGAATCGCTCCGCGCCGCCCGCCGCCGCCGCGAGGAGGCCGAGGCTCGGCTCAAGGCCGCCGGCGAAGCGATCGCCGCCGCCGAGGCTCGCCGCCAGAAAGCCGCCGCGACTCGCGACTCGGCCGAAAGCGAGGGCTCCGCGGCGCGGGCCGCGTTCGCCGCCCTCGAATCGGAAGCCGCGGCGCTGGCCAAGGCGGTCGAAGGCTCGAGCGGCGACCGGGCGATCAACCATGTCAAAGCCGATCCGGGCTATGAGCGCGCTCTTGCCGCGGCGCTCGGCGACGATCTCGAAGCGGCCCTCGAAGGCGATTCGGCCCGGCGCTGGTCCGGGGCCGAGGCCCTTCCCGGCGATCCGCCACTGCCCGCGGGATGTGAGCCGCTGGCCGCCCACGTCCAGGCACCTGCCGCCTTGGGCCGCCGGCTCGATCAGGTCGGAGTCGTCGAAGAGGATAAGGGCATAGCTTTGGCCGTGGGCCAGCGCCTCGTCACCAGAGACGGGCGCCTTCGCCGCTGGGACGGCTTCGTCGCCACCGGTCTCGGCGCCGCCGCCGCCGAGCGGCTGATCCGGGTCAACCGGCTCGCCGCGATCCAGCGTGCGCTTCCCGCGGCGGCGGCGGCGGTGGAGGAAGCGCAGAAGCGGATCTCGGCGGCCCTGGCGGATATGGACTCGGCCCGGGTCGCCGCCGATGCCGCCCGCCGGAGCGAGGCTGAAGCCTCGGCCGAGATCCGCGACGCAGGCCGGGCGGAGGACGGCGCCCGGGTGGAGATCGAGCGGCTCGACCTTCGCCGGACCGGGCTCGCCGAGCGCCTGGAGCAGGCGGCGCAGGATCTGGCCGAGGCGCGGCGGAGCGACGAGGAGGCTCGGCGGGTCGTCGCCGATCTGCCCGATTCCGCCGAGACCGAGGCTCGGGTGGCGGGCCTTCGCGGCGCCGCGGAGATCGCGCAGACCGCGCTCGCCGAGGTGCGCGCCGAAGCGGCGACCCATGCCCGTGCGGTCAGCGCCGACAAGCAGCGCGCCGAGGCGGCGGTGAAGGAAGCGGCCGACTGGCGAGTCCGCTCTGCCGACGCCGGCAAGCGCCACGCCGACATGGGCCGGCGGATTTCCGAAGCCCAAGCCGAGGCCGACCGGCTGGCCGACGCCCCCGGGGAGTTCGAGCGCCGAATCGAGGCACTGGAGGCGGAGTCCGTCGAGGCGGGCGAGGCCGCCGGCATGGCCGCGCAGGCGGAGCGGCAGGGCGAGTCGGCGCTGCGCGAGACCGAGACCCGGCTCGCCGAAGTCGCCGAGGCGCTCGCCTCGGCGCGCGAGGCCCGCGCCGGCGCCGCCGCCCGTCACGAGAATCAGGAGTCGCGCCGGATCGAGATGGGCCGGATTTCCGGCGAGCGATTCGAATGCCCGCCGCCGCTCCTCCCCGAAAAGCTCGGTTTCGACGACGAAGCCGTCCTTCCTGCGGGCGAAGAGTCGAGCCGCCACGAGCGCATGTCGGCGGAGCGCGAGCGGATCGGCCCGGTCAACCTCATCGCCGAGCGCGAGCTTGCCGACCTGGACGAGAGCCGGACCGCTTCCCAGTCGGAGCGGGAGGAGCTGGGGCTTGCGATCAACCGGTTGCGCGGCTCGATCGGGAGCCTCAACCGCGAGGGCCGAGCCCGGCTCCTGACCGCGTTCGAGACCGTCGACCGCCATTTCCGGAGCCTCTTCACCACCCTCTTCGAAGGCGGCCAGGCCCATCTCGAGCTGGTCGAATCGGACGATCCGCTCGAGGCCGGGCTCGAGATCATGGCCCAGCCTCCGGGCAAGCGCCTCTCGACGCTGACCCTGCTCTCCGGCGGCGAGCAGGCGCTGACCGCGATCGCCCTCATCTTCGCTCTGTTCCTGACCAACCCGGCGCCGATCTGCGTCCTCGACGAGGTCGACGCGCCCTTGGACGACGCCAATATCGAGCGCTTCTGCGACCTGCTCGACCGGATGGTGAACGAAACCGCGACCCGCTACCTGATCGTCACCCACAATGCGGTGACGATGAGCCGGATGCACCGACTGTTCGGGGTCACCATGATCGAGAAAGGCGTCAGCCGCCTGGTCAGCGTCGACTTGGGCGGCGCGGAAAGCCTGCTGGCGGCGGAATAGCCGCTTCATCCAAATCGGTGAAAGTTCGGCTTGGCGCGAATATCGCGGATGCTACGCAGGCGGAATGAAGCAGTTTCACTCCGCCTTGTTCATTGACTACGACAACGTCCGTACCGAGCTGGACGGTTACGATCCGGCCTTGGCCGCCCGTTTCTCGAACAAGCCCTTGCTCTGGCTGGAAGCGCTGGAGTCGAGCATGCCCCTGCCGGCCGGCGTGGAGGCCGAAGCCCGGAGGATCGTGTCCCGGCGATGCTATGCGTCGCCTCGCCAGATCAACAATTACCGGCGCAACTTCACCCAGACCGGGTTCGAGGTTATCGACTGCCCGCCGCTGACGACGCATCTCAAGAACAGCGCCGACATCTATATCGTGATGGACATCGTCGACTACCTGCAACGCTATCCGCATATCGAGGAATTCATCATCCTCTCCGCCGACGCCGACTTTGTGCCGGTGCTGAACCGGCTCCGCAAGGAGCTGAAGAAATCGGTGATCTTCACATCCTACAATACTACCGCCGCCTACCGGAATTGCAGCGACCGGACGATCGAAGCGGATTTCTTCGCCGAGCATCTCGCCGTGGAACGCGTGGCCCCACGGGCCGTGCAAGACGCCGGGCCGCCCAAGGTCGAGCGCCGTGAAGCCGCTCCGGCGGGCCGGACGCCTCCAGGCAGCGAGCTTGGTACGGCCATCCGTGCCTGCCTCGGCGACGTCGTGAAGCGCGGGCTGGGGCAGGTTCCGTTCGCCGGCGCGGCGCCGGCGGTGCGCGACGTGCTTCCCGCCGAGCTGACCGGAAACTGGGCCGGCTACAAGACCTTTACCGCGCTGCTCGAGCAGGTCGACCTTGCCCCACTCGAGGTCGACTGGGCGCGGCAGATGATCTCCGATCCCGATTTCCAGCTGGAGCTTGTCGGCTGGGATGCTTCGGATCGCGACCGACTTGGCGAATTCGTCACCGACATCGCGCAGAATGCACGCAAGCCGGTTCCTATCCTCCGGCCCGCCGAATATGCCTTCCTGTTCGAGACGCTGGCCGAGCATTTCCAGGGTGACGAGCCCGGGACCTTTACCGATGCGGTCAACGCCGTTGCCGGATCTGCGCGCGAACGGGGTTTCGATATCGGCGTGCAGGACGTTCGCTTCATCGCCGCCGGCATCTCAATGCAGGAATATCGCTTCACCGAGGCCGCCGACGCTCCCCATCTCGCCGCTTTGTGGCGGGCGCAGGTGTTCCGGCTGTGCGGAGATCCCGACTGGCTGATCGAAGCGGAGGAAGCGGCTCTGCTCGTCGACTGGATACATTCGGAGGGCGAGGATCCGGACGAAGCCCGGCAGCATTTCCTACGCCGCGCCGGCGGCGGCGCAAGCCCGGAGGAGGAGGAAGAGGAGCCTGCGACGATGGCTTGACGCGGCCCGTCCGGGCTCACAGCTTCGGACCATGGCCTCGCTCATAGTCCCCGCCGAATCCGCCGGTCTGCCGCCGCACCGCGCGTTCGTTCCGCCCCATCCCCCGCGGGGCTCCGGCCCGGTGCCCGTGTGGCGCGGCTTCGTCGGGGAGCGGGCCCGGACCGCCGTCTATGGCTGGTCGGAGCAGGCCTTCCGCCAGAGCTACATGCGGCGACGGATCCTCGGCTTCAACGTTCACATCCCGCTCGATCCGGATCTCGTGCAGCGCGTGCTGCTCGACAATGCCGCCAATTATGTGAAGCCCGACGTCGTAAAACGGCTTCTCGCCCCGGCAATCGGACAGGGCCTGCTCACCTCGGACGGCGGGCTGTGGCGGGATCAGAGGCGGATCGTCGCCGCCAACTTCGCCCCGGGCGCGGTCGACCCTTTGGTCCCGCAATTCGGGAGAGTCGGCCGCGAGGCGATGGAGCGGTGGCGGCCGGGCGTCCGCGACATGGCCGTCGACTCGACCCAGGCGACGATGCGGATCATCTCCAACACCCTGTTCAGCGGCGACCCGCGCCTCACCCGCGACTCGGCCATGGCCCATATCGCCGCGGCGCTCGAAGGGGTCAGCGAAGCAAGGCTCCAGGCGATGCTCGGACTGCCCCGGATTCCGTGGACCCCGAGCGGCTGGAAAGCGCAAAGGGGCCAGAAATATCTGCGCTCCACGCTCGAAGCGGTGGTTCGCGAGCGGCTGCCGGACGGCGGGCCGGACGATTTCCTGGGCAAGCTCATCCGCGGCCTCGGCGAACGGTTCGAGCCGCGCCAGGCCGCCGCGCTGGCCGCCGACAACGCCATGACCTTTTACCTGGCCGGGCATGAGACGACGGCCAATGCGCTGACCTGGACTCTCTATCTGCTGTCCGAGCAGCCGGAGCTCCAGCAACGGGTCGCCGCCGAGAGTGCCGAGGCGGTTTCGGCGGGAGAGGGCCCGGAGCTGCCGGACCGCCTGCCGCTGCTCCGCAGGGTTCTCGAGGAATCGCTTCGTCTCTACCCGCCGGCGCCCCGGTTCGACCGGCAGGCGGTCGAGGCCGACCGGCTCGGCGACGAGGCGGTGCAGCCCGGCGACATCGTCTCGATCTGGCCCTGGATGCTCCATCGCCACGAGGCCTTGTGGGAGCGTCCGGACGAATTCGACCCCGACCGCTTCGCTCCCGGGCGGCGCGAAGGCCGGCACCGCTTCCAGTACATTCCATTCGGAGCCGGGCCGCGCCTGTGCGTCGGCGCCCGCTTCGCTACGGCCGAGGCTCTCACGATCCTCGCCCACTGGCTGAGCGAATGGCGTTTCGATCCAGTCCCCGGGCACGAGGTACGGGTCCACGGCATGGTGACCCTGAGGCCCGCGGGCGGGATGCCGCTTACGCTGTCGAGGCGGTAATCCAAATCCTCCCCGGCATTCGCCGGGGAGGGGGACCATGCGAAGCATGGTGGAGGGGTTCTCTCAGACTCAGAAAGTACCCCTCCACCGCGCTTCGCGCAGTCCCCCTCCCCCGGAAAACCGGGGGAGGAGCTAAGAGGCCCCTCAGCTGTCGGCCCAGCGCCTCAGAAGATTGTGGTAGACGCCGGTCAGCCGGATAACCTCCCGGTCTTCCTGGCCGCGCTCGGCCGCGATTCCCTGGATCGAGCGGTCGAGATCGAACAGGATCGAGCGGGCGCCGCCGTCGCGGACCATCGACTGGACCCAGAAGAAGCTCGCCACCCGGGCGCCCTGCGTCACCGGCTCGACCCGGTGAAGGCTGGACGCGGGATAGAGCAGCAGATGGCCGGCCGGGAGCTTCACCGGCTGGGCGCCGAGATCGTCCTCGACCACCAATTCGCCGCCTTCATAGGCGTCCGGCGCCTCGAGGAAGAGCGTGGCGGAAAGGTCGGTCCGAACCCGATACTCGCTTGCGCGATGGATCCGAATCGCATTGTCGATATGGGTTCCGAACGCCTCGCCGCCCCGATAGCGGTTGAACAAAGGCGGGAAAATCTTGAGCGGAAGCGCCGCCGCGATGAACGATGGCGAGCGGCCGAGCGCTTCGAGCACCAGGCTACCCGCCGACCGGGCCGCCGCCGAGTCCTCGGGCAGCTGCTGGTTGCGCTTGGCCAAGGCCGACTGAGGTCCCGACGTCGAATTGCCGTCGGCCCAGGGTCCGCCGTCGACGATCTCCCGGACCCGCGCCACGCCGTCCTTGTCGAGCAGGTCGGGAATGGCGAGCATCATGGGCCCCAGCCTAGCCCGCCTAGAAGCTGTAGAACAGGCTCAGGACGGCGGACCGGCGCTCGCCCGGCATGGCCCAGCCCCCGGTAATCGCTCCGGACGTCGCGTTGGCGTTGTTGCGGACGTTGGTGAAATAGAGCTCGTCGGTCACGTTCTGGACGTTGAGCTGGGCGGTCAGGCCGTTGTCGAACGCATAAGAGGCGAACAGCCGGTGGACGAGGTGATCGTCGGTGAAATATTGGCTCCGCTGAGCCAGATTGCGCTGATGGGTGGCGAAACCGCCCTGGTAGGTTAGGCCGTAGCCGAGCTCGAGGCCGAACGGCAGCCGATAGGTGGTGAACAGGCTTCCGCTGTGCCTGGGCGTCTGCAGCAGCCGGTCGCCGCGCTGGGGATCCGGGATTGCGGCGCTGTTCAGGCAGGACGCGCGCGGATTGGCGAGGCAGAAGTCGGAGACGCTCTGCAGCACCTCGCTGTCGAGATAGGTATAGTTGGCGAAGATCGACCAGGCCGGAGTCAGAAAGCCGCTCGCGCCCAGTGCGAGCCCGTCGACCCTCGAGCGGCCGTCCACCACCTGAAGGGCCGCGGGCTGCGCGGGATCGTTCGACGGCAGCCGGAAATTGCTTCGCTCGTTGCGGAACAAGGCGGCGGTGAGCTGAAGCTTTTTGTCGAGGAGATCGGCCTTGGCGCCGATCTCGTAATTGCGCGCGCGCTCCGGATCGGCGGCGCAGGGATCGGCGGCGCCGGGCGCGCTGACCACGCCGCAGCCCAGGCGCACGGTGGCCGACGTCGGGGTCAAAGCGTTGCCGTAGGCGACATAGAGGCTGACGTCGGGAATGGGTTTGAAGACGGCTCCGGCGCGATAGGAGAAGAGGGTCTCCTCGCTGTCCTGGGGCACGAGCTGGAGCGGCGTCAGTGGCGTCGTTCCCGGGGGATAGGCGGCCAGCGCGAGGTTTCGGAAAACGCCTTCGGCGCGCTCGAGCCGGACGCCGCCGTTGAGCTCGAACCTCGAACCGATCTCGAGCGTGTCGAAAGCGTAGAGGGCGCGATTGCTCGTGTCGCCGCTCGATCGGGCGGTCACGGTGTAGTTGACGGGGCCCACGTAGATCGAGGTGGGATCGCCGATCGTGTCGATCGGGAAGGGGATCACGGCGCCGGCGGCGGTACGCGCCAGCGAGGCGGTCTCGAGGCTGTAATCCTCCCAGGTCAGCGAGGCGCCGACGACGAGGGTATTGCGCAGCTTCCCGGCCGTTCCGGCCCGCCAGCGCAGGTCCGTCTGGGTATGGAAGAGCCGGTTCTCCTGGTCGCGCACGAGGCCGATCGGCCCGGAACGCTGCCATGTCCCCGGGGTCAGGTTCGCCGGGCAGGGCAGGCCCTGGGTATCGGTGGCGTTGGCGGGGACCGGCTGGCGTCCGGTGGAGGCGAGGCAGAAGGTGCCCTGGGGCGCGCTGGTCTGGCTATATTGGCGGACCCGCTGCCAGCGGGTGAGGTTGCGGATCGAAAGGCCCTCGCCGAACTCGTGGTTCAGGGTCGCGGTCGCCCGGTCGAGCCTGATGTCCTGCTCGTCGAGGTTGCGATAGCCGAAATAGTCGCTCGGGTCGGCGCCCTCGATCGGCCCGTCGCCGATCTGGCTGAGGAAGAACGGTATCCCGTAGATCGGGACGTTGTCGTCTTCCTGGTGGACGTAGGCGAGGGTCAGGTTGGTGCGTCCGCCGATCCCGAACGTGATCGCGGGCGCCACGCCCCAGCGCTCGGCATCCTCGAAGTCGCGCCCCGGATAATCGCTGCGGTGGTACATGGCGTTGAGGCGAAGGCCGACGAGATCGCTGATCCGCAGATTGGAATCGACGGTGCCCCTGAGGTAATTGTCGGTGCCGACCGCCGCCTGGAGGATATTCAGATCGCGGGCCTGCGGGATTTTCGACACCAGGTTGATCGTGCCGCCGACCGAGCCCGAGCCGTTGAACACCGAATTGGCGCCGTTGTAGATTTCGATCTGCTGCAGGTTGAACGGGTCGGTACGGCTGTACTGGGCGCTGTCGCGGACCCCGTCGACCGTGATGTCGTTGCTGGCGGAATATCCGCGCAGATTGATATTGTCCCCATAGCCGCCGCCGCCCTCGCCGGCGCCGAAGGTGATCCCGGGAACGGTGGTGAGCGCGTCGCGCAAGGTCAGCAGATTCTGGCGGCGCAGGGTCTGGTCGGAGATGATCGTGACGGTCTGCGGCGTGTCGACCAAGTCGCTGGTGGCCTTCGGCGATTCCAGCCTGGGCTCTTCGTCGCGCGTTCCGGTGACCACGATATCGCTCGGCTGAACGGAGCTCTGCTCGTCCGCCGCGAAGGCGGGCGTGGAGAGGAAGCCGACACAGGCCAGCGCAAGGAAGCTCGGCACGGAAGTGCCGGGAAGGTCGGACGAACCGGAATGCATTCTAATAGCCCCTGCTGAGTGCTTGGGGTGCTATTGCAACTCATTCGCAACAAGGTCAAGCCTGGCTTTCTCGACAGGGCGGCGGATCTCGACGTCCTCGACTCCCGCTAGAGCGTGATCGCTTGAGAATGAATCGCGGATTTTTTCCCGACATCGGCGTCACCCTGAACTTGTTTCAGGGTCCAGCTGGTCGCTCGCCCGGGAAGCGGAAAGCTGGATGCTGAAACAAGTTCAGCATGACGGGAT
>DASQLT010000003.1:0-7292 GCA_035629855.1 Allosphingosinicella sp.
TCCTCCTCCGCCGCCTCCGCCGCCGCCTCCGCCCGCTCCTCCGCCTCCGCCTCCGCCGCTCGCGCCTTCGCCGCCCGCGCCTCCGCCCCCTTCGCCGCCGCTTGCGCCCACACCGGAAGAGGCCAAGAGGCCGGCCCCATCGGAGCCCGAAGGGGATTCTCCCACGCTCATCGTGCGGATGGCCGGTCTCGGGTCAGGCAGGGCCTGGGACGGTTGGACCGCCCTCTATCGGGACAATCGGGCGGTCACCAAATCTAAGGGATTAGCGGTCCAGGATAGGCGAGGGCCCGCCGGGCGAAGATCCGGCGCGTCTGGAGTCCGAGGGAATCCGCTTGAGATGAGCGCCTTGCCGATTCGCGGTTCGCGTCGATTCCTCGTCGCCGCCCTCACGGCGCTCCTCGCCTGGGGCGCCGCGTCGCCCGCCGCGGCCGCCGACAAGTTGATCAGCACGCCCGCCGAGAAGTTCGTGACGGCGCCGGGCGGGGTCGACCTTCGAACCGGGCGTTTCGCCTACCAGGAGACGGACCTCGCCATCGGCGGCGAGGGCAATGCCGGGCTCAGCCTCTCGCGAACCCTCACCGCCAATGTCGACGGCCATTCCAACCCCTTCGCCAACCTCTCCCACAATTGGGACATCATGGTGAGCGAGCACCGGATCAACATGAACGATCCGCAGTCGCCGGGGATCGATTACCAGATCAACGTCCATTTCGGCGGCCGCTCGCAGACCTACCAGTCGCGCTCGAACGCCGCCGGCTTCGGCCAGGCCTCGTCGGGGACCTGGGCTCCGCTGACCTTCGCCGGCCCCCGCGAGGGCGCCGCCGTCTATACCTATACGGCGGGCGACGGGACGGTTATTTTGTTCGGACCGATCGGCCACGGCCAATGCTCGAGCACAAGGCGCTGCGCCTATGTCTCGAGGATCGTCGAAGCGGACGGGACCACGTTCGACTTCTCTTATGTTTCCGCGGGCGTTGGGAGTCGTCTCAACCGGGTGACCAGCTCGCGCGGCTATGCCTTGCTGCTCGAGGGCAGCGGGCCCCATGTCGCCAAGGCCTGTCTTCTCAACCTCGCTCAAACCGCGATTCCAACGACCGGGCTGTGCCCGGCGGGCGTGCCGACGGCGCGCTACGAATATGGGACGAGACCGGACCAGAGCGTTGCGCTCGCAAGCGTCACCGGCGAGGATGAAGCCAAGACCCGGTTCACTTACGGTACGGCGGGGACCAACCGGACGATCGGCTTCGTCAAGCCCGGCTATGAAGTGCCCTGGCTGACCAACAGCGTCCGTACCCGCCTCGACGAGCTCGGAGTTCCGCAGGAGATCGTCGACCGCCAGGCCCTGGCCGACGGGCAGAGCTACGCCTACCAATATGACGAATCGCCGGCCCTCACCTACCGGCCTTCGACCCTTGCCGGCGGCTTGTACACCAATGCGCTCGGCGAGTCGGGATCGGCGTTCTACGCCTGGCCGGTCGCGTCCGGCGCCCCCCATCCCGGCAGCCTTTGTCAGCCGCCGCACTGCCGGCAGGCCATGCCGGACGACATGATCAGCGATCCGGGCTTCGTCTACCAGCAGACTCCGGGGCCGGTCAGCATCACCGCCCAGGGCGGCACGACGGTCTTCGGCTATTGCGATCCGGCGGCGATGGCGGAGCTGCCCCTGACCGAGCAGAATCGCTGCCAGATTCTCACCTCCGCCCAATATGTCGTCGATCCCGAGGGGATCCGGACCGACCTCAAATATGATTCCAACCAGAATATCGTCGAGGCGAGGCGGCTCCCGAAGGCGGGCGTCCCGGGCCCGGACGGGACGGCGCCGGCGCCGATCGTCACCTCGGCCGTCTACGAGACCGGCCCGACCAAATATACCAACAAGCCGCTGTCGATGACCGACGCGCGCGGCCAGGTTACGATCTGGACCTATTGGCCTGAGCATGGCGGGGTGAAGACCGAGACGGGTCCGGCCGTGGGCGGCATCGCCCCTCAGAAGCGCTACTCCTATGTGCAGCGCACCGCCCGCTTCGCCGACGGAAGCTCGGCCTCGGCGCCGGTCTGGCTGCTCGACTCTTCGTCGATGTGCCGGACCGGCAATCCCGGCCCCGGCAATTCCGGCTGCGCGCTCGGCGCCGCCGACGAGATCGTCACCCGCTACGATTACGGCCCGGAGACCGGACCCAATACCTTGCTCCTTCGCGGCCAGTCGGTGACCGCCGACGGCCAGACCTTGCGCAGCTGCTTCGCCTACGACGGCCGCGGCCGGAAGATCAGCGAGACCAGCCCCAACGGCACCGCCGCCCTCGCCGCCTGCCCCGCCTCGCCGCCGAGCTCGGCTATGCCCTTCACCAGCAGCACCCGCTTCGACACCGACAACAAGGTGACCGGAACCATCGCTCCCGATCCCGACGGCGCCGGCCCCCTCCGCTTCGCCGCGGTGCGCAACAGATACGATCCGGCGGGCCGGCTGATCCAGGTCGATCAGGGCCAGCTCGCCGACTGGCAGCCCGACGGGGTGGCACCGTCGGGCTGGCCGGGCTTCCAGCTCGAGCGCCGCACCGACACCGAATATGACGCGCTCGACCGCAAGACCCGCGAATGGGTGAGCGACGGCGTCACCGCGCTGACGGTGACGGAGTACAGCTACGACCTCGCCGGCCGCCTAAAATGCACCGCGGCTCGCATGAACCCGAACGTCTGGGCGACCCCGCTCGCCGACAAATGCGTCCCGGGCCCGGCCCATCCCGTCCACGGCTCCGACCGCATTTCGAAGACCGTCTACGACACGGCCGGCCGGCCGATCGAGAGCTGGGACGGGGTCGGTACCCCGCTTCAGCGCCGCGAGGCGCATTACACCTACAACGCCAACGGCCAGAAGACGAGCCTGACCGACGCCCGCGGGTTCAAGGCGGAGATGACCTACGACGGCTTCGGCCGCCAGTCGCGCTGGATCTTCCCGTCGAAGACCACGCCCGGCATCGCCGACGCCCCGACCGCCTCGAACCCCGGCGATTACGAGCAATATGGCTACGACCCCAACAGTAACCGCGTCTCACTGAGGAAGCGCGACGGCCAGGTCCTCGGCTTCGACTACGACGCCCTCAACCGCGTAACGATCAAATACGTACCCACGTTCGGCCAGAACGTTCGCTATTCCTACGATCTGCGCGGCTTGCAGACCTCGGCCTGGTTCACCGGCAACAGCTGGAGCGTCGACCACGTCTACGACGGGTTCGGCCGGATGGTCTCGACCACCGTCAACATGAGCGCGTTCAGCCGGACGGTCTCCCACAAATACGACCGCGAAGGCCGTCGGATCGAGCTGACCTTCCCGGACGGCCAGAAGTTCTGGACCGCGCGGGACGGCCTGGGGCGGGCTACCGAAGATTACCAGGGCGCGCTCGGCTCGACGGCCGGGATCATGACCGCGTTCGCCTACAATCCGGCCGGGCAGCGAAGCTATTTCGCCCGCCGCTTCGGCGACATGACCGCCTACGGCTACGACTCCACCCGCCGCCTCTCGATCCAGCAGGACGGGTTCGCCGGGGGGATCGGCAACACTCAGTCGGCGCTCGTCTACAACCCGGCCAGCCAGCTGCGCAGCGAGAGCTTTACAAACGACGCCTACGCCTGGACCGGAAGCGTCGCGGTCAGCCGCGACTACGGCAGGAACGGGCAGAACCAGTATACCGATACAGTCAGCAACGGCAGTCCGAGCGCCCAGTTTACTTACGACGCCAACGGCAACCTCACTTCCGACGGAACGACCAGCTTCAGCTACGATGTCGAGAACCGCCTGGTGTCCGCCTCGGGCGCGAAAAATGCGACGCTCGTCTATGACCCGCTTGGCCGGCTGTTTCAGATCTCGAGCGCGACGACGGGCTTGACCCAGTTCCTCTACGACGGCGACGAGCTGGTCGCGGAATATGTCGGCTGGGGCAATCTCGCCCGCCGCTACATCCACGGCGACGGCTCGGACGACCCGCTCTATTGGTACGAAGGCGCCGGGCTCGACCAGCCGCGGTTCCCGCACACCAACCACCTAGGCTCGGTCACCGCCATCACCGGCCCCGGCGCAACGCCGCTTTCGATCAACATTTATGATGAATACGGCATCCCCGGAGCCAACAATCAGGGCCGTTTCCAGTATACCGGACAGGCATGGCTAGCCGAACTGGGCATGTACTATTATAAGGCCCGTTTTTATTCGCCGACTCTGGGCCGGTTTTTGCAGACCGACCCAATAGGATATAAGGACCAAGCAAACCTCTATGCCTACGTAGGAAATGATCCAGTTGGCCGCACCGACCCGTCTGGATTGTACACCTGCGAAAAATCGGAGTGCCGGGCAGTCGGCAAAGCCGTTCGGGCCATTGCCCAGGCGGCTTCCAATTCCAGAATGCAGACGGGTACCCGGCTTTCGTCGAAAGCTTCCGTAGTTTTGACCGAAATTTCTCGTGCGCTAGGAAAGGAAGGGCAGGGCAACATTCACGTGAGCAATGCCGCTCTGGAATCGGGCACGTTCGGGGAGCATTCTCGAACCGACGGGGGTGGTCACCTGGTAAAGATGGATTTTGCGCAAATCAAGAAAGCCGGAGGCGTTCCGATTGGAGCCGCGATCCTGGCCCATGAGGTGACGCACGCGGCGCAGAGCCAGCGCTATGGACCGGCGCGCAGCCTGGAAGATTTTTCAATGCGGGAGCGTCAGGCCTACCGTGCAGGCGCGTGGACCATGGAAGCCCTTGGTTGGCACAGTTCCCTGCTGCCCAGCATGAGGAGCCGGAATTTCGAGAAATCGATAAGGGATGCAGCTGAAAGTAACTGTATCTCCGCTGCAAACGATTACGAGGACGCACATCAGAAACGTCCGATGCTGCCAGGAAATTGCCGGTGAGATGTCATTTCATCTTGACCGTGTTGATCTGGCCGTTGCTCGCGAGCTGCCAAGAATATAATAATCGGACCCCGACTACGATCGAAAGGATCAAGGACGTCGAAAACGTCAATTTCGATATGATTGCCTTTCGAACGGGTCAGGTATCTGTTTACAATCCGAAGTTTAATGAATTTTTGTTAAAAACAAGATATTCCGACTCCGCGTCTGACAAGATCCATCTGGCGATCGACGGCATGGGTGATTCCTGCAGCTTACTTGGCTTATCTGCATCTGTAGATGGAAGCTTGGTCGAAGTAGGATCGGAGCGTAAATTGATGTTAAATATCGAGCAAATCTCTGACATGAGAGCTTTATCGGAACCTGGCCGTAAGCAATTACGTGATCGTAGCCCGACATTGAATCGCGCAAAAATGTGCTGAGGCGAAACCGCCGAAATTCTCGCACACCTCGGCAAGGTTTCGATCCCCGGCGGCCTCGGCAACCCGCGATGCCGACCTGACGAACCGGGCCTGGCGCACCGCCGCCTCACGGTCGGCCGGCCGAGTCAGCGCCCCTTCTTCTGCCGGTGCTTGTCGAGATCCAGCACCATATTGCCGTCGCCCTCCGGCATCAGCCCCATTCGCCGGGCCACTTCCTGATAGGCTTCGGCCTCGCCGCCGAGATCGCGGCGGAAGCGGTCCTTGTCGAGCTTCTCGTTGGTGGTCATGTCCCAGAGGCGGCAGCCGTCGGGGCTGATCTCGTCGGCGAGGATGACCCGGGGATATTCATTCTCCCAGATCCGGCCGAACTCGAGCTTGAAGTCGACGAGGCGGATTCCGATCCCGGCGAACAGGCCGCAGAGGAAATCGTTCACCCGTACCGCCATGTCGGCGATGTCGTTCATCTCTTCCTGGCTCGCCCAGCCGAAGCAGGCGATATGCTCGTCGGCGATCATCGGATCGCCGAGCGCGTCGTCCTTGTAGAAATATTCGAGGATGGCGCGGGGGAGCTGGGTGCCCTCCTCGATCCCGAGCCGGGTGGAGAGGGTGCCGGCGGCGACGTTTCTCACCACCACCTCGATCGGGATGATCTCGACCTGGCGGATCAGCTGCTCGCGCATGTTGAGCCGGCGGATGAAATGGTGGGGGATCCCGATCTGGCCGAGCAGGGTGAAGATATGCTCGGAGATTCGATTGTTGAGGACGCCCTTGCCCGAGATGGTGCCGCGCTTCTGGGCGTTGAAGGCGGTCGCGTCGTCCTTGAAATATTGGATGAGCGTGCCCGGCTCCGGGCCCTCGTAGAGGATCTTGGCCTTGCCCTCGTAGATCTGGCGGCGGCGGGACATGGGTGAGGGGGTCCTCCACATATTGGGAAAAATCGACCCCGTGACGCGGCTCGGCGGACGGGCTCCGGCCCATAGCGGAAGCCCCCTCTTTGTGCAATGTGGCGAGCCGGAGCTGGAGGGACGGATGACGGACGGCGGTGAGGAATTCGGGACGATCGACGCTCTGATGACGGCGCTCTACGCCTCCATCTCAGGTCCTCCGGGGGGCCGCGACTTCAGGCTTTCGAGGCGGATCTACCATCCCGACGTCCGCCTGGTCAGGACCCGGCTGGACCAGGAGGGACGGCCGATCGCTTTCTCCTTCTCCGGCGAGGAATATGAGGCGAACGCCCGGGCGCTACTCGCCGGCCTTCCCTTCTACGAGGTCGAGACCGAGCGGCGGATCGTCCGCTTCGGCAACGTCGCCCAGGTCTTCTCGGCCTACGAGGCGCGCACCGCGCCCGAAGGCGGCGGGCTGATCAAGCGCGGAATGAACTGCGCTCACCTGTTCAACGACGGCAAGCGCTGGTGGCTGATGCACCTCATCTGGGACGACGAGCGCGAAGGCGTGGAGGTGCCGAGGCCGGTGTTCGACGACTGGGAGGACGTGGGAGTCTAGATCCTCGCAGAGGGCAAAGCTTCTGCATCTCGCGCGAGTTCTCCTCGGCCGCAGGCCAATGATTTTTCAACGCAAAGACGCAAAGACGCAAAGACGCAAAGACGCAAAGAGTTCGTGCCGCTTCAACGGCGCTGCGAGCTCCCAAGGATCTGAGATCGGATCGGGCTACGCCCGGATCAGGAAGGCGGACGCCGGGTCCACCGACCCGCCTGGGCATCTTTGCGTCTTTGCGTCTTTGCGTTGAAAATTGAAGGGCGCGGCGCAGGAGGGGTGCGACAGCGGAAGACCCCGTCCCGCAAATGTTCTTGATTTGTTCTCACATCCATGCCATATGCAACCCTGCCCGAGTCGACCCGATCAATCGACGAGGGCGGGAATTCGGCCGAGGGGTTCGCCCCGAGGCCGGCGGCCGGCGCGAAGTCATCCGGGAACGTTTGAGCTCGCGTCTACCGAAGAGCCGTGACTGCGATTGTCCT
>DASQLT010000004.1:0-59726 GCA_035629855.1 Allosphingosinicella sp.
GAAGGACGGGCGGATCCAGCTCCACCTCGGATCTGACCCAGGGGCATACGATCCCGACCGTCCGACCGCCGGGGGTGGCCACCCCCGGCGGTCGCCCAATCTCAGCAAACGATCAGGCTACGGGCAATATGCAAGGGGTAATTGCACGAGCCTGCGCCAGCTGCCCCTCCACCACCCTACGGGTGGTCCCCCTCCCCATCTTACGATGGGGAGGCAAATCGGCGGGCTGTCACGAAATAATCGAGGCTCTTGTTGTCCGACAAATGGAGGCCGCGGGCCGGGCCCCAGGCGAGGCCGTGGCAATCCAATATCTCGAGCCCGCAATCGCGGAGCAGGGCGCACAGCTCCTCGGGCGAGAGGAACTTCTCCCAATCGTGGGTGCCCCTGGGGATCCGGCCGGTGCCCTCGCCGATCAGGATCAGCATGAGCCTCGACAAAGCGGTTCGGTTGGGGGTGGAGAGGATGAGCAGTCCGCCGTCGGCGACCGAATCCGCCAGGCCCTGGACGAAGGTCCGGGTCTCGGCGACATGCTCGACCACCTCGAGGCAGGTGACGAGATCGAAGTGGCCCTCGAGCGCCTCGACTCCGCCGGCCCGATAGTCGATCTCGAGTCCCTGGCCGAGCGCATGGTCGCGCGCCGCAGCGATATTCTCGGGCGCCGGATCGATCCCCGTGACCCGAGCCCCCAGCCGCGCCAGCGGCTCGGCGAGCAGCCCGGCGCCGCAGCCGACGTCCGCCGCCCGCCGCCCTTCGAGCGGCCTGAGCCCGCATTCGTCCATTCCCCAATGCTGGTCGATCCGGTCGCGAATGTAGGCGAGCCGCACCGGGTTGAGCTGGTGGAGCATTGCGGACGAGCCCCGGGGGTCCCACCAGTCGGCGGCCATGGCGCCGAAATGGGCGGCTTCTCTGGGGTCGATCGTGTTCGTCGCGGTCATGGCCGATCCTGTCGCTGCACCTGAATCTCCTTGCACTGAACGCCGCGACACGAAAAGAGCCGCCGTCATGGCCCGCATCGTGATGAAATTCGGCGGCACCTCGATGGCGGGCATCGAGCGGATCCGGAATGTCGCCCAAAGGGTGAAGACCGAGTCGGAGGCCGGGAACCAGGTCGCCGTCGTGGTTTCGGCGATGGCGGGGGAGACGGACCGGCTGATCCAATTCTGCAGGGAGGCGTCCAGCCTCTACGATCCGCGCGAATATGACGTGGTGGTGGCGAGCGGCGAGCAGGTGACGAGCGGGCTCCTCGCCATCACTCTGCAGGGGATGGGGGTCAATGCCCGCTCCTACATGGGCTGGCAGCTTCCGATCCGGACCTCAGGCCACGCCTCCGCTTTGATCGACGATATCGAGGCCAGCGTCCTGGAGCGCGTGTTCAGGGAGGGCGGGATCGCCGTCATCCCCGGCTTCCAGGGCGTCGCCGCCGACGGCAGCCTCGCCACATTGGGCCGTGGCGGTTCGGACACTTCGGCGGTGGCTCTGGCGGCGGCGGTGAATGCCGACCGCTGCGACATCTACACCGACGTCGACGGGGTCTACACCACCGATCCGCGAATCGTTCCGCGCGCCCGCAAGCTGCCCGCCGTCACCTATGAGGAGATGCTGGAGCTCGCCAGCGTCGGAGCGAAGGTGCTCCAGACCCGATCGGTCGGGCTCGCCATGCGCGAGAACATCCCGATCCGAGTCCTTTCGTCCTTCGACGACCGCCCCGGAACGATGGTGGTCGGCGACGAGGCCATCGAGGAATATCAAATGGAACGGCAGCTCATCACCGGAATCGCCTACGACAAGAACGAGGCGCGGGTGACCCTCGTCGGGATGCCCGATCGGCCCGGCGCGGTGGCGGCGGTCTTCGCGCCCCTCGCGGGGAGCGCGATCAACGTCGACATGATCGTCCAGTCGGTGCCTCGGGCGGGGCAGAAGAGCGACCTCACCTTCACGATCCCCACCGCCGCCCTGGCGCAGAGCCGCGACATACTCGAAAAGGCGCGGGACTCGATCGGCTATGACGAGATCCTCACCGACACCAATGTCGTCAAGGTGAGCGCGGTCGGAGTCGGGATGCGGTCCAATGCTGGAATTGCGGCGACGATGTTCCAGACGCTCGCCGAACGCGGGATCAACATTCTCGCCATTACCACCTCGGAGATCAAGGTGTCGGTTCTGATCGCCGAGGAATATACCGAGCTCGCGGTTCGGGTGTTGCATACGGCCTATGGGCTGGACGATCTGGGCGAAAAGACGTGACGCATCTCGTCGCCCCAGCGCAGGCTGGGGCCCCGGCGGGTGAAGACCACCCGCGCCTTTCACCCCCTGGGGCCCCAGCCTTCGCTGGGGCGACGGAGAGAACATGACCGATTTCGACACTCCCCCCACCCTCGGCCACGAACGCCTCGCCCGACTGATGAAGCGCGGAACCGACTTCCTCGGCTGCGAGGTCGCGATCCTCGGCGGGGCGATGAGCTGGATTTCGGAGCGGAACCTCGTCTCGGCGCTTTCCAACGCCGGAGCGTTCGGGGTGATCGCCTGCGGGGCGATGACTCCGGATCTGCTCGACACCGAGATCGCGGAGACGAAGGCGCGCACCGACCGGCCGTTCGGGGTCAATCTCATCACCATGCATCCCATGCTCTCCGAGCTGATCGACGTCTGCGCCCGCCACGAGGTCAGCCACGTCGTCCTCGCCGGCGGGCTTCCGCCGCCCGGCTCGATCGACCGGATCAAGGGCAATGGCGCCAAGCTCATCTGCTTCGCTCCGGCCTTCGCGCTGGCCAGGAAGCTGGCCCGCTCGGGCGTCGACGCGCTGGTGATCGAGGGGATGGAGGCGGGTGGGCATATCGGCCCGGTGTCGACCTCGGTCCTCGCCCAGGAGATATTGCCGCCGCTCGCCGCCGACATGCCGATCTTCGTCGCCGGAGGAATCGGCCATGGCGGCCTGATCGCCGGCTATCTGGAGATGGGGGCGGTCGGAGTGCAGCTCGGAACGCGCTTCGTCTGCGCGACGGAATGCATTGCCCATCCCAATTTCAAGAAGGCCTTCATCCGCGCCTCGGCGCGCGACGCCATCACCAGCGTCCAGATCGACCCGCGCCTTCCCGTCATCCCGGTTCGGGCGCTCAAGAATCGCGAGATGGAGAGCTTCGCCGCCAAGCAGCGCGAGGTCGCCGACCTGCTCGACAAGGGGGAGGTCGAGATGATGGAGGCGCAGCTCCAGATCGAGCATTATTGGGCCGGGGCGCTCAGGCGGGCGGTGATCGACGGCGACGTCGAGAGCGGCTCGGTGATGGCCGGCCAGTCGGTCGGGATGGTCAAGGAAGAGGCGCCGGCGGCGGACATCTTGAGGCGCCTCGTCGACGAGGCCGCTCATGCGCTGGAGCGGCGCGGGCAGAACGGCTGACGCTCCCGGCCCCGGTGCGCGCTTGACGGGCCGATGGAGAGCGGAAATAGCGCGGCGTTTGGAATGAGAGGCAGTTCGTGCGTCAGTTATTGGGTAAATCGAGAACCATCCGCGGCCTGCGCGACGACGCGATAAAGCTTCGCCATGTCTATTTGTCGCGGAGAAAAAATGCGTTCCGCCGCTATCTGGATTCGGCCCCGACGCCCGCCTTGCACCTCGGCGCGAGCCATGCCCACCTCGGCGGCTGGCTCGAGACCGACATCGAGCCCACGGGCAGGATACTCTATCTGGACGCCACCAAGCCCTACCCGTTCCCCGACTCGAGCTTTCAGTTCGTCTTTGCCGAGCATATGATCGAGCACGTGCCCCGGGAGGGCGCCCGGGTCATGCTGAACGAGGCCCGGCGGGTGCTTCGGCCGGGCGGAGTGCTTCGGCTGACGACTCCGGACCTCGATTTCCTTCTGAAGCTGCGCGAGGCGCCCGGCGAAACCGGCCGGCGCTACATGGAATGGATCGCGGGCAGGTTCCTGGGCGATCCCGCGCTCGCCAAGCCCCCCTTCGTCATCAACAACGCCTTCCGCGCCTGGGGCCACCAGTTCCTCTACGACGCGGAGACGCTGGAAGCCGATCTCCGGTCGGCCGGCTTCAGCCGGATCGAGCGGGTCGGCTACGGCGAGTCCGCGCACGAGATGCTCCAGGGAATCGAACGCCACCATGTCAACGTCGGGAACGAGGATCTGGTGAAGGCCGAGACGATGATCTTCGAGGCGTCCTGAGAGACGGCGCAGGAACGCTCGGTCGGCTTAAAGCAATGCCGGCTTGGCTTGTATCGTCACCCGGCATGACGAGGTTGGTCAACTCAGGTCAAATCGACTCTAGCGGAACGGGTTGCGGATCGTCAGCTGCCGCTCGACGACCAGGCCCTCGTGCAGATCCTCCGACCAGAAGGCGGTGCAGCCGGCTTCGAGCGCGGCGGCCAACAGAAGAGAATCGTAGATCCGCAACTGGTATCGTTCCGCCACGAACAGTCCGAGCTCGTGGGTATCGAGCGTAAGGGGAACGACCTTCAGTAACTTCGGTAAAGGCAACAGGGCTTCTCGTATCTGCTGCCACGAATATCCATATTTCCGCTTCCACACGGCAGCCAGCTCGTTCAGCACTTGGACGCTGATGGTGCTACCGGCGGCGATGAACGCTTCGGCTATCGAGGCCTTTTCTCCCTGTCCTGTGAAGTAAACAAGTACATTCGTATCGACGAACGCGTCAGCGGGCATTCGCCTCTTCCCGATCGAACTTGAAACCCACGGGCATTGTGCCGCGGAGGCGCCTCAAGCTCTCAAGGGCCTCTTCTCTGGTCATCTCACGATTGAGGCGGAGGACCCCAATGCGCCCCGGCTCGAGCTCGACATCATCGCCCTCATTGATGCCAAGAGCCTTGGCGACGTCCTTTGGGATCCGAATGGCAAGGCTGTTGCCCCACTTAGCTACCTTCATATTCAATTCCCGGATATACATTCGACTCGTTGTAGATACATAGCTAAGCGCACACCGGAGCGCAATTCCCGTGGCGCCCGTGCGCTCCCATCTGCTACCGCTTCGCCATGCCCGCCCAATCCGCCGCTTCAGCCCGCGAGATCTTGACCGGGCTGCACGACGTGATGGCGTCGCGCACGAGCGCCCAGGCCAAGCTCAACAAGGTGGTGAAGATCATCGCCGAAGCGATGGCGAGCGAGGTCTGCTCCATCTACCTGCTTCGCGACGGGGTGCTCGAATTGTTCGCCACCGTCGGGCTCAACCAGAGCGCGGTCCACGTCACCAAGCTGGCGCTCGGCGAGGGGCTGGTCGGGACCATCGCCAAGGACGTCTCCATCCTCAACCTCGCCGAGGCGCCGAGCCACCCGGAATTCGCCTATCGGCCGGAGACCGGCGAGGAGCTGTTCCACAGCTTCGCGGGCGTTCCGATCGTCCGACGCGAGCGGGCCATCGGCGTGCTCGCCGTCCAGCATGCGGAGGCCCGCGCCTACGACGCGCTCGAGATCGAGGCGCTTCAGACGGTGGCGATGGTGCTGGCCGAGCTGATCGCCAATGCCGGACTTGCCGACAAGGCGGCGGCCACGGGCTCGACGACTCGCGGGGACGGGCCGGAACGGCTCGACGGGCTGAAGCTGGTCGCCGGGATGGCGCGCGGCCAGGCGGTCTATCACCAGCCGCGGATCCTCATCGAGCATACGGTCGCCGAGGACGTCGAGGCCGAGCGCCACCGGGTCTATTCCGCCTTCCGGAAAATGCGCGAGCAGATCGACAACATGACCAACCAGGCCGAGTTCGGGACGGCCGGCGAGCATCAGGAGGTGCTCGAGACCTACAAGATGTTCGCTTATGACGAGGGCTGGTCGCGCCGGATCAACGAGGCGATCGACAGCGGCCTCACCGCCGAGGCGGCGATCGAGCGGGTCCGCCAGCGCATGCAGATGCGGATGCGCGAGATCGACGACAGCCTGCTCCAGGACCGGATGCACGATCTCGACGATCTGTCGAACCGGCTGCTCCGGATCGTCGCCGGGCAGCTCGGCACCGCGGCGCAGATGGGGCTTCCGCACGACGCGATCCTCATCGCCCGCAACCTCGGGCCCGCCGAACTGCTCGAATATGACCGGCGGCGGCTGAAGGGCGTGGTGCTCGAGGAGGGATCGCTGACCGCCCACGTCACCATCGTCGCCCGGGCGATGGGAGTCCCGATGCTCGGGCGGGTGCGGAGCGTCCGCCAGGTGATCGGCGAGGGCGACGAGGTGCTTCTCGACGGCGACGCCGGGGTAGCGTTCGTCCGGCCGACGGGCGCGGTCGAGGAGGCGTTCAAGGCCAAGCTCGTCATCACCAAGAAGCGCCGCGCCGAGTTCGCCGCGCTCCGCGACCTGCCGCCGGTGACGAAGGACGGCTCGCGAGTGACGGTGATGGTCAATGCCGGCCTTCGCGACGACGTCGCCGCGCTCGAGATGGTGGGCGCGGACGGGATCGGCCTGTTCCGGACCGAGTTCCAGTTCCTCGTCTCCGCCACCCTGCCGAGCCGCGAGAGCCAGCAAAGGCTCTACAAGGCGGTGCTCGACGCGGCCGGCGACAAGCCGGTCATCTTCCGGACGATCGACGTCGGCGGCGACAAGGCTTTGCCCTATCTCGACATGGGCGACGTCGGCTTCGAGGAGAATCCGGCGATGGGCTGGCGGGCGTTGCGGCTCGCCCTCGACCGCGACGGGCTGATGAAGGCGCAGGCCCGGGCGCTGCTCGGCGCCGCCGCCGGCCGCGAGCTGAACGTCATGTTCCCGATGGTCTCCGAGCCCTGGGAATATGACGAGGCTCGGGCGCTGGTCGAGCAGCAGCGCGAATGGCTCGCGCAGCACGAGAAGAGGCTTCCGACGAGCATCCGCTACGGCGCCATGCTCGAAGTGCCGGCGCTCGCCGAGACCCTCGACATCCTCCTGCCCAAGGTGGACTTCCTCTCGATCGGGACCAACGACCTCACCCAATTCCTGTTCGCGGCCGACCGCGCCCATCCCAAGCTGGCGGAGCGCTACGACTGGCTGAGCCCCTCCATCCTTCGCTTCCTTCGAAGGATCGTCCGCGAGGCCAATGAGGCGGGGGTCCCTGTCGGCGTGTGCGGGGAGATGGGCGGGCGGACCCTGGAGGCGATGGCCCTGATCGGGATCGGCCTCACCCGATTTTCGATCACCCCGGCGGCGGTCGGGCCGATCAAGGCGATGATCAGGTCGCTCGACCGGTCGGCGTTGCTTCCGGCGATGGAGGAATATCTGGCGCGGCCGCCGGCCGATCTGCGCGGGGCGCTGGCCGCGTGGGCGGAAGGCCAGGGGGTCCAGGTCTGACGGAGGATGGGTACCAGTCCGGTTGACTTTTGCCTGCGCTCCCCGTCTCTATGGATTAATCCAAATTGGTAGGAAATCGGAAGCGATATGGCGGAAGCGGACCAGGATCAGTTGCTGGGCCAGTCGGTCGGCGAGCGGCTTCGGGTCGCGCGCGAAGCCAAGAAGCTGAGCCTGGACGACGTCGCCCAATTGACCCGGATCCCGGTCCGCCACCTCGAGCATATCGAGAAGGGGGAGTGGGACGCGCTCCCCGCCATCACCTACAGCGTCGGCTTCGCGCGCAGCTACGCCAACACTGTCGACCTCGACGGCGCCCAGATCGGCGCCGAGGTCCGCCAGCAGCTCGGCGGGATCCGCCCGGGCCATGTTGCCGCGGCGCCTTTCTACGAGCCGACCGACCCGGCTCGGGTGCCTCCGCGCTCCATCGCCATCGCCGCGGCGGTGATCGCGATCCTGCTCGTCATCGGCTACCTGGTCTGGCGTAGCGGCGCGGTCGGCGACGACAGCCCGGCGGACGTCGCCATCACCCAGGCGGACGCTCCGGCGGCCGTCGACCCGGCGGCCCCGGCGCAGCCGAGGGCCGCGGCGCCGCCGCCGAGCAACGGACCGGTGGTACTCACCGCGACGGAGGACGTCTGGCTTCGGATCGACCAGGCCGGCGGCGGAGCGCCGCTCTACATGGGAACCCTGAAAAGCGGCGAAAGCTATCAGGTGCCGGCGGGCGCCCAGTCGCCTCGGGTCCGGACCGCCCGGGCCAACGTGCTTCGGGTCAGCGTCGGTGGGGCCCAGGTGGCGCCGCTCGGACCGCCGGAGACGACCATCTCGAACGTCAGCCTGACCGCCGCCGACCTTGTCGCCCGAGGGCAGGCCGGGGGCGGCGCACCGCCGGGGATTCCGCCCGCCGCGACCCCGTAATAATTCACTCTTCTACCCCGGCCCCAAGCCGGTTAGGATAAGGCACGACCGCTGGGTTGGGGGATTTTATCATGCGTTTTCATCTCGTTGCGATGCTCCTGATGGCGAGCGCGGCGGTTCCGGCGGCCGCCCAGCGAAGCGAGAGCGCGGAGCGGAGGATCGAACGGCTCGAGCAGGAGCTTCGAGCCGTCCAGCGCCGGGTGTTCCCGAACGGCGCCCAGGTCGCGCCCGAGATCGAGCAACAGCCGCCGGCCGGGACCCAGGCGGGCGTGCCGGCGTCCACCGCCGTCGCCGACCTCACCGCCCGGGTCGACTCGCTCGAGGCCCAGCTTCGCGAGCTTACCGGCCAGGTCGAACAGAGCGGCAACCGGCTTCGCCAGGTCGAGGAGGGCATGACCCGCCTTCGCGACAGCACCGGCGCCCGGCTCGACGCGCTGGAGCGAAGCGGCGCACCCGCGGCCGAGCCGGCCCGTCCGTCGGCCTCCTCCGCGCAGAAGCCGCGGCCGGCCGCCTCCGAGGCCGAAGAGGAGGACGAGCCCGCCGCCCGTCCCGCCGCCGCCGCCACCGGCGAGGCCGCCGCCGAGGCGGCGTACAACGCGGGCTTCCGGCTGTGGGAGGCGAAGCGCTACACCGAGGCGCAGAAGGCGCTGGAGGCGGCCGCCAAGCGCTATCCCAAGAGCAAATGGGCGAGCTGGGCGAGCAATCTCGCCGGCCGCGCCTATCTCGACGCCGGCAAGCCGGCCACCGCCGCCAAGGCCTTCCTGGCCAATTACCAGGCCAACCCCAAAGGCGAGCGTGCCGCCGACAGCCTCTATTTCCTGGGCCAGGCGCTGGTCTCGCTCGACAAGCCCGCCGACGCCTGCAAGGCCTATGACGAGCTCCAGGACGTCTATGGCGCCACCATGCGCGACTGGGTCAAGTCGCGGCTTCCGGCGGCACGCACCCAGGCGAAGTGCCGATAGCCTGCCTCCCCATCGAAGAAGGGGAGGGGGACCAGGCGGAGCCTGGTGGAGGGGTAATTGGCGCAGGTTTCCGACGTCTCGCGCTGGGTCCGCCCGCTCTACGCTAGAGCGTGATCGCTTGAGAATGAATCGCGGACTTTTTCCCGACATCGGCGTCACCCTGAACTTGTTTCAGGGTCCAGCTGGTCGCTCGCCCGGGAAGCGTAAAGCTGGATGCTGAAACAAGTTCAGCATGACGGGATGAGACAGCGCTTCAGTCTAAAATGATCATGGTCTAGATCACCCTCCACCACCTTCGCCGGTTCCCCCTCCCCACCGCTTCGCGGCGGGGAGGCAAGTTACTCTTTCTTCTCCATCTCCTCTGCGCGCGCGTCATATTCGCTCGCCATTCGAGTGAGCGTCTCGACCACGTCGGGGGTGGCGAAGCCTCGGGCGAGCCGGCGGCATCGGCGGGCCTGTTGGCGCAGGAAGACGGCGTCGTCGCTCATGCGGCGCTTAGCGAGAAAAGCTTCGCCGGCGTTCCCTGCCGAGCGCCGACCCGTTTTTTCCAGGGGACCTTACGCACCCGATACGGTTCGCGGCTTCCTCTTTGCGCGATTTTGGGCAGGTCGTTATAAGGCCGAAATCAAATCTTGGGGGTGAGAGGATGAGGACGAAGCAGATTGTCTGGGCGGGCGCGAGCCTGCTCGCACTGGCCGCCGGAGCGGCGGCGATCGGCCAGGCGCGGGGCACCGGTCCGGCCGTCTACTGGATGAGCGCCGATACCGCTTCGGGCCTCGCCGCTTTGGCCGGGGGCGGACGCCCGAGCGCCGGCTCGGTGATGGGCTCGATGCTGAGCGGGCGCGGCCGCTCCTCCTCCTACGTCCGAACGCTCACCCTCCAGCTCGGCAGCCCGCGCCGGGCGACCGGAGCGCCGCAGGCCGAGCATTTCCCGCCGGCGGGCCTTCAGGCCGGGCAGAGCCTGCCGCTGGTCACTCCGGAGGCGATGGCGCGCACCCCCGCGCCGGCCCAGCCGTGGGGCCAGATGGAGCGGCCGAAGGGGCGCATGCTGATCTATTGGGGCTGCGGCGAGCGGGTCAGGGCCGGCCAGCCGGCGGTGCTCGACTTCGCCTCGATGGCCGCGGGCAAGGTGCCGCCCGCCCTCGCCAATTCGCCGCTGAAGCCGACGATCCCGCCCTCGGCCGCGACTTCGACGACCTATGGCGAGTGGCCGAACGCGCGCTCGCAGGCGCGGGTGCCGGCGGCCGGCTCGCTGGTCGGCGAGCATTCCATCCGCGGCAATTATTCGCCGGAGATCCGCTTCGCCCTGGGCGCCGGCCAGGATTTCCTCGCCCCGGTCGTCCTGGCCTCCAACAGCGCCGGAGCGTCCGGGTCGATCCCTCTGGTCTGGCGTCCGGTCCCCGGCGCTCGCGCCTGGTTCGGCTCGATCATGGGCGCGGCGCAGAATGGCGACATGATAATCTGGACCTCGTCCGAGACGTCGGTGCCGATGCTGGCGGCCGATTATGTCGCGGAAGCGGACATCGCCCGGCTGGTCCAGAGCCGGGTGCTGATGCCGGCGGCGGCGGACCGCTGCACCGTGCCGGCCGAAGTCGCGAGGGCGGCGCCGCAATCGATGCTGATCCTCGTCGCCTTCGGAGGCGAGAGCAATTTCTCCCAGCCCAGGCCCGCCGGGGCGGCGCGCGCCTGGCGGCCGGAATGGACGGTGAAGCTGAGGACCAAGTCGACCCATATGGGAATGCTGGGAATGACCATGCCCGGGCCGGGGGACGATCGCGACGAGGAGGCCGAGGAGCGGCCGAGGACGAAGAAGGAGAAGCTCAGGAAGGGGCTGGGGAGGATATTGGGGCAATGATTTGCCTCCCCATCGAAGATGGGGAGGGGGACCAGGCGAAGCCTGGTGGGGGGTAAGCGGCGCAGGCCACGCCGTCTTCCGCTTGAACCTCTGTGCTTAGGTGCCTTCTACCCCTCCACCACCCTTCGGGTGGTCCCCCTCCCCATGCTGCGCATGGGGAGGCAAGAATCAGAAGAACAATTTCCTTAAGCTCAGCCGCACCGAGCGCCCGAGCGGGTCGAGATAGCCGGGCTGGTAGCTGATCGGGTTCGCTCCGAGCCCGTCGCGGACCTGCTGGCGGGCGTTGAACAGATTGTCGATCGACAGGCTCACCCGCATCCCGCGCAGGAACGGCCGCTCGCGGGCGAATTTCTGAAGGCCGAGATCGGCGAACAGGCGCAGGTTGACGGTCGTGAAATCGTCGAAGAACAGATCGTCGCCGGCGCCGCCTCCGGCGACGGGGCCGCCGCGGACGAAGGTCGCGTTCTGCCAATTGGCGGTGAGCCGCGCGCCGAGGCCGTTCTTGAACAGGCCGCCCTGGAATTCGAGCTCGTGACGGGGCTTGCCGCCGCGGCTGCCTCCGGCCGAGCCGTCGAGGAAGTCGAGCTCCGGAACGCCCGGCCGGATCAGCACCGAATCGGTGATATGCCAAGTGTGATAGAGGGCGAATTGGAGCCGGCCGCGGCCTCCGCCGCCGCCGCCTCCAAAGCCGCCGCGTCCGCCGCCGAAGCCGCCGCGCCCGCCGCCGCCGCGGAAACCGCCCTGGCCGCCGCCCGGGCGCGGCCCGCGCTCAGCTCCGGCGCCCTGGGGAGGATTTTCAGCGGGCCGGACCTGGCCTGCACCGGGCGCTGGCGCAGCCGGTGCGCCCGTCGCCCCCGGCGTTCCCGTCGCGCCGGCAGCGCCCCGGCCGCCGGCGCCGAAGCGTCCTCGGCCCTGGCCCGGCTGGGGCTGGGGCCCGATCGGAAAGCTTAGGTTGAACCCCCAGCGCAGCTCCGACCGCTCGACCCGGGCGAAATTGACCGGCCGCGTGTCGACCAGCAGCAGCCGTCCGTCCGGATCGCGCTGGAATCGGTCCGGAAAAGCCGCCTCGATCTCGGCGGTGGCCGCCGGGAATCCGGAGATGGCGTCGACGATCCGGCTCGACGTGTAATTGGCGCTCAGCGACAGATCCGTCTTGGTGAAGGGCCGGACGTTCGCGCCGAATTTCCACACGCGCCGGTTGTCGGCGACCAGGGCCGGGTTGCCGCCGTCGATCCGGGTCACCTCGACGGTCTCGCCGCGCACGAAGTCGAAGATGCGGACTCCGGGGGTCTGCTGGACGGGGTCGCCGAGCTGCTGCATCGAGGGCGCTCCGTCCTCGTCGGTGACGGACGCGATCAGGTTGACCTCGGAAATGGGCGACCAGTTGAGACCGGCGCCGAGAGTCCGCAAAGTGCCGAAGTCCGACAGATGCTCGATCTCGGCGTTGACGTTGGCGGAGAGGTTGCCGAGCGCGGCCAGAGCCGCCCGGCGGCGGCTGGCGATCGGGATGTCGATATTGACCTGGGCATGCCCGCGGCTTCGCGAGAGCTCGCGGGCGGTGAAGCTGCCGCCTCGATCCGACTGGCTGGTCAGGCCGCGGGCGTCGAAGCCGCCGCGGGCGGCGGCGGTGACTCCGCCGGCGGGCAGGTTGAACAAGGGGCCGTTCAGGAGCAGCTCGGCATTGCCGATCTGGTTGACCGAACGGGAGCGATCGAGGCCGACGACGGTCTGGGTCTCGCTCTCGTTCGCATTGCGGTCGAGAGCGGCGGTCAGCGACCATTGCCAGGGCGAGATCGCGCCGTTGACCGAAAGGCCGAGATGGGCGGTCCTCGTGTCGCTCTCGCGCCGAAGGCCCGGCGGGGTCAGGCTCGGTCTCGGAAGGCCGAGGAAGGCGGTGCTCGAATTGACGTCGAACGTGCCGTTCAAGGTGGCGGAAACGCTTTCGGAGACGGCGCGGGCGATCGTTGCGCTCACCTCCAGCCGGTCGGTCCGGGGCAGGAGCGTACGGTAGCGGCCAAGCTCGATTCCGGCCACGGGCTCCGCCTGGACGATGTCGCGTTCGCTTTCGAACAAGGGCTCGGCGCGGTTGAACTCGGCGCCCAAATTGATTCGGCCGGCCGTGTTGATCTGAAGATAGTTGAGCTCGGCGCCGTAGGATTCGCGGCCGCCGTCGGTGGCGAGACCGCCCTCGACCTCCGCGGTATAGGCGTCGAAGCGGCGCCTCAGGACGAAGTTCACGACCTTCTGGTCGGCCCGGTAGCCATATTTGAGGGCGACTTCCTCAGGCATGACGTCGACCCGGACGATCGCCTCGGGCGGGATGTCGCGAATCTCGGCGAAGCCGGAGATCCGGCGGCCGTTGAGGAGGATGATGGGGCGCCCGTCCTCGCGGCCGCGGCCGCTCCGGGTCTGCGGGGCGATCGCTTCGAGCAATTCGTCGAGGCTGCCGGCGCCGAGCGCCCTTATCTCGCGGCTGTTGAACTGAACTTCGGGCGGGATGTCGCCGAGCACGGCGCCGCGCTGGCGCTGGCCGGTGACGACGATGGTCTCGCCGTCCTCGTCGAGCTCGGAATCGGGATCGGCGGGATCGACCTGGGCGGCGGCGGCCTCAGCCTCGGCCGGCTCCGCTACCGGAGGCGTCGGATCGGGCGCCGCAACCGCGGTTTCGCGTGGCGGCGTTTCCTGGCCGAGGAGGGGCGATGTCGCGGTTCCGGCGAGTAGGAGAAGGACGAAGGATTTGCGGACGGGCACGCGAATATTACCTTTTTTGTTTTCTAAGGCCCGACCGGGCTTGAACGGGCGGTGGGGCAGAGCGACTGAACGCATTCTGTATCCCGTCGTATGCTGAGGTTAAGGTCGTCAAATGGCCATTGCTCCGTTTCCGGATACAGTCGCGCGCTTCCGCTCCGATCTCGAGGCGGTCGCCGGGGCCGATCCAGGGGTTCTGGGAGTCGCCGTCTCGGGCGGTCCCGACAGTCTCGCCTTGCTTCTGCTCGCGCGCGCGGCCTTCCCGGAAAGCGTGAGCGCGGCGACGGTCGACCACGGCCTGCGCCCGGAAAGCCTGCGCGAAGCCGAGGCGGTGGCCCGCCTCTGCGACGAGATCGGCGTTCCGCATCGGATCCTTCCGGCCATCGTCGAACCGGCCGGGGAGGGGCTTCAGTCGGCCGCGCGGGCGGCTCGATACGCCGCGCTGGCGCAGTGGATGGACCGGGAAGGCCTCGGGCGAATTCTCACCGCGCATCATTGCGACGACCAGGCGGAGACCCTGCTGATGCGGCTGGGCCGCGGCTCGGGAGTCGCGGGGCTCGCCGGGATCAGGGCCGAAGTCGGGGTGCCGGGCACCGAGGGGCGGCTTCGATTGTGCCGTCCACTGCTCGGCTGGCGGCGCGGCGAGCTTCGCTCGGTGGTCGCCGCGGCGGGGGTGGAGCCGGCGCTCGATCCGGGCAATTCGGACGAGCGGTTCGATCGGGCACGGCTTCGGCGCCGGCTGGGAGACGCGCCGTGGCTCGACCCGGCCGCGCTCGCCCGGAGCGCCGCCCTTCTCGCCGAGGCGGAAACGGCTCTGGAATGGATTGCGGGGCCGCTCTTCGCGGCTCGGGCGGATCTGGACGAAGACGCGGCGACGCTTCGCCCGGGTGGCCTTCCGCCGGAGCTGCTGCGCCGGCTGGTGCTGCGCTGCCTGCGCCATCTGACGCCCGGAGCGAAGCCGCGCGGAGAAGCGCTGGCGGCGTTCATCGCGACTTTGGAGCGGGGGCGGACGAGCACCCTGTGCGGGCTGAAGGGCAGGGGAGGCGGCACCTGGCGCTTCGAACGGGCGCCGCCGCGTCGAGGGACCGTCATTCCGGGCCTGGCCGGCCCCGGCTAATTTCCAGTCACCCGATAAAGGCGGCGGATCGAGTCGCGCCCGTTGCGGGTTGAGCGGGCATGCCGCGCGCCTTTCTCCTGGCCGTCCCGTTCCTCCTCGCCGCCTGCGGCGGGCCGGAGGAGGACGACCGGCCGCGCGCGAACAGTATCGAGGAGCTGGAGAACCGGCTGGAGAAGCTGGCCGACCGGACCAGCGAGGAGATCGAGCCGGCGCCCCGGCTGGCCAATCTGAAGGAAAAGGACCTCGGCCCCGAACTGCGTTCCAAGCCGGCCTGCCGGCTGCACCGCGACGGCCGCCTGCTTCTCGTCGTCAACGCCGCCGGCGCGGTCGCCCGGGTCGACGGCCGGAGGGTCCCGCTCGCCGTGTCGGGCCCGGTCGGGCCGACCGGCGGCTTCTTCACCGCCCCCGGGATCACCGTCAGCGTCGGCCGAACGGAGCCGACCGGCAACGACTCGGCAGAATATGGCCTCGGCTGGCCGGCGCGGGCGACGGTGGGCGGGGACAAGGCGCGCCCGCTCGAGAAGCAGGAGGCGACCTGGATCTGCATTCGGTAGGGCTCTACTCCGCCCCGTCCTCTTCCCGCACCCGGGTGAATTTCTCGGTGGTCACCGTCGGGGCGCCGCATATGTCGGAGGGCTTGGGCGGAAGCTCGCCATGGGCGAGCATGTGGCCGAGGCACATTTCGAGGACGAACTTGGCGCGGTAGAGCGCATCCTCCTCGTCGCGGCCTTCCGCCACCGCCTGCGGAACGTCGGGGAAGACGACTCGAACCTCGCCTTCCTTGGTAGGAACCATTCGAACGGGATATGACAGCATCGCTTCAGCCCTACGCCGGATCGAGCGGCAGCGCCAGCACTGTCGAGGCAGGGGCGGGGTGGATGGAGGTTAAACATCGGTACGGCCCGGAACCCGCCCGCCGCGGCGTTCGTTTCGCTTGCGCAATCCCACCTGAAGAACGGAGCGTACCATGTCCAATATCCCCAATAGCGCCATGCCCCATGCCAAAGCCGCCGAGGAACCGCAGCAGGAGCAGAGCGGTGGCCCCTCCATCTCCGAACGGGCCGGCAAGCTTCGCGAGCAGGCGACCGATTATGCACGCGAGAATCCCAAGACCGCGATCGCCGCGGGCGCCGCGCTTGCCGCGGGCGTGATCGCCGCGGCGGCCATTCCGCTGGTCCGCGGGCGCTCGGCTTCGGGCGACGCCAAGAAGAGCGGCGGCGCCAGGAAGACGACCACCGCCGGAAAGACGACTCCCGCCAAGAAGAGCTGAAGGCCCCCGGCCGAAGGATGAGCGACTCAGGCCGCGATGACGGGCTTCGGGATGCCGCGGCCAATCGCGGCCTGAAGCTCGTCAGGTCGCGGGTCCGGACACCCGGCAAGGGCGATCACGGCCGTTACGGCCTGACCGACGCAGACGGCAGGAAGCTGCTCGGCTTCGGCAAATCGGGCCTGACCGCGACCGCGCAGGAGATAGAGGATTATCTCCACAAGGGCGCGCTCGCCGACTGGAAGACTTCCCTTCGCTCAGCCGGGGCCGGGCCGCCGGCCCGGCCGAAGAAACGCCCGGCCCCCGAAGCCGAGCCGCGAGCGGCGCCGGCCCGTGCGCCGGAGCCCGAACCCGCACACGAACCCGAGCCCGAGCCGAAACCTCCACCGCCGCTTTCGATCCGCCCCGCTCGGCCGGCGGATTCGGAGGCTATCGCCGACCTCGTCACCGGCCTGGGCTTCGAAGCGGGCTCCGACGAGATAGCGGCCAGGCTGGCTGTGCTGAAGAAAGGGCGGGAGACGCCTTTCCTCGCCGAGCAGGGCGAAGTGATCGGGATCCTGGCCTGGCACGTGACTCCGGTCCTCCACCGGCCGGCGCCGGTCGGGCGGATCACGATGATGGTCGTTGCCTACGGGAAACGGCGGCAAAGCGTGGGCCGGACATTGGTCGAGGCCGCCTGCGTGGAAATGCGGGCGAGGGGCTGCGGGCTCATCGAAGTGACGAGCCAGGTCGACCTGTCCGGCGCGCATGGCTTCTATCGCCGCCTGGGCTTCGAGCGGACGAGCTACCGGTTCGCAAAGCCGCTTGGGGAAGAATGAACCGACGTCGTTCCGGCGAAGGCCGAGCATGGGTCCCGGCTCAGATCCGGGATGACGCCTCAGCCGCGGCCGTAAGTCTCGATCCTGGGCACGGCCTCCCTATCGGGCCGACACGTTCGAAACGGCAAAAAAGTCACCATGGTCGAAATTCCGGCCGTGCGGCCGAACGGCGGCAACTCTTGGCGCGCGCTCACGTTGATTTCGCTTACCCTGTCGAGGAAGCCAAGCCGATGAACAGGTTCCCCCTGGCGTTCGCCGCTCCGCTGCTGATGTTCGGCTGCGGGCAGGACGGCGCCGCCGATCACGACGCCGCGCTGGATCGTGCGGCCGGGCAGAGCAATCCGGAAGCCGAGGACATATTGCGCAACGCCGCCGATCCGGGCGGCGACGCCGAGGCGCAGGGGAAGGGGCCGTAATATCCTCCCCGCCGCGAAGCGGTGGGGAGGATTTGGGCGGGCAATCTAACCATACCGACCCCCTCCCTTGCCGACGGGGACGGGGCGCGGTACGAAGGTGCCAAGTCACCGGCGGCCTCGGCCTGCCGGAACGAGAAAAAAAGAGTTTTTCCGCTATGGCGCAGCAGGTTGCTACGGCTCCGCTCCCGCCGGTACCCGGTCCGGCTGAACTCGCGACGCATGCGCTCGCCCAGCGGCCCTTCCGCTCTCCCCGGCACACTTACGGCGCGCTCGATCTCGGCACCAACAATTGCCGGCTGCTGATCGCCCGTCCCGCCGATAACGGCTTCGTCGTCATCGACGCTTTCTCGCGCGTGGTCCGGCTCGGCGAGGGGCTGGCGGCGAGCGGGCGGATCGCCGACTCGGCGATGGACCGGGCCGTGGCCGCACTCTCGGTCTGTGCCGAGAAATTGAAGAGGCGCCACGTCTCGCTGGCCCGCTCGGTCGCCACCGAGGCGTGCCGCCGCGCCGTCAACGGCCGCCACTTCGTCGAGCGCGTCCGCCAGGAGACCGGCATCTGCCTTGAGATCATCGCTCCCGAGGAGGAGGCCCGTCTTGCGATGTTGGGGTGCCACCGGCTGCTCGAGCCCGGCGACGCGCCCGCGCTGATCTTCGACATCGGCGGCGGCTCGACCGAGCTCATCCTGATCGACACCGACGCGGAGGGCACGCCCAAGATCAAATGCTGGTGGAGCGCGCCCTGGGGCGTGGTCTCACTCACCGAGAGCGAGGGGCGCGACTTCGCCGACGCCGACGAGCGGCTGGCCGCTTATGGCCGGATGAAGGAGCGGGTCCGCCACGCCTTCCGCCGCTTCGCCGAACTGCTGCCGCCGCGCGAGGGCAATATCCGGCTACTCGGGACGAGCGGGACGGTGACGACTCTCGCCAGCGTCCATCTCGCCCTGCCCAGCTATGACCGCCGGGCGGTGGACGGGCTGATGATGCCGGTCGACAAGATGCGGGCGGTCAACCACATGCTGTCGCGGATGAGCTTCGCCGAGCGGGCGGCGCTGCCCTGCATCGGCGCCGAGCGGGCCGATCTCGTCGTCGCCGGCTGCGCCATCCTCGAGGCGATCATGGACATCTGGCCGGCCCAGACGCTGGGGGTCGCGGATCGCGGGATCCGCGAGGGGATATTGCGATCCCTCATGGCCAAGGACGGGCATCAATTGTGAGGGGACGACTTGCCTCCCCGCGCGCAGCGGGGGGAGGGGGACCATGCGAAGCATGGTGGAGGGGTAATGGTCCAGGCCTCGCCGGTTACCCCTCCATCGACGACCCGCTGGCGGGTCGTCCACAGGTGGTCCCCCTCCCCATCTGCGATAGGGAGGCAAAACAATGGTGACCCGCGTAAAAACCGCGAAGGGCCGCAAGGTCGGCTCGACCAAATGGCTCGAGCGGCAGCTGAACGACCCTTATGTAAAGCGGGCCAAGGCGGAGGGCTATCGCTCGCGCGCGGCCTACAAATTGATCGAGCTGGACGACCGCTTCGGCTTCCTCAAGGGCACCGAGCGGGTCGTCGATCTCGGGGTGACCCCGGGCGGCTGGACCCAGGTCGTCCGCAAGCGGGTTCCGAAGGCGGTGGTGGTGGGGATCGACCTTCTGCCGACCGACCCGATCGACGGCGCAATCCTGTTCCAGCTCGACTTCCTCGCCGACGAGGCGCCCGGCCGGCTTCGCGAAGCGCTCGGCGGCCCGGCCGATCTCGTCCTTTCCGACATGGCGGCGAACACGGTCGGCCACCCGCAGACCGACCATCTCAGGACGATGGCGCTGGTCGAGGCCGGGCTCGAATTCGCCGGCGAGGTGCTCAGGCCCGGCGGCGCCTTCGTCGCCAAGGTGCTTGCGGGCGGCGCCGACAATCACCTCGTCGCCGAGCTGAAACGGCGGTTCACCGCGGTCAAGCACGCCAAGCCCCCGGCCAGCCGAAAGGGCTCGTCGGAATGGTATGTGGTGGCCCAGGGGTTCAAGGGCTGACCCGACCGTCATCCCGGCGAAGGCCGGGATCCATGGACACGGATTGATGAGAACTCGCAGGGACCGGTGTTCATGGATCCCGGGTCAAGCCCGGGATGACGGGGAATAGGAGTCCCCCTGATCCGCTTTCGCCGGCTGGCGGATCAGTCCGCCGCCGCCGGGCACACGGGGATGTCCTTCGGCTCGGGCCGGCCCCCGGACGGCTCGAACTGGGCGAAATAGGATTCGCTGTCCTGAAGTTGCTCGAAGCGGGTGAGCTGGTAGCCGACCGCGGCGAACTCGCAGATGAGCAGCCTCGGCGGGGTGCCGTGGCGGTCCGTCGGCCGGTCGGCGTCGACCACGACGACCCGGCCGTTCTTCTTGAGGTCGGGCCGCAAGTTCCACAGGAACTCGCTCGGCCGCTCGATCTCATGATACATGTGGATCATGAAGACCCGGTCGAAGCTCCCGTCGGGAAGCAGCGGATCGTTGGGCTTGCCGAGCTTGACCGCGACATTGTGCAAATCCTCGCGGGTGACCCGGCTGGCGAGCGCGTCCCTCGTCTCGGGCATGATGTCCTGGGCGAGCACCCGCCCCTTGCGGCCGACCAGGGGCGCCAGGCGCACCGTATAATAGCCTTCGCCGGCGCCGATGTCGGCGACGTACATGCCCGCCCCGATGTCGGCGAGGTCCATCACCGTCTCGGCCTCGCGGACGGAGTCGCGCGCATCCTCGTTCGAATAGGAAGCGGAGGTGATCGGCGAGACCGGCCGCTTCGGGCTTGGGAAAGGCGATTCCTGCGCCTTCTCCTGGCAGGCGGCGAGGAAGAGGAGAGGGGCGAGGAGGCTGAAAATCCTCCCCGGCATTTGCCGGGGTTCTCCGGGCGCCGGAAGAACCCCTCCACCACCCGTCGGGTGGTTCCCCTCCCCGGCAAAAGCCGGGGAGGATTTAGAGCGCCTAATCCACATCTTCGACTTCGACCTTTTCGCCGGTGACCCGCTGCGACAGGGCCGCGGCCATGAAGCGCTCGAGATCGCCGTCGAGGACGTCGGACGGGGCGGTCGAGGTCACGCCCGTGCGCAGGTCCTTGACCAGCTGATAGGGCTGGAGGACGTAGGAGCGGATCTGGTGGCCCCAGCCGATGTCGGTCTTGGCGGCATGCTCGGCGCTGGCCTGGGCCTCTCGGCGCTGGAGCTCGGCCTCGTACAGCCGGGCCTTCAGCATCTTCATCGCCTCGGCCTTGTTCTTGTGCTGCGAGCGCTGATTCTGGCAGGCGACGATGATCCCCGAAGGAACGTGGGTGATCCGGACCGCGCTGTCGGTGGTGTTGACGTGCTGGCCGCCGGCGCCCGACGCCCGGTAGGTGTCGATCTTCAGATCGCCCTCGTTGACCTCGATGTCGATGTCGTCGTCGACCACCGGATAGACCCAGACGCTCGAGAAGCTGGTGTGGCGCCGGGCATTGGAATCGTACGGGCTGATCCGGACCAGCCGATGGACCCCGCTCTCCGTCTTGGCATAGCCATAGGCATTCTCGCCCTTGACCATCAGGGTCGCCGACTTGATCCCGGCCTGCTCGCCGGAATGATAGTCGACCAATTCGACCTTGAAGCCGCGCCGCTCCGCCCAGCGCCGGTACATGCGGTGGAGCATCTCGGCCCAATCCTGGCTCTCGGTTCCGCCGGCGCCGGAATTGACCTCGATATAGGTGTCGTTGGCGTCGGCCTCGCCGGCGAGAAGGGCGGTGACCTTGTCGCGCTCGGCGCGCTCGGCGAGCTCGGCGAGCGCCGCGACGGCGTCGGCCTCCATCGCCTGGTCGCCCTCGGCCTCCGCCATCTCCAGAAGCTCGACATTGTCGTCCAGCTCCTGCCGGATCGCGCGGGTGGCGGCGATCGCCTCCTCCAGCCGGCGCCGCTCGCGCATCACCTCCTGCGCGGCCTTGGGATCGTCCCACAAGGACTGGTCCTCGACCCGGGCGTTCAATTCGTCGAGACGCCTCAGCGCCCGGTCCCAGTCGAGGAACCTGCGGAGGAGGTCGAGCGCCGACCTTATCTGGTCGACATGGGCTTGCGCTTCGGCGCGCATTCATCCGTACCTTTCGTCGGCCGAGGCCGACCGTCCGTCATCCCGGCGAAAGCCGGGACCCCAGGACAAGACGTCTCGGCGGGTCTCTCCGAGGTCCCGGCTTTTGCCGGGATGACGGGGTTTGGGCGGGGACTAGTAGATTCCCCCCTGATTTTGCAAGAAGTCGCTGTCGCGCTGCTGCGTTTGCGCCTGCTGGGCGCGGGCCTTGCGCACTATCTTCTCGGGCGGGCGGTTGGCCATCTCGTCGCGCCGGATCGAGCGCCTGGGCTCGCTTTCCGGCTTGAAAGCTTCCCAGATCACCGCGGCCTTGGGGTCGTCGGTCGGCCAGGCGCCGAACACCTTCTTGCCCGAGCGCCGGTCGATCCTGACCATTCGGATCCCGGCCGGGGCGCGGAACGGCAGCACGGGCATGTCCTTGAACGCCACCTGCGCGAACTGCTTGAAGATCGGCGCCGCGAGCGTTCCGCCCTGGGCGTAGCCCCCCATGGGCCGCGGGTGGTCGAAGCCCATGTAGATCCCGGCGACGATTTCGGCGCTTCCGCCGATGAACCAGACGTTGGTCGGGCCGGAGGTGGTTCCGGTCTTGCCGAACAGCGGCCGGCCGAGGTCGCGAAGCACCTGCGCGGTGCCGCGCTGCACGACGCCCTCGAGGATATGGACCATCTGATAGGCGGTGAGGGGATCGAGCACCTGCTTGGTGCGGAGCGGGGGCCGGGGCATCGGCTTGCCGTCCCAGTCGCGCGCGTTGCAGCCGTCGCAGGGCCTGGTATCGGCGCGGTAGATGATCTTGCCGTTGCGATCCTGGACATAATCGATGAGCGTCGGCTTCACCTCCCGGCCCTGGTTGGCGAGGATGGCGAAGGCGTTGGTGATCTTGATCACCGTGGTGTCGCCGGCGCCGAGCGCGATGGCGAGATAATTGGGATAGTCGCCGACCCCCATGAGCCTTGATAGGCGGGTCACCTTGTCCATTCCGGTCTGGTTGGCGGCTCGGACCGTCATCAGGTTGCGCGACTGTTCGATGCCCCAGCGCATCGTCTGCGGGCCGGCATTGCCGCCCGAGAAGTTGCGGAAGCATTTGTTGCCGAGATTGCCGCCCTGCCAGACGCAGAAAGCGCCGTCGACGATGATCGAGGCCGGAGTCATGCCGTTGTCGAGCGCCGCCGAATAGACGATCGGCTTGAAGGTCGAGCCGGGCTGGCGCTGGGCCTGGACGGCGCGGTTGAAATCGTCGCCGCGCGCATCGAAGCCGCCCTGCATGGCAAGCACCCGGCCGGTCGCCACTTCCTCGACGACCATTCCGCCCTTCACCTCGGGAATCGAGCGCAGCGACCAGATCCCGCCGTCGCTCTTGACCGCGATCACCATGCCCGGCCGAAGGAAATTGAAGGCCGCGGTACCGGTGCCCCGCTTGGGCATGGCGGCGGCATAAGCCGGAAGCTCGCCGGTCGAGCCGTCCGAGAAGCCGAGCGTGGCGCTCCGGTCCTCGCGCGCGAGAACGACCGCGGCTCGCCAATCCTCGTAGCCGACCCCGAACGGGGCCCGGGCCAGCCGCCCGCGCCAGTCGCCGTCGACGTCGATCTTGAGGCCCGGATCGCGCCAGCCCTTACCGCGGTCGTAGCGCATCAGTCCGTCGCGAAGCGCCAATTCCGCGGCCTTCTGCTTGGGCACGTCGAGCGAGGTCCGAACCCACAGGCCGCCGGTATAGACGCCATTGGGCCCCTTCTCGGTCTGCTCGCCCCAGCGGACCATGAGCTGGCGCCGCACCTCTTCGACGAAATAGCCGCCGACGTTGCGGACGCTGTTGGTCGCGAAGCGGGCCGTGCCGAGCGGCTCGGCCTGGGCGGCGGCGCGCTGGGCGGCGCTGATCTTGCCGTTGCGCTCCATCTCGGCGAGCACCCAATTGCGCCGGTCGAGCGCGCGCTGGGTCTGCCGGCCCGGATCGTAATTGCTCGGCGCCTTGGGAAGGATTGCAAGATACGCGACCTCGTGCAGCAGGAGCTGCTCGACGTCCTTGTCGAAATAGGCCCTCGCCGCCGCCTGGACGCCGTAGGCGTTTCGCCCGAGGAAGATCTGATTGAGATACAGCGCCAGGATCTGCTGCTTGGTGAGGACGCTCTCGATCCGGCGGGCCAGGAAAGCTTCCTTGACCTTCCGGGTGACCGAATATTCGTCGCCGAGCAGGAGGTTCTTCGCGACCTGCTGGGTGATGGTGGAGCCGCCCCGGGCGCGCTCGCCGCTGCCGACCTTCGAGATATAGTCGCCGACCGCGCCGACCAGGCCCGGATAGTCGATTCCGCCGTGGGTGAAGAAGGTCTTGTCCTCGGCCGAGGTGAAGGCGTCGACCAGAGTTTGCGGGAATTCGTCGAACGACAGCTCGACCCGCCGCTCCCGGGCGAAGGTCTGCACCGGCTCGCCGTCGATTCCGCGGACGTTGGTCGGAAGTGGCGGCTGATAGGTGAGCAAAGTCTCCGCCGATGGCAGGTTGCGCGCGAACAATAGCCAGAGGAGGAAATAGAGGATGACCGGAATCGCCGCCAGATAGGCCAGGATCCGAACCCACCGGCGTCCCCAGGCGCGCCGCAGGGCGCCGCCGAAGCGGCTGCCGGCGTCGCGATGGAGGGTAAGGCGGGTCGGGGCGGCTTCGGCGGACATCGGACCGAAGCTCTAGCGGATGATCGAGGCGCGGTGAAGCGGCTGCGGGCTTGACTTTTTCGCTTTATCGTATATACAATAATTATGTGAAAATCGAATTCGATCCCGAGAAGCGCGAAATAGTATTGCGGGAGAGAGGGCTCGACCTGGCCGATGCCGGCGAATTATTGCTCGGGGCTCGCCTGGATGAGTTGGACGACAGATTCGACTATGGCGAGGACCGGTGGCGATCGCTCGGCCTTCTAAAAGGCGAAGTTCTGGCATGTGTCTGGGTCGATTTAGGAGCAGGCAGGATTCGGATAATCACGATGTGGAAAGCGCAACGCCATGAGCAAGAGAAATTCTTCCGGTTCTGGGAAGGTGTCTGACGACGTCTCACCGTTCGAAGCAAATTTGGACGACGAGATAATCGAGTTTGACGACACCTTCTTCGAGCATGCCGCGGTCACTCGGGGCGGAAAGGTGATCCGCGAGGGCACCGGCACGCTTACAAATCGCGGCAGGCCCCCATTGCCGGAGGGTACTCGCAAGGAATTGGTCTCACTCCGGCTTTCTCCGGACATTCTTTGGTGGCTGCGCTCCACCGGCCCGGGCTGGCAGTCGCGTCTTGAGGAAATGGTGCGCGAGCGTATGCAGGCAGCATTGGCAGCAAGGGATTAGCGCGCCGCCACCCGTACCAGCTTCCTTGCGAAATGCGTCTCGATCGCGCTCTTCATTCCGAGTGCGATCTGCTGCCTTCCTTCGGGTGATGCGATGTAGGCGGTGTCTGTGGGGTTGGTGAGGTAGCCGGTCTCGAACAGGATCGAGGGCACATCCGGCGCCTTGAGGACCACCAGGGAAGCGAAGCGGTGATATTCGGGGCGGAAGGGGAAATAGGCCGAGGCCTCCCGCTTCAGCAAGGCCGCGAATTCGGCCGAGACGGTCATGCTCTCGCGCTGGGCAAGGTCGATCAGGATCCGGTCGACGCCCGTTTCGCCGCTCAACGAGGCTCCGGCGATCCGGTCCGACCGGTTCTGCTGCTCGGCGATCAGGGCGGCTTCCCGGTCCGAAGCGACTTCGGACAGGGTATAGATGGTGGCGCCGCGGGCGCCGTCGTTCGACGGCGCGGCATCGGCGTGGATCGAGATGAACAAAGCGGCGCGCATCTTGCGGGCGATCTCGTAACGGTCCTTTAGGACGAGATAGCGGTCGTCCTCCCGGGTCATCGCGACCCGCACCCGGCCGGATTCGGCCAGCGCGTCGCGGATCGCGGTGGCGATGGCGAGGGTGACGTCCTTCTCCCGGCGCGCTCCGAACGGCGAGACGGCGCCCGGATCGTGGCCGCCATGGCCTGCATCGAGAATTACCAGCGGGCGCTCGGGATCGCCGACGATGCGCGGCAGGCCGGGCGCCGGATCGCTTCGGTCGACCGGAGCGATCGCCACGCCCTCGTCGCGCCGGGCCGGCGCCCCGGAAGACGTGGCGGCGGTGACGATCGCGATGAGAAGGGCGATGAGGACATCCATCGCCGGTCACTATCCCGGCGCCCGCGCCGCTTGGCAAGCGGCGCGTCGGCCCTCCTACTTCTCGGCCCGGCCGCCCGCGCGCAGCGAGACCAGCTCGGCCGCGCTTCGGCGGCCGCCGCCGGACGCGTTGACGCGCCGGATGAAGTCCGCTGTGACCCCGTGGCTTCGAAGCCGGACGAGGTCCTCGGCGAGGAGGCCGGCATAACCGAGCGCCTCGAGCTCGCCGAGATAGGCCGGCGTTACCCCGTGGTCGCGCATGTCGATCAGGGCGGCGAGGTTGCCGACCCGGTAGCCGTGCCGGCCGATGCCTTTGAGATAATCGAGGGTCGCGCCATGCTCCCCCGCTCGGACAAGCTCGGCGAGGGTCGGCCGGGCATAGCCCTGGCGACCCAGCTCGTCGATGAAGGAACGGCCGACGTCGTAGAAAGCGAGGGAGAAATGCTGGCTCTCGCTCGGCAGGCCGAAGCCGCGATCGGCAAGCTCGGACGCGAAGCCCGCATTCGCGTGGAAGACGCATTCGCCGGTCGCGCGCCGGCGCCGGGCGACGCCTTCGCAGACGAACGCGCCGGGCTCCCGGTCCAGTACGAACGAGACGGGATTGCCGCTTTCGGAGCCGAGCTGCGCCGCCGTCAGTCCGATCAGGCCGGCGATCGGACGGATGTTGCTTCGCAACCTTGTGCCTCGGCCCGTCCGGCGGGCGAGGGCGAGCTGGACTTCGCCTTTGGCGAGCCGCTTCGCATCGGCATCGATCGTCCAGTCGAGCTTACCCGTCTCGGTCTCCGCCGGCTCGGCCGGGCCGGGCGCTGCGCAGGCGGAAGGGATGGCGGCCGGAAGGGCGAGCGTGCAGGCGAGAAGGGCGAAGACGGCTCGGCGCATGTTGGAGCTTCGCTGTGGCATTCACCTTCGAGATGCAAGGCGCGGGCCATCGGCCGGTGGGGAAATGCGCGATTTCGTTTTGACGCGGTCCGCCGGCCTGTCCGGCTTCGCACTCCGTTCGTCCGCACTTGGACATCGGCAGCAAGCGGCGGAGTGCCGTTCCGGCCGGCCCGTGCGATGCAGGGGAATGAACATGGCAAGCATTGACTGGCAAGCCGCCGGCCCCGCCCTCGACGAGCAGGGCTGGGCCGTGCTCCCCGGCCTCCTCGATTCCGACGCCTGCGGGGAGACGGCCCGCCTGTGGGAGGCGGAGGAGCGCTTTCGAAGCCGAGTGGTAATGGCGCGCCACGGCTTTGGCCGGGGCGAATATCGCTATTTCGACCACGATCTGCCGGAGCCGGTCGCCCGGCTTCGTGAAGCGCTGTACCCGCCGCTCGCCGAGGTGGCGAACCGGTGGCAGGCGGCGCTGGGCCGGCCGGAGCGCTTCCCCGACACTCACCCGGCCTATCTCGACCGCTGCCGCGCCGCCGGCCAGGAGCGGCCGACCCCGCTGCTCCTGCGCTACGGGCCCGGCGATTATAATTGCCTCCACCAGGACCTTTACGGCGCCGAAGCCTTCCCGCTTCAGGTCGCGATCCTGCTCTCGCGGCCGGCCGAGGATTTCACGGGGGGCGAATTCCTGCTTTCCGAGCAGCGCCCGCGCCGGCAGTCGCGGGCGACGGTCGTGCCTCTGGAGCAAGGCGACGCGGTGGCGTTCGCGGTGAGCGAACGGCCGGTGCAAGGGAGCCGAGGCCCTTATCGCACCCGGATGAAGCATGGTGTGAGCACGATCCGCTCGGGCGAGCGATTCACGCTCGGACTGATCTTCCACGATTCGGCATAGCTATCCTCCCCGCGGCGAAGCCGTGGGGAGGGGGACCACCCGAAGGGTGGTGGAGGGGTAATTGGAACAGGCCTGCGCCAAATACCCCGCCACCCCACTTCGCCTGGTCCCCCTCCCCATCTTTCGACGGGGAGGATTTAGATGGTCAAAGCCAGGAACGGCACGGGCGCGCTGGGCCTGAGCACGATCGGGCGGCCGCAATCGGCCTGGAACAGCTCGCCGTCGAGCAGGACGTTCGAATGGTCGCCCTCGATCGTGATCTCGTCGCCGCGTTCGAGATGAACTCCGCTCATCCGCTTGCGGCCGAGCCGGCCGCGTATGGCCGCCACGAAGGCGCCGAGCAGGGCGCCCAGATTGCGGTCGATGACCAGCATCTGCATCGCTCCCGTTCGAGCGCCGGCGCCGGGCATGCTTCCCTTGAACAGAAGCCGCTGGAGAGTCGTCACCATCAGGAAGGCGAACTTTCCGTTCAGCTCGCCGCCTCGCATCCCCGACACCCTGAGGGTCGCCGGCGGCGGCGGAAGGAATCTCGCCCGGCGGCCGAGCACGACTCCGAGCAGCCCGAGCAGGAGCGCAAGCGCATGGGCCAGCCAATTGGGGATGCCGAGCGGATAGAGCTTGTTCCGGCAGTAGAGCATGGTGTCGGCGAGATAAGCGCCGCCCAGGAACATGCCGAGCACCGGCTTGCCATGCCCGGCGCCGCCCGAAAGCGTGATCAGCTCGCGCTGGACGATGTGCGGCGCAAGGTCGGTGCGGGCGATGGCCAGGACCCGCTCGAGCGTCTCCAGCGCGTCGGCTCCGGCGCCGAGATCGTAGGCGATCAGGTTGGTCTTGCCGTTGGGAAGGACCGCCACCGGCGGCGGGTTGTCGCCGAAATGACGGCCGTTGTAGATTTCGGTCAGGGCGGCCTGGACGGTGCCGTCGCCGCCGTTGATCACAAGCACCCGAGGCTCGACCAAGGCGATGGTTCGAAGGGCGGTGGCGATCTGGTCGACCTGCTCCACCTCGTAATGGAAGATGTCCTTATGGTCGGCGCAGAAGCTTCGAACCGCCGGAAGCAGCGCCCTGTTTCCGGTCGACCGCGGGTTGGAGAGAAGCGCGACCCTTGCCATGCCTACCGGCCGATCGGAGCGATGGAGAGCCCGCTTCGATAGTTGAGAACCACCGGCACCGTCCTGACGCCGGTCCCGACCGCAACCGACACGGCGCGGGCCGAGGGCTTCAGCTTCAGAAGCGACAGCTTCGGATTGTTCGAAAAGCCGCCGCCGTCGTTCCAGTTGGTCTTGCCGTTATTGTCCGCATCGTGGCGGACGGCGATGGCGTAGGTGCCGGCGCTCGGAACGGCGACGCAGACGTTCATCGCCCCGCCGCGGGTAACCGGAATATCGATCCGCTTTATCTTCTTGCCGCGCTCGAGGAAGTGGGCCGGATTGCCGCCGTAAAGCTGAATCCTCACCTTGCCGACGCGATTCTTGAAGCCGTTGACGCTGACCAGCACGGCGGGCCGGTTGGCGCCGGGGCTGCAGGCCGCCGCGTCGGGCCCGAGCGCCGCCTGCGCCGGAGCGGCACTGGCGGAAAGGACGGCCGCGCAGACGGCGACGGAAAGGAAAAGTCTCGACATCGCCGCTAAAGCTCCCGGGCGCTTGCGCCTCGCCCGGTTCGGCGCGGCGCGTGGATGATGGCCCCCATGGCCTGCCAATCGCTCAGCCTTGCGGCCAAATTATGGTCATGACGGGTCGAAATGCGTTCGCCGGCTGTTTGAATGGTCTCGATTGTGTCTGTTTGTAAGGGTTTATCGTCATCCCGGCGGAAGCCGGGACCTCGGGTCGATAAGTCTCGGCGGGGTCTTCCCGAGGCCCCGGCTTCCGCTGGGATGACGTTGCGGATAATCCCTTCTGTACAGGGGCGATTTATCCATGTTAGCCCCATCGCCGGGCCCCGAGGTCACGCCGGGGTCCACGGCGCTTCGGCCGCCTTGCGGCCGGAGCGTCTCTTTTGGTCGAACATGAAGGGGGAAGTTGATGAGAATGATCGTAAAGGGCGCGATGGTCGCCGGTCTGATGGCGCTGGGCGCCTGCAACAGCTCGGAGTCCGAGAAAGCGGCCGACAATGTCGAAGCCGTCGCCGACAACCAGGCTGACGCCCTTGAGGACGCCGCCGACAACGCCGCGACCGAGAACCAGGCGGACGCGCTCGAGAACAAGGCTGACGTGATCGAGGCGGTCGCCGAGAACAAGGCCGACGCGATCGAGGACAACGGCCAGTAAATCGATCGCGGGGACGGCGGCTTCCAGGAGGAGCCGCCGTCCCCGCCCGTCAAAGCGGTGGGTGGGGCGACCGAGCCTCTACGCGCCCGCGCCTGCACGAACCGGACGGCTTCCGTTCTCCCGTAATGACGGGCGAGCTTGAAGCTTCGGCCTCGTCTCCCCTTGCCACATTCCATACCACATTCCGCTCCGCCGCTCGGCTGGCCGGAACTATATCGGATCGCTCAACGCTTCGCCGGACGATCCTGGCCATTGCCGGTATTGCCGGCGGACCCTAGGGAGCGGACGTCCACCGCCGTCCGCGGGGGAAGCGATCGAGCGAATTTTGCTCGGCAAATCCAATCGAGAAAGGATTCGACGAACCATGCCGCCCTTCAAGGATTCCTTCCAGGACCGGGTCGGCCGCGCCGCCGAAGCTAAGCGCAAGGCGCTCGACAACCTGCGCTCCAAGGCTCCTGTGGACGCGGAAGTCGCCGCGGCCCGACAGGAAGCCAGCCGTCAGCGCGAGGCGCGGGCCGAAGAGAAGCGAGCCGCGAAGGCGGCAAAGGCGAAGGCGTCCGAAGATGCCCGCGCCGCCGCCGACGGGAAAGCGGCGGCGGCTGCCGCTGAAGCGGCCGCGGCGCCGCCGCCCCTTACCGAGGCGGAACGCAAGGCCGCCCGCGACGCCCGCTACGCGGCCCGCAAAAGCCGGAAGTAATGGCTCGGGGCCGCCTTCCGGGCAGCTTGACGTCGGGCAATCGATAAGGTGAACGCCCCTTCGCTCTCGGACCGCTTCCTGTCGCCGGGCACTCGAGTCCGCCATGACGGATTCGGTCCAGGGCGATCCGAATATGGTGTCGTCGTGCATTGCTGGCTCGATGACGAGATCGGGATGTACGATTGCTACGTCGCCTTCTTCGGCGGGGAATTTCCAAAGGGCCGTCCGCCCGACAAGCCTGACCTTCTTCGCTATGCCGCGGTCTCGCTGACCGTGCTGGAGCCCTGAGCACCGCGCGGCCTGCCCGAGCGGCGGCCCGGTTCCAGAGATCGGGCGGTGGACGCCGTCATCCCGGACTTGATCCGACACCACGCACGCGCCTGGCGGTGGATTCCGGCTTTCGGAACGACGAAATCAGCGAGACCTGCGGCGGTTGAAGCGGCCGAGGGATTCGAGGAGGCTTGGCTCGTCGGCGGTGACGACGTCGGCGACGCGCCACCCGGCGGCGGTTCGAACGAGCCGAAGCCGCAGCTCGCGACGATCCGAGCCGCCGAAGTCGAGCAGGATTTGGACGGTCGCCGAGTTGCGGGAAGGCCGGCCGATCTCCCGGATCGTGGGTCGAAGGCCGGCCGGATCCTGGCATTGGCAGAGCGGATCGGCATCCATGTAGCCGACTTCGTCCCGGGACAGGCGGGCGTCCTCGCGGATCGCGGCCACGAGCGGGGGCGCGAAGACGCGCCGCGGACGGGCGAGCGGGCTGTAATCGGGGTCGCTATAGCCGGAGTAGAGTCGCTCGACGAAGCTTCCAGGCGATTCGGCCGGCGAAGCCGCGGCGAGCAGGAGGGCGGCGAGTGGGAGGCTCATTCGGAGTAACCGGCGAGCTCGAGGATCGCCTTCCATTCCGAGTCCCGGACCGGTGCGACCGAGAGGCGCGACTGGCGGATGAGCTCCATGGCCGCGAGGCGAGGCTCGGCCTTGATCGTCTTCAGGGCGACGGGGCCGAGCGCCCGGACCGGCTCGACCGCGACCGAAACCCAATCGGAATCCTTCGGGTCGGGCTGCGCTTCGCGAGCGATCCGCATGATCCCGACGACGGCACGCTCCTCGCCGCTATGGTAGAAGAAGGCTTCGTCGCCCAGCTTCATCGCCTTGAGATGGAGGCGGGCGGCGGCGTTGCGAACGCCGTCCCATTCGGTGCCGCCGTCGGACACGAGCGCGTCCCAGCCGTAGCTGCCGGGCTCCGATTTCATCAACCAATGGGCCATCGAGTCGGGTTCCTTTGCAGCCAGCGTAGATTTTTACCGCGCGCCGCGCCACAAGGAGCCCTCATGCGACCGTTCATCCTCCTCACCTGCCTCGCCCTTTCCGCCTGCGGAGATCCGGCCACGCTCGCCAACCGAGCGGCGCAGGACGTTCAGGCCGCCCCGGAAGCCGACCCGGAAGCCGCCGTGGTGACGCCCGAATCGCGGCCAGTGCGGATCGGTGAGCTCGGAGCCAATTTCCGGGCCTGCAGCGCGGCCGGAACGACCCGCGGTCTGAAGGCGGGCGAGGGGCTTCCAGTCCGCTCCGCGCCTTTCGACAATGCGGCCGAGACGGGCGATGTGGCGTCGGGCGCGCGCTTCTTCATCTGCACTCGAAGCCACGACCAGAAATGGTTTGGAATCGTCTTCGACGAGGACTCGACTCTCGCCGAGAAATGCGGCGTTTCGGAGCCCGTGACCCGGCGGCGCGACTATTCGGGGCCGTGCCGCTCCGGTTGGGTGCAAAGCGCCTTCGTCAAGGTGATTGCGGGGGAGGGGCCGCAACCGGCCAGCCCGGCCGAGGAACAGAATTTGTCGGAGCCAGCCAGTTCCACTCTTCCAGGTATCTGATAAATGAGGATTCTTTGGAAGGTTCCAAGGTAAGTCGAATTTTTCTTCGGCATATCCCCGGAGTCACACGGCTCATCGCTTCGTCGCTTCCGACGACTTGCGCGGCCAACCGGCTTCGACCATCTGCCGCTCAGCTTTGAAGCGAGAGCGGGTCCGTCGCAGCCGATTGAACGGCTGGCGGGCGCTCGAGACGGGGGCACGATCGGGGATGCGTTTTCGCGCATTCGGGGGATCTGCCAGCCGCATTAAAAAGAGACTAGATGAACCGGATCGTTCGCGCCGCGGGCATTGCCGCGGCTGCCTTTGCGCTCGCCGCTGGGGCCAGCACCTCCACCGCCGCCGCCGCCGCGGCTCCCGCAAGCGCCGGCATCGAGGCGCCGTCGGCGTCGATCATGACCGACCCGAGCGCGTTCTCGAACATGTGGGCCAATGTCACGGCCCTGGTGACTCCCGCCCCCGAAGCGCCCGCCCCGGCGACGATTCCGTCGCCCGCGAAATCGCTCGCCGATCTCGTCCTGGCCTATGCCGGTACCCAGGCCGGCGACCGCGAAATGGAATGCCTCGCCAACGCCGTCTATTTCGAGGCGCGAAGCGAGCCGATCGAAGGCCAGCTCGCCGTCGCCCAAGTGGTGCTGAACCGCTCCGTGTCCGGCCGCTATCCGACCGACCTTTGCGCCGTCATCACCCAGAAAGCGCAATTTTCCTTCATCAGGCGCGGTCGTTTTCCGAGCGCCGACCGCGGCTCCGAGGCCTGGAAGAATGCCGTCGCCATCGCCAGCATCGCCCGCCGGAAGCTGGCCGGTTCGCTGCCGTCGGGATGTCTGTGGTACCACGCCACCTACGTCTCGCCGAAATGGGGCAAGCGCCTCACCCGGCAGACCCAGATCGGGCTTCATATTTTTTATTCATGAGCAGAAAAATCCTCCCGGCGAGATCGCGGGGAGGATTTCAATCTGCCAGAGTCCTCAGGGTCACCGAATAGCGCAACGTTTCCAGCGGCGGGATGCTGTGCTCCCATTCGTGCCGCGCCTCGCCGCGCAGCAAATAGGCGGAGCGGGGCTCGGCGGTCAGGGTGAAGCGCTCCCACTTCGCGCCGAGCTTGCGCCGGAAGCGAAGCGGCGCCGGGGCGAGCAGCGAGATGCCGACCACGTCGCCGAACACGGACCGGTCGCGATGCCAGCCGATTCCGGCGCCGGACGCATATTCGATCACCAGAGCATGGACGAAGGCCTCCGGCCCATGCCCCGCCAGGGCGGCCGAGCGGGCGCGAAGCGGCTGCAGCCAGTCCGGAAACGGCTCGGCCTCGCGAAGGCCGCTGCCGTCGAACGCATAATGCAGTCCGAACGAAACGGTCCGGCGGTTGCCGGTGAAGCCGTGAAACTCGAAGGGCTTGAAGGGAAGGGCGGAGATCCGGTCGGCGAGCGCGCCTTCTTCCTCGGCCTCGACGAAACCGGGCGCATAGACCAGCCCCACAGGCGCGGCGGGCGTCGGTTTTTCGAACAGATCGGGCTGCGGCCTCGGCATTGACGAACGTCCTCGACGGGTTTCGCGGGAATACGATGCTCCGGTCGGCATCGCCGCCATTGAGCATCGGCGCCGGCCGGGAGTAAAGCCCCGGCCAGGGGAGAATCGCGATGCTGAAGCGCGTCATGGGATTGCTGGCGCTTGCCTGGGCCGGCGCCGCCGCCGCTCAACCGGATTACGCCGCGCGGCTCAAGGAGGGCGACGCCGTCCTTCGCGACTTCCGCTTTGCCGGCGGCGAGCGGAGGGCGGAGCTGCGGATCCATTATGCGACGCTCGGCACCCCGCGGCGGGATTCCAAGGGCGCGGTGACCAATGCGGTCATGGTGCTCCACGGTACCGGCGGTACGGGCCGCCAGTTCCTGCAGCCGCACTTTGCCAATGAGCTGTTCGGGCCGGGCCAGCCGCTCGACATCTCCCGCTATTACGTCATCCTTCCGGACGGGATCGGCCATGGCAAATCCTCCAAGCCGAGCGACGGCGAGCGCATGCGTTTTCCCGAATATGATTATTCCGACATGGTCGAGGCCCAGCGCCGGATGCTGGTCGAGGGCCTCGGAGTCACTCGGCTGAGACTGATGATGGGCACGTCGATGGGATGCATGCACATCTTCGTCTGGTCGCAGGCGCATCCCGACTTCGCCCAGGCCCTGATGCCGACGGCGTGCCTGCCGACCGAGATTGCCGGCCACAACCGGATGTGGCGCAAGCTGGCGGTGGAGGGGATCAAGAGCGATCCCGCCTGGGCGGGCGGCGATTATTCGGCTCAGCCGGCCCAAGGACTTCGAACCGCCGTCAGCGTCCTCCAGATCGCCGGGTTCGCGCCGCTTTATCTGCAGAAAGCCTATCCGAACCGGGCGACGGCGGACGCCTATATCCTCGATCGGGTGGCGAAGGATCTACCGACGCGCGACGCCAACGACCTCATCTACCAGATCGAAGCGTCGCGGAGCTACGATCCCTGGCCTGCGCTTGAGCGGATCCGGGCGCCGATGACCTGGATCAACAGCGCCGACGATTTTATCAATCCCTCGGACTATGGACTCGCCGAAGATGCCGCCCGGCGGCTCAAGACCGGCCGCTACATATTGATCCGGGCGACCTCGGACACGCGCGGCCACGGCACGCATACGTGGGCCAAATTCTGGCGGCAGGAGCTGATCGACCTGCTGGCGCGGACGGAGGAATAGCGGGCCCCTTCGGAGCCGCGGCGCCCGGGGCGAAGGCCCAATATGGCTCGCACAAAGGCACAAAGGCACAAAGGCACAAAGGCACAAAGGGGCCTCCCAGGCGCCAACCTCACGGCCTTTTCAGGTGGCCGGAGATTAGCCGCTTTGCGGACTCTTTGTGGCTTTGTGGCTCTGTGGCTTTGTGCGAGCAACTTTGCGGCGGCCTTAGCTTCGCCGCGTTCGGAGGCTATAACGGCGACATGGAGCCTCTCCGCACTCTCGTCGCGGCCGAGTTGGCCGAGCCGGTCGATCCGCGCGTGAGCGCGATGGCGGCGGCGGTGGCCGGCGCCTATCCAGGCTCGGCGCGCGCGGTCTTGTTCTACGGCTCCTGCCTCAGGCAGCGCGAGCTCGACGGGCTGATGCTCGATTTCTACCTGATCGTCTCCGACTACCGCGCCGCTTACGGGCGGAGCTGGCGGGCGCCGGCGAACCGGCTGATCCCGCCCAACGTCTTTCCGTTCGAGCATGACGGGCTCGTCGCCAAATATGCGGTGCTGAGCGAGGCCGATTTCGAGCGGCTGAACGGCCCCGAGACCCTGTCCGTCTCCGTCTGGGCGCGCTTCGCCCAGCCTTCGCGGCTGGCGTGGAGCTCGGACGAGGCGGCGGCGGCTCGAGCGGTCGCGGCGGTGGCCCGGGCCGCTCCGACCCTGCTCGGCGAGGCGCGGCCGCTGTGGGAGGGGAGCGACGACCCGCTCGACCTGTGGCGATGCGCCTTCACCCTCACCTATTCGGCCGAGCTGAGAGCGGAACGGAAGGGGCGGCCGGCCTCCGTCGTCGAGGCGGAGCCCGAGCGTTACCGGCGCTTCACCGGCCCCGCGGTCGCCGCGGCCGGAATCGATCTCGCCGAGACGGTGCCGGAGGCAGAACGCAAGCGCGCCCGGCGGCGCTGGGCGGCGCGGCGGCGGGCGGGCAAGGCGCTGACCGTGCTTCGCCTCGTCAAGGCGAGCGGCACCTATGCCGGCGGGATCGACTACCTCGCGTGGAAGATCAACCGACACGCCGGGACAAAGATCGAGATCAAGCCGTGGCAGCGGCGCTGGCCGCTGGTCGCCGCTATCGGCCTGCTGCCGAAGCTGCTGACGCGGGGGGCCATTCGCTAGGCCGCCGGGCGAGGGCTCCCGCGACCGCCCCGGCCAGCGCGGCGACGGTGAAGGGCTTCCTCAATATGTCGTGGCCGCTCAGCTCCTCGCTGCCCGCCTCTCCGACATAGCCGGTGACGTAGAGGATCGCGGTCGACGGCCAGCGCGCGGTGGCTTCGCGGACCAGCTCGGGACCGGTCATTTCCGGCATCATGATGTCGGTGATGACGAGCTCGATCCGTCCGTCTTCGGCCTCCAGTATCTCGAGCGCCTCCCGTCCGCCGGCGCAGGCGATGGGCCGATAGCCCAGCTCCTCGAGCGCCCCGACCGTCGACCGGCTGACTCGCGGATCGTCCTCGACGACGAGGATCGCGGTTCCGGCGTCGCCGCGCGCGGCCTCCTCCAGCCCCGGCGGCAGGGCGGCGCCCGATTCCACCTCCCGGGTCGAGCGCGGCAGATAGAGCGAGACGGTGGAGCCGATCCCGACGGCCGACTCGACGACGACATCGCCCCCGGATTCGCGCGCGAAGCCGAAGATCTGGCTGAGGCCGAGCCCTGTACCCTTGCCCACGGGCTTGGTCGTGAAGAACGGCTCGAACACCCGTTCCAGAACCTCCGGGGGCATTCCCGAGCCGGTATCGGAGACGCTGATCCGGACGAAGTCGCCCGCGAGCGCGCCCACCTCGCCGGCGGCCATGGCGACATTCTCGACCCTGATCGCCATCCGGCCTTCGCCGTCCATCGCGTCGCGGGCGTTGACGGCGAGGTTGAGGATGGCGTTTTCGAGCTGGTTGGTGTCGACGCTGACGTTCCAGATTTCCTCGGGAAAGCGGGTCCGAACGACGATCCGCTCGCCGATCGAGCGATCGATCAGGTCGAGCATGCCTTCGACCAGTCCGGACGGGGCGACGGCGACCGGGAGCAAGGGCTCGGCCCGGGCGAAGGCGAGCAGTCGGCGCGTGAGCGCCGCGGCCCGGGTCGCGCCCTCCATCGCATTGTCGAGATGGAACTCGACCTCGCGGCGCGGGCCCATGAGCTTGCGCCGGGCAAGGTCGAGGCCGCCGACGACCACGGCGAGCATGTTGTTGAAGTCGTGGGCGATGCCACCGGTCAGCTGGCCGACCGCCTCCATCTTCTGGACCTGGCGGAGCTGCGCCTCGGCGGCCTCGCGCTCGGACGATTCTTCCTTGAGATGCTCATAGGCCTGGCTCAGCTCGCGGGTGCGCTCGCGCACCGCTTCCTCGAGCTGGTGAGCGCGATCGGCCTCGCTGTCGGCTTCGCGAAGGGCGGCGAGCCGGCCGCTGATCGCCCGGAACGCGAGCCAGCCGAGCACGATCGCCCCGAACCCGATCGCCACCGCCAGCCAGCCGAGCCACTCGGTCAGCTGGTCGGAACGGGTGCCCGACACCCGGGTGGCGGCCATGCGCCGGCGCAGGTCCTCGCGTTCGGCGGTGGCGATCCGGGCCAGGGTGTTGCGCAGCTGCTGCCCCGTCGGAGTCAGCGCCGCCCCGTAGAACAGGGAGATTCCGCCGCTGCCGGCCTTGGCCTGGGCGGCGATGGCTGCCGGCGCCAGCTCTCGGCCGCGGGTCGCGAACAATGTCTCGAGCGCCTCGACCCGGGCGAGCTGCTGCCTGTTGCCTCGGACCTGCCGCCTGAGCTCGGCGATAAGCTGCTGGGCCTGGCGCCATTCGGCGCCGTAGACGCTTCCGCTGGTGGCGACGTCCTCGTCGAGAACGTAGCGGCCGAGCGCCGCTTCCGCCCGGGCGATGGTGCCGTCGACGGTCCGGGTGAGGAGCATGACGTCGTAGCTGTGGCGCTCCGAGGTCAAGGCCCGGTCCCTCGCCTCGTTCGAGGAGGTGACCATCAGCATCAGGACGACGAGCAACAGGCCCGCGAGCACGGCACCCGCGCTCGCCAGCACCCCGCGCCATGCCCCGGAAGTCCTTTCCTCGGACATGGCGTACATGTCCTCGCCCGCCATCAGGGGAGTCTAGATCATGCGGGGAGGGGATGGAAAGGCGGTTCCATGCCGACCCGTTCGATTCGCCGCGCTCCGGAGGGCGATGGTCGCGCACCCATACGCTCCGCTTACTCTGTTATGCAAAGTAGTCTGGAATCCAGAGTAGTGTCCCTGCGTGCCTCTCGACTCCAGCCGTTAGGGGGCCAAGCCGAAGGCTTGAGAGGCGCGGTGTCTTGCCGACTCGTCGCTCCGGACCCTCGCCTGCCGCCGCCCCGCGGCAGGCCCCCTCTCACCCGAGAAAAGAAGAGGGCACGCGTGGTGGGCACCGAATGCCGATCCACCCCGGGGCCGGACGCTCTCGACCCTTCAAGGCCCCGGCACAGCCCCGCACGCACCCCGCACGCCCCCGTCACCTGCCCGGCAGCCGCCCGGCCGCCGGCCCGCCAGGCGCCGGAGAACGAAGGCCGGCAGCCTCGCGTCGATGCCGAGCTGAGCGTCTGCAATGCGCCAATGCCGGCTATGAGGGGCGACTCGCGGCTCCTCAAGACCGGCCGTTCCTTCAGGTTTCTGTTCTACTCAGCCACGAGCCAGACGAAGCAAGTTGCGCGAGCGGGATGCACTTCTCTCTCGCTACGAACTGAGTGTGACGCTCTTCTGATGGTTGCATGTAGAGAGTGTGGAGCGGCAAACTTTCCCCTGCGCAATGAATTTCCTTCTTGAGCTGCGCCAGCAGGTCGCCACCGGGGCCGACAATGAGGATATCAATGTCTTGGCCAACGCCGTGCAGGGTCGAGCCGAACATGTAGGCATCGAAATGCTTCAGCGAGGCGCATGTACCCATGAGGTGATCTGCGATCTCGCTGGCCATCATCAGATCTTGCTCAGGCGATCCTTCAACTCGTCCCATTTCATCACCTCGCATCCCAGCTCACGCCCCGCCTTGGCCGCTTCGGGCTGCGGGGTGCCGTTGGGATTTATGTTCCAAACGATGTCGACCGGGCCGAACCGCGCCCAGAGACTGCGGACCTCGTCGGCCGTCGGCTCATAATCCGCGATCATCCCGATTCGAAAGGTTGCCCCGCCGTGAAGTGTGACGCGGTGGATGCGATCGAACTCGCGGTCGACTTTCGCTATCCGGCCATATTGCCGCAAAAGCCTATCCGAGAATTTGTAGACCTTGTGCGGTGCCGAGTTGGCATCGCCCTTCAGCGCGGCTGAACCCAGCGTGCCGAAGCTTCCCCAACCTACGTGGTTCTCTTCGAGATACTGGATGGCCCCGCCCTCCCAAATGCATTGCGTGCGATAGCCGCATAGAAAATCGAGCCCTTCAACCTGCTCCCGATAGTGGGTGGCCGTCGCTTGATCGATCGTCTCGGCGGTCGTTATCGCGGCCAGCACGTCCGGACGATCCCGGGTCATAATCTTGATAAGGTCCCCGCCGACATGCTCGGCGGTCGAGGCCCCGTCCTTTGCGAAGGAGGCGAGCGCATATCTGACCTGCCAGTTCACGCAAATAAGCCCTGCATCGTTTCTGGGAACCGAATAGCGCGGCCGGAAACGCCGCAAACGTGGCGCTCCGACAGGCCGCGCACATGCTCCTGATATTCGGCGAAGGTACGCCGCTCGTCTTCGGTGGCGAGCCCCAGATTGGCCTCGATGATTGCCAGAGTTCGGTAGTGGTTGGGCAGGATTACGCTTCTCACTCGCTGGTCCCAAGCTGCTGCGGTGCCGGACTCTGGATCGTATTCGAAGTCAGACCCATGCTCCGGCGCAAATTTCTCCCAAATGGCCCGGTTTTCGGCCAGAATGCCAGCGACCGCCGCTCGTGCCTGATCCCTATCGCCATAGGCCTTTATGCCTTGTTTGAGCGCCAGGTGCGCAAGATGACATTCCTTCCAATCGAGCAGAAGATGGCGCGGAAAGGCTTCAGGGTTCTTGTCGATCTTCGTGTGGCAGGTTGGGCACAACAAGATCAGATTCTCGAACGAATCGGCATCCAATCCATCGGCCGGTCGATCTTCGTGTCGTGGCCCGGTATCGCCATGCGGGATGACATGCGCCATTTCGGCTATGTGCTTGTCGCCACCCATTTCCGCAGGAAAAAGGACATCGAGGCAATCCGGCTTCTGACAATGTCCCGATGCATCGGCAAACAGGCGTAGCCGTGTCGCGGTTGGTATCGCCTTACGATCTGCCATTCGATGCCCGGCCGTCTCTCGCCGCGAAATTGCTCGAATAACAGAGCTACGAACTTGGTGAAGTTGTCGCAAGCCGATCCGACAGCACCGCAAGCGTCTTTGCCGCCGACCCCGACAGGTTGCGAGCAGAAGCAGCTGGGGCTAGTTGGCGGTTCTCTCTTATAGCGCCCCGCACGAGCGGGCTGCCCGCTTCGCGTGCACGATCGCCGAAGGGTTGAGAGGATGCGTGGCACGCAGGATTTTTCCTTGGTACCTGGTACCTGCTACTCGCCCGCAGGACGATGCCTGCTCCAGCTAAGGGAATATGAGTGGTCCCAGACCGACCATCCAGGCTGCCCAGCCGAACGCCGTCCCGATCAAGACCGAAGGAATCGAGAGCCAGCGATTTGGAAGAGCGATAACCAGCCAGCCCAGTACCAGAAGAAACATGGCCGACGTCAGGCCCAGCAGCAGCTCTCCGGACCAGCCCAGCGCATCGGCCGCTTTTTGCTCGTCGAATGCCGGGGGTGCCAAGCGTCCGCCAATCGCCCTCACGTAAACATTCGCCAGGCTGAACGGCACCGCCACCGCGAAACGAGACACTGCCGCGATCGCGAGCGCGAAAGGCCATGGGGACTCAGGCCAACGGCGATGCGAGGCTATGCCCAAGCCCGTGAGAAGGGCCGTCACGATCGGGCCTGCCAGGCCGACCGCACCCAGCTCCCACTGGGCCTGCCGACTGACATCGCCTGGAGAAACTGCACTGAAATGGAACTCGGGATTTGGAAAACCGAGAGCCAGCGCCGTGAGCAGGTGGCCCAGCTCATGAAGGACTATGCCGATCGGCACGAACAGGATCGAGGCACCTGCCAGCGACAGCGCCCACTTGGTTTTGCTCCCGCGGGCGCTTGCCAACGGCTCCTCCTGAATTTGGTCCCTTCAGCCCTGGCACCACGATAGTGGCCGGCAGTGGATGTCCGCAATGGTCGTTAGCGGATGTAGGCCGTGTGGCGGTCTGAAGGTCCGCCTTCCGCCTCCGCCACTCCAAGCAGACATCCTGCGTCCAGTCAGGTCCTGACGCCTGACGGAGCTTTCTGAATTCCGCCTAGGGCATTGAAAGATCAGTTGTCCTCGGTTCCGTTCGGGCTGAGCTTGTCGAAGTCCTCTAAATTTCCTCTTTCGGAAACAGGAAGTAAGGCCCTTCGACAGGCTCAGGGCGAACGGTCGAGAGAGATCCCACCTAATCCTTCCACGCTCTGAGGGGTTGCTCGCGAACGAAGTTCCCGATATGTTCCGAGGCGGCTCTTTGAACGCCGGTGATCGGAAAGATTTCTTAATGTCGGCCAACTTCGGAACTTCCGGCTCAGCCGAGTATCCCGGTCGCCTTGCCCGCGCTCTCGAACATGCCCAAAATCTGGGTGACCTGCTCCTCCGTGTGGTCCGCGCAGAGCGAGCAGCGCAGGAGGTACATTCCGGCCGGCGTGGCCGGCGGGCGGGCCATGTTGACATAGACTCCGGCCTCGAGGAGCGCCTGCCACATTCGAACGGTCACGTCCTGGTCGGGAAGGAGGATGGCGATGATCGCCGACTGGGCCTCGGGGGTGGCGAGATCGAAGCCGAGATCGCGAAGGCCTTTGTGAAGGCGGCGGCTGTTCTCCCAGAGATGCTGGCGCTTGTTGCCGGCATATTTGAGCTTGCGGATCGAGGTCGCGGCGGTGGCGACGACGCTCGGCGGAAGCGAGGCGGTGAAGACGTAGGGCCGGCAGACGAGGCGCAATACCTCGAACTTGGGATGGTTGGAGACGATGAAGCCGCCGACCGTCCCGACCGACTTGGAGAAGGTGCCGACGACGAAATCGACCTGGTCCTCGACCCCCGCTTCCTCGAACACGCCGCGGCCGTTGGGACCGAAGAACCCCATGCCGTGGGCCTCGTCGACGACGACCATGGCGCCGTGCCGCTTGGCGACCTCGACCATTTCCCTGAGCGGGGCGATGTCGCCGAGCATCGAATAGACGCCTTCGAGGACCACCAGCCTGCCGCCCTCGGCCGGAAGCCGTCCGAGGCGCTTGTCGAGATCCTCGACATTGTTGTGTCGGAAGCGGACGATCTGGGCGTCGCCGAGCTTGCAGCCGTCGTAGATGGAGGCGTGGCTGTCGGCGTCGAGGATGATGTAATCCTCCTTGCCGGCGAGCGTCGACATCAGCCCGAGATTGGCTTGGTAGCCGGTCGAGAAGACCATGGCGTGGCGCGTGCCGTAAAAGTCCTTCAGCGCCTCCTCGACCTCCATATGGCCCTGATAGGTGCCGTTGAGGACCCGGCTTCCGGTGGTGCCCGCGCCGAAAGCGTCGAGGGCGGCCTTGCCCGCCTCGATCACGTCGGGATCGAAGGTCATGCCCATGTAATTGTAGGTGCCTAGGAGGATCGTCTCCTTGCCCTTGACGATCGCCCTTGTGGGGGAGAGCACTTCCTCCATGACCAGCCCGAACGGGTCGCGGACGCCGGTGTCGAGCAGGGTGTCGCGCTCGGCGATCAGGGCGTCGAACTTGGAAAAGAGGTCGCGGCCCTGGGTATGGCCGGGCGGTGCCGCGGCGGGGTCGTTGGGGGTGGTGACGGCTTTGGTCACTTAAATCCTCCCCGGCATTTGCCGGGGAGGGGGACCATGCGAAGCATGGTGGAGGGGTAGATGGCGCAGGCTTCCGCCAGTTACCCCTCCACCACCCTTCGGGTGGTCCCCCTCCCCATGAGCTACGCTCACGGGGAGGATTTCAATCGTCCAATCCCTCATCCGTCGTTCCGGAGCTCTTCGACCGCGTCGACGAGTTGGCCGATCGTCTCGATCTCCGCCTGCATGTTCATCGTGATCAATATGTCGAACTCGTCCTCGACCGAGGCGACGAAATCCATGACGATAAGGCTGTCCCATTCGAGATCGCCGGCGAAGGTGGTCGAGTCGCTGAGCTCGACGTCCTTCTTGTTGAACGGCTCGATCAGCTGAGCGACCTTGGCGAACGTCTCTTCTCTGTCGGTCATTCCTGCCCCTTATGTCCGGCGCACCGCTCTGCCAAGCGATTAGGGCGTCAATGGGGCGTGCTTGGCACGCCGCGGAGGCCATGCCATGCTCCGCGCTCTCGCAAGCGGGAGGAGCGGCCGTGGCACAGGAAGAGCAAGGCGGACCGCCGGCCTATCCGGCCAATGCCGTTCACCTGACCCGGACCGCGGTCCTCGCGCAGATGCAGCTGTCCGCCATGGCCGATCAGAAGGCGAGCATCCTGATGGGCGCCACCTTCGTCATCTTCACCCTCGCGGTCGGCCGCGGCGGAAGCGCGCCGCTGCCGCTTCTGATCCTGGGCGGCGCGGCCTTCCTGTCCGCGGTGTGCGCGGTGGTGGCGATCCTTCCGGCGATCCATTCGCGCCAAGGGGCGCCGCTCAACCTGATGTTCTTCGGCTCCTTCACCCAGCTCGACGAGGAGGAATATATCGAGCGGCTGCTGGCCCAGCTCGGCAGCGACGACAGCATCTACCGGACGATGGCGCGCGACATCTACCAGAACGGCACGGTGCTCGCGCACAAGAAGTACCGGATGCTCGGCTGGGCCTATCGCCTCTTCCTGATCGGCCTGACCGCGAGCCTCGTCGCGTTCGTGGTGGAGGCGGTCCGCTAGCGTCATCCCGGCGAAGGCCGGGACCTAGGGCAGGCCCACCGTGACTTCTTGTCCTGGGGTCCCCGCTTTCGCCGGGACGATGGTCACTTCAGCGCCGCCAGAACCTCCGCCGCGAACTGGCTGAGCGTATCGTCGCGGGCGCCCATGACGAGGATCCGGTCGCCCGGGCGGGCAAGGGCCGCGAGACGGCGGCCGACCTCGGCGCGATCGGGAATATGCTCGGCAAGGCGGCCGGCGGCGCGGACGTCGGCGACGATGTCGGCGCTGGTCACCGTCCGCTCGACGGTGCCGCCGAAATACACCGGGTCGCACAGGATGAGAACGTCCGCTCCGGCCATGCCCTGGGCAAAGGCGGCGGCCAGCTCTTTCCGCATCGTTCGAAGCGGCCCGTAGCCGTGCGGCTGAAAGAAGAGGATCAGGCGGCCGGGGAAGGCGTGGCAGGTGGCGAGGGTGGCGGCGATCTTGTCCGGGTTGTGGCCGAAATCGTCGATGACCGCGATCCCGTTGCGGCTGCCGACGAGGTCGAAACGCCGCCTCAGGCCGGCGAAACCGGAGAGCGCCTCGGCCGCGGCGCCGAGCGGAACTCCGGCGGCCGCGACGGCGGCAAGAGCGGCGAGGGCGTTGGCGACGTTGTGCCGGCCCGGGACCGCCAACCGCACCTGGGCAGTTGCGCCGCTCCGCTTTTCCGTCGCCGTGAACCCGACGGCAGCCGGCGCTTCGACGATATCGGAGGCGCTATAGTCCGCTTGCGCGGCGGAGAGGCTGAAGGTGACGGCTCCGGTCCCGGCCACGGCCCGAGCCTCGGGATCGTCGAGATTGACCACCGCCGTCTCCGACCGGCCCAGGAAGTCCCCGAACAGGGCGCGCAGCTCCTCCAACGATTTATGGTCGAGGCTGATATTGTTCAGGACCGCGATCTTCGGCCGGTAGAGCGCGATCGAGCCGTCGCTTTCGTCGACCTCGCTGACGAAGACCCGGTCGCCGCCGACGAGGGCGCTGGCGAAGGGGGCGTCGGAGGTTGCGAAATTCTTCATCACCGCACCGTTCATCACCGTCGGCTCCAGGCCGGCCTGATGGAGGATCCAGGCGATCATCCCGGTGACGGTCGACTTGCCGCTGGTGCCGCCGACGGCGATCCCGGTGCCGGCGGCGTTGAACAGGCTGGAGAGCAGGTCGGCGCGCGTGATCCGCTCAAGGCCGAGGCGGCGAGCGGCCTGGACGTCCGGCACGCTCTCCTCCACCGCCGCCGAGGCGACGAGGGTTTGGCCGGCGCGCGGGCCGGTGCCGTCCTGAGGGTAAAGCGGGATGCCGAGGCCGCGCAGATAGTCGAACTTGGCCGCGGTGCGCCCCTGATCGAGCGCCCGGTCGGAGCCGGAGACCGAGGCGCCCTTGCCGCGGACGATCGCGGCCAGGGGCAGCATGCCGCTGCCGCCGATGCCGCAGAAGAAATAGGATTTGGTCTCTGGCATGGCGCCACCCTATTGAGGTCGGCGAGGCATTTCAAACGCGGAAGGGAGGCAATGCGGATTGGAATCGTCGCTCCGAGCACCCCGATCCTGCCTGGGACGGCGGAGCGGGCGACGGCGATCGCGGCGGCCTGCGTCCCGGAAGCGGAGCTGGTCTTCCACCCGCAATGCTTCCTCAGCCACCGCCATTTCGCGGGCGAGGACGAGGTGCGCGCCGACGCGTTCGTCGAAATGGCGAACGATCCCGGCTTCGACGCCCTCTGGGTCGCCCGCGGCGGCTACGGGTCGTGCCGGATCGCCGAGGATGTGGTGGCGCGGCTCGAGCCGGCGGCTCGCGGCAAGGCCTATCTTGGCTATAGCGACGCCGGCTACGTGCTGGCCGGCCTCTATCGCGCCGGTTTCGAAAGGGTCGCCCACGGCCCGATGCCGGGAGACCTGCGCCGGGACGGCGGCGAGGCCGCGGTGGCCCGGGCGCTGTCCTGGCTGGTTCGGGACGATCCGTCCGCTTTGGAGCCGAACCTGGGCTCGGAGCCGGCGGCGGCGTTCAATATCACCGTCTTTTCGCAATTGCTCGGGACTCCGGTCGAGCCGGATCTTGCCGGTCATGTGCTTATGCTCGAGGATGTCTCGGAGCATATGTACCGGACCGACCGCTCGCTCTTCCATATCACCGGCAATGCCCGGGTGCGGAAGGTGGCGGGGATCAGGCTCGGCCGCTGCACGGAGGTCCCGGAGAACGACCCGGACTTCGGCGCGGGCGAGGAAGAGGTGTTCCGCTATTGGTGCGGCCGCTCGGGGATCCCCTATCTCGGCCGCGCCGATATCGGGCACGACGCCGCGAACAAGGTGGTGCCGTTCGGCCGGTCCTATTCGTCATCCCGGACTTGATCCGCGATCCGGGAGCACGGAGCGCCCAGGAGTGCCTGAAGCAGCGGCGTTCCTGGATTGCGGCTTTCGCCGGAATGACGACGGCAATGCGAATCGGGGCGCCCTGGCGGGGACCGACAAGCGATCTGCCCTCGGCAGCGGCCCGAATCCGGCATTGATCCACAGCAAAATTGCGCCGGAACGGCCCTCAGAGGCGATCCGACGACTTCCCCTCTTGGAATCTCTTGCGCTCGCCGCGCGTTTGAGGCTTATCAGCCGAGCACTCACAGGAGGGAAACTATGGCAAAGGGCACTACTTCAAGCGGTGGAGCGAGGGGCGGGTTGTCGCGGCCGGTTCAGCCGTCGGCGGAACTGGCGGCGATCACGGGCTCCGACCCGCTGCCGCGCAGCCAGGTGGTCAGCAAGATGTGGGACTATATCCGCGCCAACAAGCTCCAGAATCCGGAGAACAAGCGCGAGATCCTCGCCGACGACAAGCTCAAGAAGGTCTTCGGCGTCGATAAGTGCAGCATGTTCGAGATGAACAAGCATCTCTCGCGCCATCTGAGCTAAGCCTTTCCGCTCCGGCGGAGGAACAGGATCGGCCTCGCCCGCAAGGGCGGGGCCGATCTGCGTTCGAGGATCCGTCGCCCCAGCGCAGGCTGGGGCCCCGGCGAGTGAAGAGCGCCGGCGTCTTTCACCTCCCTGGGATCCCAGCCTCCGCTGGGATGACGGGTTACCGACATCCCCTCCACCCCGTGGCGCCGCGCCGCGCCTGGTCGAGGTGGAGATGGTCGCGATGGGCTTCGTTATAATCGGGCGACAGGGTGGTCGCGAACAGGCGGCAGGCGCCGTCGCGGACTTCGCGGAGGAAAAGCGCCTTGGCGCCGGCGCCCTTCCAGTCGCCGACGACGCTGATCCGGCGGCCGTCCGCCAGGCGGAAGGCGGCGATGTCGACGGCGTTGGCCGAGGAATGCTCGCTCCAGGCGCCCTCCGACCGCCCGTAGATGCGGCGGCAGCTGTAGCTTCCATAATGCTCGATCGAGGCGACCTTGGTCCCCAAGTGGCGGAGCGCGGCAGGCTGGACGACATGCCATTCCCATAAAGCGAGGGCGGCCGCGACCGGGCAGGCGGTGCCGAGATTCGTGGGCCGGTAGCCGATGGTGACCGCTCCGCCCGCCGAAAGGCGGACGGCATCTTCGTAGCCGCACTGCCCGGTGCCGCGCCGGGGCAAGGCGACGAACCGGACTCCGGCGCGGCGAAGGAGGGCTCGGCAGGTCTCCCCCTCTCCTCCCAACGCGGCCAGCTTGCGGCCGGTGAAGGCGCCGATCGGCCGGGTCAGGTCGAGCTCGGTCCAGGGCAGGTCTTCGGGGTGATTGCGCGAATAGCCCCAGCCGAGAAAGACCAGGAAGGCGAGCAGGGCCAGCACTAGGAAGATTTTTACCTGGCGCGCGTATTTCATGCCGGCAAGACTCCGGGCGACGGGCGCCGGTTTCATATGGCGAAGGACGGTAAGGTGACGGCGAGCCGGCTCGCGTCGAGGCAGGTCGAGAAATTGTGGGGGCGATCCGAGCTCCCGCAAAGCTTCGGCGCGGCCGCCGCCTGTAGCGAGCCGATCGGCGAAATCTGGTTCCAGGACGGACGCGGCCCGGAATCGGAGCTGCTGGTCAAATATCTGCTGACCCGGGAGAAATTGTCGATCCAGGTTCACCCGGACGGCGAGGCGGCTCGGGCCGCGGGCCATCGCCGAGGCAAGGACGAGGCCTGGCTGGTGCTCGAAGCGGAGCCCGGCGCTCGGCTCGGGCTCGGGCTCAAGCGGGAGGTTTCACCCGATGAGCTTCGCTCCGCCATAGAAAAGGGCACGCTCGAAGCCCTCGTCGACTGGCGCGAGGCCAAAGCGGGCGACTTCTATTATTCGCCGGCCGGGACGATCCACGCCCTCGGGCCGGGGCTGACGCTCGTCGAGATCCAGGAGAATGTCGATCTCACCTACCGCCTGTTCGATTACGGCCGGGACCGTGAGCTCCAGGTCGAGGCCGGAGTGAAGGCGGCCAGGCCGGAGCCCTATCGGGCGCCGACGCCGCGCCGGGAGATCGAGGCGGGGCGAGAGATACTGGCGGAAGGCGGGGCGTTCGTCGTGGAGCGCTGGACTCGCGCCGCGGGCGGCCGGCTGGCCGGCGAGGCCGAGCGGCCGGTCTGGCTCGTACCGGTGCAGGGAAGCGGATTGATCGACGGCCAGGCGCTCGAGCCGCCCTCGGTCTGGCTGGTCGAGGACCAGAGCCGGGTCCGGCTCGATCCGGGATCGGAGATGCTGTTCGCTTATCCGGGACCGAAAGTGATCGACGCTTTGTTCGTGGATACGCGCCAGTCGACTCCGGTCGGGCGGATCGAGGAACGTCGCCGCTACCGGCCGCCGGTTCGGCTGGAGCCGAGTTTCCGGTGAACGTCGCCCCAGCGAAGGCTGGGGCCTCAGGGGGTGAAGGACGCGGCGCTTTTCACCCGCCGGGGCCCCAGCCTTCGCTGGGGCGACGGGCAGTTCTTGGAACCCTTAGACTCTCGGAGCTTTATCGCCTTATGTTGTATGCGTTCCCGATCCTCATCGCCCTCATGCTCACCTACATGTTCTGGCTGGCCGCCTTCCGGCTCCGGCGGGAGCGCCTGGTCCTGGCCCGGATCTCGCGCCGGACCGACCGGACTCAGCGGCGCCGAGCGCTTTCGTAGGGCTCCGCCGTCACCGGATAGCCGATCCCTTTGGGGATGCAGACGAAGCGCCGGCCTTCGCGCTCCTCGACCCAGGGGGTGATCTGCCGAACCTCGTGGCGCCGGGCGTCGGCGCGGGCTTCGGCGAGCGAAGCGAAAAGGGCGAGCCGTTCCAGGTTGCGGCGGGTGGGAAAGATCGCCTTCGCGCGTCCCGCTTCGATTTCGGCCAGGACGGTTTCGGCGCTCGCCCAGAAGGTGTGGACGCTCTCCGTTTCGTCGGCGCTGTGGAACGTTCCCCCGCCGGCGGGGGCCTGCGCCAGATAGAAGAGAGTGTCGAAGCGCCGGGCCTCGCGGAAATTGGGGCACCAGCGCGCGAAGGGGGTGAGCGCCTCGAGGTCGAGCGACAGGTCCATTTCGTCGAGCAGGGCCGCGAAGGGGCGGCCCGCCGCCATCGCTTGGCGCAATTCGGCGGCGTCGGGGGCAGGCCGAAGCGCCGGCGCGACTCCGGTCTCCTCGATCGTCTCGCGGATCGCGGCGATTCGGGCGGCGGCGTCCTCGATCCCGGGGAAACCGGCCGCCATCGCATGGTCTTCGGGGTCGATCCGGCCGCCGGGGAAGACGAGGGCGCCGGCGGCGAAGGCCATCGTCTCGGCGCGCTCGAGCATCAGGATCTCGGGCGGCCCGCCGGCGACCGCGGGGCGCATCAGGATGAGGGTGGAGGCCGGGATGGCCTCCGGCAGGTCGTCGTCCATGGCAGGAGCGTTAGGCGTAGCCGCCCGGCGGGGGAAGCCTGGTTCCGCTCGCTTTAACCCACTCCGTTCGCCCTGAGCCCGTCGAAGGGCTTTCGGTTCTCGGCGAGGCGAGGGCGAAGGAAGGGAAGGGCTTCGACAAGCTCAGCCCGACGGCGAGCGAGGTCGATCGACCGCGCCCAGCCCTAAGCGAAATCGGGGGACTTGACGACGTGGAGGAGGGCGCCTGGGGCGTAGGGCTTGGTGAAGAAGATCGCCCGTTCGGGATAGCTGCCCTGGGGCGGGCGAAGAGCGCCGGAAACCATGACGATCCGCAGATGGGGCCAGCGCTCGGCGGCGACCCTGGCGAGGGTCATTCCATCGCCCGGGCCGGCGACGTTGAGATCCGTGACCAGGACGGCGGTGTCGGGCTCCGCTTCCAGCCTGGCCAGAGCTTCCTCGCAGCCGGTGCATTCGGCGACGTCGTAGCCGTCGTCGATGAGCAGATCGGCGGTGCTTCGAAGGATGAGGGGCTCGTCTTCGACCAGCAGGATCTTGGTCCCAGGCACGCGCACCTCCCCTGTTGAGGGCGGGCGGACGCCGGCCCGAAGTCTTAACCCAGATCAGCGGCACGCGTTCCCGGCGCTTGTCGCCGAAATGAAATAAAGCTGGGGAGGGTTCGCGAAGGATTTCGCCTTGCCCCCGCCGTCATGCTGAACTTGTTTCAGCATCGAGATTACCGCCTCCCCGACGGGCGACCAGCTGGACCCTGAAACAAGTTCAGGGTGACGAGGAGGCGGGCATGCCGTGCCCCTTAGAACCCTCACTCCGCCACCTTGAGCCGTTCCGCCACCGCCCTGGAATAATTGGGACCGACCTGGACGATCGCGCCGTCGCGAAGAACGAGGGCGTTGATCGTTCGCCCGAGACGCTGGACCTCGACGACGTTGGCGGGGCGGGCGAAAGCGGAGCGGTGGACGCGCATCAGCTGGGCGGGATCGAGCTTGTCCTCGAGCGCCCGCATGGAAATTCGAAGGATATGGCTTCGGGTCGCCGTATGGAGCATCACGTAGTCGCGCTGCGCCTCGATCCATTCGATCGACTCGGCCGAAACGAAGACGGCGCCGGCGCGGGTCGGGACCCATAGTCCGTCGTCGCGGAGATGCTCAAGGGACGACGGCTCGGCCGCCGCTTCGGCGCGGCCGGCCAGGGTGCGCTGACGCTTGCGGCGCTTGGCGCGCTCGACAGCCTGCCAGAGCCGGTCGAAGCGGACGGGCTTGAGGAGATAGTCGGCCGCCTCGACCTCGAAGGCGTCGGGGGCATATTGCTCGAAGGCGGTGACGAAGATGATCTCCGGGCGATCCTGAGGAGGCAGAGTGGCGGCGACTCGCAAGCCGTTCTGCTCGGGCATCTGGATGTCGAGCAAGGCGAGGTCGGGCTTCAGGCGCTCGATCGCCTCGGCGGCTTCGCGCCCGTCGCGGGCGGTGCCGATCACCTCGGTTCCGTCGATGTCGCGGAAAAAGACCTGGAGCCGCTCGAGGGCCAGCGGCTCGTCGTCGACGAGGAGGGTTCGAAGGGTCATGCGACCAGCTCCAGCGGCGGCGCCCGGTCGACGGGGATCCGCACCAGCACGGTGAAGCCGCCGTCGTGCGCGAGGGCCTCGACCCGGCCGCGCGGACCGTAGATGACCTCCAGCCGGCGGCGGGTGTTGTCGAGGCCGACCCCGGTACCGGAGGGGCGCGGGCCGGCGGCCGAGCCGACGGGGGCGATGCCTCCGTTGTCGCTGACCGAGAGGACGAGGTCGCCGCCGTCGCGGCGCGCGCCGACCCTGACGATGACCGGGCGGCTGGTCGGAGCGACTCCGTGCTTCACCGCGTTCTCGACCAGGGGCTGGAGGATGAAATTGGGCACGGGCAGCTCGATCAGGGCCTCGGGAGCGGCGAACTCGACCGTGAGGCGATCGCCGAAGCGGATCGATTCGATCTCGAGATAGGTCTGGAGCGTCTCCAGCTCCTCGCCCAGGGTCACCTCGCTTCGTCCGTCGCCGACGAGGGCGGTGCGAAGGAAGACGCACAATTTCGCGAGCATCGCCTCGCCGTCGCGGTTTCGGCCGGTGACGATGAGCGAGGAGATGGCGTTCAGCGTGTTGAACAGGAAATGCGGGTTGAGCTGGAGCCGGAGCGCGGTGAGCTGGGCGGTCTGGGCCAGGGTGCGCGCTTCGGCGAGCTGGAGATCGCGCTCGCGCATCGCGGCGTTGGTCTGGAGGATGACGAAGGTCGTGCCCAGCCAGCCGTAGAGCCAGGAGAAGCTGATGAAGTTGGAGACGGTCCGGTTGATCACGTCCGGCGGGATTCGGTGCTCGCCCATGAACATCTGGATGATGTTGGCTCCGAACAAGGCGTCGCTGAGCGAGAAGGCGAAGGCGGTGACGCAGACGGCTGTGAACACGCCGCCGACCTTGAGCGCGGTCGGCGAATACTGGAGGCGCTCGCAAGCCCAATAGAGCGGGACGGTGAGGACCATGCCGATGGCGACGACGAGCGCGGTCATCCCGATCGAGAAGGACGGCAGCTCACCCTTCGAAACGAAGACGGGCATGAGGAAGAGGATGAAGGTGAAGATCCAGACGCCGAGCGACAGCTTCGCGGCCTGGAGCGCGACGTCGGGGCGGAACGGGGTCTTGTCCATCGAAGCTCGTTTCCAGGGCGTCCGGAGGCGCATCCTATAGTGGAAGCGGGGATCGCGCCGCCCTTTTCGTCGCAGGGGCGAGGGGGTTCGCAGAAGAAATCCTCCTCCGCTTTTGCGCGGGAGGATTTTTTACCCGCCCGGCGGCGGGACGGCGATGACGTTGTCGACGATCAGCTTCCAGCCCTCGCGCCGGCGCTGCCAGATGCGGACGTAATGGCCTTCGACCTCGGCCTCGCCCTTGCGCCACCGCGCCGAGCCATAGGTGAAGGCGAGATCGCCGGCGGCCGAGGCGGCGCCGCCGAGCGGGACGGAGTCGATCCGCTCGGGACCGGCGGCGAGCAGGGGCCCCCAGGCGGCGGCGCCGATCGCGGGCTGGGGACCGGCCCGAATGATCCGGCCGTCGGCGGCGAGGAAGCGGGGCAAAGCGGCAGGGGCGTCCGCGGCGAGGAGGGCGGCGAGCCGGGCTTCGGCGGACTTGACGTCGCCCAGGGCCTTGGTCGCGGGGGAGCGGCGGCCGGCGGGAAGGGTCGCGACCTCGGCGCCCGTCCCGTCCGGCGCCGCCTCGCGGGTGCGGGGACCATGGTCGAGGACCCAGCGCCAGCCGCCGTCCGGCTGACGCCGCCAGATCGTGAAATACCAGCCATGGCCCTGCCGCTCGCCGGAGCCGATGACGAAGGGGCCGGTGGTGAAGCCGAGGTCGCCCGAGGCGGCGATCCCGGCATAAGCGGGCCACCAGTCGAGCGGGACGGCGGGGATGGGATTGGCCTCGAGCGCCGCTTTGGCCGGCCTGGGCCCCGGCTGGAAGACCAGGGCGTCGGGCGCCGAATAGCGGAGGAAGGCGGCGTTGACTCCGTCCGTCCGAGCGGCCGCGGCGAAGGCCCGCTCGGCGGCGATGACCTCGGCCACGTCGGCGCGGGGCGCGGCGGCGGCAGGGGAGGCAGCGAGGAGAGCGGCGAGGACGAGGGATAGGCGCTTCATCGAGGACCGGGCTTTCAGGTGGGGCCGCCGCGGGAGGGACAAGGGGCATGCCGGTTTCCCGCGGCGGTGGTGCTTCGATAGCGGAGGGTTCGCAGCGGGCGAGGCGGCTGCGACGACCGCTCCCATCGGGGCGGCGAAGAACAGCCGGCGCGACGAAGGTCCGGGTCGGCGCGACGAAGCCATTCATATTCCTCTCCCGCGAATGCGGGAGAGGGGATTGGCCGCCTGCAACTTCCGAATCGGATCAAACTGTAGGAGATTTCCTGTCAGGTTGTTCCTATATTGTTCTCAATGCCGAGTCGCGTATGGCAGGGCTCTTTGACATCGTGAAACGGAACGCATTGCCTTGCAGCGCGCGGGGAGGGGGAGCCGAGGCTTGGCCGGGCCCTCTCCAGCGCGCGAAGGCGTTCGGCTGAATTCGTGCGACGTGTCTTGCGCCGGTCACGATCCGCTGACATTGTCGGGCTTGGCTCCGTGGGGGATTCGCTAGCTCGCTCAATAGTTTGTCGGTTTCAACCGAATGCCCATGGCACTCGGCGGATCCTGAGCGGGATTGCTTAGCCCACGACCTGAAAGCGCCCGGCAGCATTGCCTTGGCGCCGAGGGCCCGCGGAGCCGCTGCAACATGGCGAAAAGGATGATCTGATGGCCGGCCCCGGTTCGATTGCATTTACTGGTCTGAACGCCGACGATCCCGACAGCCTCGCCTTCGCGGCGCTCGAGGATCTGGCGGCCGGAACGGTCATCATCCTCGACGACAATGAATGGAATGGAACCGCCTTCAACACCGGCGAGGGCACGCTCACCATCACTCTGACGACCGCAGTGACGGCCGGAACGATCATCCGGGTCGATGCGTCGAATACCGCCACTCCGACCATTTCGACGGGGACGGTCGTCCGTACCGGCAGCTTCGACATCTCCGGGACGACCGAGTCGGTCTATGCCTATGTCGGAAGCAGCGCTTCGCCGACCTTCCTCAGCGCGATCGGGATCAGCGGCTTCACCGGAGCGACGACGACCGGCCTCCTGACCAACACCGGACTGACGCTCGGGGTCGATTCGATCGATCTGGGAACCGTCGACGCGGGCGCGGACATCGGCGCCTACAACGGCGTCCGCACCGGCCAGCTGAGCTTCGCCGACTATCGCGCCCTGATCAACAACGTCGCCAATTGGGTGACCCAGGACGCCGCCGGCTCACAGGCGGGCGACGGCACCAATCCGGACACGCCCTTCTCGGCGGTGCCGTTCGTCGTCAACGCCGGCCCGGAAACCCAGACCGTCGTCTTCAACCCGGTCTCCGTCACCCTGGCCGAGGGCAATTCGGGCGACACGATCTACACTTTCACCGTCACCCGCACCGGCGGAACCACCGGAATCCTCGATTTCTCCGGAACGATCGCAGCCGGAACCACCGACGGCGCCGACTTCACCGGCGGAGTCGCTCCGACGGTCTTCAGCGGCTCGATCGCCGACGGAGCGGCCAGCGGAACGTTTACGATCAGCGTCGCCGGCGACACGGTCGTCGAGGCCAACGAGGCCTTCCAGGCGACCCTGACCAGCGTCAGCAACCAGTCCGCGATCGCCGCGAGCATCGGCGCCAATGCGACGGCGACCGGCACCATCACCAACGACGACACTCCGGTGCTGTCGATCGCCGACGTCTCGATGACCGAAGGCGATTCGGGAACGGTCATCTACACCTTCACCGTCACCCTCGACCGAGCGGCGCCGACCGGAGGCGTGACCTTCGACATCGCCACCGCCGACGGCAGCGCGACCGTTGCCGACGGCGACTATCTCGCCAACGTCCTGACCGGCCAGACCATCGCCGCCGGGCTGACCAGCTACACGTTCGACGTGACCGTCAACGGCGACTCCGCGGTCGAGCCGGACGAGACGTTCCTCGTCAACGTCACCAATGTCGTCAACGCCACGGTCGGCGACGGTCAGGCCACCGGCACCATCGTCAATAACGACCAGCCGCCGATCCCCGTCGCGTCCGTCGGGGACGTCTCGATCGTCGAAGGCAATGGAGGAGTCAGCTACGTCAGCTTCACGGTCAGCCTGTCCTTCGCCCCGACCGGGCCGGTCACGATCGACTACACGACCGCGGACGGCACCGCGCTCGCCGGCTCCGATTATGTCGCGACCAGCGGCCAGGTGAGCTTCGCCGCCGGCGAGACCACGAAGACCGTCGCCATTCCCGTCATCGGCGACACCCGCCCGGAAAGCGCCGAGTCCTTTACGCTGAGCCTCTCCAACCCGAGCGGGGCGACGATCGGCGATTCCAGCGGCACCGCCACGATCACCAACGACGACGGCTCCGCTTATTATTCCCTCGCTTCGGGCAGCTTCACCCAGGATTGGAGCAACACCGGGCTGATCACCGCCAATGACGATTGGAGCGGCGTTCCCTTCATCGTCGGCTATCTGGGCGATCTCGACCCGGCTTCGCCGACCGACGTCAACGCGACGACGGTGACTGGGCCCGCGCTCGGAGCGATCGACGTCATCGCCAACCAGGCCAATACGTCCAACACGTCGGGCGGAGTCGCCGAGTTCCAGATCGCCAATCCGACGATCGGAATCCAGGGCTCCGGCACGGCCGACGCTCCCAGCCTCGTCCTCTACATGGATTCGACCGGGCGGAGCGCGGTTCGGCTTCAGGCCAATCTGCGCGACCTCGACGGCGGCGCGGACAATGCCACTCAGCAGATCAACGTCCAGTATCGGACCAGCCCGGGCGCCGCCTGGACCAACGTCCCCGGCGCGTTTTTCGCCGACGTGACGACCGGCGGAAGCGCGACCCAGGTCACGGCGCTCGACGTCGTCCTGCCCGCGGGCGCCGACAATGCGGCCAATCTCGAGATCCGGATCCTCACCACCAATGCGGGCGGAAGCGACGAATGGGTAGGGATCGACGACATCGTGGTTTCGAGCAATTCCTCGGGGGCCACGCTGTCGATCGCCGACACCGCGGTCTTCGAAGGCACCGGCGGAATGAGCTCGATCGTCTTCACCGTCACCCGTACCGGCGACACCTCCGGCGCTTCGAGCGCCGACTGGACGGTCAATCTGGGAAGCGGCAGCTTCAGCGCCGCCGCCTCAGACTTCGCCGTCGGCCAGCCGCTGACCGGCCAGGTGAGCTTCGCCGCCGGCGAGGCCAGCCAGACGATCACTCTGAACCTGCTCACCGACCCCGATCCCGAGGCCGACGAGAGCTTCACCGTCACGCTTTCCAACGCGGCGGGCGCAACCTTCACCGACGCTTCGGCGACGGGCACGATCGTCAACGACGACGGACCGCCGCCGCTGGTGACGATTTCCGACGTCAGCCAGGCGGAAGGCAATGCCGGAACCACCGTCTTTACCTTTACCGTCACCCGCACCGGCGGCGCCGGCGCCTTCACCGTCGACTACGACACCGCGCCCGGAACGGCGACCGCGGGCAGCGACTTCGTCGCCACCTCCGGCACCCTCAGCTTCGCGGCCGGCGAGAACAGCAAGACCGTCGACGTCGTCGTCAACGGCGACACCGCGGGCGAGCAGAGCGAGACCTTCTTCGTCCAGCTCTCCGACCCGACCGGCTTCGCCGTCATCGCCGACACCAGCGCCACCGGAACCATCGTCAACGACGACATCCTCTTCATCCACCAGATCCAGGGCTCGTCTTATTACAGCCCGATCCTCGCGGCCGAGGGCAAGAACGGCTTCAACGTCGCGTCGACGACGATCGTCACCATCCAGGCGGTGGTCACCGCGGTCGACGGCGACGGGCCCCGCCAGGGGTTCTACCTCACCGAGCAGTTCAGCGACTGGGATTCCAATCCGCTGACCTCGGAAGGCATTTTCGTCCAGACCCGCAACGACGCCGGAGTCGGCAGCGACCTCGTCACCGCCGCGCCCGGCCTGCAGGTCGGCGACATCGTCACCTTCAGCGCCCAGGTCATGGAATATCAGGCGTTCCAAAGCCTTCCGCGGACCATCCTGGTCAACATGACCGGCTTCTCGATCAACAGCTCCGGCAACGCCCTCCCGGTCCTGGTTCTCGACGCAAGCCGGCCGATCCCGAACTCGATCCTGACTGCGGTGACGCCCGACTATACGGACTCGGTGGGCAATACGTTCGACGCCGACCGCTACGGCCTGTCCTTCTGGGAGACGGTCGAGGGCATGCTGGTCACGATCCCCGACATGGTCGTCGCCGACGGCTTCGTCTCGACGTCGGGCGGGGATCCGATCTTCCAGGCCTATTCGCGGGTCCATGCCGACTCGGACCAGATCAACTCGCGCGGCGGCTACACCGTCGCCGGCGATCCGCCGCTCTCGCCGCCGGACACGGCCGACGCGGACGACGGCACGATCTACGGCGGCCGCCACGTCCATGACGGCGACGTCAACCCGGACATCGTCGAGCTCGATTTCTCCGGATTCGCGAACCCCTATCCGGCCGGGCAGCTCGCCCAGATGTCGATGGGCGACGGCCTGGGCGACGTCACCGGGATCGTCGAGTTCGACTTCACCGACCGCAAGCTGTTCGTCACCGACATCGATCCGGGGGCCTATCAGGACACCGTCCCCGCCCAGGAGACGACGTCGTTCGGAAACGACGACCGCGCCCTCACCGTGGCGACGTTCAACGTCGAGAATCTCGATCCCACGGACGGCGCGGCCCGTTTCGCCGCTCTGGCCGACATCATCGCCAACAACATGAACTCGCCCGACATCGTCATCATCGAGGAGATGCAGGACAATAACGGCGCCGCCGCCGGAACGACCGACGCCTCGATCGGCTGGCAGATGCTGATCGACGCGCTCAACGCCGCGGTTCCGGGCGCCGCCTATCAATGGGTGGACCAGGAGCCGGTCAACGGCGCCGAGGGCGGCGAGCCCGGCGGCAACATCCGGGTCGGCTTCCTCTACGACACCAACCGGGTCCAGCTCGGCGACCTCGCGGCCGACGCGACGATCGCCGAGCGCCGCCAGTTCACCGACCGGATCGGCGACGGAACCCGAGACGCCGGCGACCGGATCCTCTTCTCCGACGATCTGATCGCGGCCGAGATCAACGCCGCCGACTGGTCGGGGACCCGCAAGTCCCTGCTCGCCCAGTTCACCTTCCACGGCCAGACGGTGTTCGTCACCGCCAACCACCTTCCCGCCAAATCGGGCTCGGGCACCTTCTGGCAGCTCAACCAGAACCTCGAGGCCGGCCAGCCCGCCAACAGCGATTTCGCCCAGCGCAACGCGGTGGCGAACGACCTTTATGCGATGCACAATTTGATCGTGTCGAACGCTCCGGGCGCGGGCGTCGTCAGCGGCGGCGACTATAACGACTTCTATTTCTACCGGCCGCTGGAGGTCGCCACCGGCTACGTCCTTCCGGACGGCACCGCCCGGGTCGGCGGCGCCCGCTTCGACAATCTCACCGTCACCGAGCTGACCGAGGCCGAGCGCTACAGCTACACCTTCGACGGACGAAGCCAGACTCTCGACCATATCATCGTCAACGGAATGCTCAGCGGAGTGGCCGGCTACGACGTGGTCCACGTCAACACCGGCTACAGCAGCTTCGGCACCGGCGCCAACGCGAGCCCGGCCTTGTCCGACCACGATCCGGCCGTCGCCTCGTTCGATTTCCGGAGCCTCTCGGAGGTGTTGGTCGGCACTCTGCAGGCGGACGTGTTCAATCTCAGCCAGGGCGGCGACGACACGGTGAGCGGCCTCTCCGGGGACGACATCTTCTATTTCGGCGGAGCGCTCACCCCGGCGGACAATGTCAACGGCGGCCCGGGCAGCGACACGATCGTCCTCCAGGGCGATTACAGCGGAGGCCTGATCCTCGACGGCTCGGTCACCGAGATCGAGAACATCTCGATGCTCGCGGGCAGCAACACCGCTTTCGGCGATCCGGGGACCAACCTCTACGACTACGATCTCACCACCGACGACACCAATTTCGCGGCCGGGATCGTGGCCCGGATCAACGGCGCCAATCTGCTCGCGGGCGAGGACCTGACGTTCGACGGGTCGGCCGAGACGGACGCGCGGTTCGTCATCTACGGCGGCCGGGGAACGGACATCCTGACCGGCGGCGACGGCAACGACATCTTCTTCTTCGCCGAGGGCGGCCGGTTCGCCGCGGGCGACCTGGTCGATGGCGGCGACGGCTATGACGGTTTCTTCCTCCGCGGCAATTACTCGATCGACTTCACCCAGGCGGGCTTTGCCGGGGCGCTCGCCAACATCGAGAATTTGACCGTGGGCGGGGCCGGCGACACGCGCTACGCCCGCGGCGGCGGCACCGAGTTCGATTATTCCATCACCTGGGACGGCGACCTGCTCGGCGCTGGCCAGACGTTGACGGTCAACGGCAGCACGCTCGGATCCGAGGAATCGCTGGCGTTCAACGGCTCGGACGAGACGAACGGAAACTTCCGGCTGTTCGGCGGCGCCGGCAA
>DASQLT010000005.1:0-64413 GCA_035629855.1 Allosphingosinicella sp.
GAAGGACGGGCGGATCCAGCTCCACCTCGGATCTGACCCAGGGGCATACGATCCCGACCGTCCGACCGCCGGGGGTGGCCACCCCCGGCGGTCGCCCAATCTCAGCAAACGATCAGGCTACGGGCAATATGCAAGGGGTAACGGCTCGGACGCGGGCAGTTCGAGCGCAAACCTCAGGCGCCTGCGCCAGCTACCCCTCCACCCTGCTGCGCAGGGTCCCCCTCCCCATCCGGCGATGGGGAGGATAAGTCCGCCCCGTCCGGCTTGAACATCGAACGGTCGGAGAGCCAGCCGGCGGCCTGGTCGGAGAACATTCCGGCAAGGATTCCGATGCCGCCATAAGCGATGAGGTTCTGGGCGCTTCCGCTCGCGTTGGGGCCGGCGAGGACGGCGACCCCGCTGAACATCAGGACGAAGACCCCGAGCGCGATCAGGCCGCCGAGCAGGATTCGGCCGAAATAGGATTTGGTCCGTGTGAATTTGTAGGGATTGTCCGGATAGACGAACAATATGAGGGTGATGAGCAACGCCCCGAACAGGCCCGAGACCGAAGCGAGAATGATCCCGGTCAGGACCGGCGGGACGTAGACGAGCTGCCTGGCCAGCGGCCACCGGCTGTCCTCGAACACCTTGAGGATCGCGATGATGTCGCCGGACCGGGACGCGGCCTCCAATTGCTTGTCGATGTTGTTGCGCTCAGCCTGGAGGAGGTCGAGCCGGTCCTGGATGTCGTCGGTATCGCGCTTGAGGCCGGCGCTGTCGTCGAGGGACTTCTGAACCGAGCGCTGGCCTTCGAGGACGTCGGCGGCGACCGGCGGGATGGCGGGATTGCTCGAGCCGCGCTCGGCGGCGCAATGCTGCGTCGCCACCGCCATGCTGACCAGCTCGGCCGGGGTGGGCGGGGTCTCGGGCGCGGGCGGAGCCGGGCAGCCGGCGGCGGTGAGCCGGCCGAGATCCTCGGCGAGGTCGGCGGCCTCGGCGGTCAGGACCCGATTGGAGGACTGGAGCCGGTCGTTGGCGGCGCGCAGCCGGGCGGTCGACTGCTTCACCGCCTGGCTGTTCTCGCCGACCGTGTTCTTGAGGCTCTCCTTGCCGAAATAATAGCGGATCGCGACGCTGTAATCGTAGCCGACCGCCTCCTTGGTCAAGGCGTCGTCGACCTTCTGCTGGGCGGTGGCGACGAGCAGGACGACGATGAAGACGTAGGTGACGAGGATCGCGACCAGCGTCCGGGCGAGCCAGTGCGCGGCGGTCTTCGCCATCGTTATGCGGTTCGCCGGCTGCGGCGCTTCGGTAGCCATCATTCTTCTCCCCCCGGAGGTGCTCCCATATCCGTAAATCGCTTACGAACGATTGTCGCCCTCTTCGTCGTTCCGGCGAAAGCCGGAATCCATGAACACGGGCGGTGTCGTCCGGTTGCGATCCGTGTTCATGGATCCCGGATCAAGTCCGGGATGACGGGCGCTCCGTCACTCGACTTTGGCGGGGGCCTCTCGTATCGGGCGCCGACGAATTCAATCGGAGGAATAGCGATCCCATGGTGAGCGCAAGCCACGTTCTCGACCGGGTTTTGGTCCTTGAGATGGTCCGAGTGACCGAAGCGGCGGCGGTCGCGGCGTCGAAGCTGATCGGCCGCGGCGACGAGAAGGCGGCCGACCATGCCGCCGTCGAGGCGATGCGCGCGGCCCTGAACACGCTCGAGATGGACGGCACCGTGGTGATCGGCGAGGGCGAGCGCGACGAGGCGCCGATGCTCTATATCGGCGAGAAGGTCGGCGCCGCCCAGGGCCGCGGGCCGAAGATCGACATCGCGCTCGATCCGCTGGAAGGGACGACGATCACCGCCAAGGCCGGGCCGAACGCGCTCGCCGTGCTTGCCATCGCGGAAGAAGGCGGCCTCCTGAACGCGCCCGACGTCTATATGGAGAAACTGGCGGTCGGGCCGGGCTATGAGGAAGGGGTGATCGACCTCCGGCGCACCCCCACCGAGAATATCCGCTCGGTCGCCGAGGCCAAGGGCGTCGATCCGTCCGAGATCATCGTCTGCGTCCTCGACCGCGAGCGCCACCAGGGGCTGATCGCGGAGCTTCGCGGGCTGGGCTGCGGGATCGTCCTGATCCCCGACGGCGACGTCGCCGGAGTGATCGCGGTCACCGATCCCGACACGACGATCGACGTCTACATGGGCTCGGGCGGGGCGCCCGAGGGCGTGCTCGCGGCCGCGGCTCTGCGCTGCGTCGGCGGCCAGTTCCAGGGCCGGCTGATCTTCCGCAACGACGACGAGCGCGCACGCGCCGGCAAATGGGGGGTGACCGACCTCGACCGCATCTACAGGCTCGAGGATCTCGCCAAGGGCGACTGCATCTTCGCGGCGACCGGGGTGACCGACGGCTCGCTGCTCGAGGGCGTGAAGAGGCGCAAGGACTCGATCACGACGGAGAGCGTGGTGATGCGGGCGTCGACCGGGACGGTGCGCTGGGTGCGCGGCGAGCACCGGCTCGAGCCGGGGGCGCGTTGATTTGCCTCCCCGTGCGAAGCACGGGGAGGGGGACCCCGCGCAGCGGGGTGGAGGGGTAGCCGGCGCCGGGTTTCGGCGGTCACGTACGCAACCTCCTGCACCGAGCCTTATACCCCTCCACCACACTTCGTGTGGTCCCCCTCCCCATCTGGCGATGGGGAGGCAGAAAACTAGCACAAACCCAAAGTCTCGCCATGTAGCGCGATGCTCGCCGGGAGGGTGCCGACCGGGTCGCCGTCGGCCTGGATGGGGAGCGGCACGTCCGCCTGCGCCTCCAGGGCGGTGCAGGTGAAGGCGGTCACCCCCGGAAGGGCGTCGACCCTCCGGCCGCGCCACAAAGCGAAAACGAAGCGGGCGAAGTCGCGGCGCCGGGCCCGGGCCAAAGCGACGACGTGGAGCAGGGGATGTCCGAGATCGGCCTCGGGCGCGAAGCTCCACGGGCCGGCGAAATAGCGGCCCTTGGCGACGTAGAAGGCCTCGCAGTCGAGCGCCCCGCCGTCCCAGGCCAGGCGGATCGGCGCCCGCCGCCAGTCGATCAGGATCCGGACCATCGCCCAGGCGTAAGCGAGCCTGCCGACGCGCGCCTTGAGGGCAAGCGAGACTTCGGCGGCCGCCCGGCTGTCCGGTCCGACGCTGGCGCAGGCGAGGAAGAAGGTGTCGTTGAGCGCGGCGGGATGGAGCGACGCTCCGGTATCCTCGGCGAGGAGGCGAAGCGCGTGGCCCGCGGGATCGAGCGGGAACAGCCGCTCGCGGTGGACGAGATTGACGGTTCCGGCGGGATAGACGCTGAGCGGAAGCCTTCGTCCGCACCGGGCCAGCGCCAGAGCGACGTGGCGAAGGGTGCCGTCGCCGCCGACCGCGCAGACGTGGCTGGTCTCCGCCCCGACCTCGATCGGATGGGCGGGCCCGCATTCGGAGAGGAGCACTTTCGCGCCCCGCGCCTCGAAGCCCGCCCGGAGCGCGGCGAGCCGGTGCGGGCAGTGGCCGCCCGAGGTTCGGTTGTAGAAGAGCTGGACGGTGGGCGTCGTCATGGCGCCAGTGTAGCGCAGAAGACCTAAATGCCCATTACCGTCATAAGCATCCTCCCCGAGCGAGCTCGGGGAGGATTTTAAAGCCCCGCTTCCACGGCGAGACGGATGGCGTCGGCGGTGGTCCTCACTCCGAGCTTTTCGAGCAGAAGCGCTCGATGCATCTTGATCGTCTTTTCGGAGAGGCCGAGGCGCCAGGCGATCTGCTTGTTGCGCTGGCCGGCGGCCATTTCCGAAAGGACCTCGCGCTGGCGGGGGGAGAGGGTGGCGGCGAGGCCGGAGGCGCGCCGCTGGCGCAAGGCGAGAGGAGCGCCGGAGCCGGCCTCCACCTCCACCTGCGAGCCGAGGAACCAGGCGACTTCGCCGTCGCCGCCGAACACGGGCGCGATCAGCACGGCGTTGCGGAAGGGCGAGCCGTCCTTCCGGTAGTTGAGGATCTCGGTCAACGACGGGCGAAGGTCGCGAAGCGACTGCCGGATCCGCTCGGTGAGCCAGGGCTCGGTGTCCGGCCCGGCGAGGAATCGGCAATTGCGGCCGACGATCTCGCTCTCCTCGTAGCCGGTAAGCGCGCAGAAGGCGGAATTGGCGGCGACGATCGGATTGTCGGGCAGTCGGGGGTTGCTGAGCACCGTCGCGATCGGGCTGAGTCGGATCGACCCCGCCAGTTCTTCCTCTTCCCGTCGCTGCGCTTCGTCTTCCGTCATGGGGCCACGATAGCGAAAACATATGTGGATAGAAGAGGAAGAGGGGATTCCCGCCTGTCGGGTTATGCCGTAGCGTCGCGAAGATGCTCACCGCCGCCCATGTCTGCGGGGTTTCCCGCTCGATCCTCGGCCAGCCCTGGCGCTGGCGGGGCGCGGCGGCCGACGGCCATGACGAGGCCTTCCAGCCCGACGATCTGATCGACCAGCTGCTGATGGCGCGGGGCGTTGCCCGCGAGGGGCTGGAGCGGCACCGGCTGCCCACGCTCCGAGCCTTCATGCCCGATCCGTCGCTGTTCCGCGACATGGACGTCGCGGCCGAGCGGCTCGCCGACGCGGTCGAGGCGGGCGAGCAGGTAACCGTGTTCGGCGATTACGACGTCGACGGGGCAACTTCGGCGGCCCTCCTGATCCGGCTCCTGCGCGGTCTCGGCTCGGAGCCCCGCGCCTATATCCCCGACCGGCTGATGGAGGGTTACGGCCCGTCCGGCGAGGCCCTGGTCCGGCTGGCGCGAGAGGGCGCGCGGCTGATCGTTACCGTCGATTGCGGCGCCCAGGCCTTCGAGGCCCTCGCCATGGCGCGCGAGGCGGGGGTCGACGTCCTCGTCGTCGACCATCACAAATGCTCGAGCGCGCTTCCTCCGGCTCTGGCCCTGGTCAATCCGAACCGGCTCGACGAGGGATCGCAAGCGGCGGCGCACGGCCATCTTGCCGCGGTCGGGGTCTGCTTCCTGCTTGGGGCGGCGACGCTCAGGGTGCTGCGCGGACGCGGCTTCTTCGCCGGACGCGAGGAGCCCAGGCTGATCGAGCTTCTCGACCTGGTCGCGCTCGGCACCGTCGCCGACGTCGCCCAGTTGAAGGGGCTCAACCGCGCCTTCGTGACCCAGGGCCTGAAGGTGATGGCGCAGAGGCGCAATATCGGCCTGGCCGCCCTTATCGACGCCTCCCGGCTGAGCCGGGCGCCGACCTGCACCGATCTCGGCTGGGCGCTCGGCCCGCGCATCAACGCGGGCGGGCGGGTCGGCAAGTCGGATCTCGGAGTCAGGCTGCTCACCACCGACGATCCCGCCGAGGCCGAGGCGATCGCCGTCGAGCTCGATCGGCTGAACGAGGAAAGGCGGGCGATCGAGGCGATCGTCTGCGAGTCGGCGGAAGGGGCATGCGGCGGCCAGGGCAACCGCTCGATCATCGTCGCGGCGGGCGAGAATTGGCACCCGGGCGTCATCGGAATCGTCGCCGGGCGGCTCAAGGAGAGGTTCGGCCGCCCCGCCATCGTCATCGCCCTGGGGGAGGACGGGCTCGGCAAGGGTTCGGGCCGTTCGATCGGGGGAGTCGATCTGGGTGCGGCGGTGATGGCGGCCAGGGATCTGGGCCTGCTGGTCGCCGGCGGCGGCCATGCGATGGCGGCCGGGCTCACCGTCGAGCGCGGCAAGATCGAGGCGCTGGGCGACTTCCTCGACGAACGGCTCGCGGCGGACGTGGCGAGGAGCCGCGACGACCGAGCGCTGTTGCTCGACGCCGTGCTCGCGCCGGGCGGGGTCTGCCCGGGGCTTTGCGACGCTCTGGAGGCGGGCGGACCCTATGGTGCGGGCTGGCCGGCGCCGAGGGTGGCGGCGGGGCCGGTGCGGGTGATCAAGGCGGACGTGGTCGGCAACGGCCATTTGCGGCTGATCGTCGCCGGCGACGACGGCCGGCGAATCAAGGCGATCGCCTTCCGGATGGCGGCGAGCCCGCTCGGCGAAGCGATGCTGGCGGCGCCGCCGCACCGGAAATTGTGGGTCGCGGGCCGGGTCAGGAAGGACGAATGGGATGGACGGCTGAGCGCCGAGCTCCACCTCGAGGATGCCGCCTGGTGCGATTGAGAGCTCCACCGGCTCGGGGTTTGAAGGGACCTCAGTCGATTGACGCGACGCTCCCGGCCACTTAAGTGCCGCGCTTCCGCCGATGGCCCCATCGTCTAGCGGTCTAGGACGTCGCCCTTTCACGGCGAAAACACGGGTTCGATTCCCGTTGGGGTCACCAGGCTTCGTAAGAAGCCGACGCTTGTCGGATGACGATTCAAGCTCAGCCCTGGACGCTGTAGCCAGGATCCCGGGTCCGGCCGCCCCTTCGCTGCCGAAGACTCCGCAGGGCGGCTGCGCGCGAAGCGGTTTCAGTCGTTGTGGTGGGCATCGGGGCCGGACGGCGAAGTGAGCTGCGCAAGCGCGCGGGTTGCCGATGCGGGTGGGGGTTTTCGCTGTTCGACGGCGGACGAAGTCGGGACCGTCCCGCGCCCGCGCGAACTAAGTAAGATGGCGCAGCCGTAATGAATTCGACATTTGCCGAACGTCGTCGGATCTGTACCAATGCTCAGGAGTAAAATGGGACGGCGAAATCTCCGTGGGGGGGACTGATCGCCGTCCCGCCAACAACTACGCTTTGTCAGCAACAATGGGTCTAGACCAATTAATCGCCAAAGATATAGCGGAGCGCTACGGTATCGGAGCTTAATCGTAACTTCCTTGCGCCGGAAGACGGTCGGCCGCCCATTGCGGTCCCAAATGGCGGCGAGATCTCGGCGTCGGTAATTTCTTGAGTGGCGCCAGGGGAAATAAAGGGGCCGGAAGTGCCGTGATTGCCGAAGGTTCGTCATTCAAATCTTTAGGGATGGCATGCCATGTCGAGGCCTCATCCAACCGGAGACGCCGATGCCGCCGATCACCTGCCTCGTCCCTGCCCAGCCGGGGACCTACGTCCTTCTCGGAACTCTGGACGCCGATCAATTCATCGTCACGAAAATCAACGTCGTCGCCTGGGCCACTGCTGGGGATGTCCTTGTGCCGGTGACGGTGGCCGGCGCCAATCACGGGCAGGAGCACAGGCTCGCGGTGCTTCAGCCCGATGGAATCGTGGAGGAAGCGGACGGCGGCGTCTTCACCAGTCAGGACGAATGGAGGCGTGTGGCGGTCAAGCGGGCACGCGCTGCCGAGATCGCATAGGCGCAGGCCGTCCTCTCGCCGAACATCCGTCACGGGAAAGCAGGTTCAGGGCACCGCAGACGCATCGGATCACCAGCCTTTCGCCTTCCGGATATCGGCTCCTGACGGTGTGGAGGCTGATTCGGGATCCGATGAGATCGAAGCATTTGCCGCAAACGAAGTCTTCGTGCTCGTCGCCGGAAAAACCCGGCAAGGACCGGGGCAGAAGCAACGCGTCGCGGCAGGTGACGTTGGAGGCGAGCTGAAGCGAGGTCTTGCGGACTGGCGGGGCGCCGGGCCGGTCGAATCGCGGCCCGGAGCCTTCCGGGCGGCGAGCTGCCTAAGCCGCGCCTCCCACCGTGCCTCATCCTCATCGGGCTCGCACCGGCGCGCGCTTTCCACCGGGCGTCGCGCTTCCGCAATTCTGTAACTCAGCATCGGTCTCTCCGATCTTGTGGAACCGTCATCTTCGAATGGCCTCGAGAGGGCGCAGCAGGTTCAGGATGGGCCGGCAAGACGCAGGACGGGCCGCCGGGCCAGTCTCCGCTTGATCTCGCTTTCCTGCCACCGCTTGAGACTCTCGAGGCAAAATCCCGCGAGCAGACGCAGCGCGGAGACGGCGATGCCCGCCGCCACCATCCGGCGCCTGGGCGCAGTGGCCCGGGCCACCCTCTTCTCGCGGGCGGCGACGGAGGGGACAGGCGCTACGTAGATCGCCGGAAGATTTGCCGCCGGCCTTCGCACTGCCGGCTTCCAGACGACTCGAAAGCCGGGCGCGAGGCGTTTCCATCCGGCTCGAGTGCGGATCATGTCCCGGTCGCACCGGCTGCAGGTGCTGAAATAGATACCCTGGTTGCACAGGGTGCTGGGACGCGCGCTGTGGTGGCCGGCGCGGCAGAATATGTGCATCATGCTAGATCCTCTTGGTCGGTCGGAAATTGGTGGTCGAGCCGCCAGGCTGCCATCTCGCTCAGAAACTTGTCCCCGCTTTCAAGCGCGACCTGCGGGTTCCAGATTTCGAAAGTGCCGCCGGCGCCGACCAGCAGCGCCGACGAGCGAATTCGGCCCATGTCTCGAAGCATCGCCGGGATGGAAACCATGCCCGAACGGTCCAACGACGCTTCTTCCGCCTGCCCGAATGCCCGCCTCGGCGAATGGCTGCCCCTGTCGGGCGCGGCCAGGCGGCGCCGCTCCAGGTCCGCATATATGAGACGGGCGTGAGGCCTGTCGTAGGCGATCAGGCAGGGATCGGCCTCATGCCGCCCGAACGTGACCTGGCTCGAGTCGGACCGGCGGGCGAGAACGGCCCGGGCGAAATCCGGAAGGACCAGGCATCCTTCGCCGCTGACGGTGCATAAGGCGCTCCCTGCGAAAAGATGTTCCAAGATCAATGGGCGGTCCCGTTCCAGTGGCCCGGGATGCGGATTAACCACGATTCCTCGGCCTGCCCCTTGCGTAGAAACAGGCGGAGATCGGCGCCATGGTATTGCCACTCAGTACGAATACTTAAAGTAATAGTACCTTAGTAAGATTACCTTAGTGAAAATACCTTAAGCTGCCTTGAGCGATGCTTTCTTTGCCGAATCGTCTATTTCCGACAGGTCGCCGTCCATCGCGGCGCGAAGGGCCTCGGACAGACTGTCGGCGCCGAGGTCGATCATCATGGCGGACCGGTAGGCCTCGACTGTGCGTGGGCTGAGGTTGAGCCAGCGCGCCATTGCTTTATTGTCCATGCCGGCCCGCAATCCCTGCAGGATCTGGACGTCGCGCGGGGTCAGGCATTGAAGCCTTTCCGCTGCATCGGCCTTGAAGCGGCGAAGCAGATCCCCTTGCTCGGACAAAGCGAACGCCCGCTTCACCGCAAACCGGAGCTCATTTTCTTCGAAGGGCATTTTCAGAAAATCGACCGCGCCCTGCTGCATTGCCCGAACGGCGAGCGGAACGTCGCCGTCGAGAAAAATGACCGGGAAGTTCTGGCCTCGCTTAAGAAGCTCGCGATGGACTTCGAGGCCGCCGAGAGCCGGCATGTGAACCTTCAGGATTATGCATCCCGGACTGAGTGGATCGGCCTCCAGAAACTCCCGGCCGTTCGTGTAAAGCCTGGTCCTGTAGCCGGCCTGGCGAAGCAGACGGTCCAGCTGGAGCCGGGTCGCTGGCACATCGTCACTAATATGAATCAGACGAGTCATATATATCGACTCCTAAGATTCGGCCTATATCACAGTTAACGCTCCGCAGGTTACGGGATAATAGAGCCTGAATCGCGCGAAAGTGTGGCTTGGTTCTTCGTATGGTATTCATACGTAATGGTTAATGCCGACGATTCCTCCATATTGATTCTTCGGGGCTTAGATAGATTGCATGCGCAGTCTCGGCCGGGCCGGAGGTAATCATGATCAATATCGTACCCACCGAGTCGGAATCGCTGCGCCCGCGAATCTGCGTATTCGGAGTGGGTGGCGCCGGCGTCAATGCGGTGGAGACCATGATCGAGGAGGGTTTGGGAGGGGTCATTTTCGTCGTTGCCAATACCGACGCTCAGGCGTTGAACGGATCGAGCGCGGACCGGCGCATTCAGCTCGGCCGGAAGGCGACCCAGGGTCTCGGCGCGGGCTCCGACCCGGCGGTGGGCACAGCCGCCGCGCAGGAGGCGATCGAGGAGATCGACCAGGCACTCGAGGGCGCGCACATGTGCTTCATCGCCGCGGGCATGGGCGGAGGCACGGGCACCGGCGCCGCTCCGATCATCGCGGCGACGGCTCGCGCCAAGGGGATATTGACGGTCGGCGTGGTGACTCTTCCCTTTTCGTTCGAAGGCCGGCGTCGGATCGGTATCGCCCAGGACGGGATCGACGAGCTGGAGAAGCATGTCGACACGCTGATCATAATCCCCAACCAGAATCTGTTCCGGATCACCGGGCCCGACACCACCTTCAGGCAGGCGTTCAAGCTCGCCGACGCCGTGCTCCAGCAAGGCGTTCGGGGAATTACGGACCTGATGGTGACCCCCGGACTCGTCAATTTGGATTTCGCCGACATCCGCTCGGTCATGGGCGGCATGGGCAGGGCGATGATGGCGAGCGGCGAAGCTTCGGGACCCAATAGGGCCATCGATGCGGCGGACATGGCGATATTCAATCCATTGCTCGAGGGCGAAATGAAAGGCGCTCGGGGCCTGATCATTTCAATCAGCGGTGGCGAAGACCTGCGCCTGATGGAGATCGACGAGGCGGCCGGGCACATAAGGGACATGGCCGACCCGGAGGCGGACATCATCTGGGGTTCGGCGATCGATCCGACGCTCGAGGGGCGGATTCGGATCTCCATCGTCGCCACCGGATTGGAGGCCGGCGCACTTCGCGAGAAGGAGGCGGCCGACGCCTTCCCGAAGCCGTCGCCTCACTCGCAGCCATCGCCGGCGGAGCCGGAACCGATGAAGCTGGCGGAGGCGTCAATCCCCAATACGGTCGCCGAGGCTTCGTTCATGCCGGCCGAAACCGAGCCGAACGGCGAGCTTCAGATATCCACGGACAATTTGCTGGCCATGTTTCTCCCGGAGCAGACGCAACCGACCCTCGTCGACAGGGCCGCCGCAACCCTGCCGGACGGCGGGCCCACGGCCGGTGCGTCCCTGTTCCATAAGATGGCAACGCTCGCGCGGGGCGCCGCCAAAGCGGAGCTCTACGGCGAGGCGGTTCAGCGGGAGCCGGAGCCGGTCGGGCCGGCCTTTTACAACCGCCGGGCGGGGGGAGGCCGGGGATAGCCGGATGCGGCTCCGGCCCTTTGGACGGAACGCCTGCAGGATAAGTTCAGGCTGCCGAAAGCGAGTGCAGACCGAGTGATCGTTCGCTCGAGAGACATACCGTAGGAGCACGGGGGCGATCGGAAGGCTGTGTGGAAGAATTGGGGAGATATCAGGAGCCCGACACCTCCGGGAGATGCATATGCCCCTGCTTCAGATGATCGCCCTGGCGGCCGTATCGGCTGCAAGCGCCGTGCCCGCCGACCCTTCCCAGGCTGCAAATGGAGCACCGGGCCTACGGTGCGAGCTCGTGCTGGAGGCCTCGGCGGAAACGGCCGGACGAACTCGAAAGACTTTCCTATCCCGATGCCCGGGCTTGCCCCCGTCCAGGCTTCACGTCTCCTACGGAGAAGCCGAGCCGAAGGCGCCGGCGGCGGCGAGGCCGCGGTAGCTTTCCGTCCTCACGATAATCGTTTGCCGGGCCGGATGAAGTGCAACCCCGCCTGCTCGAACAGCCTGAAGACGCATCGGGACGCAGCCGTTGCGAGAGCGATCTCGGCGGGCCGGATGAGACGTTCGTCGAGCGCCTGGAGAAGCTCGCGCCATTGCGCTCTCGGGAACGCGAAGCCGAGGAAGGCCGTCGGAAGGGCCGGTGCGACCGATCGTTTCAGCAACGCCGCTCCGAGGCGGGATCCCTCCAGCACGTAAATCCCTCCCCATACCTCCGCCATGGTCGAAAAGATGGGAGTGGCGATGGGCGGGGGCAGCGCGGCACCCAACGAAAACAGGTCCGCCCGCAGGAGCCCGGAACGTCTGCGACCTTCCCAGCCCGGGAGCAGGCTGCCGGCGCCCGCGCGTTCAAGCGCCTGTTCGGTGGGAACGAGCGCGGCGGCCTGCGCCAGCAGGAACGCTATGTAGTCGCCGCGGCGGGAGAGATCCGATCGGGAGAAAATCTCGTCAACGCGCTTGTGGAGCGCGAGCGTGCCGTCGCGAAGCGCCCGGCGCGGCTCGATCATGTCGCCGGCAGATTCAGGAGGACGAGCCGTCGCCGGGGCTCCGAAGGCCGGCGGCATAAGCGATCGCGATCAGCTGGGGGACGTTGTCCACGCCGACCCGTCGCATCATCCTGGTGCGATGCATCTCGACGGTTCGGGTGCTGAGGCCGGCGCGGGCCGCCATCTCCTTGTTCGCCAGCCCTGCCAGCACGCCGTCGAGGACGAGCCGTTCACGAGGGGTCAGCTTGCTGATCCTGAGTTGCGCCATTCGCGCAAAATCATGTTCGGCGAAGGTCCGGGCCAGATGCTCGAACCCCCTATCGAGAGCGGCAAGCAGATCCTGCTCGCTGAACGGCTTTTCAAGGAACTCGATGGCGCCGAGCTTCATGGCGCGAACGGCCATGTTCACTTCGGCGTGCCCGCTGATGACGATCACGGGCCAATGGACGCCCGCCGAGGCCATTTCGGCCACCATGCTGATGCCGTCCTTGCTCGGCATGCGCACGTCGACGACGACACAGCCTGGCCGGAGGTCCGGCAGCTCGGCAAGGAAGTCTTCGGCGCTGGAAAAGGGGCGGCTGGAGATTGCGAAGGCTTTGAGCAGAAAGCTCAGGGAGACCCGGACCTCGCGTTCGTCGTCCACGATATAAACCATGCGCGCTCCGTCGGACTCGCCCTCCTCGGAAGCAGAGTCGGAGCGCTCGGACGGAATAACCGGCATCTGGAAAACTTAGCACAAACCAAACAATATGTCAGCGCATATTTGCGAAACTGTGGATTTCTCGATTCTCCTGTCCTGACAAAAAGTTAACGCGGCACGCTCCGGCCTGCCGTATTGTCCGAGCGCCGCGCGAACGCGCTCGAAACCCCTGTCCCTCATACCGCCGAAGCGCATCTTGGGGACAGTTGACATGAGGGACGTCGCTTTCACTTTGCTTCGAACGACGCCGCGGACTTGCGCAGAGCGGCGCGGGGGACCGCGGAAGCTGACGCTGATGCGGGTAGGGCTTATCCACGCTTCCGAGGGCAAGGAATTCTGCCTGGTCAAGAACATATCCGCCGACGGCCTGATGGCCCGGGTCTACCGAAGCTTCCAACCGGGCGAGGAAGCCCGGGTCGAGCTGACGACCGGCCATGTTCTGATCGGCGATGTCGTCTGGGCCAGCGGAGTCGATATCGGAGTTCGGTTCCGACTGTCGGTCGACGTCGGCAATGTCCTGTCGAGCCGGTCGGGGCCGGATTCCGAAAAGCGCCCGCGCCTGCCGAGGCTCGATCTGACCTGCCCCGCGGTCGTGCGCTACGGCGGCCGGTCCGTCCCCGTGCAGGTCGGCAACATATCGCAGCGGGGCGCGAAGATCTTGGGACGCGGGCCGATCCCGGAATCCTCCGGGATCGTGCTGAGCCTTCCGGACCTTGGATGCGTCCATGGCACCGTCCGCTGGTCGCGTGGCGATGAGGCGGGACTGTTTTTCAATGAAAGCCTGCCCCTGGCCGTGCTCGCCTGCTGGGTGGACGGGCGCAGGCAGCTGGAAAGGCGTCCGTGCAACGATCGGTCTACCCCGGTGGGTGCCGGCGGGCTCGATCGATGATGACCCGAATGCCCCTTACCGGCCGCCGCGGGTGGTCAAGCCGGGCTTCAGGCCGGTGGAATGCCGCGAAGGGCCGGGCTTCGCTGGAGCGCTGCCCGGTCGCTGCGCGCGCTCCGACAGAGGCTGCGGCCGATGCGGAACGGCTGGAGCAATCCGGCTCGCTTTGCACTCTGCTGGATGCAAGCGGCGAATGGATCAGCATTCTCGATTTGCAGGGAAGGATCCTCTCGATCAACGAGGGCGGCCGAAAGGCACTGCTGCGAAAGAACATATCGTGCCGTCCGGGCGACGATTGGGCCGCATTCTGGGCAGGCGAGGCGCGTACGGAAGCAGGAGACGCGGTCCGCTCCGCGGCGGCGGGGAAGTCGGTCAGGCTGATCGCCCGCCGGCTGGACCCGGACGGAACCGTCAGTTGGTGGGACATCGTCGTATCGCCCATGCGCGGTGCCGACGGAGCGAAGGCTTGCGTGGCGGCCATGGCCAGGGAGGTAACCGATCAGAAGGTCGCGGAAGAGCGGCTTCGGTGGGCGGCGAACCACGATCCCCTGACGATGTTGCCCAACAGGATGTTCTTTCAGCGGCAGCTGGACGAGGCGATCGCGAAGGCAGCCGCTTCGCCAGGATCGTTCGGCCTGCTCCTGCTGGACCTCGACGGTTTCAACTGGGTCGACGAGACGATCGGCATCGAGGCGGAAAAGGCGCTGATGGGGGAGATTGCATCCCGGCTGGGAGCGGGGATTCGCAGGGACGACTTCGTCGCTCGGCTCGGCGACAACGAGTTCGCCCTTATTCTGGGCAGCATCGTCGGCGAGGAGGATTTGACAGCCGTCGCGGAGGCAATCTCCGACCGCCTGAACGCGCCGTTCTTCTGCGATTCAAGACGATTGGAATGCCAAATCGTCATGGGCGGCAGCATCTTCCCGCAGCACGGGCCAGGCAGGCTGGAGCTGATGAAGAATGCCCGGATCGCGTTGAAAGCCGCCAAGGCGACGGAGCGTGGCAACCCGCGGATTTTCGAAGCCGCGATGCGGAGCGAGGCGCAGTGCCGAAATTCGATGCTTTCGCTCGCCGAATACGCGCTCCGCGAGAATCGGATGGAGCCCTATTACCAACCCAAGGTCGACCTTCGCAACGGTACCTTGTACGGCTTCGAGGCGCTTTTGCGCTGGCGGCACCCGAGGTTGGGGACCCAGTTACCCGATACGATCAAGGCCGCGTTCCAGGACGATCGGCTCGCGGTCGCGATTAGCGACCGGATGATCGAGCTGGTCCTGCGCGACATGCGTCGCTGGATCGATCGGGGACTCGCGTTCGGCCATGTCGCGGTCAATGCCGCGGCCGCGGAATTCAAGCGAGGCGACTTTGCCGAGCGGCTGCTGGCACAGCTGGACGCCGCGGGAATCCCGCCCGCGCTGCTCCAGCTCGAGGTCACGGAGTCCGTCTTTCTCGGACGCGGCTCCGAACATGTCGTTCAGGCGCTCAAGACGATGAGCGCGGCAGGCATCCAGATCGCCCTGGACGATTTCGGGACGGGGTTCGCTTCCCTTTCGCATCTCAAGCAATTCCCGGTGAACACCCTGAAGATCGACAGATCCTTCGTCCGCGACCTGCACGAAGATACAGGCGATGAAGCGATAGTCCGAGCCATAGTCGGCCTCGGGCGGAGCCTTGGCGTAAGCGTCGTCGCCGAAGGTATCGAGACTCCCGCCCAGTCGGCCTATCTTCGAAAGCATTTGTGCGCTTACGGACAAGGTTATCTGTTCGGGGCCGCCGAGGCAGCGGGCTCCGTCCCCGCGATAATCGAAAAGTTCGATCGACGGGCTCGAGCTCAGCCGAGGATCGCGGCCACCGGAGCCCTCCCCGTCTCCGCTCCGATGGGCGGCCCGGCCCGTGCCCCCGAGCACGGGAACATCTATATCGTCGACGACGATTGCGAGGTCCGGAATTCAACCCGGTTCCTGCTGGAAACCATGGGATATCGCTGCCGCACCTTTGCCAGCGGCGCCGATTTCCTAAGGGTCCTGTTTCAGCTCCAGCCGGGCTGCATCCTGCTCGACGTCCGGATGGCGGGCCTCAGCGGGTTTCAGGTTTTGCGCGAACTGAAATGGATGAACCTGGCTTGGCCGGTGATCGTCATCACCGGGGACCTGAGCGGCTCCACGGGGGCCAGCGCCATGGCGGCAGGCGCCTATGCTCTCGTGGCCAAGCCCTTCGACGAGGTCGAGCTCCAAGGCATCTTGGCCCGAGCTCTCCAGGCGTTGATCCCGATTGGCGTAGCTCCGACCAGGCTGACGCCTCCGTTCATCGACCTCTGACCGAAAGCGGCTGTTCCACCTTCATCAGGAGGCCTCGTCGTAAGGTTTCTCCGTCGTCCACGATATGGACCGGCTTCGCCTCAGTCATGGTCCGGAGCTTCCTGCAGCGTAAACGAAAAGGCAGTCCCTCCGCTCTCCGGCTCCTCGACCCAAATCCTTCCGCCATGAGCCTCGACGATCGTACGGCAGATCGAAAGTCCGATCCCGAGGCCGTCCTGCTTGCTGCCGTTGAAGGCCGAGAACAGTTTGTCACGGACCCCTTCGGTCAGCCCATTTCCGCTATCCCAGACGGTAAGCTGGACGCACCTCGGGGGGAGGCGGCAGGCTGTGATGGTAAGCTTTCGCGGCATGCCGGCCTCCAGGCCTTCGACGGCATCCAGAGCGTTCCCGACGAGATTCATGATCACTTGCTGGACCTGCACGCTGTCCGCGAGGACCTTCAGGTCGCTCGGAACGGAGAGCTCGCTCGTGACGCCCACGCGCGGAGCATCCAGCAAGGCGATGGAGCAGGCGGTTTCTACCACCTCCCGCACCACAGTCGGACTCATGGACGACTCCCCGCCTGCCACCATCTCCCGCAGATGGCGGATGATTTCTCCTGCTCGGAGCGCCTGATCCGAAACGCGATTGAGAATGTCGGATATCTCCGGATCGGGATTGCTGCGCTTCTCGAGCATGTGAGTCAGGCCGGCCGCATAGTTGCGGATGATGGTCAGCGGCTGGTTGAGCTCATGGGCGATCGCGGACGCCATCGTACCCATGGCGTTCACTCGAGACATGTGAATCACCTCGGCCTGCAGCGAATTGAGCCGCTGGCGCCCCCGGATACGTTCGATCCCGTCTCGCAGGCGTTGAGCCGCATCGATCTCGGATACGGTCCAGGGCTCCGCCCGCCCCCTCACCGACTCCAGCCAGATCGCGAAAGACCTGCGCGGAGTGAGCGCCTCCGAAGGCGGGCCGCCGGTGGCTTCGTCGTGAGGATTGCCGGCCCATTCGACGGTTTCCGGATATTCGGGCCGAAGCCACATTATTTCGATCGGATCCGCGGCGCCCGCGGCGATCGCCAGAAGCCCGCTGGCCAGATCCTCATATTCGCGGGCGGGCGCGAAGGCCTGGGAAAGGGTGGCGGTCGAATAGGGCAGGGCGCCGTCCTGCCGCCTCGCCCAGGCGCAAAGCGCGGCCGACTCGCTTTCCGACGGGGTCAGGCCGTAAGTTGCGATTGCGCCGCGGTGGCAAATCACCACCCCTCGCGCCGGGATGAGGCCCAGGATCTCAGGCAGGCGCCGCTTGATCTCAACTTCGACGGCATCCGCCGCCGCCAGCTGCGCGAGCGTGTCTTCCCGCCGAATTGCCAGCTGCCGGCTCTCCCGGGCGCGGTGCTTGAGCATGATGGATTCGATTTGCTGCGACAAAGCCGCGGCGAGGTGCTTGCAGGCCTCCCGCATCTCGTAGGGCACCGGAACCGGGTGACGGCCGTGGCACACGATCATGCCCCACAGTTCCTGACCTCGGACGATGGATACGGACATCGATGCGGCGACGCCCATATTCTTCAGATACTGGATATGGACGGGCGAGATGCTGCGAAGCGCGCAGTCGCTCATGTCGAGCTCCAAATTGCCCTCGGACCGGAGCGGCGCCGCAATGTAGTTCACGTCCGGGATCGCGCGAATGAGGTTCCGCAGATAGAGCGCCCGCGCCTGCTCGGGAATGTCGCTTGCCGGAAAATGCTGATTGAGCAGGGGCCCGAGCGTGTCGCCCCCCACTTCCGCGATCACCTTGCCGGAGCCGTCCTCCAGGAAACGAAGGCCAAGGACCCGCTCGAAGCCGCTGAACGACCGGATGGCCTCCGCGGCTTCGAGGCAGGCCGCCTCGACGGTGTTCATGTCCTTGATCTTGACGACTCCCGCCCGAAGTCGGGCGAGCAGGCGAGCTCCGGACGGCCGGTTCTGAAGCGAGGGCTCCAGCTCGACGATGATCCTGCCGTCCCGCTGGTGGGCCAGGATGTCCAGTTCCTGCGAGGCCGTACCGGCCGACATCGCCCCGAGGAACAAGGGTTCGTGCCCGGGCTCGAGGCCGGCGCCGCCGGTCCGCGCGGACAGCGGCAGCCCGACGAGGCTTTCGAAGGAATGGCCGACCGGGTCTCCCGGAAAGCCCAGCAGCGCCTCCATGTCGCCCGCGGCGGCGATTATGCGGTCGGATCCGGGCTCCAGCACGACGAGCGCACCATGGGCCTGGATCGAACCCGGCGCGTGGATCGGCTCATCGCTGCACGTAGAAAGGGTCAAATCGCCCCCCATCAGGGAAAGGCAGGGGCAAATATCGAAACCGAAGCGCCCGTGCTCAACTGTGCCTCTTATTCGCGGCTGCTAATATATGTTATTGTTTATACAATAAAAAAAGCTTATTAATGTCGAGCTGATTTAGCCTTGGTGCCCGTTTATTTTCCCGAGCTTCCTATGCTGTTAGCTGAATATAGCATGACACTCGGAGAGAAGCCAACGACATGGCAACCGGAATTGTCAAAAATCTTCGATGATATGCAGGGTTTCGGCCTCATCTCACCCGATGTCGGGACGGGCGAAATCGTCGTCCCCGCCGGCGCCCTGCAGGGGGCCGGCATAACGCGGCTCAGGCATCGGCAGCGGGTCGCGTTCAAGGCCGGCCTCGATCGGCACGGACGCTCGGCGGCCCGGGATATTCAGCTGCTCGCGGACGACTCCGTACCGCCGAGAGCCGAGCGAACGATAATGCTCTAGCTCTCCCCAAGAGGCCCTGAGCTGCCGTGGTGCCGAGCTTTCGGCGCGAAGCGTCAGGCGGCGACCGATGGCGATCCCAGCGCCGCATCGAGAAACGCGGTCGCCGCGGTTTGCGAGAGAGGGCGGGAAAACAGGAATCCCTGGAAGTCCGTGCAGGCGGTGGATCGCAAAAACCGTCGCTGCGCTTCGGTCTCTACGCCCTCCGCCGTCACCGCGATACCGAGCTTCCTGCATAAAGCTGCCAAGGCGTGAACGATCGCTTCCGATTCTTCGAGTTCGCCAATTTGCTGAACAAAGGACCGATCGATCTTAACTCTGTCGACCTTCAGCTTTTGAAGGTGGGTAAGGCTGGAATAGCCTGTTCCGAAATCGTCAAGAACGATCCCGATGCCCGCCGCGCGCAGAGCCTTGAGTGCAATGGACGAGGCGCTGTCGGCATCGAGCATCGTCGTCTCCGTGACTTCCAGCTCGAGGCGGCCCGGGTGCAATCCGGATCGCCCGACTATCGTCAGGACGCGGTCGACAAGGCCGGCGCGGCGCAATTGCGTCGGCGAAATATTTACCGCCACTGACAGATGGGGCCAACGGGCGATCCACGAGCACGCCTCGCTCAGGACCCACTCTCCCAACGGAACGATAAGTCCGGTCTCCTCGGCCACGGCGATGAAAGCGTCGGGCTGGAGCAAACCGAGCCGCGGATGGCGCCACCGCACAAGCGCCTCCACCCCCACGATTCTATAGTCGCTGGCCGCGACCACGGGCTGATAGAAAACTTCGAACCCGCTTCCGGACGCCAGAGCCTGACGCATGTCGACTTCCAGCATGCGGCGCACCTTCGTCCCGTCCTCCAGGTCCGCGTCATAGGCTCGCCAGCAGCTCCGGCCTTCCCGCTTGGCGTGATATAAAGCGACATCGGCCTGACGCTGCAGCTCGATCTGGCCGATATGACCGGTAGCGAAGGCGATTCCGATGGAAGCGCTGACGAATAGCTGCTGGCCGTCGACCAGGAACGGCTCCGACGCGGCCTCTACGGCCCGCTGGCAGACATCGGCGGGCCTGAAAGTGTCGTTCGTCCCCGCCAGCAATATGGCGAACTCGTCGCCCCCCAGCCGGGCGACCGTGTCGCATGGCCTGACGATTCCGGTCAGCCGGGCCGCGAAGGTCCGGAGGAGTGCGTCACCGGATGGGTGCCCGTAATCGTCATTCACTTCCTTGAACCGATCGAGATCGATGTACATCAGGGCGAGCCCTCGAGCTTCGCCGCCTGTCGGCAGCAGCAGCAGCTGGTCGATGCGCTCCTTGAGCAAGGATCGGTTGGGCAGGCCCGTCAGGGCATCATGGAAGGCGAGGAAGCGGGTTTGCGCTTCGGCCTCCCGCCGGGCCGTCACGTCCGTGACCACCCCAACGAGAAATTGCCGCCCGCGGAACCGTATCGCCCGCTTGCGCGTGATCACGCTTCTGACCGCTCCCCAGGCGTCGGTAACCTCCTCCTCGCTTTCATCCTCGGCACCGTCGAACACCCGATTGTCGGCTTCACGGAACGCCTTCACCTGGCCGGCCGGAAAGAGATCTGAATCGAGGGCGGCCAGCAATATTTCGCGAGGGTGCCCGAAAAGCGCGCAGGCGGCGTTGTTCAGCAGAACGAACTGATGGCTGCGATCCTTCACGAAGACCGGGCTGGGGATGACGTCGAAAATGGCCTGCAGATAGGCGACGCTCGGTACATTCTTCATCGGACGCCCGATCCCCTCCCTCTCGTCGGGTTCGGAACATCGACGCCTATCGCCCGGATACCCGTCGCAAGGCTAGTGGCCGACAATGTCCAGGCGGTTACGGAGGGATACGGTAGCAATACCCCCCCAGCGATTTCCCCTGTGGCTACATCGCGTTCGATCCGTGCCGCTTCCGGCGCTCACGCGGGAGCAGGTCGAGGGCTTTCTTTCCGTTCTGCGCTGCCCGAAACCTCGTCTTCGCACAGGCTACGCCTCGGACAGCACGCCGCGGTAGTCGAGGTCTTCCAGGGCGCGGCCGGCGCCCATCGCGACGCAGGTCAGGGGATCGTCGGCGACCGCCACCGGAAGGCCGGTCGCGTTGGACAGCGCCTCGTCCATGCGCTTCAGAAGGGCGCCGCCGCCCGTCAGGACGATTCCGCGATCGACGATGTCGGCGGCAAGCTCCGGCGCGGTATTCTCGAGCGCGGTTCGGACCGCTCCGACGATGTGGCTCACCGGCTCGGCGAGGGCATCGGCAATCTCCGCCTCGCTGATGAAGATTTCCTGAGGCATCCCGGCCGACAGGTGGCGCCCTCGAACGCGAATGGTCACGGCCTCGCCTCGGGGCGGAAGGGCGCTGCCGATCTCGTGCTTGATGCGTTCCGCCGTGGTCTCGCCGATCATCAGGTTGTGCTTGCGGCGGACGACGGCGGCGATCGCATCATCCATCTTGTCCCCGCCGACCCGGATCGAGGTGCTGTAGGCGAGGCCGTGCAAGGACAGGATCGCCACCTCGGTCGTTCCTCCGCCGATGTCCACCACCATCGCGCCGACGGGCTCCGTGACCGGCAGCCCGGCGCCGATCGCCGCCGCCATCGGCTCCTCGATCAGCCAGACCCGGGACGCGCCCGCATTGGTCGCCGCGTCGCGGATCGCCCTGCGCTCCACCGAGGTCGACCCGGAAGGAACGCAGACGACGATCTCCGGATGGCGCCCGAGGCGGGAGGGGCCGCCATGCGCCCGGTCGATGAAATGCTTGATCATCTGCTCGGCGACGTCGATGTCGGCGATGACTCCGTCGCGCAGAGGGCGGACGGCTTGAATATGCGCAGGCGTCTTCCCCATCATGAGCTTGGCGTCGCGACCCACCGCTTTCACTCGGCGGACTCCGTCGATCGTTTCGAGGGCGACGACCGAAGGTTCGTTGAGCACGATCCCCTTGCCGCGAACGTAGACGACGGTGTTCACCGTCCCGAGGTCGATCGCCATGTCGTTGGAGGGCAGCCGGAGGATTCGCGAGAAAAGCATGACAGGGAGAGATCCTAAGGAAAGAGGCAGAAATGCTGCTAGCCGGTACGAGGCGCGGTGTCCCGAATCGCGCGGCTCCCGATCCGGCACCTACCACCTTAAGTTTCGATCAGGCTAGGCGGCGCGAACGGCGACCGTGTCGGTTCAGCCTCCCGAGCTGAATTGAGCCCGGTTGACGCGGGGCCGGGCTTCGGCGTTATGGGACAGGCATCTTCCATGCCGAGGCGCTCCATGCCCAATTTTTCGGAACAGTCCGATACGATCGCGCAGGATGAGACCCCTCATCCCCGGCCCCGCGAGAATCTCGAACGCAGGGTATTCCGTGCGACCGTCGTGGTGCTCGCGACGATGGCTGCAGCCTATGTCGTGTGGTTGCTCGTAGACCTCCTTCTGCTGCTTTTCGCCTGCGCCTTGGTCTCGCTGATCTTGCTGACCTTCACCAACGCCCTGCGCAGGCGCACGAACCTGCCGTTCGCGGTCTCCCTGGGGCTGGTGGTGATCGGGCTGCTGGCCCTGATCGGAGGGGCCGTAGCTTTCTTCGGCGCCACGATGCAGTCCGAGTTCGCCGAGCTGGCGACCCGGCTTCCGGCCGCCTGGGCCGACCTGGAGGTGCGGATGCGCACCTCGGCGGTCGGAGCCTCGATACTCGAGCGAGCGCAAGGGGTGGCGCCCAGCGGGCAGGCCATCGTGAACGCCGCGACCGCGGCTCTCGCCGCGGTCGGCGGCGCCCTTTCGGGGCTGCTGCTCGTCCTGGTCGGCGGCCTTTACCTCGCCGCCCAGCCGACGCTCTATTCCACCGGGCTTCTGCGCATGATGCCGACCCAGGCGCGCGGGTCGGTCGCGGAAACGCTCGACGCCATCTCCGTGTCGTTGCGCAACTGGCTGAAGGGGCAGGGGCTGGGCATGCTTTTCGTCGGGATCGGCACCGGCCTGGGCCTGTGGCTCGTCGGCGTGCCCGCGGCATGGGCGATCGGCCTGATCGCGGGTCTGGCGGAGTTCGTCCCCTACCTCGGCATATTCATCGCGGCGATCCCGGCCGTCGTCCTGGGCTTCGGACAGGGCACGGACACGGGATTGTGGACGATCGGCGTCCTGATCGCGGTCCAGCAGCTCCAGGGCAATCTCGTCATGCCCTTGCTCCAGAACAGGATGGTCGACCTGCCTCCCGCAGTGACCATTTTCGGGATCATCGCCGCCGGCATATTGTTCGGGATACCCGGCGTGCTTCTCGCCACCCCGCTCACGATCGTGGTCCTGGTCCTGATTCGACGGCTCTACCTGAAAGAGGACAAGCAGGAAGTCCTGGCGAGCGGCGACGCCCCGCCGGCGCCGCCTCCACCCATCACCTCCACCTGAGCCGGACCCGCGCCTCGAGGGGTTCGCTATTCGATGCCGGAGCGTTTCCGCGAGGCGAGGAGCCGGGCGCGCATCAGCAGCCGGAAGGCTTCCTGAAGGGCGCCCGGCGACAGGTCGTAACCGAGGTCGCGCGCGTGCCGGGTGAGCGGATCGTAATCGATCCGGGGCGGAAGCGCGGCCCGTGGCAGGTCGTTCAACTCCGGGCCGGTGAGGAAGTCGATCGCGCCCTGGACGCCGGAGCCACGCCCGGCGCTCATCGGACGATGCCCGAGTCGCGAGCGCGGGCGAGTGCGAGGAGCGCCGAAGCCGCCGTGAACAGGCGGCGGTCGTCCGGGACGACGGCCATGGCGGGATGGCGGCTGGCCTCGGCGGGGTCGGGGAACAGCATCTCGGCGCTGGCATCCCAGCCGCCGTCGGGCCGTTGCTCCGCCGCGAGCGCGAGCGCCAGGGTCCGCGCCCGCTCGCGCTCCGCGGACTGCCCCAGCGCCAGGATCCGGATCAGCCAGGCGCGGTCGAAGGCGGCGGTCGGCGATTCCGCCCGCCGCGCCGCCCAGGCCAGGGCCAGAGTCCGGGCCTCGCCAGGCGCCAGGGCCTCGCCCGCCAGGGCCGTGGCGAAGACATCGTCGCGCCACCAATAAGCCGTCCACGCGCCGTCCTGAGCCTGGCCGGAGCGCAGGTGACCGGCCACGGGCTCGCCGACCAGGCCGGCGACGTTGGCGGCGACGCAATCATGGCCGCCCCGCCACCCGGAATCGTCCCGGACACCGGCGGCTCCGCCGAAGCTTATCCTCGTCGCGGCGGCATAGGTCGAAACGCCGCCGCCCGGCAGAAGATGGGAGCGAAGGAAGGCGTCCGCCCGTTCGACCTCGGGGCCCCGATAGCCGGCCGAGCGGAGGAATTTCAGCGCCCAGGCCGTGCTGTCGGCGTCGGCGGGGCTGGCCCGATTATAGCCCCAGCCGCCCTCGGGCCGCTGCCGCTCGAGCAGCGCTCGGATCGTCTGCGGGGCCAGGTCCTCCGGCAGGTCCAGGCCACTCGCCACCAAAGCATAGCCGACGAAGGCGGTCACCCATTCGTCGGAGACGCCGTTGGCGAGGCGGAAATCGCGCCAAAAATCGTCCTGGTCCCGCTCCGCCAGAAGGAACTCGGCCGCCCGGGCCGCCGCAGCCTCGATCGAAGCCTTGTCGGAAGGGGGGTCCGAACCGATCTTCGGGCGGGCCGGCTCGGCGGCGCTTTCGCGGCTCCAGTGATGCTGCGCCGACACATAGGCCTTGGCGCCGACCGCTCCGTCCGCGCCTATCGACACCTTCACGTGCGACAACCGCCGTTCGAACCAGGGTATGAATCGGGGCGGCGCCATGACCGCCGCCGCCATCCACGAGGCCGGCCACTCCTGTCCCTTCTCTTCCGGATAGAGCCGGGCTCCGAGCTGCAGGAGCGCGTCTCGCTTGCCGTCGGTGCACAGCCCGTCGGCGCAGAGCCGGTCGAGCAGATCGCTCCAGCGCGGCTCGCCCGCGGGAAAATCCGGCAATGCGGCTTCGAAGCCGATCGTCGCCTGGATGGCCGGCGCGAAATCCAGGGCGATCGCGACCCGGCCGGTAAGGCCGACCAGGCAGGCGAAATGAGCGGCGGCCCGGCCGGTGTCGCCCGGCCAGCCGATGCCGGCGAGGATTCCCTCCAGATCGTCCGGACGGACTCCGCGCAGATTCACTCGGACCAAGTCGCCGCGGCCCAGCATGAAGCCGATATAGCTTATCGAGAGCCCTGCCGGGATGGAGCTCAGGAGCTCGGCGACATGGCCGCCGGCAAGGCCCAGCCGGCCGATGTGCTCGGCGATCCGATTCCGGCAGCCGGCGGCCTCGGGCCCGCGATCATGCCGGCCCTGCACCGGGAGGAAGATCGCCGGAGGCCTCTCGAAGCGCGAGCCCGGGCCGTCCCATTCCAAATAGACGCCGTCGAGGTCCGTCCGGACTCCTCCGGCATCGTCCGCCCAGGCGTGAAGAAAACGCCGGACGATTTCCTCGCCGGGCGCCGCCGGGCCGCCGTCCGCCAGATAGCGCTTCAGCGCCGCCGCGTCGGCCGCGCTTCGGCTGACGAACTGATGCAGGTCGACCTCGTCCCGGCCTTCTCCCAGGCGCAGCTCGAGCGCGATCCGGGCGATCGGAGCGAGCCTGGCGGCGGCGGCCTCGAGCCGCGAGCGAACGGCGGCGCCTACCAGGCTGTCCGGTATGGCGGGCCAGAGCAGGCCGAGTGCGCCGACCGGAGCAAGGTCGACATCGGGCTCTTGCGCGAGGCTCAAACGCACGCCTCCCGATCGACAATGAAGGACTCCAGAGCGGCAGCCGAGTCGGCCAGAAGGTCGAAGCGATCCGGGAGGGTCAGAGCGACCGCCTTCACCTGCGTCGCCAAACCGCCGATGGCCCGCTGCAGCGCGGGAGGGACGGGCAGGGCGCTCCCCAGCGGATCGGGCGTGGCGTGTTCGAGCAAATGCCGGACGGCGGCGGGCGGCGGCAGCCGCTCGATACGGGGCGTGGCGGCGGAGGAATCCCGCGCCGTGAGGAAGAAGAGGGCCGCAATGGGGACGGCCGCGCCCGGATCGTCAAGCGCTTCCGCCGGGCCGATGACCCGCTTGTCGAACAGCGCCGCGCTGGCGGCGGGGCCGGGATCGTCGAAGCGCACCGGCATCGCGTCGGTGGCATGCCCGAAGGCTCTGGCCGCCGCCGGCGTGAGCTTGGTCTGGCGGTGGCCGGGAAAGACGCTCCATTGCCCGCCAAGGGAGTCGACGCGGGCAAGATCGTCGGCGAGAAGCTGCCAGCCCTGATTTTGGAGCGCCCAGGACAAAGTCGATTTGCCGGCGCCCTTGTCCGCCATGATGAGGATCGCGCGGCCGTTCCCGGCCAGAGCGGCGGCGTGGAAGGAGAGCAGGCCGCGGCGGACGAGGATGGTTCGCATCACCGGCTCGGCGAACAGGCTGAAGCGATCGCGGTCGCTGACCTCCGGAATCGCCCTGCAGCTCACGGCCGAGCCGTCGGGATCGATCCGGAAGCGGCAGCGGACGCGGCCGTCATAGCCGAAGATATGGTCGGTCGCGATCCCGGGCCCGATCCGCTCGCCGCGGACGATCGCGATCGGATCGCCGGCTCCCGGCTCGGCCGGCAGCGAGGCGACGCGCTCGGTTCGCCAAGATAGGTCGGCCGCGGCCGACTCGTCGCCGACGTCCGTCGCGATGCGCAGGCCGTTCAATATCAGCACGGTTGGAGCGCTCCGGCCGGAACGGCGATTCCGGCGACGCTCTCGCCCCCGAGTATGCCGGGCGCCAGGCTCACTCGGGTTTCGGCGGGCCATTCGGGCAGGCGGTGGAGCAAAGCCTCGACCCCGGTGCGGATGACGGCGCGCGCCAGATGAAGGCCGACGCACATGTGCCGCCCGGCGCCGAAGGCGAGGTGCGGCGGCCCCGAACGGTCCGGTTCGAACGCGTCGGCGCGCTCGAAGCAGGCCGGGTCGCGATTCAGCCGGTCGAGCGGAAGGACGATCCTGGCGCCCGCCGGGATGAGTCCGCCCGGGCATTCGATCGGCCCGGCGGCGTCGCGGAGGAGGACGAGATGCGCCGGCGGCCCGAGTCGAAGGCCCTCCTCGACCAGCCCGGCGACGGGGAGCGCGCCGCTCCGCGCCGCCTGCCAGAGGCTCGGTTCCTCGGCGAGCCGAGCCAGCAACCCGGCGAGCGCGTCGAGCGTGGTGTAGGAATTGCCGAACAGGAGGAGCGTCGCCTGGGCGAGCGCCTCGTCGAGGGAAAGCTCGCCCGTCTCGACGGTGCCGCGGAGCAGCCGGCTGGCGGCGGCGAGGGGCGGCAGCGGCTTTGCCCAGACACCTTCGAGCGCTCTGGCGGTGGCGGCGAGGGCGAAATAACGGGCCGTGCCGCCACTTTGGGCCCCCGGAATGAACCCGGCCATCGCCCCGACCTGCGCGTCGAGCGAAGCGCGCGCTTCGGGAGCGATGCCGAGCAGTTCCATCAGCGCGTCACGGACCAGTGGCCGAGCGAAGCCGGCGACGAGGTCAATTTCGGGCGCCGGCCCGCCGGCCTCCAGCAAACCGGCGGCTCGGCTTTCCAGATAGGGAAGGAGGGGTTCGAGGGCCCCCGGCCCAAGCGCCGAGGCCCCGGCCTTGCGGCGAATCGGGCGCCGGTCGGCCTCGCACCCCCACATCCACAGGCCGCGCAGGCGCGCGCCGCGCTCGACGAGCGCGTCGGCCGCGCCGCCGCCGGCGCCAAGCGGCGGCGGCGAATCCGACGGAACTCGGGCCGCCGCGCTGACGAGGATCGCCCTGGCATCGGCGCAGGACGAAATCACCCAGGCAGCCTCGGCGCCGGCGCGAGCGTCTTCACGCACGGGCGCCATCCCTTTCGGCGGGCCGCCGTTCATGAATGTGTCCAGGCTGATTTTGCCGCTCGATCGGCGGCGTAGGGATCAGGAGTTGTAGACTGCGCCATCCGGCTGGGCAGCCGGGCCGCCGCCGCCCTGAGTCCGCTCGCGCGCTTCACCATATTCGACGAGGTGCGACGGCTCGAACTCGATCTCGGGAGTCTGTTCCGCCTTATTGTCCTGATGCATGTTTATCCCCTTTGCACATTCCTGCTAGGTGGCATCGGGGACGGGGTCAAGGCAGGTACGCGTCCAAATCGCGAGTGATTTCATTGTCGAAGCCCGCGTGCTAGGCCGCCCGCCCAATCGGCATTTTCAGGGGGCGGAGTGAGCACGAGTTGCGAGGAGATGTATCGGCTGAACGACGGCGTGCTGTCGGTGCCGGTCGAGGATGAGAGCATCCTGCTGGCGATGGGGTCCGAGAAATATTTCGGCGTTCGCGGAGCGATGCGGCACCTCCTCGAAGGCCTTCGGGACGGGCTCTCGATGGAGGCGATGATCGCCGACACGAGCGCGCGCTACCGGGTGGCCCCCGAAGTCGCTAGGCAGGACATCGAAGCCATTCTCCCGAAGCTGATCGCCGCCGGCATCGTCATACGCTCCGCCTAGAAAGCCGAATCCTATGGGCGCCATCGCCGGCCTCTGGTGCACCGACGGCCGTCCCGCGGCGGCGCCGCTCGAGCGGATGCTGGCCGCGCTCGAGCCTTACGGGCCGGATTCCGCCGGCCGCTGGGCGCAGGACGATGTCGCGCTCGGGAATCGGGTCATGCACCTCTTTCCCGGGGACCTGGCGGACCGCCAGCCGCTGATCGGCGGCGGCGGGCGCTTCCTGATGGTTGCGGACGTTCGGCTCGACGATCGCGAGGGCCTGGCGGAAGCGCTCGGCCATTCCATCACTCCCGCTTGCCCCACCGGCGACCCGGAACTGGTGCTCCGAGCCTTCGAGCGCTGGGGCGAGGAGTGCCTCGACCGCCTCTACGGCGACTATGCCTTCGCCGTCTGGGACCGCGAGCGCCGGCGCTGGCTGCTCGCCCGCGACGGGATGGGCGGCCGTCCCTTATGCTATTTCCGCGGCTCCCGGCTGTTTGCCTTCGCGTCGATGCCAAGGGGCCTGCACGCGCTTCCGGAAATTCCCTACCGGCCCGACGAGGACCTGCTGGCGCGGGCTCTCGACCTCGTTCCGCCCGATCCGCACTCGACCTGCTTCCGCGAGGTCTCGCGGGTCGGGATGGGCGAGTGCGTCATCGTCACCGCCGACGGAGAGACCCGGCGCCGCCACTGGAACCCTGCCCCCGAGCCTTTGCGCCTGCCCCGCGCGAGCGATTACGAGGAGGCCCTGCGCGCCGAGATCGACCGCGCCGTCCGATGCCGCCTGCCCGCGGCGGGCGACGTCGCCGCCCACCTCAGCGCCGGCCTCGACAGCGGCTCGGTCGCGGCGACGGCGGCCCGGCTGATGGCGGCGAAGGCCGGTCGAGTCGTCGCCTTCACCGCCGTCCCGCGCGAGGGCGCCGAAGCGGACGGCCCGTCCGGACGCCTGCCCGACGAAGGTCCGCTCGCCGCCGCGACCGCCGCCCTCCATGCCAATATGGAACATGTCCGGGTCCGCACCGACGGCCGGACTCCGCTCGACGCTCTGGGCTGGGTGTTCGAGCTTGGCGAGCAGCCGATCCTCAACCTGTGCAACCAGGTCTGGCGCGACGCCATCTACACGCTCGCACAGAGCCGCGGATTGCAGGTCCTGCTCACCGGCCAGGCGGGCAATCTCACGCTCAGCTACAAATCTTCCCGGCCGCTTCGGGAGCGGCTCGGCGCCCGGGGGCTCCCCGGCTTGCTCGACGAGGTCAGGGCGCTGGCCTGGAGAAGCGGAGGCGCCGGCCTGGGAGGAATCGCGCGGGCGATCGCCGCGCGCGCCAGCGAGCCTTTGCAGGCGCCAGGCGCGAGCTTCGTCAACCCGCGGCGCCGGGAGGAGCTTGGCGCGCCCACCGAAACGCTCGTGACCCGGCGCTCGCCCGATACGAGAAGCGAACGCCTCGCCGCGCTGCAGCGCGTCGACCTCGCCGATTATGCCAAGGGCACGCTGGCGCGCTGGAGGATCGACGAGCGCGACCCGACCGCCGACCGCAGGCTCGTCGAATTCTGCCTGGCGGTGCCCGACGCGCAATTCCGGCTCGGCGGAATGCCTTCCTCCCTCGCCCGCCGCGCCATGGCCGACCGGTTGCCTCCGGCCGTGCTTCGCCAGCGCGCCCGCGGTCTCCAGGCCGCCGACTGGCATTTGGGATTTACCGATCCCAAGCGCGCTCTGGGCGAGACGGTCGCCAGGCTGGCCGAATGCCGTGAGACGGCGCGGCTGCTGGACATTCCCCGCCTGCAGGAGGCGATCGACCATTGGCCCACCGCCGGCTGGCACGAGCCCAAGGTGACCCGGCTCTACCGCAACGAGCTGCTGCGCGCGCTCTCGAACGGCGATTTCCTCCGGCGTGCCGTGGCGGCGGGCAAACGGCGAGGGGAGGGGGGCCAGGATCCGGACTGAGGGTTCAGTCCGGGTGAAGACCCTGGCGGCGCTTGGCCCCGTCGCAGTGCAGGAGGCCGATCTCACGAAGCTGCGGCGGCACCGGATAACCGGTCACCTCGACGCCCGCCGCTTCCAGCCACGCATGCGCCTCGAACGAGGTCGATTCCGGACGCGCCACGCCGACATGCAGGAGGCTCCGGGTGCCCCGCCGGCGAAGCATCGCCCGAGCGGCCAGCGCCTGGGCCAGGCACCGGATGGGAACGGGGAAATAAACGGCTGACTTGGTCACCGCCCAACCGACGTCGAGCGCTGCCTGCCGTTCCGTCTCGCTCGCCGCGGCAAATGCGTCGCGAGCCGGACCCGTCGCCGGCGTCATCTCCCCCATGCCCTGATTCTTCAGCGGAAGCAGCCTCAGCCGAGCTTCCGCCGCTATCAGGCTGAGGCAGGCTTCGGCAACCAGTCCGCGCCTCGGCCAGGCGGACCGAAGAAGGGCGGCAAGCCTTCGCGGCCCCGCCCGCCATCGACCGATCGTCACTTCGAACCCCTCCGCGGCGCTTGCAACGTCCCCTTAACCCAAAAGCCCTGAATGACCAGTCGCGAGCGCGGCGATCCCGGGGGTTACGGGGTCTGCGACGCCGAGCGCCCGCCACTCCTGCCAGGTCCGAATAGCCGCTTCCCCTGCAGATGGCGATTCGAGGTGAGGCCCAGGATCGCGGTCGCCGTGAGAGGCGTTGCGAACTTGCACCCTGCGATCCCGTCCTTGCTCCACATGATCGTAGCGCGAAGAGGAAATTGCGTGGTCAGCTTCACGAAGACTTCGGCGCCCTCCTCTATCTGGGCGTCCCAGTGGATCTGACAGCCGCTTTCGGAAAGATTCGTGATCAGGGCTTTATGGCCAATCGCGCCATTCTCTCGAAGAGTGGCGGCAAGATTGACGATTCTCCGCATCGACCCGCGGTGCTCCGGTAGAATGGTGACTTCGGCGTCCAGCATCCCTGGCCCTCCTTCCCGAACCGCCCTTAGCCTGCTTCGGTAAAAAATCCGTGTTGCTGCAGTCCGGTTGCGCCTGCCCGAGGTTTCTGGTGAAGCGGCCTGATGAGATGGAATAAGCGACCGAAGGTCGAGAGGCCCGAATATCCGAAGCTGGTGCCGATTGCCGGGACGAAAGAGGAGGCGCGCGATCTTCTCGAGCGGCTCCTTGACGTCGATCCGGAGGCGGAGCTCGTCGAGGGCGGCGCTCGGGGTGTCTATGCGCGGGTCCATAACGAGGCCGCCGAGACTTCGGCCAGGCAATATGGCGAGAGCCGAAATTTTCCTCTGGCGTAAAGCGTCGCAGGGCGGGCGACGGCTAGAAAATGATCATTATGACCTTAAACGCTCTCATCCCGTCATGCTGAACTTGTTTCAGCATCCAGCTTTCCGCTTCCCGGGCGAGCGACCAGCTGGACCCTGAAACAAGTTCAGGGTGACGCCGATGTCGGAAAAAACCGCGATTCATCCTAAGCGATCACGCTCTAGAAATCGACATGGAGGCGGGTCGCCAAGGCGTCGCCGGCGGTTCGGGCGCCGATCGGGTCCAGCGGCGAGTTGGTGCCATTGAACCGGACCCAGTTGAACAGCAATTTGGCATTGGGGTTCAGATACCAGTTGAGGCCGAAGGTGAGGGTCTCGGCCCGGTTGCCGGCGCGGGACAGGACAGGCGTGTCGGACAGGTCGAGCCGATCGTAGCGCAAAGCCAGCTCGAAGGCACCGGCGCCGTCCTTGCCGAGCGCTTTCCGGGGCTTCACCCGATCGAAATTGCCGTTCCTGAAAGGCCTCGTCTCGCCGGTCAGGAACCAGGTCGCGTAAACGTAGAAGCCGTCGAAGCTCGGGTCGGAGAGGCCGGGCCGGTCGACCCAGAGACGGCCATATTCGCCGGCGAGGGTGACGGGTCCGAGGACGGCGGCGGCCTCCGCGCCCGCATAGCGCAGCGATTCCGCGCCCGTCACGATTCCGCTGTCCGCGATATTGCCGTTGTCGATCCGGATGTTGGGGCGGTCGCTCAGGCGGACGGCGTCGGCGACATCGCCGGATTTGAGGCCGGTGCGGTAATAGCCGGACGCGCCGAGGTGGAGGATCCTGCCCTCCTCGAAAACCGGCTCCCACGCCAGGCGGGCGTTGGCGCCGACGCTCTCGTCGGGCGAGTCGGTCGCCGGAGCGCCGGCCGAGCGGGCGATGCTTTCATTGTCGCCGAACAGGCCGGCGGCGACGTTGAGATTGGCCTTCGGGGCCCAGGCCGCGGACAGCCCGATTCTGCGCTCGGCGCCGGCATTGCCGAAGGCGTTGGCGAACATTCCGCGCTCGAGGAAGACGTTGTAATTGTCGCTATTGTTGGATTCGAGGCCGAACGGCGCCTTGTGCTGGCCCGCGGTGATCAGCAGGTCCTCGATCCCGGCATATTGAAGATAGGCGTCGGTGAGCGCGACCTGGTTGCCGGCGAAATCCACTTCGATCCGGTAGTTGAAGACCTTCATCGCACTGCCCTCGAGGCCGATCCGGGCTCGGCGGAAGGCGGTGCCGTCATTGAAGTCGTAGCCGCCCGCCCGTTCGTTGAAGACTCCGTAATCGGCCTCGATCACGCCCCTCGGCTTGAAGGTGAAGTCGCCCTTGACGTCGGACAGGGTCGGTGCCCAGCCGAACTGGATCTGCTTCGATCCGCCTGGCTCGGCGGCTTTGGGCGCGGTCCGGTCGGCGGCGGCCTGCCGCTCGAGCTCGGCGTTGCGGGCTTCGAGCTGCTTCACCCGCGCCTCCAGCGCGTTGAGGCGGTCGACGACGGCATCCCCGGTCGACGGCGGGACCGGGTCCTGGGCGTGAGCGGTGCCGGCGAGCGCGACCAGCGCCGTGCCGGTCAGGAGCGGGAAACGCATATGATCCTCCGTTGACGAAGGAGGCGTTCGGCACCGCCGGAACCGCAGTCAAGCCATCAAGCCTCTAGTATTTCGCTTTTGCTTCAGAATCTTTTCTGAATTGTGACACCCCAGGTGCGCGGATCGCCCGGCTGGCCGACGATGAGGCCGGTGCTTCCCGACTGGGTCGCTAGAATGTCGTAATATTCGGCGTCGAAGGCGTTGCGGACCCAAAGGAAGCTGTTCCAGCCGTCGTCGGAACGGAAGCCGAGCCGGAAGCTGGCGAGCGCATAGCCCTCGATATCGGTATAAGCGGAACGGGAGGGGTTGGAGGAGAAACGCGAGCGGTAGCTGCCGTCGACCCCGGCATAGGCCTGGCCCGGGCGCCCCAGCAATTTCGCCGGAAGGCTGTACTCGCCGCCCCAGGAGAAGGCCCATTTCGAGATGCCGGGCAGCCACTGGCCGGAAATGTCGCAATTGGCCGGGCTGAACCCTCCCGGCGTTCCCGGCGGGCTGGCGGGGTTGGCGGGCGTTGCCGCGGCGCCGCCGGCCAGCTCGGGCGGGCAGGGGGCGTCGACGAAACGCACATATTCGTGATCGGTGAAGGCGGCGCTGGCGTAGAGGTTGAGGCCGCGGGTCGGCCGGACCGAGAAATCCGCCTCGATGCCACGGACTCGTACCTCGTCGGCGTTGGCGAGATAGCCGCGGAGCACGCCGAGCTGGCCGTTGGTGACGGTCGCCTGGTAATCCTTGATGCTCGTCCAGAAGGCGGCGAGGTTCAGGGTGGCGCGCTTCTCGAGGAACTGGGTCTTGAGCCCGAGTTCGAAATGGTCGACCTTTTCGGGCTTCACCGTTGCCGCGCTCAGGATCGGATTGTTCGCCGCGTCGAGGGGAAGGCCGGCCAGGTTGATCCCGCCGGATTTGAAGCTCTTGGCGTAGGTCGCGTAGGCGAGCACGTCCGGGGCGAGGTCGTAGGCGATCGTGAAGTCGCCCGAGATGTTCCAGTCGCTGAACTTGGCCTCGTAGGTTTGCGGCGCCAGGATGCCGCGCTGGTCGTTGTTGAGCGTTGTGCTTCCGGTGCCCGTGGTCACGACCGCCGAATAGGAGCCGATCTTCTTGTCGTAATTGACCCGAAGGCCGGGCTGGAGGCGGAGCCGGTCGCTCACCCGCCAGCTGAGCTGGCCGAAGGCGGCGAGGCTGGTCGTCTCGAGCCGGATGTCGTTTTCCGAACGGAGGCCGTTCAGAACCGCGGGGTTGTTCGCGTTGGCGCTCGTCGGATTGAGAAGCCACCGGCTCGCCGCCGGCCCCTGCTCCTGCGCTCCGGTCGTATGCTGGTTCTGCCGGTAGGCGAACAGGCCGCCGACGTAATCCAGGTTTCCGCTCGAGCCCGCATAGCGAAGCTCCTGCGAATATTGGTTCTGTCTCGACGGGTTGGCCGAAACCGTGGTGATCGGAAGGCCGGTGAAATCGCGGTCGTTCGACGGCCCCCAGTTCCAGAACCGCCAGGCGGTGACCGACGTCAGAGTTCCCGGCCCAAGGTCCCATTTCGCCCGAAGCGCGACCCCGCCCAGCTCCTGGAAGGCGTCGAGAGGCGTGTCGAGGTCGGTGAGCCGGTCGAACGCGTCGGTGCTCGGAGGCGCGTAGCCGAAAGCCGCCGCGAGCGCCGCATATTGGCGGCTGAGCGGCCGCTGAGTCGCTCCGGTGCGGACATAGATCTGGGCGCAGCATTCCGGATTCTGGCGGTTGTAGTCGGCCGACAACGTCACATCGAGATCATTGCCCGCGCGCCACAGTAACTGGCCGCGCAGGCCGAGATTGTCCTGCTCGTTGACCCAGCGGTCGCTGGCGACGTTGAAGATGGTGCCGCGCCGGCGGCTCTTGGAGGCGGCGAGTCGAACGGCCAGCTTGTCGTCGACGATCGGCCCGGAAACCGAGGCCTTGGCGGCGACATAATCGAGATTGCCGAGCGACAGCTCGAGCCGCGCTTCCGGCTCGAAGGTCGGCGCCCGAGTGACGATGTTGATCGCCCCGGCCGTGGTGTTCTTGCCGTACAGCGTCCCCTGTGGGCCGCGAAGCACCTCGATCCGCTCGACGTCGAGGAAGTCGAACGTCGCGACCGCGATCCGGCTGTAATAGACCTCGTCGATATAGATTCCGACGCCCTGCTCGATGCCGTCGTTGGTGAGGCCGAAGGGCGCCCCCAGGCCGCGGATGTTGGCCGCCGAGTTGCGCGGGTTGGTGCTGAAAAACTGGACCGAGGGCTGGATTTGCTGGAGCCGGCCGACATTGATGCTCCCGGTCGCGTCGAGCTGGGCTCCGCCCAGAACCGAAATGGCGAGCGGAACGTCCTGGAGCTGCTCGTCCCTTCGCCGGGCGGTGACGACGATGTCGCCGTCCTTGCCGGCGGGCACGGCTTCCGGCGGCGCGGCTTCGGCTGGCTCCGCGGACGGCGATTGGGCGTAAGCAGGGGTTGTGGCCAGCGCGGCGCTGGCCAGGAGCAGGTAACGCATCGATCTTCTCCTTCGAATAAAGAGAGCCCCGGACGGGCCGGGGCCCAGTCAGCGCGCGACCTTCAGCGCTTCGCTGTCTTGAAAATCCGGTCGAACTCGCCGCCGTCGGCGAAGTGGGTCTTCTGGGCTTGCGCCCAGCCGCCGAAGTCCTTGTCGATGGTCAGCATCGCGACGTTTAGGAATTGGGCCTTGTGGCGCGCGGCGACGGCGGGGTCGCGCGGCCTGTAATAATGCTTCGCGATCAGCTCCTGGGCCTCGGGCGTGTAGAGATATCTGAGATAGGCCTCGGCGGCGGGCCTGGTGCCTTTCTGGTCGACGACCTTGTCGACGAGGGCGACGGGCGGCTCGGCGAGGATCGAGAGCGAAGGGATTACGATCTCGAACTGACCCTTGCCGAGCTTGTTGACGGCGAGGAAGGCCTCGTTCTCCCAGGAGAGGAGGACGTCGCCCTGGGCCCGCTCGACGAAGGTGGTGGTGGATCCGCGCGCCCCGCTGTCGAGGACTGGGACGTTGCGGAACAGGCGGGTCATGAAATCCCGGGTCCGGTCGGGCGAGCCGAACTTGCGCTCCGCATAGCCCCAGGCGGCAAGATAGTTCCAACGGGCGCCGCCGCTGGTCTTGGGGTTGGGCGTGATCACCTTGACGTCGGGTCGGACGAGGTCGTTCCAGTCGACGATCCGCTTCGGATTGCCCTTGCGGACGAGGAAGACGATCGTCGACGTATAGGGGCTGCTGTTGTCCGGCAGGCGAGTCTGCCAATTGGCGGGAAGCGACTTGGCGCGCTGGGCGATCTCGTCGATGTCATAGGCCAGCGCCAGAGTGACGACATCGGCGGCGAGGCCGTCGATCACCGAGCGCGCCTGCTTGCCCGAGCCGCCGTGGCTCTGGCGGATTTCGAGGTCTTCGCCGGTCTCGGACTTCCATTTGGCCGCGAAACTCTCGTTGACGTCGCGATAGAGTTCCCTCGTGGGATCGTACGAGACGTTGAGCAGCTCGCGCTGCCGCCCGGGTTTCTCGCCGCAGCCTGAGAGGAGCAAGGCTGCGGCGAGAGCGGTGAAAAGGGCTTGAACGGATCTCATGGCGCTATCCTCTTATTTACCTAAGCAATTCAGTAGACAATTAGTCCGTCGGTTGTCCGGGCGGTGCCTTTCGGGCGCCGCCTGCTTCTCCTTAGATTATCGGGCTGATCCTTCCTGGAACCTGCTGCTCGCTGGCCAGGTAGGAGACTCGCTCGACGAAATCGCCGAGCCTTTCGTCCTGATGCCGCTCGCTTGCGTAGCGGCCGATCAGGTCTTCGAGCACACTCAATATCTCGGCCTCGCCGACATTCTCGCGAACCATCCGGGCCAGCCGTTCGCCGTGGAAGCCGCCGCCGAGGTAGAAATTGTATTTTCCGGGCGCCCGGCCGGTCAGGGCGATCTCGGCGACATAGGGGCGTGAGCAGCCGTTCGGGCAGCCGCTGATCCGGAAGGTGATGGGCGCGTCGGTGAGGCCGTTCGCCGCCAGGATCGCTTCGATCCGTCCGAGGATGTCGGGAAGATAGCGCTCGGCCTCGGCCATGGCGAGGCCACAGGTGGGCAGGGCCACGCAGGCGATCGAGTTGCGCCGGATCGCGCTCTGGGGCGTGCCGGCGAGGCCGTGCTCGGCCAGCAGCGCCTCGACAGCGGGCCGGTCCTCCGCGGCGACGCCCGAGACGATGATGTTCTGGTTCGGCGTGACCCGGAAGGCGCCGCGGTGGATTTGGGCGATCGCCCGAAGGCCGTCGAGCCAGGCTCGGCCGGGGCGATTGGCGAGGCGCCCGCTCTCGACATAGAGGGTGCAGTTGGAGCGGCCGCTTGCCGTCTCGCGCCAGCCGAACGAATCGCCGTTGGAGGTGAAGTGGAACGGCCTGGCCGGCTCGAACGGAGCGCCGAGGCGGGTCTCGATCTCGGCCTTGATCCAGACCAGCCCCTTGTCGTCGATCGTATATTTGAAGCGGGCGCGGTTGCGCTGGGCACGGTTGCCGTAGTCGCGCTGGACCGACATCACCGCCCCGGTCGCGGCGACGAGCCGGTCCTTGGGGATGTAGCCGATGACGTCGGCGAGGCGCGGGTAGGTGAGGGGCTCGTTCTCGGTGCGGCCCATGCCGCCGCCGATGGCGACGTTATAGCCCTCCAGCCCGTCTGGGCCCTCGATGGCGATGAAGCCGAGATCCTGGGTGTAGACGTCGATGTCGTTGGACGGCGGGACGACGAAGCCGATCTTGAACTTCCGGGGAAGATAGGTCGCGCCGTAGAACGGCTCCACCTCCTCGTCGGAGGAAGCGACCTTGTCCTCGCCGTACCAGATTTCGTGATAGGCGCGGGTCCTGGGCAGATATTCGTCGCTGACCGTCCGAGCCGCCTCGACGACTTCGGCGTGAAGCGCCGAATCCTGCGGATCGGCCGCGCACATAACGTTGCGCGAGACGTCGCCGCAGGCGGCGACGGTGTCGAGCAGGGCTTCGTGGAGGCCCTGGATGGTTGCCCGCACATCTTCCTTCAGCACCCAGTGGAACTGGAAGGTCTGGCGGGTGGTGAGCCGAAGCTGCTCGCCGCCATGCGCCCGGGCGAGCGAATCGAGCTTCAGCCATTGCCCGGGCGTGCAAACTCCCCCCGGCAGCCGGACCCGGATCATGAAGCGGTAGGCCGGCTCCAGCTTCTGGCGCCGCCTCTCGTCGCGAAGGTCGCGGTCGTCCTGCTGGTACATTCCGTGGATCTTCATCAGCCGCGTATCGTCGACGGCGACGGCTCCCGTGATCCGATCGAGAAGGCCGGTGGCGATGGTTCCCCGCAGATAGTTGCTGGCCTTCTTCAGGGTCTCGTCGGGGCTCAGGCGGTCGAGCGGCTGGGAGAGGTCCTTGCTCCGGTCGACGAGGGTTTCGGAATCGGCCATGTCAGTAGACGTCCCGTTGGTAGCGGCGGCTGCGCTGCAGCTCGCGGACATATTCCTCGGCGCCCTCACGCTGGAGACGGCCTTCCTCGGCGACGATCGAGATCAGGGTCTCGTGAACGTCCGGCGCCATCCGCGCCGCATCGCCGCATAGGTAGAGATGGGCGCCTTCCTCGAGCCAGGCGAAAAGGTCGCCGGCGCGCTCGGCCATCCGGTCCTGGACGTAGCATCTGCCGCCGCGGTCCCGCGAGAAGGCGACGTCCATCCGGCCGAGCACTCCGTCCTTCAGCCACGCCTGCCATTCGGTCTGGTAGAGGAAGTCGCTCCGGAAGTTGCGCTCGCCGAAGAACAGCCAGGAGCGGCCGCTCGAGCCCCGCGCCTCGCGTTCCTGGAGGAAGGCACGATAGGGGGCGATTCCGGTTCCGGCGCCGATCATGATGATCGCCTTGTCGTCCTCGGGGAGTCGGAACTGCTCGTTCGCCTGGATGTAGACGGGCAGGATGTCCCCCACCGCCGAGCGGTCGGCGAGATGGGCGGAAGCGACCCCGTGCCGACCCTCGCCGTAAAGCTGGTAGCGGACCGGAGCGAGGGTGATGTGGGCCTCGTCGGGCATGGCCGAGAGGCTGGACGAGATGGAGTAGAGACGCGGCTGGAGCGGCCTCAGCCCGGCGACGAAGGTTTCGGAATCGACACTTTTCGACGGGAATCGCCTCACTATGTCGACGATGTGGTGGGCTCGAAGCCAGGCCTGGCGCTCGGACTTCCCTTCGTCTCCGCTTAGCCGCCGGAGCTCCGCGGCGCCGGTCAAGGCGGCCCAATGGTCGAGGAACCGGGGCGGAGTGATCGCGATCTCGAAATGGCTTTCCAGCGCTTCGGCCAGAGCGGTCGGCTCGCCCTTGACGGTGATCGCGGAATCGCCGGAGAGGCCGGCCGCGTCGAGCAGTGCGGCGACCACCGAGGGGTCGTTGCGGGCGACCACGCCGAGCGCGTCGCCCGGCTGGTAGACGAGGCCCGAGCCGGCGATGTCGAACTCGACGTGGCGGGTTTCCTTGGTCGAATGGCGATCGACGATGGTGAGATTGTCGATGATCCGGGCCGGGAACGGATTGCGCTTGTCATGCGCGGTCGCGGCCGGGACGGCGGGGTCAGCCGGGGCGGGCACCTCGCAGCCCGCCCCGGCCTGGGCAACAAGCAGGGCCAGCGCCTCGGCGCGCCACTGTGCTGCCGTCTCGTCATAATCGACGTCGCATTCGACCCGGTCCGAAAGCCGGGCCGCTCCGAGCGCCTCGAAGCGTCGGTCGAGGCGCCGCCCCGCCTCGCAATAATGCTCGTAGGTGGAGTCGCCGAGCGCAAGGACCGAGTAGCGAAGCTCGGGAAGCTTCGGCGCTTTCGGGCCTTCCACATATTCGAAGAAATCCAGGGCCGGCTGCGGCGGGTCACCCTCGCCATGGGTGCTGACGATGAGGAGCAGGTCCTGCTCCTCCCTCAGCCGGCGCGGCTTGTAGCGGGCCATGTCCTCGACCTGAGCGACCAGGCCCTGGTCGGCGGCGGCGGCGGCGAGGGCCCGGGCGAGTCCGGCGCAATTGCCGGTTTCCCCGCCGTGGAGCACGGTCAGCGTGCGGACGGCGGCCGCGGCGCCGGCCGGAAGCGCTCCGTCGCCCGCGAGCCGGGCGATGCCGGCTTCGAGGCCGGCGAAATAGCCGCTGATCCAGCGCGCCTGCTCGGGGGTCACCGAGCCGCTCAGGGCTTCGACCTGACGACGCTGCTCGAGGGTGAGCGTGTCGGCGGGGAACGGGTTCAGATGACCCATTCGGCTTCCCCTTCCTGCTCGAGATCGGACGGGGCGATCTGGCGGCCGGGCCAGGCCTCGGCGGCCGGAACGTCCACGGTAACGAGGATGTGGAGGCCGGCGCGGCTCATCAGGCCCGCGACCGCGCGCACCCGGCGGATATGCTCGGCCATGTCGGCGGGGCCGTCGGCGAGGTCGCTGCTGAGGGTCTCACGAAGCGTGGCTTCATCGAGGATGAAGCTTATCCGGCCCGTCGCCTGAAGCCGCTGCTGCGCCTTGGCGGCGACCTCCGGGCGCTCCTCGGGAGCGACTTCGTTGAGCCAGATGATCCGGTCCGCCTCGCCCGAGGCCCGGTCGAGCCCGGCGCGGCGCGGGAATCCGTCGATCATTCCGGCCGCCGCCGTGGCGTTGCTGAGCTTGTCGATGAGGATGAAGGCGCCGAGCTCCCGGCCCCGGGCGTAAGGGATTGCGGCGACTTCCCGGTCGAGCTTCAATTCGCAGCGGCCGATGTCGTTCAAGGCCAGGAGGCGGGCGGCGGCCGGGCGGCCGGAATCGACCTCGACGATATGCTCGACCTTGCTCACCGTCGCCGAGACGAGGCTGGCGCCGATCTTCAGCCAATAGGACCGGCCGGGAGCGAGCGGCTCGTCCGCCATCCAGACGAGGTTGGCGATCAGGCCGTCGACGACCTGCGGCGGGGAGGTGGAGGAAGCGATCACCTCCCCGCGTGAGCAATCGACTTCGTCGGTGAGGGTGAGGGTGACCGACTGTCCCTCGACGGCGCGGTCGAGGTCGCCTTCGAAGGTGACGATCCGCCCGACGTGCGAGCGCCGGCCCGAGGGCAGGATCACGATCTCGTCGCCGGGCCGGACGGTTCCGCCGGAGATTCGGCCGGCATAGCCGCGGAATCGGCTGTCGGGGCGGTTCACCCACTGGACCGCCATGTGGAAATGGTTGGAATCGGGCCGCGCGGAGGCGATCGGGACGGTTTCCAGGTGGTCGAGGAGGGCGGGGCCCTCGTACCAGGGGGTGGCGGGGCTTGGAGAGGCGATGTTGTCGCCGGTCAGGGCCGCGATCGGAATGGCGGTGAAGGCGCCGATCCCGATTTCGTCGGCGAAGGCCCGATAATCGTCGACGATCGCCTCGAACCGCTCCTGAGCGTAATCGACCATGTCCATCTTGTTGACCGCAACGACGACGTGGCGGATTCCCAGCAGTTGGACGATGTGGCTGTGCCGCCGCGTCTGGGTGAGGACTCCCCGGCGCGCGTCGATGAGGATGATGGCGAGGTCGGCGGTCGAGGCGCCGGTCACCATGTTCCGGGTATATTGCTCGTGGCCGGGCGTGTCGGCGACGATGAACTTGCGCCGGTCGGTCGCGAAGAAGCGATAGGCGACGTCGATGGTGATGCCCTGCTCGCGCTCGGCGCTGAGGCCGTCGACGAGAAGCGCGAAATCGAGGCCCTCGCCCTGCGTTCCGGACTTGCGGCTGTCCGTCTCGAGCGCCGCGAGCTGGTCCTCGAACAGCATCTTGCTGTCGTAGAGGAGCCGCCCGAGCAGGGTCGACTTGCCGTCGTCGACCGAGCCGCAGGTCAGGAGGCGGAGGAGCGACTTGTTCTGCCCGGCGATCACCGGGTCCTCGTGATCGTCCGTCACCCCGGCGGAAGCCGGGGCCTCGGGGAGACCCGCCGAGACTTCTTGTCCCGAGGTCCCGGCTTTCGCCGGGATGACGGGCTGGGCCGGGATGACGTGCGCCGTCGCCATCTAGAAATAGCCTTCCTGCTTCTTGCGCTCCATGCTGGCGGCGCCGTCATGGTCGATCGCTCGGTTCTGGCGCTCGGAGGTGGTGGCGAGAAGCATCTCGCGGATGACCTGCGGAAGGGTCGCCGCCCGGCTCTCGACCGCGCCCGTCAGGGGATAGCAGCCGAGCGTCCGGAAGCGCACCGAGCGCTGCTCCGGCACTTCGCCCTCGCGAAGCGGGAAGCGGTCGTCGTCGACCATCAGGATCATTCCGTCGCGGACGACGGTGGGCCTCGGCGCCGCCAGATAGAGCGGCACGATCGGGATGCTCTCGGCATAGATATACTGCCAGACGTCGAGCTCGGTCCAATTGGAGAGCGGGAAGACCCGCATCGTCTCGCCCCGCGCTTTGCGGCTATTGTAGAGCGACCAGAGCTCGGGCCGCTGGTTCTTCGGGTCCCAGCGATGGTGGGCGGAGCGGAAGCTGAAGATGCGCTCCTTGGCCCGGCTCTTGTCCTCGTCGCGGCGGGCGCCTCCGAAAGCCGCGTCGAAGCCGTGGAGGTCGAGCGCCTGGCGAAGGCCTTCGGTCTTCCACAAATCGGTGTGGAGGCTGCCGTGGTCGAACGGGTTGATGCCCCGGCGCTCGGCCTCGGGATTGCGGTGGACGATGAGCTCGACTCCGGCCTCAAGCGCCGTCCGGTCGCGAAGCGCGTACATGTCGCGAAACTTCCAGGTCGTGTCGACATGGAGGAGCGGGAAGGGCGGCGGCGCCGGGAAGAAGGCCTTGCGGGCGAGGTGGAGCATCACCGCGCTGTCCTTGCCGACCGAATAGAGCATCACCGGCCGCTCCGCCTCGGCGACCACTTCGCGAAGGATGTGGATGCTCTCGGCCTCGAGCTGCTCGAGGTGGGTGAGGCCGCGGTTGAGGAAGGTGGCCGGGGCGTTCATGCGGCGGCTCGCAATTCGATCCGGGCGCCGCGTTCGCGGGCGACCCGGCCCACCACGACCGTCACCGGCGCTCCGGGAGGAAGCGTACCGGCGAGGCCGGCGACGGTCGCGATGGTTCCCCGCACGTGCGTCTGCGCGGGGAGAGTCGCGGAGGCGATCGCGACCGCGGGGGTTTCGGGGGACAGGCCCGCGGCGATGGCCGAGCGGGCGAACGCGCCGAGCGTTGCGCGCGGCATGTAGACGATGGTGGTTGCGGCGGGATCGGCGATCGCGCCCCAGTCGATGTCGCGGGGCAGCTTGCCGTCGGTGCCGTGGCCGGTGACGAACTGGATCCGCCGGGCCTCGCGCCGCTCGGTAAGCGAGAAACCGAGCGAAGCGGCCACGCCCTGGGCGGCGGAGATCCCGGGGACGATGGTCACCTCGATCCCGGCGGCCCGGCAGGCGTCCAGCTCCTCGGTGGCTCGGCCGAAGACCAAGGGGTCGCCGCCCTTGAGCCGGACGACGTTCTCGCCGGCGAGGGCGAGCTCGACCATCCGGGCGTTGATGTCCGACTGGCGGCAGGAAGGCCCCCGGCCGGTCTTGCCGACGGCGATCCGCTTCGCCTCGCGCCGGGCGAGCTCGAGGATCTCCGGGCCGACGAGGTCGTCGTAGAGGATGATCGTCGCCGACTGGAGCGCGCGCACCGCCTTCAGGGTGAGAAGCTCGGGATCGCCCGGACCGGCGCCGACCAGGACCACACGGCCATGGCGGCGCGTCCGCGGCTCGATCAGGGATTCGGTGCCGTCGGGCTCGCCGCCGTCCCAGGCGCGCTCGACGAAGCGCTCCCAGAAGGCGCGCCGGTCGCGGAAGCTCTTCACTTTCTGCTTGAGGCGCGGCCGAAGCGCCTGCGCCGCTTGGGCCCAGGCCGAAAGACCGAGCGGCAGGACCGCCTCGATCCTGGCGCGGATCGACTGGCCAAGCATCGGCGCGGCGCCGCCCGTTGAGATGGCGAGAACGACCGGCGAGCGGTTGACGATGGTCCCGAACTGGACGTCGCACAGATCGGTCTGGTCGATGACGTTGACGGGAACGCCCGCGGCCCGGGCCGCGGCGACGAAGCGAAGGGCCTCGTCCCGGCTGCTGGGATCGCCGACGGCGAGGGCCGCGCCGTCCAGATCGGCGGGGATCCAGGACCGATCGACGACGGTGAGTGCGGGAATCGCTTCGAACCGCTCGGCGCCCTCGCCGGCGAGGACCAGGACCTTGGCTCCGGCGGCGGCGAGCAACTCGGCTTTCCATACGGCGCCGTCGGAGCTGCCGGCGACGACCGCCTTGCGGCCCGCGAGGCGATGGAAGAGCGGGAGGTTGGCGAGCGGCGCGATCCGGGCCGGAGTCGCCGCCGGCTCGCGCTCATGAGCCTGGGCATTATCAACCCCTCTCCCGTCCTTACGGGAGAGGAGGGGCCCGGGCCGAAGGCCTGGGAGGTGAGGGTCTTGCGGACTCAGTGCCATAGACCCTTACCTCCCACCGCTTCGCGGCGGGCCCCTCCTCTCCCGCGAAAGGCGGGAGCGGAGAAAGAGATTCGGCTTGAGATCCGGGCGTGGCTCATGCCGCCGTGCCCCGAACCAGCCGGCCGTCGGGGCCGACATGGAGTCCGCATTCCCTGGCTTCGTCGCCTTCCCACCACCAGCGGCCGGCCCGCTCCGGCTCGCCCGGAGCGACGGCTCGGGTGCAGGGCTCGCACCCGATCGAGGGGAAGCCCTGGGCGTGAAGCGCGTTGACCGGAACGCTTTCCGCCGAGCAGAAGTCGACGACCCGGTCGCGGCTCCAGTCGAACAGCGGCGCGAACTTGACCAGCGCGCGCTCCGGGTCCCAGGCGGAGAGCTCGACGAGGTTTCGGCCGGCGGACTGATCGGCCCTCAGCCCCGTCACCCAGGCCGAGGCCCCGGCCAAAGCCCTGCCCAGCGGCTCGACCTTGCGCAGCCGGCAGCAGCCCAGGCGCGCTTCCTTCGAACCGTAGAAACCGTTGATCCCGGCCACGGCGACGAAATCGGCGAGGGCGGCTCCATCCGGATGCCAGGAGAGGATCCGGGCGCCGTAACGCCGCTCCGTCTCTTCCCAGACCTGGTAGGTCGAGGGGAAGAGGCGGCCGGTGTCGAGGGTCGACACCTCGATGTCGAGGCCCTTGGTGAAGATGAAATGGGCGACGGCCTGGTCCTCGAGGCCGAAGCTGGTGGTGAAGACGATCCGCCCGTCGACTCCGGCCCGAAGCGCTTCGAGCCGCTCGCCCGGATCGGCGGCGGCGGCGTGCGCGAAGAGAGGAGCGAAAGCGTTCACGCCGAGGCCGGAAGCGCGGAGCGCCGGCTGGACACGAATGCTCGAAGAGGCGTCACAATTAGAATATCCTTCTAATTCAATTGGGGGACCGGCAATTTCCTTGCGGGGCTGCTTTGCCGTCGTCTTTCACTTGAAAAGCGAGGATATCCGCCAAAAAGCATGGCTTCAATGGCTTGGCGCAAATGACGCTATTATTGCCGAGCTGTGCCGTCTATTAGAATAATATACTCAATTCCGGGCAGGGATTAGATGGACGGCACCGACCTCAAGATATTGGCCATCCTTCAGGAGGATTCCTCGGTGTCGGTCGGCGAGATCGCCGGCCGGGTCGGGTTGTCGCAGACGCCCTGCTGGCGCCGGATCCAGCGACTCGAGGAAAAGGGGGTGATCCGCCGGCGGGTCGCCTTGCTCGATCCGCATGCGATCGGCCTCGGCCTCACCGTCTTCGTCGAGATCGAGACCGGCGACCATTCGAAGGCCTGGCTCGACCGCTTCGCCGAGACGGTGCTCGCGATGCCCGAGGTCATGGAGGTGCACCGGATGGCCGGCGACGTCGATTACCTGCTCCGGGTCGCCGTCGCCGACATGAGCGCCTATGACGATTTCTACCGCCGGCTGATCGCCGGCCTGGACATCAAGAACGTGACGTCGCGGTTCGCGATGGAGCTGGTCAAGGGCACCACCGCCTTCCCGCTTTCCGCCGGAGCCGAATCGGGCCGGGGCCGCTCGCCGCCCGAGTGAGGCTTGCGCCCGGCCGCCCGTTGCAGCATTGCGGCTCCCCCAGCGCTTGCGGAGCGTTCAAGGCGAATGCCGCGTTATTATTTCAATGTGTCCTGCGACGGCTACGAATCGACGGACGTCGTCGGCGAATGCTGTCCCAACGACGTCGCCGCTCTGAGCGGCGCCATGCGGGTGGCGAGCGCCGTTCTCCAGAAGAGGCTTCGCGCCGAGGAGCTTTCCGACGACGGCTGGGTCGAGGTGGAGGACGAACGGCACCGGCCGGTGCTTAGACTTCCGCTGAGGGCCGCGGCTTATTAGGCGATCCTAATCCCTCCCCCGCATTTGCCGGGGAGGGGCCATGCGAAGCATGGCGGAGGGGCCCTTTCGGACTCCGCGAATTACGGGGACACAATACCTATTTAGGGCGTCAAATAGGTATTGTGGCCCGTAAAACGCGGGGCCCTTTCAGACTCTGGAGAACCCCTCCGTCGTAAGACGCGAGGGCGGCAAATAGGTATTGTGTCCCCGTAAAACGCGGGGGAATTGCGGGGACACAATACCTAATTCTGGGCAATAAATAGGTATTATGTCCCCGTAAACGCTCCGACATCGGCGTCACCCTGAACTTGTTTCAGGGTCCAGCTGGTCGCTCGCCCGGGAAGCGGAAAGCTGGATGCTGAAACAAGTTCAGCATGACGGATTAGACAGCGCTTCAGTCTAAAATGATCATGCTCTAGAATCCCGGCCCCCACTTGATCGTTCGCCTGCATCGGCCCACATCGCCCTGATGCTGATCCAGACCGAGACCACTCCCAATCCCTCGACCCTGAAGTTCCTGCCCGGACGCCCGGTGATGGAGTCCGGGACCCGCGATTTCGCGACCCCCGAGGATTCGGAGGTTTCGCCGCTGGCGCATGCGATCTTCTCGACCGGCGAGGTCGAAGGCGTGTTCTTCGGCCGCGACTTCATCTCGGTGACCGCCGCTCCGGGGGTGGAGTGGAGCGCTCTCAAGCCCGAGATATTGAGCATCCTCCTCGACCATTTCTCGAGCGAGGCGCCCTTGTTCCGGGCGGCGTCGGCGGCCGGGATCGAGGTCGCCGGGGACGAGGATTATGGCGAGGACCCGGCCGACGCCGAGCTCGTCGCCGAGATTCGCGAGCTGATCGAGACCCGGGTGCGGCCGGCGGTCGCCCAGGACGGCGGCGACATCGTCTACCGCGGCTTCCGAAAGGGCATTGTCTACCTCGCGCTTCACGGCGCCTGCTCGGGCTGCCCGTCCTCGACGATGACCCTCAAGCACGGGATCGAGAGCCTGCTGAAGCATTACGTGCCGGAGGTCGAGGCCGTCGAGGCGGTTTGACCTTCGGCGAAGGCCGGTTCCGTCCCGCCTTCCGTCATGCTGAACTTGTTTCAGCATCCAGTTTCGAGCAGCAGTGCGGGTGGAAACTTGGACCCTGAAACAAGTTCTGGGTGACGATCGTGACTCTGACTGACGGCTGCGCCCATATCCCAATGATCCTCGTCATCGATACCGCCACCGCCGCCTGTTCCGTCGCGCTCGTCGAGGGCGAAATGCTGGTGGACGAGCGCCATGCGCTGGTCGGCCGGGGCCATGCCGAGCGGCTGGTGCCGATGGTCGAGGCTTTGCTGGCGGGCCGGCGGCCGAATTCGATCCTCGTCGATTGCGGGCCGGGCAGCTTTACCGGGATCCGCGTCGGCCTCGCCGCGGCGCACGGCCTCGCGATCGGCTGGGGCGTTCCAATATCCGGCTATTCCTCGATGGCCGTCGTCGCCGCGGCCGCGGCCGGGAAGGCCGGCGAGATCGCGGTTGCGCTCGAGGGCGGACACGGGCAGCTTTTCGTCCAGACTTTTGGCGAGGACGTGATGCGGCCGCTCGACATGCTCCGCTCGCTGCCGCCGGCCCAGGCCGCGGCGGCGATCCGCGCCCACCGGGTCGCCGGCTCGGGCGCTTCCGCTTTGGTCGCGGCGCGCGGCGCGGGTGAGGCGATCGAGGCGATGCTGCGGGCCGGAGACGCCCGGTTGCTGCCCGCCGCCCTGCGTTCGCTCCCGCCCCGCCCGATCTACGGTCGGGCCCCCGACGCGAAGCCGATGCCGTGACCGGCGAAATCCGCATGAGCGAGGGCGGGCCCGCCGACCTCGAAGCGGTGATGCGGGTGATGGAGGACAGCTTCGACCCCGCTTTCGGCGAGGCCTGGACGGCTCCGCAATGCGCCGGGCTGCTTCCGATGAGCGGCGTCTGGCTGTCGCTGGCCCGTCTGGACGATAACGTCATCGGCTTCGCTCTGGGCAGGATCGTCCGCGACGAAGCCGAATTGCTGTTGCTTGCGGTTCACCGATCTTCGCAAGGCAAAGGCGTCGGCCAGCTGCTTCTGGACCGCTTTGGAGCGGTTGCCGCCAGTAAAGGGGCCGAACAACTCCATCTCGAAGTGCGCGAAGGAAATCATGCCGTTAGGCTCTACAGCCGAAAGGGCTATCGCGAGGTAGGCCGCCGAAGGAACTATTATAACGGCCGCGACGGCCAGCTTTTCGACGCCCTCACCCTCGCCAAGAACTCGGGGGCATAAACTGAATTTGATTGAGGTTTAATTTCCACTTGTAAAAACCACCAAAACGGACCATTCGCAGGCTCAGGGGCCAAGTCGCAACCATCCGTGGAAGAAAGTTTTGTAGGCGAAAGCATGGCTGAGAACAACGAACTCACTGAAACCTTGATCACTCTGACTGCCGACATCGTGTCCGCGCACGTCAGCAACAACAGTGTGGCGGTCAACGACCTGCCCCAGCTGATTGCCAATGTGCACAATGCGCTCAACGGCTTGGGCGCCAAGCCGGAGGAAGCTCCGGTTCGGCCGGAGCCGGCCGTGTCGGTGCGCTCGTCGATCAAGCCCGACTATATCGTGTGCCTGGAGGACGGTAAGAAGCTGAAGATGCTGAAGCGGCATCTGATGACCCATTACCAGATGACTCCTGACGAATATCGTCAGAAGTGGGGGCTGAACGGCGACTATCCGATGGTTGCGCCCAATTATGCCGAGCAGCGTCGGACCCTGGCCAAGAAGATCGGCCTGGGCACCAAGCGCCGCCGTACCGGCCGCCCTGCCGCTAAATAAGTCGAAAGGACGCCGGGGCCCAGGCCCCGGCGGCCTTTACCGCCGCGCCGATTAGGCTAAAGCGGATAGCGCATGACCCGCAGGATCGACATCGAAGCGCTGTGCGCGGAGAAGGGGCTGCGCATCACCGAGCAGCGGCGGATCATCGCCCGCGTCCTTTCCGAAGCCGAAGATCATCCCGACGTCGAGGCGCTTCACGCGCGCGCGTCGGCGATCGACTCGGGCATCTCCATCGCCACCGTCTACCGGACCGTCCGCCTGTTCGAGGAAGCGGGGATTTTGGAGCGCCACGATTTCGGCGACGGCCGCGCCCGGTACGAGGCCGCCGACGCCACCCATCACGATCACCTGATCGACGTCGAGACCGGCAAGGTCATCGAGTTCGTCGACGAGGAGCTCGAAATGCTTCAGCGGCGAATCGCGGAGAAGCTGGGCTTCCGTCTCGTCGACCATCGGATGGAGCTCTACGGAGTGGCGCTTGGGCGGAAGGAATAGCGCGGCCTGCGGGGATCGGCTCGATATATCCATTTCGGATGTAAGTTGCGCCGGAACGGCGTCCATCGCCGCGATTGGCCCCGCCGCCGCCTTGCTCTAGACCGGTTGTCCCGATGCTTCGCCTCACCCTCCGAATCCTGGCGATGGCCGCGGCCCTGACGGTCTGCCTGCCGCTCCATTATCTGTGGAAGCTGCTGCGCCGGCCGTCTCCCTGGCCGCGCCGGTTCCTCGGCTGGGTCGCGCGCTCGGCCGGAATGCGGGTTCGGGTGGTCGGAACGCCGCTCGAGCGCGACGTCCTGTTCCTTGCCAATCATTCGAGCTGGCTCGACATCCTCGTCCTCGCCGGGGCGAGCGGGACGGCCTTCGTCTCCAAGGCGGAGGTCGCACAGGTGCCGGTGGTGGGCTGGCTGGCGGGGCTCAACAACACCGTCTTCGTGGCCCGTTCGGAGCGGGCGGGAGTCCGCGGACAGGCCGACGCGCTTCGCCGGGCGCTGGCCAGCGGGCAGCCGGTGGCGCTGTTTCCAGAGGGGACGACCGACGGAGGCCCGGAAATCCTGCCGTTCCGAGCCAGCCTTCTCGCCTCGCTGTTCCCGCCGCTGCCGGGAGTCCTGGTCCAGCCGGTCGCGCTCGATTACGGCCCGGCGGCGCACGATCTCGCCTGGGTCGGCGAAGAGCCGGGGCTCGACAATGTCAGGAAAGTCCTGGCGCGGCGGGGAACGGTGGAAGTGGTCCTCCGCTTCCTCGCCCCGGTCGATCCCGCGAGCGGCGACCGCAAGGCGCTGGCCCGGGCCGCCCGCGATGAAATCGCCGAAGCCCTCGGCCCTTCCGGCCGCGCCGCGGATCGCCTATAGGGCCGGCGCGATGACCAGACACGTCCCCAAATCCTTCCATATCAAGTCGTTCGGCTGCCAGATGAACGTCTATGACGGGGAACGGATGGCCGGGCTCCTCGAAGGGGAAGGCATGGCGATTGCGGGCTCTTCCATCGAGGCCGACCTCGTCATCCTCAACACCTGCCACATTCGCGAGAAAGCGGCCGAGAAGGTCTATTCGGAAATCGGCCGGCTGAAGCGCGAGGACGGCTCGCGGCCGATGATCGCGGTCGCCGGCTGCGTCGCCCAGGCGGAAGGGGCCGAGATCCCGCGGCGGGCGCCCAGCGTCGACATCGTCGTCGGGCCCCAGGCCTATCACCGGCTTCCGGAGCTGGTCGCCGAAGCGGGCCGGGGCGGTCGCGGGATCGATACCGAAATGCCCCTTCTCTCCAAGTTCGGGGCGCTCCCGGCACGGCGCCGGCCCGGGCCGAGCGCCTTCCTGACCGTCCAGGAGGGCTGCGACAAATTCTGCACCTATTGCGTCGTCCCCTATACGAGGGGCGCCGAAATCTCGCGGCCCTGGGGCCCGGTAATGGACGAGGCGCGCGGCCTGATCGATGGCGGCGCTCGGGAGATCGTCCTGCTCGGCCAGAACGTCAACGCCTGGACGGGCGAGGACGAGACGGGCCGGATGCAGGGGCTCGACGGCCTCATCCGAGCGCTCGACCGGCTGCCGGGGCTGGAGCGGATCCGCTACACGACCAGCCATCCCAACGACATGACCGAGGGCCTGATGCGGGCCCATGCCGAGGTCGGGACGCTCATGCCGTTCCTTCACCTGCCGGTGCAGTCGGGCAGCGACCGGGTGCTGAAGGCGATGAACCGGAGCCACGATGCCGCCAGCTATCTGGCGGTGATCGAGCGGGCCCGGTCGGCGCGGCCGGACATCGCCGTCTCCGGCGATTTCATCGTCGGCTTCCCGGGAGAGACCGAAGCGGAATTCGAAGCGACCCTCGAAATCGTGCGCGCGGTGAACTACGCTATGGCCTATTCGTTCAAATATTCGCCGCGCCCGGGCACTCCGGCCGCCGTCATGGAGGATCAACTGCCCCGTTCGGTGATGGATGAAAGGCTGCAGCGGCTTCAGGCGCTGCTCAATGTGCAGCAGATGGCGTTCAACCGCGCGAGCGTAGGGCGGCGGACGGTCGTCCTGCTGGAGCGGCCGGGCAAGAAGCCGGGCCAGATGATCGGCAAGACGCCATGGCTGCAATCGGTGCACGTCCAGACGGGGGCGGGCATCGGGAACCTGATCGAGGTGGAGATAGTGTCGGGAGGGCCGAACAGCCTTCAGGGTATCGTCGCCCCAGCGAAGGCTGGGGCCCCAGCGGGTGATGAGCCCCTGCGTCTTTCACCCGCTGGGGCCCCAGCCTTCGCTGGGGCGACGCTGTAATGCCTTCGAAAAGACCCCAGACGGAAGCCGCCGCCGCCCCTCGCGCCCGGCTCGAGCTCGAGTTCGAGCAGCCGCATCTGCTCGGGCCCCTGTTCGGCGAGTTCGACCGGAATCTCGTCGCCATCGAGGACCGGCTCGGAGTCTATATCGCGGCGCGCGGCGCCAAGGTTCAGATCGAGGGCGAGCCCGAGAATGCGGCTCGGGCGCGCGACGTCCTGCTCGGCCTCTACAACCGGCTCGACGAAGGACAGGACATCGACGCCGGAATGGTCGACGCGATCATCGCCATGTCGGGCCAGCCGACGCTCGACGGCATCATCACGAAGGAGGTGGCCGAGCCGCCCAAGGTGATGATCCGGACCCGCAAGAAGACGATCGTCCCGCGCTCCAAGATGCAGGCCGTCTACATGGAGGCGCTCGGCCGCGACGAGATGATCTTCGCGCTCGGCCCCGCCGGCACCGGCAAGACCTATCTGGCCGTCGCCCAGGCCGTGCAGCAGCTGATTGGCGGCTCGGTCGACCGGCTCATCCTGTCGCGCCCCGCGGTCGAGGCGGGCGAACGCCTGGGCTTCCTTCCCGGCGACATGAAGGAGAAGGTCGATCCCTATCTCCGCCCGCTCTACGATGCGCTCTACGACATGCTTCCGGCCGAGCAGGTCGAGCGACGGATCGCGTCCGGGGAGATTGAGATAGCGCCCATCGCCTTCATGCGCGGTCGCACCCTGAGCGACGCCTTCATCATTCTCGACGAGGCCCAGAACACGACCCCGGCGCAGATGAAGATGTTCCTCACCCGCTTCGGGATGCGGAGCCGGATGGTCATCTGCGGCGATCCGCTTCAGGTCGACCTGCCCGATCCGGGCAAATCGGGCCTGGCCGACGCGGTCGGCAAGGTCGAGGGCATTCCCAAGATCGCCACCATCCGATTCGGAGTCGCCGACGTGGTTCGCCATCCGCTCGTCGGGAAGATCGTCGAGGCTTACGAGGGGAAGGCGGCGTGAGCGACGCTTGCCCCCAACGTCACCCTGAACTTGTTTCAGGGTCCAGCTGGTCGCCCGCCCAGGAGGCGGAGGACTGGATGCTGAAACAAGTTCAGCATGACGGCTGTGGCCGAGGTGACGGGTCATGATCCTCGTCGAAGCCGACGTCTCGGAGGAATGGGACAGTAGCGTCGACTGGGCTCGGCTCGCCGAGGCGTCGGTCCGCGCCGCCGTGGCGCAGGGCGACGTGCCCGGCTTGCTGGAGAGCGGTATCGCCGTCGAGGTCTCCGTCCGGTTCACCTCCGACGAGGAGGTGAAGGCCTTGAACGCTGCCTGGCGGGGCAAGGACAAGGCGACCAACGTCCTGTCTTTCCCGATGGTCGAGCCGGAGCGGCTCGGCCCGCTTGCCCGAACCGGGGAAGGCGAGGCCCTGCTCGGCGACATCGTTCTCGCGCACGGCGTCTGCGCCTCCGAAGCGGAGGCCAAGGGTCTCGCAATCCGCACCCACGCCGCCCATCTGCTGGTCCACGGCGCCCTCCATCTGCTGGGCTTCGACCATGAGCGGGGGGACGAGGATGCCGAGACGATGGAAGAGGCCGAGCGCCGCTCGCTGGCCCGGCTCGGCATCGCCGACCCTTACGAGATCCACCACTGATGGCTGACGAACAGACCGGAGAGCGCAGCATCTGGCGCGGCATCAGGGCGATGCTGTTCGGCGACGAGGGCGAGGCGACCCTTCGCGAAGAGATCGAGGAGGCGATCGAGAGCCACGAGGGCGAAGCGCCGATCGTCGGGGACCTGTCCCCGATCGAGCGCCAGATGCTCCGCAACCTGCTCCATTTCGGGGAAAGCACGGTCGCCGACATCGCGGTGCCGCGCGGCGACATCATCGCCGTGCCCCTGTCGATCACCTTCGAAGGCTTGGTGGCGGCGTTCGCGGAAGCGGGCCACAGCCGCCTGCCCGTCTACGAGGAGAGCCTCGACAGCGTCGTCGGCATGGCCCACATCAAGGACGTCTTCACCGTCGAGGTGTCGGGCGCCGAGCCGCCCGAGGACATCGCCGGGCTGCTTCGAAAGCCGCTCTACGTTCCCGAATCGATGGGCGTCCTCGACCTGCTCGCCCGGATGCGTGCGGAACGGGTCCATCTCGCCATCGTCGTCGACGAGTTCGGCGGCACCGAGGGGCTCGTCACCATCGAGGACGTGGTCGAGGAGATCGTCGGCGAGATCGAGGACGAGCATGACGAGGAAGTGCCCGGAATGCTGATCCCGCTCGAGGGCGGCGTCTGGGACGCCGACGCCCGCGCCGAACTGGACGACGTCGCCGAGACGATCGACGCGCGCCTCGGCGCGGTCGAGGAGGATGTGGATACGTTGGGCGGCCTGGCGACGGTGCTCGCGGGCCACGTTCCGCAGGCCGGCGAGATCGTATTGCATCCGTCGGGCTGGCGGTTGGAAGTAACGGAGAGCGATACTCGGCGGGTCACCCGGCTGAGACTGCATGCGCCGGAAGAAGGGGCGTTGAGCGAATGATTTGCCTCCCTGTCCGCGAAGCGGACGGGAGGGGGACCATGCGAAGCATGGTGCAGGGGTAATTGGCGCTGCGGTTAAAGGCTTGCGCGCAACCTCCCGTTACTGCGCCATTTACCCCTCCACCACCTTCGGTGGTCCCCCTCCCCATGTTGCGCATGGGGAGGCAGAGATTGCGCCGCCTCTTATGGGATGCTGTAAGCGGGCATGACCTTTGAACATATCCGGCTCGAGCAGAGCCCCGACGCCGTCGCGACGATCACCATTGCCCGGCCCGACCGGCTCAACGCCTTGTCCGGCCAGACGGTCGACGAACTGCGCGCGGCCGTCGAGGAAACCGGGCGTTCCGGAGCGCGCTGCCTGCTCCTGACCGGAGAGGGCCGGGGGTTTTCGAGCGGGGCCGATCTTGCCGGCGGCGGTGGGCTGCCGGACGATGTCGGCGCGTCGCTCGAGAAGCATTTCAACCCGCTGGTCGAGGCCGTCTTCGCGCTTCCGATTCCGGTCGTGGCGGCGGTGAACGGACCCTGCGCGGGCGCCGGCTGCTCGCTCGCGCTCGCCGCCGACCTCGTCGTCGCGGCGCGCTCGGCTTATTTCCTTCAGGCCTTCGTCAATATCGGCCTGATCCCCGACGCCGGAGCGACCTGGCTTCTGCCGCGGCTGGCGGGAAGGGCGCGGGCGATGGAGATGATGATGCTCGGCGAGCGGATTCCGGCCGGCAAGGCGCTGGAATGGGGGCTGATCTCACGGGTCGTGGAGGACGATGCGCTGGAATCGGAGGCCTTCGCCCTGGCGACGCGCCTGGCGAACGGGCCGACCGTGGCGCTTGGGCTGATCCGCAAGCTGGCGCGGGAGGCGGGGGACCTTCCTTTGAGCGCGGCGCTGGCGGCGGAGCGCGTCGCCCAGCGCAAGGCGGGGGAGACGAAGGATTTCCGCGGGGCGGTAATGGCGTTCCTGCAGAAGCAGGAGCCGAAGTTCGAGGGGCGTTGACCGTCATCCTGAACTTGTTTCAGGATCCAGCGACGAACCGCTTCGCGGGTGGAGAACTGGACCCTGAAACAAGTTCAGGGTGACGAATGCAGCTCGCCGGCCTAAGAAATCCCTCTCGGCCAACAGATAACGGAACCTCCATGGCGACGACGATCGAGGAACTCGAAGCAAGGCGCGAGCGCGCCCAGCAGGGCGGGGGCGAGGCCCGCATTGCTGCGCAGCATAAGAAGGGGCGGCTCACCGCGCGGGAGCGGCTTACCGTCCTCCTCGATCGGGACAGCTTCGAAGAATATGACATGTTCGTCGAGCATAATTGCGCCGACTTCGGAATGGAGACCCAGAAATTCCCGGGCGACGGGGTCGTCACCGGTTCGGGCACGATCAACGGCCGCCTGGTCTTCGTCTTCGCCCAGGACTTCACCGTCTTCGGGGGTTCGCTGAGCGAGCGCCATGCGCAGAAGATCTGCAAGGTGATGGACATGGCGATGAAGGTCGGTGCGCCCGTCATCGGCCTCAACGACAGCGGCGGCGCCCGGATCCAGGAAGGCGTCGCCAGCCTCGCCGGCTATGCCGAGGTTTTCCAGCGCAACGTGCTGGCGTCGGGGGTGGTGCCGCAGGTCAGCCTGATCATGGGCCCCTGTGCGGGCGGGGCGGTCTATTCGCCGGCGATGACCGACTTCATCTTCATGGTGAAGGATTCGAGCTATATGTTCGTCACCGGCCCGGACGTGGTGAAGACCGTGACGAACGAGGTCGTGACCCAGGAGGAACTGGGCGGTGCCGTCACCCACACGACCCGGTCGGGAGTCGCCGACGTCGCCTTCGAGAACGACATCGAGGCCCTGCTCGCGACCCGCGACTTCTTCGACTTCCTGCCGCTCTCCAACCGCCATGACGGGCCCGAGCGGCCGACCGCCGATCCGTGGGACCGAAGCGAACCGAGCCTCGACACGCTCATCCCCGACAGCGCCGCCAAGCCCTACGACATGCACGAGCTGATCCGCAAAGTGCTGGACGAAGGCGATTTCTTCGAGATCCAACCCAATCACGCCGCCAACATCCTCGTCGGCTTCGGGCGGGTCGAGGGCCGGACCGTCGGGGTCGTCGCCAACCAGCCGATGGTGCTGGCCGGCGTGCTCGACATCGCTTCATCCAAGAAGGCGGCCCGCTTCGTCCGCTTCTGCGACGCTTTCGGAATCCCGATCCTGACCTTCGTCGACGTTCCCGGTTTCCTCCCCGGAGTGGCGCAGGAGCATGGCGGGATCATCAAGAACGGCGCCAAATTGCTCTTCGCTTATGCCGAAGCGACGGTGCCCAAGATCACGGTCATCACCCGCAAGGCCTATGGCGGCGCCTACGACGTCATGGCGTCGAAGCACCTGCGCGGCGACCTCAACTACGCCTGGCCGACCGCCGAAATCGCGGTAATGGGCGCCAAGGGCGCGGTCGAGATCATCTTCCGCAAGGACATTGGCGACCCCGAGAAGATCGCGGAGCGCACCCGCGACTACGAGGCCCGCTTCGCCAATCCGTTCGTGGCGGCGTCCAAGGGCTTCATCGACGAGGTGATCATGCCGCATTCGACGCGGCGGCGGATCGCGTTGGGCTTACGGAAGCTTCGCGACAAGCAGCTGGAGAACCCGTGGAAGAAGCATGATAATATTCCGCTTTAACCCCGTCATCCCGGCGGCAGCCGCGACCTCGGGGAGACCCTCCGAGACTATCCGACCCGAGGTCGCGGCTTTCGCCGGGATGACGGAATGAGCAGCCGCTACGACGCGCTCGAGCGGCTTCAGCGGCTTCGGGAGAGCGGGGCGCTGACCGACGAGGAGTTTCAGGTCGAGAAGGGGCGCTTGCTCGGGCACCAGAGCATCCCGGCGGCCGAGGCGGCGGGCGCGCCGGAGCCGCAGACGCCTTCGCGGCGGCGGATCTGGATCGTGCTCGGGGTCGCGGCCCTGGTCGTCGCAATCCTTGCCGGGCTGTACTTCGGACGGACTTCGGGGGGCGACGATGGGATCATCGATCTTCCCATGCCCACGGAGAACGAGGCGGCGGATTCGAACCTGGTCGAGGCCAAGGCGCTTCCCGACGTTCGGGCGCTCCCTCCCGCGGAGCAGCTCGCCCGAGCCTTCGAGGCGGCGTTCGGGAGCCGGGGGGAGGCGATGCTGTCGGTGCCGGGCGACGGCGCCGACGAGGCGGTGCGCTACGCTCCTGGTCGGCTGATCTGGCCGGCCTTCGGGCCGGTGCTGGTCAGCGAGGGCAGGGTACAGGATCCGGCCCATGCCAGCGCCGGCAAGATCGCGATCCATTATCTGAAGCCGGCCGGCGACCGGTTCGAGGTGGTGCGCGCCTTTCCCGCCGCCGTTTCGACCGGATCTTCCGGGCAGGTCGCCGAGTGGAGCCTCAACGCGCGCTTCTCCAACTTTCCGGTGGTCGCCGCGGAGGGCGGCGGAACCTGGCAGGGCCGTACCTGCTCCTGGCTGATCCTGACCGAGCTCCGGCCGGACGGGCCGGCCAAGCTTGCCGACGTTCCGCTGGTCTATGACGACACCGGCGCGAAGACCGACGGGTCGGGACGGACGATCGAGGGGAAGATCCTCAACATCGCCAAGAACCAGTCGTTCGACATCGTCTATTCGGGCGCGCGCGCGTTCAGCGAGCATTATGTGCGCGATGCGGGCGGCTATACGGTGGCCGGCGGCAAGTCGACGATGGAGACCTGCTGATGGGGCGGAGCGAGGATCTGCTGGTCGGGGCGATCGCTCTCGCCTTGCTGCCGTTGATCGCCTTGCGGATCGGGCGGGGGCTGAGGGAGGGGCGGCTGCCGCTCTACCGGACCTATGTCGGACGGGACGAGGCGGGGAGCAAGTTCGGACTGCTGCTCGCGCTTCACGCGCTGAGCTTCGTTTTGGTCGCTCTCGCCGCGGCGGATCTGCTGTTTCAGCTCGGCCTGAAGGAGGCATTATGAAGCTCGGTCGGCTCAACCATGTCGGCGTGGCGACTCCGTCGATCGAGACGTCGATCGCGCATTATCGCGACGTGATGGGCGCGACGAAGATCCACGCGCCGTTCGACCTGCCGGCCCAAGGCGTGAAGGTCTGCTTCGTCGACACGCCCAACACCCAGATCGAGCTGATCGAGCCGCTCGGCGAGTCGAGCCCGATCCACGGCTTCCTGGCGAAGAACCCGGCGGGGGGCCAGCATCACCTTTGCTATGAGGTGCCGGACATCCACGAGGCGAAGGCCTGGTTCGAAGGCAAGGGCGCCAGGGTGCTCGGCGAGCCGCGCATCGGGGCGCACGGGACGCCGATCTTCTTCGTGCACCCCAAGGACATGGGCGGCGTTCTGACGGAAATCATGGAGAGCCCGAGGGCGGCGGAATAAGCGGATTTGGGTTTGCGTGCCGGCGGGAGTAGACTGGCGCGATGAGCGAGAAAGTGACGCTATGAGCACGCCGAACACGTCCCTGCCTCTCGAGATTGCCGCTGCCGACCTTGCCGACCTTGAGGAATGGGCTAGGAACAGCGAGCGCAGTGTCGATGACCTGCTGCAGGAAGCCGTGCAACAGTATCTCCGCTACGTCCGTGCCGATATCGCGGACTTGCGAGAGCGAATGAAGGGTCCTTTCTATCCCTTGGAGGAGGTTGAAGCCCGGCTCGCCGAGCGCCGGCGTCGTTACCGGTCTGAAGCGGCAGAATAGTGCACTTTCATCTTTCGGTTGAGGCCGAAGCGGATTTCGAACGGATCTATATCTTTAACATCGGGCGAAGCCTCGACTGGGCAGAGTGAGTCGAGCATCGCTTGGTCACCCGCATCCGAGCCCTCGCGCGGACACCTTATATCGGGCGTCCCTATCGGGAAGAAGGAACCCGCCGCCTTTCGATTGCTGACATCCAGTATGTGATCGACTACCGGATAATGCCCGGCGCGATCGAAATATTGCGCGTTCAAAGCAGCCGCGAAATCAGATGACCGACAAGCCCACCCGTTCCGAATGGCAGGCCGCCGCCTCGAAGGAGGTGAAGGGCAAGGATATCGTCTGGCACACGCCGGAGGGCATCGACGTGCGGCCGCTCTACACCGGCGAGGACGCCGAAGGGATCGACCCGGGCCTGCCCGGCTTCGCGCCTTACACGCGCGGGCCCTATGCCTCGATGTATACCGGGCGGCCTTGGACGATCCGGCAATATGCGGGCTTCTCGACGGCGGAGGATTCCAACGCCTTCTACCGGCGCAACCTGGCGGCCGGGCAGAAGGGGCTGAGCGTGGCCTTCGATCTCGCAACGCACCGCGGCTACGACAGCGACCATCCGCGGGTCGCCGGCGACGTCGGCAAGGCGGGCGTGGCGATCGACACGCTCGAGGACATGAAGATATTGTTCGACGGCATCCCGCTCGACACGATGTCGGTCTCGATGACGATGAACGGGGCGGTGCTCCCGGTCATGGCCTTCTACATCGTCGCTGCGGAGGCGCAGGGCGTTTCGCAGGCCCAGCTCTCGGGAACGATCCAGAACGACATCCTCAAGGAGTTCGCGGTCCGCAACACCTACATCTACCCGCCGGAGCCCTCGATGCGGATCGTGGCGGACATCATCGCCTACACGTCCGAGCATATGCCGAGGTTCAACTCGATCTCGATCAGCGGCTATCACATGCTCGAGGCCGGGGCGACGGCGGTTCAGGAGCTGGCCTACACGCTCGCCGACGGCATGGAATATGTCCGGGTCGCCAAGGCCAAGGGCCTCGACGTCGACGCCTTCGCGCCCCGGCTCAGCTTCTTCTTCGGCATAGGCATGAACTTCTTCATGGAGATCGCCAAGCTGCGCGCGGCGCGGACGCTCTGGCATCGGATCATGGAGGAGTTCGGCGCCAAGAGCCCCAAGTCGCTGATGCTTCGAACGCATTGCCAGACCTCGGGCGTGTCGCTGACCGAGCAGGACCCCTATAACAACATCGTCCGGACGACGATCGAGGCGATGGCCGCGGTGCTCGGCGGGACCCAGTCGCTCCATACCAACAGCTTCGACGAGGCGATCGCGCTTCCGACCGATTTCTCGGCCCGGATCGCCCGCAACACCCAGCTCATCCTCGCCGAGGAGAGCGGCATCACCAACGTCGCCGACCCGCTCGGCGGGTCCTATTTCATCGAGAGCCTGACCAAGGAGCTGGCCGACAAGGCCTGGGCCCTCATCGAGGAGGTCGAGGCGATCGGCGGGATGACCGCGGCCGTCGCCGAAGGCCTGCCCAAGCGGCGGATCGAGGAGGCGGCGGCGGCCCGCGCCGCCCGCGCCGATCGCGGCGAGGACGTGATCGTCGGGGTCAATCGCTACCGCCTGGACGACGAGGCGCATCTCGATATCCTCCAGATCGACAACGACAAGGTCCGGGCGGGCCAGGTGGCCCGGCTGGAGAAGGTGCGTTCGGAGCGGGACGAGGCTGAATGCCGAGCGGCGCTGGAGGCCCTTCGCGAAGGCGCCAGAAACCCCGTTCGCCCTGAGCCTGTCGAAGGGCTTTCCTTGTCCGATGATCCGGAAGTGGAAGGGACGGGGCTTCGACAGGCTCAGCCCGAACGGAGCGGACGGGGAGGTGAGACGAATCTCCTTGCCCTGGCCGTCGAGGCGGCCCGGGCGAGGGCGACCCTGGGCGAGATCAGCCAGGCGCTCGAAGACGCTTTCGGCCGCTACGGAACGACTCCGGTGCCGGTGAAGGGGATTTACGGCGGGGCCTATCAAGGCGACCCACGCTGGGATCGGGCCGGGGCGGGCGTGGCGGCGATCGAGCGGCGGCTCGGGCGCAGGCCGCGGATGCTGGTCGCGAAGATGGGTCAGGACGGGCACGACCGCGGCGCCAACCTCGTCGCCTCCGCCTTCGCCGATCTCGGCTTCGAGGTTGTTCCCGGGCCGCTCTTCCAGACGCCCGAGGAAAGTGCGCGGCTCGCGGTGGAGAAAGAGGTCGACGTGGTCGGCGCCTCGACCCTCGCGGCCGGTCACAAGAGCCTGGTGCCGGAGCTGATCGGGCATTTGCGCGACCTCGGCCGGCCGGATATCAAGGTGGTGGTCGGCGGGGTCATCCCGGCTCAGGACTACGACATGCTCCGCGAGGCGGGGGTGCAGGCGATCTTCGGCCCCGGCACCAATCTGGTCGACGCGGCGGGCGAGGTGCTCAAGCTGCTGGGTCACAACATGCCGCCGCTGGAGGAGGCCGCGGAATGATCGACGATGAAGATCGGGTCAGGCCCGGGCCGGGCGGCGATTCCGCGGCCTATGGCGAGAGCCTGCTCTACGATTTCTCGAAATTCCTGACGACCCTCGCAATCCTCGCTCTGGGCGGCGTTCTGACCCTGACCCAGACGGCCGACCGGAGCGACATCAAGACGACGAACATCATCATCGCCGTGGTCGCCATAGCCTTGGCCGGCACTCTGGCGCTCACCACCGCCAATTCGATCGCTTACGCCCGCGCTTCCGCCCAGGCCCTCCCGCGCAACCTGCACCGCTACATGCTCGCCGCCATGGGACTGCTTGGCACGGGCGTGGGCAGCTTTCTTTACATGTGGATGGATACGCTCAATTGAGGAGGGGCCGCCGCCACGATGGAACCCTCCTCGTCATGCCGGACTTGATCCGGCATCCATGAACACCTGCCTTGCCGAACCTGGCTGGACCGTGTTCATGGGCCCCGGATCAAGTCCGGGGTGACGGATTTGCAGATGAAGGCGCCGCATGTTCTCTAAGATATTGATCGCGAACCGGGGCGAGATCGCCTGCCGGGTCATCCGGACCGCTCGGAAGATGGGCATCGCCACCGTCGCCGTCTATTCGGACGCCGACGCGCGGGCGCCGCACGTCAGGCTGGCGGACGAATCCGTCAGGCTGGGGCCGCCGCCGGCCGGCGAATCCTATCTCGTTGCCGAGCTGATCATCGAAGCCTGCCGGGCGACCGGCGCCGAGGCGGTTCATCCCGGTTACGGCTTTCTGTCCGAGCGCGAAAGCTTCGCCCGAGCGCTGGAAGCGGCGGGGATCGCCTTCATCGGGCCGCCGCCGGGGGCAATCGCGGCGATGGGAGACAAGATCGAATCCAAGAAGCTGGCGCTCGAGGCGGGAGTCAGCGTCGTCCCCGGCTTCGTCGGCGAGATCGACGATACCGAGCATGCGGTGAGGATCGCCGGCGAGATCGGCTATCCGGTGATGATGAAGGCCTCGGCCGGCGGCGGCGGCAAGGGGATGCGGCTCGCCTATAGCGAGACGGACGTTCGCGAAGGCTTCGAGGCGACCAAGCGCGAGGGGCTTGCGAGCTTCGGCGACGACCGCGTGTTCATCGAGAAGTTCGTCGAGAATCCGCGCCACATCGAGATCCAGCTGATCGGCGACAAGGCCGGCAACCTCCTCTATCTCGGCGAGCGCGAATGCTCGGTTCAGAGGCGCCACCAGAAGGTGGTCGAGGAAGCGCCCTCGCCCTTCGTCACGCCCGAGATGCGCAAAGCGATGGGCGAGCAGGCCGTCGCCTTGGCACGCGCGGTCGGCTATTTCAGCGCCGGCACCGTCGAGTTCATCGCCGGCGGCGACCGCAGCTTCTACTTCCTCGAGATGAACACCCGCCTCCAGGTCGAGCATCCGGTGACCGAGGAAGTGACCGGACTCGATCTCGTCGAGCTGATGATCAGGATCGCGGCGGGCGAGCCGCTGCCGTTCAGCCAGCAGGACGTCAAGCTGAACGGCTGGTCGATCGAGAACCGGGTCTATGCCGAGGACCCCTATCGCGGCTTCCTGCCTTCGACCGGGCGGCTGGTGCGGTATCGGGCGCCGGCGGTGAGCCCCTCCCCTTCAGGGGAGGGGTTGGGGTGGGGCCTGTCATCCGACCCAGCGGGGCCTCCGACATCCCCCACCCCCAGCCCCTCCCCTAAAGGGGAGGGGAGCAAGGTGCGCATAGACGACGGCGTCGAAGAGGGCGGCGAAGTCTCCATGTTCTACGATCCGATGATCGCCAAGCTGATCACCTGGGCGCCGACCCGGGAAGAGGCCATCGACCGTCAGGTCGAGGCGCTCGACTCCTTCGTCATCGAGGGGATCGGCCACAATGTCGACTTCCTCTCCGCGCTGATGCAGCATCCGCGCTTCCGCGAGGGGCGGCTCACCACCGGCTTCATCGCCGAAGAATATCCCGAAGGCTTCGAGGGCGCTCCGGCCGACGATTGCCTGATCGAGGATCTGGCGGCGATCGGCGCGATGCTGGCGATGGAGACCGAGGCTCATGCCTGCTCGGTGAGCGGCCAGCTCGGCGCTCCGGTGACTCCGCCGGAGGAGCGGGTGGTCCGGCTCGGCGGGCACAGCTTCGCCATCAGGTTCGACGGCTTCGAGGGCGGCCTTCTCGCTTATCTGGACGAAGGCGAGGGGCGCGAGATGATCGGGCGCTGGGAGCCCGGGCAGAGGCTGTTCAAGGGGGTGATCGACGGCCGCAGCCGAATCGTCCAGGTCGTGCGCCGCGGCCGGCAATGGCGGCTGACGACGCGCGGGGCTTCCCATCTCGTCGAAGTGCTGCCGGCGCATGTCGCCGAGCTCAGCCGCTTCATGATCGAGAAGGTGCCGCCGGACCTGTCCAGGTTCCTCCTGTGCCCGATGCCCGGCCTGCTCACCGTTCTCAACGTCGGCGAGGGCGACAAGGTCGAGGCGGGTCAGCCGCTCGCCGTGGTCGAGGCGATGAAGATGGAGAACATCCTGCGCGCCGAGAAAATCGGGATCGTGAAGTCGGTCTCGGCCAGGCCGGGGGACAGCCTTGCGGTGGACGCGGTGATCCTGGAGTTCGAGTAACCCGCGTCATCCCGGCGAAAGCCGGGACCTCAGGCCGAAAAAGGCTCTGCGGGCCTCCCTGAGATCCCGGCTTTGGCCGGGATGACGGTTTAGGCTCACGACACCCCAGCGGCCTTGGTCACCAGGTTGCCGACCGCCGCCACCACGCCCGAGACCGCGGTGATGCGTTCGGCCAGAGCCTTGCCCTGGGCGTAGGCCTTGTCGATCGCCGCGGTCGCAAACAGCGCCGCCTGGTAGCAGGCTTCGATATCGGGCCCGGTGGCGTCGAGCGACGTCCGGGCGGCGTCCAGATAGCTGCCCTCGAGCGCATCGACATTGTCCATGATCGCCTGAACCTGATCCGAAGTCGTGGCCTCCTTCAGATCGGCGGCCCGGCGGGCAAAGGCAGATTTGTAGGCGTTGTAGATGACGGTGAGCCGGTCGTTCGCGGTGCTGGGCATGATCTAATTCCCCTGCTGCGGCGGCGGTGGTGGCGGTGGCGGTGGCGGTGCAGG
>DASQLT010000006.1:0-15404 GCA_035629855.1 Allosphingosinicella sp.
CACAGCAGCGCCGCGACCAGCTTGCCGAACGCGTCCGCCCTGTGGCTGATCCGGTGCTTGTCCGCCGGGTCCATCTCGCCGAAGGTGATGTCATGGCCGGCCGGGACGAAGATCGGGTCGTAGCCGAAGCCCCGGTCCCCCGGACCGGGCTTGGACTGCCGGGGGCAGTCCAACCCGACACTCCTGAAGGGGAAGGGAGCCTGGCCCTCTACATCCATTGGCCGTTCTGCGTTTCCAAATGCCCTTATTGCGACTTCAACAGCCACGTCCGCGAGTCCGTGGATCAGTCGGCCTGGCGCGAGGCGCTCCTCCGCGACCTGGCCTGGGAGGCGGAGGCCTTTCCCGGCCGTCCGATCACCTCGATCTTCTTCGGCGGCGGAACGCCCTCGCTGATGGAGCCGGCGACGGTGGCGGCGCTGATCGAGGCGGCCCGGGGGCATTGGGGACTGGCCCCGGACGCCGAGATCACCCTCGAGGCGAACCCCTCTTCGGTCGAGGCGGCGCGCTTCGCCGACCTCGCGGCGGCGGGTGTGAACCGGGTGTCGCTCGGCCTTCAGTCGCTCGACGATGACGCGCTGCATTTCCTCGGACGAGCCCATGGCGCTGCGGAGGGGCTGGCGGCGCTGGAGACGGCGCAAGCCTGCTTCGGACGAGTCAGCTTCGACCTCATCTACGCGCTCCCCGGCCAGAGCGAAACGGCCTGGGCCGCGGATCTCGGCCGGGCGCTCGGCTTCGGCACCGGCCACCTCTCGCTCTATCAGCTGACCATCGAGCCCGGCACCCGCTTCGCCGCCATGGCCGCTCGCGGAGCGCTCGAGCCGCGCGATCCGGACGAGGCTGCGGCGCTATACGAACTGACCCAGGCGATGACGGAGGGCGCCGGGCTTCCCGCCTACGAAATCTCCAACCACGCCCGACCGGGCGAGGAGAGCCGCCACAATCTCGCTTACTGGCGCTACCGGCCGTATCTCGGAGTGGGCCCCGGAGCGCACGGCCGGCGCGGCGGGACGGCGACCCAGCGCCACCGCAAGCCGGAGAATTGGCTGGCGGCGCTGGAGCGCAACGGCCACGGAATCTGCGAAGAGACCGAACTTAGCGCGGGCGAGCAGGCGAGCGAGGCGCTGCTGATGGGGCTTCGGCTCAGCGAAGGGGTCGAGATCGCAGCGGTGGAGAGCCGGCTGGATCTCGGAGCGGTCGAGCGGCTGGAGGGCCATGGGCTGCTGGCGCAGGGGGATGGCCGGCTAATCGTGACGCCGGCGGGGCGGCTCCTGCTCGACGGCATACTCGCGGAGATCGTCACCTCGCCGTCACCCTGAACTTGTTTCAGGGTCCAGCTTTCCGCCCGCAAGGCGGTTCGACCCTGGATGCTGAAACAAGTTCAGCATGACGGCTTGGCCGTCCCCTGCCCCCTCAGTCGAAGCTTCTCGGCGCCTGCGACACGACGATCGTCCCGCTCGCCGTGACCTCGCGCACCTCGAGCGAGCGATCGGCTATTCCGGACTCGGTGAAGCGGAAGGGACCGTCGACTCCGGAGAAGCCGGTCGGGTCGCGAAGCTCGCGCTCCGGGAAGGGGCGGCCGAGGCGCCAGGTCTTGGCGATCCGGACGGTCAGGAGCACGGCGTCGTAGCCGAGGCTGGCGAGCCGGTAGGGATTGGCGCCGTAGCGGGCGCGATAACGGGTGCGAAGCTGATTGAACATCGAATCGCCGACGCTCGCATACCAGGCGCCGCGAAGCGCCGCGGTTCGGCCGAGGCCGGTCTCCGTCGCCCACAATTCGGTTCCGAGCAGCCGGGTCCGCGCATTCGCTCCGCTCTTCAGGAGCGGCGCGGCGGCGGCGGCGCCACGGCCGCCGTCGGCGATCAGGACGGCGTCGTAACCGCCCTGGGCGTAGAGCCTGGCGACGGCGGTCCTGACCGCCGCCGGCCCGCCGTCGTAGCTCTGCATGGCGACGAGGCGTCCGCCTTCATCCTCGACCGCTCCGACCATCGCGTCCGAGGCGCGGCGGCCGTAGACGCCCACCGGCGCAAGCGCTCCGAAACGCTCGAGCCCGGCGCTTCGCGCATGGCCGACGACCCGCGCGATCGACTGGCCGGGCGTGAAGCCCATCAGATAGACCCCGTTGCCGGCGACGCTGCTGTCGTTCGAGAAGCTGATCACCGGGACGTCGGCGCGGCGAGCGACCGGAGCGACCGCCCGGACGTCTTCGGCGAGGAGCGGGCCGAGGAACAGGCCGTTGCCGTCGGCAAGCGCCTGGTTGGCCGCCTCGACCGCGCCGCCTCGGGCGGTGTCGTAGACGGTGATTCGGATCCGGTCGCCGCCGGCGTCGAGCAAGGCGAGGTTGGCGGCGTTGGCGATCGACTGGCCGACCCCGGCGTTGGAACCCGAGGTCGGAACCAGAACGGCGACCCGGTTGCGGGTCTCTTCCGGCGGAAGCTGGGGACCCGGCGCCTCTTCGCGCGGCCGCTCGATTTCCTCCGGCGCCGCCTCCGGCGGCAGATCGGGGCGAGGCTTGGGCACGAGCTGGCAACCGGCCAGGGCCATGGCCATCAGGGCCGAGGCGCCGAGGCCGAGAATGTTGCGCCGCGCTTGCGACCCGGGGGATTGCTCTGCCATGACCCTCATCCTCATGAACGCGCTACCACCCGGCCTCTATATCGTCGCGACCCCTATCGGCAATCTTTCCGATCTCAGCCCCCGCGCGGCCGAAATGCTGGCGCAAGCGGATCTGATCGCCGTCGAGGACAGCCGGGTCACGGCCAAGCTCCTCCATCATATCGGGGTGAAGCGCCCGATGTTGCCTTATCACGACCATAATGCCGAGCGGGTGAGGCCGCAGCTTCTGGAGCGGATGCGGCATGGGGCGGTGGCCCTGGTCTCGGACGCGGGCACTCCGCTCATTTCCGATCCGGGCTACAAGCTGGTGCGCGACGCCCGGGCCGCCGGGATCCCGGTGACCACCCTTCCCGGCCCTTGCGCCGTCGTCGCCGCCCTGACCCTGGCGGGGCTCCCGACCGACCGCTTCCTGTTCCTCGGCTTCCTCCCGCCCAAAGGCGGCGCCAAGGCGAATGCGATTGCCGAGGTCGCTTCGGTTCGGGCGACCCTGGTCCTTTACGAAAGCGGCCCTCGCCTCGCTGCCACGCTTCAGGCGCTTCGAGCCGGCCTCGGCGACCGCGACGCGGCGGTGGCTCGGGAGATCAGCAAGAAGTTCGAGGAGACGGTGACCGGGACGCTCTCCGAGCTTGCGGAGCGCTATTCGGAGGCGGCGCCCAAAGGCGAGATCGTCATCGTCGTCGCGCCTCCGGGCGAGGCGGAAGCCGCCAGCGAGGCGCAGGTCGACCTGGCGCTGCGCGAGGCGATGGGGCGGCTCTCGGCGTCGCGGGCGGCGGCCGAGGTGGCCGAGACGCTCGGAGTGCCGAGGCGCCAGGCCTATGAGCGGGCGCTTAAGCTCAAATGAAGCGGCAGCGGGCGGAGCGAGGCGGGCGGCGGGCGGAAAAGCTCGCCGCTCTCTGGCTCCAGCTCAAGGGCTGGAAGATATTGGGCCGGAGGGTCCGGACTCCGGTGGGCGAAGTGGACCTCGTCGCCCGGCGCGGAACGATCGTGGCGTTCGTCGAGGTGAAGGCGAGGGCGACGGCGGAGGAAGCCGGCCTGGCGCTCGACGAATGGCGGCTTCGGCGGGTGGCGGCCGCGGCCGAGGCGCTCGCCCATCGCTATACGCGCGCCGGCGACGACATCCGGCTCGACGCCATTTTCATCGTGCCGCGGCGGCTGCCCCGGCACCTGGCCAATATCTGGCACGGATGACAGCGCCGCCCAGCCCCGCTAAGCGCGCGCCATGAGCCTTCGCGTCGCCGTCCAAATGGATCCCCTGGAGGGGATCAACATCGAAGGCGATTCGACCTTCGCCATCATGCTCGGAGCGCAAAAGCGCGGCCACGTCCTGTTTTATCATAAGGCGGAGGATCTGACCTATGCGGAAGGGCGCCTGTGGACGATGGCGTGGCCGGTGACGGTTCGGCCGGTCCGGGGCGATCATTTCACCCTGGGCGACCCGCTCCTTCTCGACCTCGGCCGCGACGCCGACGTCGTGCTGATGCGGCAGGATCCGCCGTTCGACCTCGGCTACATCACCGCGGCCCACCTGCTCGAGCGGATCCGGGGGGAAACCCTGGTCGTCAACGATCCCGCCTCGGTGCGCGACGCGCCCGAGAAGATCTGGGTGCTCGATTTCGCCCGCTTCATGCCCCCTACCCTCCTCACCCGATCCCTCGGAGCGGCCCGCCACTTCCTCGAGAAGCATGGCGAGATCGTGATCAAGCCGCTCCACGGCAACGCCGGCAAGGCGGTGTTCAAGGTCGGCCGCGACGGCGCCAACCTCTCGGCTTTGATCGAGATGTTCAACGCGGCCTATCGCGAGCCCCATGTCGTCCAGGCCTTCCTCCCCGAGATCGCTCAGGGCGACAAGAGGATCGTCCTCGTCGACGGCGAGGTGGCCGGGGCGATCAACCGGATCCCCGGCGCCGGCGAGATCCGCTCGAACCTGGCCGTCGGCGGCTCGGCGGCGAAGACCGAGCTCACCGGGACCGAGCGGGAGATTTGCGCGGCGCTCGCGCCCGAGCTCAAGGCGCGCGGCCTGCTGTTCGTCGGGATCGACGTGATCGGGGGCAAATGGCTGACCGAGATCAACGTCACCTCGCCCACGGGAATCGTCGCCATCGACAAATATAACGGCACCGACACTCCGGGAATGATCTGGGACGCGATCGAAGCGAAGCTTTCCTGAACATGGGCGACTGGACGATCCGCCTCATCGACCAGACGGGCTATGTCGGCATCTTCCTGCTGATGTTGCTCGAGACGATCTTTCCGCCCATCCCTTCCGAAGTGATCATGCCGGTCGCGGGCGCTCGGGCGGCGCGGGGACCGCTGACCCTGTGGGGAGTGATCGCCAGCGGAACCGCGGGCGCAATGCTCGGCAACCTCTTCTGGTACGCGCTGGCGCGGGTGATCGGGATGAAGCGCTTCCGGCCGTTCATCGAGAATTATGGGCGCTGGCTGACGATGGACTGGGACGATGTCGAGAAAGCCGAGCGATTGTTCGGCCGCTTCGGAGGGACGATCGTCTCGGTGGGCCGGATGCTCCCGACCATCCGCTCCGTCATTTCGATCCCGGCCGGCCTGCTCAGCATGCGCCTCAAGACCTTCCTCATCTGGTCGACCCTCGGCACCGTGGCCTGGACCGCGATCCTGGCGACGGCGGGATGGGGCCTGGGCATGGCGTTCAACGATGTCGAGAAGATATTGGGGCCGCTGTCGACCGCGATCATCGTCCTGATCGTCGTCGCCTACGTCTGGCGCCAGCTGACCTGGCGGAGACGGCATCCCTGATTTGCCTCCCCATCGAAGATGGGGAGGGGGACCAAGCGAAGCTTGGCGGAGGGGTAGATGGCTCGGCCTCCGCCGTCGCCCGCCCGATCCACCGCGCTCGGTGCCTTGTACCCCTCCACCACACTTCGTGTGGTCCCCCTCCCCATCGCTTCGCGATGGGGAGGCAAATCAGGCCCTTGGATGCGTAATCGGTGCTTGGCACCGATTACGGTCACGCCCTCGGATGGGCGTTTCGGTAGACGTCGAGCAGGTGGGCGGCGTCGACGGCGGTGTAGATCTGGGTCGAGGAGAGGCTGGCGTGGCCGAGCAGCTCCTGAAGCGAGCGCAGGTCGGCGCCGCGGCCGAGGAGGTGGGTGGCGAAGCTGTGCCGCAAGGCGTGGGGCGTCGTTCGGTCCGACAGGCCGAGGCGCGCCCGGGCCCGGCGGACGACCCGGCGGATCATCTCGCCGTTCAAGGGCCCGCCGCGGGCGCCCCGGAACAAGGGCTCGTCGCTCGCCATGGGATAAGGGCAGATCGACAGATAGCGCTCGATCGCTTCCCGCACCGGCACGAGCAGGGGAACGATCCGGGTCTTCGCCCGCTTGCCGGTGACGCTCAACGCCTCGCCGAGGGGCAGAGCGGCGCCGGTGAGGCCGAGCGCCTCGGCGACCCGAAGGCCCGAGCCGTAGAGGAGTAGAAGCACCGCCTGGTCGCGCGCCGCGATCCATTCCGCGCTGGAGTCCTCGCCGACTTCCTCGGCGAGGGCGACGACGTCGTCGGGCGCGACCGGCCGGGGCACGCTCCGGGGGCGCTTCGGGCCTTTCAGCCGGGGCAGGCTCGGCTCCCCCCCGCGCTCGCCCGCGGCGAAGGCGAGAAAGGCGCGGACGGCGGAAAGCTCGCGCGCGGCCGAGCTGTTGCCCAGCCCCTCCCCCCGCCTGTGGGCGAGAAAGGCGCGAAGGTCCTTGGCTTCGAGGCCGGCGAGGGCGGGGCCGTCGACCGCTCCGCCGAGATGCCGGGCGAGGAAGTCGATCAGGCGATGCGCGGTCGCGATGTAAGCCCGCACCGTATGGGGCGAGCGGCGGCGGTCGTTAGCGAGATGGTTCCGCCAGCGAAACGCGGTTTCGGCGGCGGGATGGCCGGTCAGGGGATCAGCCACCGGCCCATCGAGCGGGTGAGGACTCGGCCCAGGAACATGAGCAGTTCGGAGCCGTGTCGGGTCTCGAAGCCCTGCTCCTCGCGCTGGCCGAGGGCGAGGAGGCCGCTCGGCAAAGGCGGCTCGCTGTCGAGGCGCACCAACGCCTCGGCCCGGATCAGCTCGCAGGCGGGGCCGAACAGGGGATGGCCGCGGCCAACTCCGCGAAGGACCACTCCGTCGAGACCCTCGAGCGAGCGGCGGATGACCCGGACGTCGACGAACTGGAGGCCCGAGGCGTCGGCCCGGACGCCCTTGTCGCCCGCGAACAAGGCGACGGCGACGGCGTCGAGGCCCAGGATCTGGGGCCATTCCTGGGTGACGATATGGATGAGATGGTCGAAGCCCTCCGCCTCGATCGCCGCCAGCACCGCCTCATGGATCGAGGCGACGGCGCCCGAATGGCCGCGGGCGAAGGCGATGAGATCCTGATTGGCCTCCTCCGCCGCCGCGACCCGGGCGCGAAGCTTGGCGACCGCCCGGTCCTCGAAGTTGATCACCTTGCCCACGGCGAGGAATCTAAACCGGATAAGATTAAGAAGCGATGGCCATTTTTTGCCGCGAAAAATATTTTCTGCTTTTGTTCTTGTATTGTAGGATTCTTCCTATTATATCGGGTCGTGGGCGAGTCGCGGACTGCCCTGGGCTCTTTGACATCGTGAGATGAGGGGTCGTCCTCCCGGCGAAAGCCGGATCCATAAACACGGGTGCGCAGATTCGCGACCGGCGGTGCTCATGGATCCCGGATCAGGTCCAGGATGACGAGACCGGCGACTGCGTCATCCCGGCGGAAGCCGGGACCTCGGGGAGACCCTCTGTGTGTTCTCGACCTGAGGTCCCGGCTTTCGCCGGGATGACGGAGGGGGTGTACCTCCCTCCCCAGCTTCAGCCGATCTTCTGGCCGGTCTTGGCCCAATCGGCGGCGAAGCCTTCAAGGCCCTTGTCGGTCAGCGGATGCTTGAAGAGCTGGCGGATGACGGCGGGCGGCGCCGTCATGACGTCGGCGCCGATCATTGCCGATTGGAGGACGTGGATCGGGTGGCGGATGCTCGCGACCAGGATCTGGGTCTCGAAATCGTAATTGTCGTAAATGGTGCGGATCTCGGAGATGATCTGCATTCCGTCGAAGCCGGTGTCGTCGTGGCGGCCGACGAAGGGCGAGATGAAGGTGGCGCCCGCCTTGGCCGCGAGCAGGGCCTGGTTGGCGGTGAAGCACAAGGTGACGTTGACCATCGTCCCCTCCCCGGTCAGCGCCTTGCAGGTCTTCAGCCCGTCGAGGGTGAGCGGAACCTTGACCGCGATATTGTCCGCGATCTTCCTGAGCACCTCGGCCTCGCGGATCATCTCGGAGTGATCGGTCGCGACGACCTCCGCCGAGACCGGCCCGGGAACGATCGAGCAGATTTCGCGAACCACTTCGAGGAAGTCGCGTCCGGCCTTGTGGATGAGTGACGGATTGGTGGTGACCCCGTCGAGCAGGCCGGTTTCCGCAAGGTCGCGGATCTCGGCGGTGTCGGCGGTGTCGACGAAGAATTTCATGGGTGTCAGTCCTTGAATCGGGATTTGCCGGCCTTCTAGAGCTGGGCGGTCAATAGGGAAACACCGTTCGGGCTGAGCCTGTCGAAGCCCTCCCTTCCGGTCAAGGAGAAGGAAAGGGCTTCGACAGGCTCGGCCCGAACGGAATAGGGCATCCATCCCACAGAGTATCGAATCGGCGGAAGCGAACCTTGGCGACCTTAGATGAGCGGCGGGAGCTGAACCGGGCGATCTGGGCGATCGCCTTGCCCTCGATGCTGACCAACGTCGCGACCGCTTTGTTCGGGATCGCCGACCTGTGGGTGATCGGCCAGCTCGGGCTGGCCGAGCCCCAGGCGGGGGTCGAGCTGGGCGCCAAGTTCATGATGGGCCTGCTCATCGTCTTCAACTTCCTGAGGACCGGAACGGTCGCCCTCACCGCCCAGGCGGCCGGCCGCGGCGACGAGGCGGCGCAGGCGGCGACCCTGGCTCGGGCGCTGGGGCTGTCGCTGGCGATCGGGCTCGTCCTGCTGGCGCTCAAGCCGCTGCTCGTACCGTGGGGGATGGAGCTTCTCCACGCCCGCGGCGGCGTTGCCTGGGAGGCCGGAATCTATGTCGGGATCCGCTATTGGGGCGGCCTGCTCTGGCTCGCCAACGTCGCCCTGATGGGCTGGCTGATCGGGCGGCGGCGGGTCCGGGCGGTGCTTTGGACCGAGATCCTCTCCAACCTCATCCACATCGCGCTCGACCTGCTCTTCGTCCTGAGCTTCGGCTGGGGCGTTGCGGGCGTGGCCGCCGCCACCTTGCTGTCGGAGGGCGGCAAGACCCTCGCTTTGCTGGCCGTGACGGCGCGCCAGGCGCCGGCGCGGGCGGCGCTGGCTTCGGCCGGGCGGCGCGAAACCTGGAATGCGGCGAGCATCGGCGCCCTGCTTCGGCTGAACCGCGACCTTTTCCTTCGAACCCTTCTCCTCACCGCGGCCATCCTGCTGCTCACCCGCCAGGGCGCCCAGCAGGGTCCGCTGGTGCTGGCGGCGAACGGGATCCTCTATCAGCTGTTCATCCTGTCGGCCCTCATCCTCGACGGCTTCGAAAGCTCGGCCCAGGTGCTGTGCGGCGAGGCCGTGGGGGCGAAGGACCGGCGCCGGTTCGACGCGCTGGTGAAGGCGCTGCTGCTCTGGGGCCTTGCGGGGGGCGCCCTGTTCAGCCTGCTCTATGCGGCCGCCGGAGGGAGCTTCGCCGCCACCTTCAGCACCGATCCGGGAGTGGTCGCGACGACGCTCGTCTACGTCCCCTGGGCGGTATTGCTGCCGGTGCTGGGCGTCAGCTCCTACGTGTTCGACGGAATCTATATCGGCGCGACCTGGACCCGGGCGATGCTCCTGACGATGGGGGCGGCCTGCATCGTCTATGCGGGATTGCTGTTCGCGGCGGCGGATCGGGGCAATCACGGCCTTTGGCTGGCGTTCAGCCTGTTCCTGGTGGCTCGGGCGGCGGCTCAGGCGGCGATGCTTCCGGGGCTGCGGCGGCGGACTTTCGAATGATTGCGTCATTCCGGCGAAGGCCGGGGCACCAGGCCGGAAGGTCTCGGCGGGTCTCCCCGAGGTCCCGGCTTTCGCCGGGATGACGGATTAGCCGAACAATCCCGCCAGCAGCGGGTCGCCGGCCCAGTTCGGATCGGCCCGGATCGCGGCTTCCTCGCGGCCGATGGCTCGGTAGAGGGCGGCGGCGGTCTTGCGGGTGACGTCGGCCTGGAGGCCGGGGAAATTGATCCCGGTCGCATATTCCAGGACCCGCTGGATCACGCCATTCTCTGCCAGGCGAAGCGCCTCGCCGACGCCCGGAAAGATCGCGTCGAAAATCCGCTCGCCCATCGACCGGGCGAGATGGTCGGTGGCCGCGGTCGGCCCGCCGCGGGCGATCCTTCGGGCGTCGGCGATCGTCATGTCCCGGATCGAATCGTAGACGATTGGCGCCGCCCGGCGGGCGCCCTCCGCCGCCGCTTGGTTGACGACCCGGAGCAGCCGATCCTGGACCCCGCGAGTCCCCAGCGCCACCGCGAGCGCCGCCGTCACCGCCCTTCCGCCGAGCTGGGGCGGCGGCTGGATCCGGGCGATATCGTCGCGGAAGAAGCCCTCGTCGGCCAGCAGCCGGGCGAAGGCGCGCTGCGAGGAAAGGGTGAGCAGGCGCCGGATCGCAGGCTCGAGATCGGGGACGTCGCCGAGGCGGGTGACGCAGCCGGGAAGCGCGAGGAGCGGGACAGCGAGGCCGGCGGCGATGAGGCTTCGGCGGGAGAGTGGATGGGTCATGGCGGCGTAACGGCCTGCTGCGCGGCTTGTTGCACTCCCTCCCCGTATCGATTCCGCATTCCGCTACCCTGCAGGTTGTGTTTTCCCGCGCGCGACTCGATCTAGGCCCAGATGAACCGCTGCCGAGTCCTCCTGCTCAACGCCGCTCTGGGCCCGCTCGATTACCGGGTGCCGCACGGCATGGAGGTGGCGCCGGGGTCGATCGTGCTCGCGCCCTTGGGGCCTCGGCAGATGGTGGGGGTGGTTTGGGAGCCCGACAAGCTGGCGACCGAGGAAGTCGGCGACAACCGCCTTCGGCCGCTGCTCCAGGCCTACGACCTGCCGCCGCTGGCCGGCTCGCTGAGGCGGCTGATCGAGTGGACCGCCGATTATTATCTCGCTCCGCTCGCCTCCGTGCTTCGCATGGCTCTGGCCTCGGCGAGCGCCTTGGACGGGGGCAGGACGGTCACCGAATACCGGGCCACCGGCTTCGTTCCGGAGCGGCTGACCGCGCAGCGGGCGCAGGCGCTGGAGCGGATCGGCGAGCGGCAGGGGCTGGTCCGGGAGCTGGCGATCTCGGCCGGGGTGTCGGACGGGGTCATTCGCGGCCTCGTCAAGGCGGGCGCGATCGAAGCGGTGGAAGTGTCGGTGGACGATCCCTTCCCACTGCCCGACGCCGACCATTCGCCGCCCGAGCTCGAGCCGGCGCAAGAGGCCGCGGCACTGGTCTTCGTCGAGGCGGTCCGGAGGGCCGAGTTCGCGCCCTTCCTCCTCGACGGAGTCACCGGCTCGGGCAAGACCGAAGTCTATTTCGAGGCGGTGGCCGAAGCGCTTCGCTTCGGGCGTCAAACGCTCGTCCTGCTGCCCGAGATCGCTCTGACCGAGCCCTTCCTCAAGCGCTTCGCGGCCCGCTTCGGGCATGAGCCGGTCGCCTGGCATTCGGGCCTTAGGCAGTCGCAGCGCCGCCGCGCCTGGCGGGCGATCGCGAGCGGTGACGCCAAGGTGGTGGTCGGCGCCCGCTCCTCGCTTTTCCTGCCCTATCCCAAGCTCGGCCTGATCGTCGTCGACGAGGCCCACGAGACCAGCTTCAAGCAGGAAGAAGGCGTTCCGTACCACGCCCGCGACGTCGCGGTGATGCGGGCCAAGCTCGAGGCGATCCCGATCGTCCTGGCCTCGGCGACGCCCGCCATCGAATCCCGGCAGATGGCGGAGATCGGGGTCTATACCGAGGTGAAGCTGCCCGAGCGCTACGGAGTCGCGGAGATGCCCGAGATCGAGGCGCTCGACCTCACCGCCGATCCGCCGCCGCGCGGGCGATGGCTGGCGCCGCGGCTGGTCCGGGAGCTGGAGCAGATTCTGGAACGGGGCGAGCAGGCCCTGCTCTTCCTCAACCGCCGCGGCTATGCGCCTTTGACCCTGTGCCGCCATTGCGGCCACCGTTTCCAATGCCCCAATTGCACCGCCTGGATGGTCGAGCACCGGCTCGTCCACCGCCTCGCCTGCCATCATTGCGGGCATATGATGCCGCCGCCCAATGCCTGCCCGGAATGCGGCGAGGAAGGGAGCCTGGTTCCGGTCGGACCGGGGGTGGAGCGGATCGCCGACGAGGTCGCCGCCTTGTTTCCGGACGCTCGAACGGCCGTCGTCACGTCGGACACGATCTGGTCGCCGGCCAAGGCTGCCGAGTTCGTCGGGCGGATGGAAGCGGGCGAGATCGATATCGTCGTCGGCACCCAGCTGGTCACCAAAGGCTATCATTTTCCCAACCTCACCCTCGTCGGAGTCGTCGACGCGGACCTCGGCCTTCAGGGCGGCGACCTGCGCGCGGCCGAGCGGACCTTCCAGCAGATCGCCCAGGTCGCCGGGCGCGCCGGGCGCGGCGAGAAACCGGGCCGGGTCCTGGTCCAGACCCACGAGCCTTCGGCGGCCGTGATCGAGGCCCTGGTCAGCGGCGATTCCGAGAGTTTCTACGCCGCCGAGACCCAGTCCCGGCGCGAGGCGGCGATGCCGCCCTTCGGTCGGCTGGCCGGGATCGTCATCTCCTCCGAGGATTCGGGCGAGGCGACGGAAGCGGCGAAGCTGATCGGCCGGTCGGCGCCGCGGGTGGAGAATATGGCGGTGTTCGGCCCGGCTCCGGCGCCGCTCGCAATGCTTCGCGGCCGCCACCGCCAGCGCCTCCTCGTCCACGCCGCCCGATCGGTCGACATGCAGGACGTGATCCGCGACTGGCTCGGCAAGCTGAGCTGGCCACGCGGAGTGAGGGTGACGGTGGACGTCGACCCTTATTCCTTCCTTTGACGGGCCCTAGCCCCGCCAGCCCTCCCGCTCCAGCAGGCTGGCCTTGCGCTCCAGCCCGTAGGCATAGCCGCCGGGCGAGCCGTCGCCGCGGCGGGCGCGGTGGCAGGGGATAAGGATCGCGATCTGATTGGAGCCGCAGGCCGTTCCGGCCGCCCGAACCGCTTGCGGCCGCCCCGCACGCGCCGCCAGCGCGGCGTAGGAGAGGCTCTCGCCCGGCGGAATCCGGGCGAGCTCGCGCCAGACGGCTTCCTGGAAGGCGGTGCCGCGGACGTCGAGCGGCAGATCGTGCGGCCGCTCCGGCGCTTCCACGGCCGCGACGGTGCGGTCCACCAGCTCGGCCATGGCCGCCCCGCCCGGAACGATCGAGGCGTTTGGAAAGCGGCGCTCCAGCTCGGCCTCGCCCTCGTCGAACGAGAGCCGGCAGATGCCGCGCGCCGTAGCGGCGACCAGCATCGTTCCGAGCGACGTTTCCGCGGTGGCCCAGCTTATCGTCTCACCGCGGCCGCCGTCGCGCCAGCGCGTCGGAGTCATTCCGAGCCGGTCGGACACGTCGGCGTAGAAGCGGCCGGGGCCCGAATAGCCGGAATCGTAGATGGCGTCGGTGACTCGGCCGTCGGCGGCAAGGGTTTCGGTCATGGCTCTGGCTCGCTTTCCTCGGGCGTAGGCGGCCGGAGTGATCCCGGTCGCGCGCTTGAACAGGCGGTGGAAGTGGAAAGGGGAATAGCCGGCGCGGGCGGCAAGCTGCTCCAGCGAAGGCGGTTCCTCGGCCATGTCGATCAGCTGCAGAGCCGCTTCGACCGCCGCGCAGTCGCGGCTGACGTCGTCGGGCCGGCACCTCAGGCAGGGCCTGAGCCCCGCCGCCGCGGCCTCGGCGCCGTCGGCGAAGAAGCGGACGTTCTCGCGCTTCGGATGCCGGGCGGCGCAGGACGGGCGGCAGTAGATTCCGGTGGTGAGCACGCCGGTGACGAAGCGGCCGTCCATGGAGCGATCGCGGCGAAGCACGGCGGTCCAGGCGGAGTCGGGATCGGGGGTGAGCGTCTGTTCCATTCAAACCTTCTAGGCTCGTTTCTCGGGACCTACATCCCGAGCCTTGCGATCAAACCCGATCCGTCATCCCGGCGGAAGCCGGGACCCCAGGACGAGAAATCCCGGCGGGTCTCCCCGAGGTCCCGGCTTTCGCCGGGATGACGAAGCAGCTCCGCAAGACGGACGCCGCCTTGCATCGCAGCAAAGCCCCTGCTAGGGCGCCCGCGACCTGACCCGAGGCGCCGAGCGCGCTTCATATCATGGGTCAAATTCCGATCTGGGAGTAGAGGCGCGCGTGGAGAATTCCGGCGGCATTCAGGCAAGTCTGGCGGGGCGTTATGCGATGGCCCTGTTCGAGCTGGCGCGCGACGAGCGGCAGCTGGAGGCGGTCGGCGCGAGCCTCGCCTCGCTGAAGCAGGCGCTCGCCGATTCGGAGGATCTTCGGTCGCTGACGACCAGCCCGCTGACCCGGCGCGACGACGCCCTGAAGGGCGTGGCCGGCCTCGCCGAGGCGATGCGGCTCGACCCGGTCACCACCAATTTCCTCGGCGTGCTCGCCCAGAACCGGCGGCTCAGCCAAATCGGGGCGATCATTCGCAACTTCAACCTGCTCGCCGCCCTCCACCGCGGCGAGGTTACCGCGGAGGTGGTCTCCGCCCACCCGCTCGACGATTCGCAGGTCACCGCCCTCAAGGCCAATCTCAAGAGCCGGCTCGGCCGCGACGTCGCCGTTGATTTGAGCATCGACCCCACCATCTTGGGAGGGCTGGTCGTCAAGATCGGCTCCCAGATGATCGACGGCTCCATCCGAACCAAACTCAATACCCTCGCGCAAGCGATGAAAGGCTGAAAATGGACATCCGCGCCGCTGAAATCTCCAAGGTCATCCGCGATCAGATCGCGAGCTTCGGCACCGACGCCGAAGTCTCCGAGGTCGGGACCGTGCTCTCCGTCGGCGACGGCATCGCCCGAATCTACGGGCTCGACAACGTCCAGGCCGGCGAGATGGTGCAGTTCGACGGCGATATCAAAGGCATGGCGCTCAACCTGGAAGCCGACAACGTCGGAGTCGTCATCTTCGGCAACGACAGCGCGATCCGCGAGGGCGACACCTGCCGCCGCACCGGAACCATCGTCGACGTTCCCGTCGGCAAGGCGCTTCTCGGCCGGGTCGTCGACGGCCTCGGCAACCCGATCGACGGCAAGGGGCCGATCGAATCGAGCGAGCGCCGCCGCGTCGACGTGAAGGCGCCCGGCATCATCCCGCGCAAAGGCGTGCACGAGCCGGTGCAGACCGGCTTGAAGGCGCTCGATGCGCTCGTGCCGGTCGGCCGCGGCCAGCGCGAGCTCATCATCGGCGACCGCCAGACCGGCAAGACCGCGGTGGCGCTCGACACCTTCATCAACCAGAAGACCGTCAACGCCGCCAACGATCCCAAGACCAAGCTCCACTGCATCTATGTCGCCATCGGCCAGAAGCAGTCGACGGTGGCGCAGGTGGTGGGACAGCTCGAGGAGTCGGGCGCCATGGAGCACACGATCGTCGTGTTCGCGGGTGCGTCGGACCCGGCTCCGCTGCAGTTCCTGGCGCCGTACGCCGGCGTCGCGATGGGCGAGGAGTTCCTCGACACCGGCCGCGACGCGCTGTGCGTGTACGACGACCTCTCCAAGCACTCATGGGCCTATCGGCAGGTCTCGCTCCTCATGCGGCGCCCGCCCGGTCG
>DASQLT010000007.1:0-6293 GCA_035629855.1 Allosphingosinicella sp.
CTCATCCCGTCATGCTGAACTTGTTTCAGCATCCAGCTTTCCGCTTCCCGGGCGAGCGACCAGCTGGACCCTGAAACAAGTTCAGGGTGACGCCGATGTCGGGAAAAAATCCGCGATTCATTCTCAAGCGATCACGCTCTAAAAATCCTCCTTCGGTTTTCCGGGGGAGGGGGGTCCGCGCGAAGCGTGGTGGAGGGGTTTCTTCGGACTCAGCAAGACCCTCCACCATGCTTCGCATGGTCCCCCTCCCCGGCAAAAGCCGGGGCGGATTTAGCGACGTCCTATTTGAAATTGTCCGCATAGGCCTGGAGCCTGAGCTTGCGCTCGGCGGGCGGGACGAGGTGGCAGGCGATGCCGTTCCTGTCGGCATAGGCCTGGGCCGCCTCGAGCGTCGGAAAGGCGAGCGTCACCTGCGCCTGGGTGTCGCCGCCGCCCGACCAGCCGGTGAGCGGATCGGGCACGTGCGGGCGGTGCGATTCGAACTGAAGCAGCCACTCGCCGGTGCGGGCGTTGCCGGACTGCATCGCATTCCTGGACCGCTGGAAGATCCGCGCCGCCGTCATATTCGAAGCTCCTTTTCGCCGGTCGCTGGTGCCCCGATTCGACCGCTTAATCAACACCTCGTCATCCCGGCGAGGCCGGCACTCAATACGGGGACACAATACCTATTCACCAAGGAATTAGGTATTGTGTCCCCGTATTTGAAGGAATTAGGTATTGTGTCCCCGTATTTGGGATGGCGGCTACGGCCGGCGGGCCGTCGCTTTCTTCGTCCTCAGCGTCGGATCCGCCGCGGCCGGATCGTCGGGCCAGGGATGCTTGGGGTAGCGGCCGCGCATCTCCTTGGCGACGGCCGACCAGCTGCCGCTCCAGAAGCCGGGAAGGTCGCGGGTGGTCTGGATCGGGCGGCTGGCGGGCGAGGTCAGGCTGAGGACGAGCGGGACCCGGCCGCCGGCGATCGCCGGGTGCTCCGCCAGGCCGTAAAGCGCCTGCACCCGGACGGTGACGGTCGGGCCCGCTTCCGCTTCATAGTCGATGGCGTGGCTGCTGCCCGCCCGGGTCTCGAAGGCGTGCGGGGCGAGGCGGTCGAGGGTCTTGCGGCCTTCCCAGCCGAGGCGGGCCTCGAGGATCCCCGACAGCGAGGCGGGATCGACGTCGCGCAGGCCGCGCCGGCCGGCGGCCAGCGAGGGCAGCCATTCGTCGAGCGAGGCAAGGAGCGTTTCGTCCGAAAGATCGGGCAGGGCCGGATCGTGGGCTCGGGCGAAGGCGGCGCGGCGGCGAAGCGATCGGGCGGCCTCGCTCCAGGGCAGGAGGTGGAGGCCGTGACCGCGGACCCCTTCGACGAGCGCGGCCGCGACCTCGTCCGGCGAGGCTTTCATGTCCTGCCCTTCGGACAAGGTTATCGCGCCGAGACGGCGACCGCGGCGGGCGCGGACGGTTCCGGTCGAGGGGTCGAAGCTGAGCTGGGCGCCGCTTTCGATCCGCTCTCCGAACAGGGCCTCGACCTGCGCCTCGCCGATCGCCGCGGCGGACAGGATCCGGGCGCCGGCGGCGGTGCCGCTGACCTCGCCCACGGCAAGCCAGGTCTCGCGGGCGAGCGGCGAATGGGGATCGAGCCGGAAGCCGCGACCGCCGACGCTGATCCAATTCCCGCCGATGGAATCGCGGCGCTTCGAGAGACGGTCTGGAAAGGCGAGGGCGAGGCAGGGACCGATTTCGCCGCTGGCGCCTCCGTCATGACGGGTGAGTTGCTCCCACCGCTTCGCCAGCCCCCGCGCCGCCTCCGCCCTTTGGCCCCGCTCGCTTCGCCAGCGCCTAAGCCTCGACTCCAGGTCGACGTCGTTGCCGCCGAGCCCGCGCTCCGAAAGCAGGACCGCCACCTCGGCCGCCGTCCTGCCCCAGCCTCGGGCCCGAGCCTCGACCAGCATGTGCGCGAGGCGGGGCGGCAGTGGCAGAGCGGCGATCGCCTTGCCGTGGGCGGTGGGGCGGCCGTCCCCGCCGAGGGCGCCGATCGAGAAGAGACGGCGGCGCGCCTCGTCGACGGCGGCGGCGGGCGGCGGATCGAGCCAGCGCAGCTCGCGCGGATCGGAGACTCCCCAGAGCGCGCAGTCGAGCAGGAGCGCCGACAGGTCCGCCTCCAATATCTCCGGAGGATCGAAACGCGGCAGCCCCGCCGTCGCGGCTTCCTCCCACAATCGGTAGACGGTCCCCGGCCCCTGCCGGCCCGAGCGGCCGGCCCTCTGGGCGACGGCGGCGCGGCTGGCGCGCTCGGTGACAAGGCGCGTGATCCCGGCGGATCGGTCGTAGCGGGGACGGCGGGCGAGGCCGGAATCGACGACGATCCGAACTCCGTCGAGGGTCAGGCTGGTTTCCGCGATCGAGGTCGCGAGCACGATCTTGCGCCGGCCGGGCGGCGGCGCCGCGATCGCGGCGCGCTGGGCGCCGGGATCGAGGCTGCCGTGGAGTCGATGAAGGTCGGTTCCGGCGGGCAGCCCCTCCAGCCGTTCGGCGGTGCGCTCGATTTCGGCGACTCCGGGAAGGAAGGCGAGCAGGCTGCCTTCGGACTCCGCCAAGGCGCGGCGGATCGCCGCCGCCATCTCGTCCTCGACCCTCTTCTCGGCGGAGCGGCCGAGGTGGCGAAGCAGAATCGGAAAGCTCCGGCCCTCGCTCTCGATCGCCGGGGCGGGCTTTTCCCCTGTGGCCATCAACAAGGCGAAGCGTTCACCGTCCAGGGTCGCGGACATGGCGACCAGCCTCAAGTCGGGCCGGAGCGCGCCTTGCGTGTCGAGCGCGAGGGCGAGGCCGAAATCGCTGTCGAGGCTTCGCTCATGGACCTCGTCGAACAGCACCGCCGAAACGCCGGCCAGCTCCGGATCGGCCTGGATCCGGTTCCGGAATATGCCTTCGGTGAGAACGAGGATCCGGGTTCGGGCGGAGCGCTTCGAATCGAGCCGTGTCGCGTAACCGATCGTCTCCCCGACCCGCTCGCCGGCAAGCTCCGCCATCCGCTCGGCCGCGGCCCGGGCGGCGAGGCGGCGGGGGGAGAGAAGGAGGATCTCGCCCGAGCACCAGGGCTCGGAAAGGAGGGCGGGGGCGACCGCGGTGGTCTTGCCGGCGCCGGGCGGAGCGACGAGCACGGCGTTGGACTCGCGACGGAGCGCGGCGAGGAGGTCGGGGAGGACGGCGTCGATGGGGAGCGCGCTCACAGCCGAGCCCTACAGCGGGGCCGTGCGACCCGGCAACCGAGCCGCTCCCCGAGGCGGACAAAAATGGTGACAGTTACGAATTTTCATCCGACAAAAATGGTGACAGTTACGAATTTCGCCGGGCAGCCCTGCGACGCGCGCCCGGATGAAAATTCGTAACTGTCACCATTTTTTACACGCACCGCCCCGGGGCCTCGGCCTGCTGGGGACGGGACCTCAATAGGCCCGGGCGATCGCGAACTCGACGGCCTCGGTGAGCGCCGTCTTCGCCTTGCCGGCGGGGAAAGGGCCGAGCGCGTCGATGGCGCGCTGGCCGTAGGTGCGGGCGCGGTCGATCGTGTCGGCGAGGGCGTCGCTCCGCTCGAGCAAAAGGGTGGCGTGGCTCAGGTCCTCGTCGGAGGTGCGGGCGCCCGCCATCGCTTCCTGCCAGAAGCGGCGCTCGGCCGGCGAGCCGCGGGCGACGGCGAGGATGACGGGAAGCGTGACCTTGCCGTCGCGGAAATCGTCGCCGACGCCCTTGCCCATCGTTCCGGGGTCCGACGAATAGTCGATCGCGTCGTCGACCAGCTGGAAGGCGATCCCGAGGTTGCGGCCGTAGCAGTCGAGCGCGGCCTCGACCTCTTCGCCTCGTTCGGCGACGACCGCGGCGATCCGGCAGGCGGCGGCGAACAGGGCCGCGGTCTTGGCCTGGATGATCTCAAGATAATGGTCCTCGCCGGTGTCGATCCGGCGCTGGGCGGTGAGCTGGTCGACCTCGCCCTCGGCGATCACCGCCGAGGCCCGCGAGAGGATCTTGAGGACCCGCAAGCTGCCGTCCTCGACCATCAGCTCGAAGCTTCGCGAGAAAAGGAAGTCGCCGACCAGGACGCTGGCCGGATTGCCCCAGATGATGTTGGCGGTGCGCTTGCCCCGCCTAAGGCCCGAGCCGTCGACGACGTCGTCGTGGAGCAGGGTCGCGGTGTGGATGAACTCGACCGCGGCGGCGAGCTTGTGGTGCCGGGCGCCCTGATAGTCGAGCAGCCGCGCGCAGGCGAGGGTGAGCATCGGCCGCATTCTCTTGCCGCCGCCGGCGATGAGATGGCCGGCGAGCTCGGGGATGAGGGCGACCGGGCTCTGCATTCGGTCGAGGATGACCGCGTTGACGTGATTGAGGTCGGCCGCGACCAGCTGGATCATCGGATCGAGCGAGGGCGCGCGGGACGGGCGGATCGGATGGACGGAAGCGCTCATCGCCGCGCGATTTGCGCCGGGGGACGAAGAAAGGCAAGGGTGACCGTCATCCCGGCGAAAGCCGGGACCTCGGGTCGGAAAAGGCTCGGTGGGTCTCCCCGAGGTCCCGGCTTTCGCCGGGATGACGATCTTGCCCCCTCCTCCGTCATCAATTGCACAACGGCAATTTCAGCCGCGCCAGCAATCCGCCCAGGTCCTCGCTCTCCTCGAGGCTTATCGAACCGCCGTAGATCACGGCCACGTCGCGGACGATGGCGAGGCCGAGGCCGGTGCCGGGCTTGCCGGTGTCGAGGCGGGCGCCGCGGTCGAAAATGCTTGCGCGCTCCTCCTCGGGAATGCCGCGGCCGTCGTCCTCGACCTCGATCTCGACGCATTGGGGGGTGGACACCACGGTGACGAAGACCCGGCCACCGCCATATTTGGCGGCATTTTCGATGAGGTTGCCGAGCATCTCGTCCAGGTCCTGGCGCTCGACCCGGACCGAGGCGGCCTTGTCCCCGGCAAGGTCGACGGTGACGTTTTCGTAGAGCCGGGTGACGGCGCGCTCGACCGCTTCAAGCGACGGCCAGATCTGCGAGCGCGCCTGGGCGGAGGCGCGGCGGCCGACGGCCCGGGCTCGGGCGAGATGGTGGTCGACCTGGCGGCGCATCGTCGTCGCCTCGCGGCAGACGGTGTCGGCAAGGTCGGGCGCCAAAGCGGTGGCGGCGTTGGTGATGACGGTGAGCGGGGTCTTGAGCGCATGGGCGAGGTTGCCGGCGTGGCGGCGCGCTTCCTCGGCCTGCTTCTCATTATGCTCCAGGAGGGCGTTCAATTCCTCGGTCAAAGGCTCGATCTCGGTCGGAAAACGCTCGGCGATCCGCGACCTTTCGCCGGAACGGATGGCGGCGATGGCGCGGCGGACCCGGCGCAGCGGCCACAAGCCGTAAAGCGCCTGGAGGGCGGCGAGGACGAGGAGACCGAGGCCGAGGATCCCGAAGGAGCGCAGGAGGGTCTTCCTTAGCACGCTGATCTGATCGTCGAGATCCTCGCGGCTTTGGGCGACCTGAAAGCGCCAGCGCGCCGGCGAGCCGGGCAGCTGGATGTCGCGCTCGACGACGCGCAGGGTCTCGCCCTCGAGCTCGTTGCTGTCGTAGACGTGAAGGCCGCCGTCGTTTTGGGGGTTCGTGACCTTGAGGGGGCCGTCCCAAAGCGAACGCGACAGCATGTCGATCTCCGCCGAGGGCCCGGGCGGCCGGTTAGCGACCGCGATGATCTGGAAATAAAGGCCGGAATAGGGCTCAAGGAAGCGTTGATCGGCGGGCGGGCGATTGAGGAAGACGCCGCCGTTGGGGCCCACCTCCGCCGAGGCCACCAAGGCGGTCGTGAGCAGATATTCGAGCTGGGCGTCGAAATTGTTGGTGATGGCGGACGTCAGGACCCGGTCCAGGGTGTAGCCGCCCACCCCGAGCAGGACGAGAATCCACAAGGCCGAGACCCCGATCATCCGACGGGTCAGCGAGCCGGTACGGGCGGCGCGCGGCACCCGGCGGAAGAGGCGGGGAAGGCTGAGGCGGGGGCGTTTCATCGGACCGTCATCACGCCGGCATCATGTCGTCACCCTGAACTTGTTTCAGGGTCCAGTTCGCCACCCGCTCGGCGGCTCGAAACTGGATCCTGAAACAAGTTCAGGATGACGGAGTGTGCGAATGGCGCCGCGCCCTCCTTCAACCCCTCGACCCCTCAATCTTCCAGCGAATAGCCGAGGCCGCGGATGGTGGTGATGACGTCGGGGCCGAGCTTCTTTCGGATCCGGGTGACGAAGACCTCGATCGTGTTCGAATCGCGGTCGAAATCCTGGTCGTAAATATGCTCGATCAG
>DASQLT010000008.1:0-11086 GCA_035629855.1 Allosphingosinicella sp.
GGTCACGACCATGTCCTCGCGCTCGATCAGATCCTCGTCCTCGATGCCGTCCCAGGCCGGCGCGATTTCGGTCATGCGCGGCGTGGCGTAGGCGCCCGCGATCTCGTCGAACTCCTCACGCATCACCGCGTAGAGCTTGGAGCGGTCGCCGAGGATTTCGAGCAATTCGCCGATCGAGGTGGCAAGCGTGCGCAGCTCGCCGGCGATCTCGTCGCGGCCGAGCGCGGTCAGCCGGTGGAGGCGCAGCTCGAGGATGGCGCGCACCTGGACGTCGCTCAGGCGGTAGCTGTCGCCTTCGACCTCGTGCTCGACCGCTTCGACCAGCGCGATGTAGGACGCGATCTCGGCGATCGGCCAGTCGCGGGCCAGCAAGGCGGCGCGCGCCTCCGCTGGCGAGGACGAGCCGCGGATGATCCGCACCACTTCGTCGAGGTTGGTGACGGCGATGACGAGGCCGAGCAGGATGTGGGCCCGGTCCCGCGCCTTGGCGAGCTCGAACTTCGCCCGCCGGGTGATCACTTCCTCGCGGAAGGTGACGAAGGCCGAGATGATGTCGCGAAGGTTCAGGGTCTCGGGCCGGCCGCCGCGGATGGCGAGCATGTTGGCCGGGAAGCTCGACTGGGCCGGAGTGTGCCGCCAGAGCTGGTTGAGGACGACGTCGGGCGTGGCGTCGCGCTTCAGGTCGATGACGACCCGGACGCCTTCGCGGTTGGATTCGTCGCGAATGTCGGAGACGCCTTCGATGCGCTTGTCCTTGGCCGCCTCGGCGATCCGCTCGACCAGGGTGTTCTTGCCGACCTGGTAGGGGATGGAGGTGAGGACGATGGAGCGCCGGTCGCCGCGACCTTCCTCGACCTCGTGGCGGGCGCGCATGATGATCGAGCCGCGCCCGGTATGATAGGCGCTTCGGGCGCCGGCCTGGCCCAGGATGAGCGGCGCCGTCGGGAAATCGGGTCCGGGGATGATCTCCATCAGCTGCTCGATGGTGATCCCGGGATCGTCCATATAGGCTTTGCAGGCCGCGATGACCTCGCCCAGGTTATGCGGCGGGATGTTCGTCGCCATCCCGACCGCGATCCCGCCCGCGCCGTTGACCAGAAGGTTGGGGAATCGCGCCGGAAGCACCTGCGGCTCCATCCGCGAGCCGTCGTAATTGGGGGTGAAGTCGACCGTGTCCTTGTCGAGATCCTCGAGCAGGGTCATCGCGACCTTGGCGAGCCGCGCCTCGGTGTAGCGCATCGAGGCGGGCGGATCGGGATCCATCGACCCGAAATTGCCCTGGCCGTCGATCAGCATCACCCGCATCGACCAATCCTGGGCGAGCCGGGCAAGGGCGTCGTAGATCGCGCTGTCGCCGTGCGGGTGGTAATTGCCCATGACGTCGCCGACGATCTTGGCGCATTTGCGATAGGGGCGGCCGGGGACGAAGCCGCCTTCGTCGCAGGCGAAGAGGATCCGGCGGTGGACCGGCTTCAAGCCGTCGCGAACGTCCGGAAGGGCGCGGGCGACGATCACCGACATCGCATAGTCGAGATAGGAGGTCTTCATCTCCTCGACGATCTGGATCGGAGAGATATCGTGGCTGTCGATGGTCGGCGGGGCGCTGGCCAAGGGAGGTTTCCTGATTTTCTGTCGTGAAGCGCCGGAGCGCGGGGAAGGCAGGGAGGAGCCTAGCGGAACGGCCCGCCCGGCGCCACCCCGCGTACGCGTACGCGTACGCGCGCGAGGCTCTCCCTAGATAGGCACGATCGGCGGAAGCGCTACCTCGTCATCCCGGCGAAAGCCGGGACCCCGGGACAAGAAGTCTCGGCGCGTCTCCCCGAGGTCCCGGCTTTCGCCGGGATGACGGTTACATCGCTGTAATCCCGACGTTCTCATCCTGCGCCAGTTCAACGGCCATTCAGCGCGCGAGCGCTAGAAACGTGTCTCGTTTGGCGGTAGAGGCCGCCTAACACCTTTCGAACCAGGACCGCTCAGCTCCACCGGACGGTCAACAGGAGGCATGTCCATGAAATCGGTATCCAGGATCGCGCTCGGAGTCGCCCTCGTCATCGGCGGTGCCTCCATGGTCGCGACGGCGCCGGCCGAGGCTCAGAAGAAAAAGAAAGGCGAATCCGCTCAGCCGGCGGCGCCTCAGGGCCCGGCGCTCAGCAAGGAGGAGCGGGCCGCGCTGCTGCCGGTGCAGACCGCCGTCACCGCCAAGGATTGGGCGGGCGCCCAGGCCGCGCTTCCCGCCGCCGCCGCCGCCGCCACGGGCCCTGGCGCCCGCTACTACATCGGACGATTCAAGCTCGAGATCGGCATGGGCACCAACAATGTCGCGCTGCAGGGGCAGGGGATGGAAGAGCTGCTCGCCAGCGGGCAGGTCCCGCTCGCCGACCAGGCGCCCATCTATCGCAACCAGGCGATCCTCGCCAACAACGCCGGCAACAAGGCCAAGGCCGAGGCCGCTTACGCCAAAGCGCTCGAGCTCAGCCCGAACGATACGGAGCTGATGATCAGCCTCGCCCAGGTCAAGAACGACCTCAAGAAGCCGGCCGAGGCCGTCCAGCTCATCTCGAAGGCGATCGAGGCCAAGCGCGCCGCCGGCCAGCCGGTCGACGAGAGCTGGTACAAATATGCGCTGAAGCTCGCCTACGACGGACGTTCGAACCCGGCGCTTCGCGATGCCTCGCAAAAGCTTAGCCGCGACCTCGTCACCGCTTATCCGACCAAGGAGAATTGGCGGGATTCGGTGCTCATCTTCCGCGACACCAACAATCTCGATTCGGCCGCCGATCTCGACGTCCTTCGATTCATGCGGGCGAGCGGCTCGCTGGCCGGCGAGCGCGACTGGTACGATCTCGTCGACGGCCTCTACAAAGGCGGCAATTACGCCGAGGCCAAGGCCGTTCTCGACGACGGCGCGGCCAAACGGATGGTCGATCCCAAGAAAGCCGCCTTCGCCGAGCTCATCCGCCTCACCAACGCCCGCATGGCCGGCGACCGTGCCTCGCTGGGCGGCGAGGAAACGAAGGCGATGGCGGCCGCCACCGGCGCCAGCGCGCTGAAGATCGGCGACGCCTTTTACGGCTATGGCGAGCATGGCAAGGCGATCGCGCTCTATCGCGCCGCTCTGACCAAGGGCGGAGTCGACGCCAATCTCGTCAATACGCGCCTCGCCATGGCCCTGCTCGCCTCGGGCGACCGGGCCGGCGCCGAGACCGCCTTCAGGGCGCTGACCGGACCGCGCCAGAATCTCGGCGCCTTCTGGCTCGCCTGGCTGGCGCGCAGCGGCGCCTGACTTGTCCTCCCCATGCAAAGCATGGGGAGGGGGACCGCCCGTGGACGACCCGCCTGCGAATCGTCGATGGAGGGGTAGCTGGCGGAAGCCTCCGCGATTACCCCCTCCACCAGGCTCCGCCTGGTCCCCCTCCCCATCGCTTCGCGACGGGGAGGATAGGAGGGCACCCCGTCCCATATTGCGACGGGACGTAAATGCCCCCCTTCCGCTGGCCCGGAGGCCGCGTTAACGATTGGCGGGGCCGGCGCTCGGCCGTCCGTTCACGAGGGGCTGGCCGCTTGCGTTTCGACGACATGATCGCGACGGTATTGAGGCAGAGCGAGGCGCGCCCCGCCGCCCTCGCCGCCAAATGGCGTCAGCTCGTCGATCTCGTCGCCCAGGGCCGAAGCGAGGGCGAGGCGCAAGCCGAGGCCCTGGCCTGGCTGAAGGCGAACCGCGCTCGGGTCCCGGCCGACTGGCGGCGCGACGTCGCGCGTAGCCTCGCCGGGCGCCGGGTGAGCCCGGCCGCGGTCGCCTTCTTCGCGGAAGACCTGCCGGCGGTCGCTTCGCCTTTGCTCGGCGGCGCCCGGCTCGACGCGGACGAATGGCTCGAGCTGCTGCCGCGCCTGGGGCCGGTCGCCCGCGGCCTGCTTCGCCACCGCCGCGATCTTCCGCCGGACGTCGTCATTGCCCTGGCCCGCTTCGGAGCTGGCGATTTCGCTCTGGGCGGGCAGGTCGCCGCCCCGGCCGGGGAGGGCCTCAGCCCCGCCGCCGAGCGCAGCGAGGCGCAGATTCGCGATCTCGTCGCCCGGATCGAGAGCTTCCGCCGCCGCCGCGAAGCCGCCGGAGCCGTCGCCGCCGCGGAGCCCGCTCCGGTCGAGGAGTTCCAGTGGGAAACCGGGCCCGACGGGGTGATCCTCTGGGTCGAAGGGGCGCCACGCGGGCCGCTGGTCGGGCAGAGCATCGCCTCGATCGCCGAGCGGGGCCAATTCGGGGTCGACGGCCAGGCCGCCGGCGCCTTCGAGAAAAGGGCGCCGTTCCGCGACGCCCGCTTCAGCGTTCCGGGAGCCGGTGCCGCTTCCGGCGACTGGCGAATCTCGGGCGTGCCTTTCTTCGACGCCGCTCAGGGCAATTTCCTGGGCTATCGCGGAAGCGCCCGGCGGCCGCGGCTCGACGAGGTCGCCCACGGCGCCGCGCCCGTGGAGGCGCCCACCGGCCTGTTCGGAACCGACCTTCCCGCCGATTCGCTTCGCCAGCTGATCCACGAGCTTCGAACGCCCCTCAATGCGATCATCGGCTTCGCCGAGATGATCGACGGCCAATATATGGGCCCGGCCGCCTTGAGCTACCGCTCGCGCGCGTCCGACATCATGGACCAGGCCAATCGCCTGCTCTCGGCCGTCGACGATCTCGACACCGCCGCCCGGATCGAGACCCAGCGGCTCCAGCTCGCCGAAAGCTCGGTCGACGCCGTCGCCTTGCTCTGCCGGCTCCACGACGCCTACGAACGGGTCGCCCGCCAGCGCGGAAGCCGGATCCTCATCGAGATCGAGCGCGACCTGCCCGACGCCAAGGTCGAAACGGACGCCGCCGAGCGGATGTTCGCCCGGATGCTCGCCGCGACCATCGGTCTCGCCGGGCAAGGCGAAACGATCACGGCGACGATGGCGATGGGGGAGGAAGGGGCCCGCAAGATGCTCTGCCTGTCGATCGACCGGCCCAAGGCGATCGAAGGGCTGGACGAGAACGCCTTGCTCGATCCCGGCTACAGCCCCGACGGCGACTGGCCGGGCGCCCCCGCGCTCGGCCTCGGCTTCGCTCTTCGGCTGGTGCGCAATCTCGCCGAGGCGGTGGGCGGCGCGCTTGCGATCGGAACCGATCGCTTTTTCCTCTACCTGCCGCCGCTCGAGCCGGCGGAACGCTCGTCCGGCCGAAACGGTTAGGGGGCGGTGACGCCCACGACTGAACCCGATGCGCGCGCCGGCCGCCTCGACCGGCCGCCGCCGAAGACGGGCCGGATCGCGCTTCCCGAAAGCTTCGGCCGGCGGTTCACCGTCTTTTGCGACACCGAGGAAGAGTTCGACTGGGGCAAGCCGCGCGGCCGCGACAACCGCTCGGCCGCGCACATGGCCGCGATGCCCGATCTACAGGAACGCTTCCGCCGCCGCGGCGTCAAATGCGTCCATCTGGTCGATCATCCGATCGCGACCGACCCGGCCTCGATAGCCCTGCTTCGCCGATGGCTCGAACGCGATGAGATTTCGGTCGGTACCCAGCTCCATCCCTGGGTAAACCCGCCTCACGATGAGGAAATGACGACATTCAACAGCTTCGTGGGCAATCTTCCGATCGCGCTCGAACGGGCCAAGATCGAGAATTTGACCGAAACCATCGAATCCGCCTTCGGCCGCCGTCCCATCGTCTACCGCGCCGGCCGCTACGGAGTCGGCCCCAACACCGCCGCGCTTCTGCTCGAAGCGGGTTACCAGGCCGACGTCTCCGTGCGCGCCCTTCACGATTATAGCGGCGAGGGCGGACCGGATTTCTCGAGGGCCGGGCCCTTTCCCTTCCGCCCCGGCGATCGCGGCCTCGTCGAGCTGCCGCTCAGCGCCGCCTATGTCGGGCGGTTGCGGCCGTGGGGGAGGGGCGTCTACCGCGCCGCCGCACGGCTGCCCTGGGGGCACGGTATCCTTTTCCGCACCGGCCTTCTCAACCGGGTGCCGCTGACCCCGGAAGGGGTGCCGCTGAAGGAAGCGCTGGCCGCCGCCCGGGCTCTCCTCGACGACGGCCTGCGCTGGTTCAGCCTGTCCTTCCATTCGCCCTCGGTCGAGCCCGGCCACACGCCGTTCGTCCGAACCGCCGACGATCTCGCCACCTTCCACGCCTGGTGGGACGGAATGTTCGACTTCTTCGAGCGCGAAGGCATCGCCCCGGCCTCGATCGAGGAGACGATCGCCGCGGCCAGGGCGGGCTAGCCCCCGCCTCCGGAAGCAGGGCCGTCTTGCCATCGCCCTGCGCGCTGCCTATCCGGCAGTGGCTGGACTTACGGGCCTGTAGCTCAATGGTAGAGCCGGCCGCTCATAACGGCTAGGTTGGGGGTTCGAATCCTCCCGGGCCCACCAGCCTATGCTCCCTGACGGGAGCTTCGGCTGGCAAGCCAGCTCGGGTCGGTTTATCCGCCGAAGCCGAAGGCGTAGGTGGAACGGGGAGTGGCGCAGCCTGGTAGCGCATCTGCTTTGGGAGCAGAGGGTCGCAGGTTCGAATCCTGTCTCCCCGACCAATTTGCCTTCCGGTGGCACGAAGCGTCTCGAAACGGACCCATCCGGGTTTGAGAAACCGAATCGGCGGCCCTATCGTTCGCCGACCCATGAAACGCCCGATGCTGATCCTGTTGGCGCTGCTCGCCGTCGTCGTCGGCGCGACACTGCTGTACTTCGCCCAGCGGGATCGAGGCCGCGCCTCCGCGCCGTCCGCGCCCCCATCCGGGCCGAGCTCGGAGTTGGTGGGCGCGATGCACCGGATGCACGAGACCACGAACGCTTTGCCGATGACCGGCGACATCGATCAAGACTTCGCCGCCCTGATGATCCCCCACCACCGGTCGGCGGTCGAGATGGCGCGGGTCTACCTGAAGCACGGCAAGGACCCGCAGCTTCGCCGGCTTTCCGAGACGGTCATCGCCTCGCAGGAAGCGGAGATTCGCCAGTTGCGCGGCCGCGGCGCCGCTTCGGTCGCTGGCGCTCATCCGGACCATTGAGCTTGCCGTCATCCCGGACTTGATCCGGGACCCATGAACACGGGTCCGGCGAATAGTCCCGGCCGGCCGCGTTCATGGATTCCGGCCTTCGCCGGAATGACGGGTTCGCCTCAGGGCGCCGCCGGCTTCCGGTGGATCTCCTCGGGCGCGTTGGCGACCAGGGCCAGCATCGCCGTCCACGCCGCCACATTCTGCCTAAGCTGCTCGGGATCGACCTTGTCGAGCGTGTCGTCGGGCGTGTGGTGATAGTCGAAATAACGGCTTCCGTCCTGCTGCAGGTCGACCGCCGCGACGCCCGCCCGCACCCAGGGGCCGAGGTCGGCGCCCCCGGTCGCCGGCGCCGCCGAGCGCGCGATCCCGAGCGGTGCGAGGGCGGCCGCGATCCGCTCCGCGAGCGCAGAATTGGCCTCGGCGAATCCCGGATCCATCCGCCACACCCGGTCGGCGCCGAAATCGGATTCGGAGACGAAGACGATCTTCTCGTCCCGATGCGCCTCGCGATAGGCCCTGTTGCCGTCGCCGCCGACCTCCTCCGCTCCGAACCAGACCACCCGGATCGTCCGCCGGGGCCGGCCCGCCGCCATGATCCTTTTCGCCGCGGCCGCGGTGATGGCGACTCCGGCGGCATTGTCGATCGCTCCGGTGCCGAGGTCCCAGCTGTCGAGATGGCCGCCGACCAGGATTATCCCGGAGTCCGGATCGGTGCCGCGCACTTCGGCGACGACGTTGCCCGACTGGCGCATTCCGAGGTTGCGCGGGGTCAGGAGCAGCCTCATCGTTACCGGCTTGCCCCGCTTCAGGACCCGCTGGAGCTGCTCGGAATCGGGCAGCGCCAGCGCCGCGGCCGGGATCGGCTTCGCGCCCTCGCTCCAGATCTGGACCCCGGTATGCGGGTTGCGGTGATGATCGGTTCCGATCGAGCGGATGACGATGGCCGCCGCGCCCTTGCGGCTTGCGACCGAAGGCCCGTTCCGGCGAACGGCGCCGTAATAGCCATATTGCGATCCGTCCTGGGTCGCCGTCATGGCGTGGCTGACGAAGACGATCTTGCCGCGGACGTCGGAATCCTTCGCCGCCTCCAGATCGGCGAGGCTGTCGAAGCCGATCACCTGGGCCGTCATACCGCCGGGCGGGGTCGCCCCGCTGTTGCCGAGCGCGGTCAGGACCAGCTTCTGCGGGAAGGGCGCGACGATCTCCGCCCGCTCCTCGCCGCGCACCCAGACCGGCATGTCGTAGGTCTCGACATGGACGTTGGCGAAGCCGAGCGCCTTCAGCCGCCTGACCGCCCATTCCCTCGCCCGCGCCTCGGATTCGGTGCCGGCGGGGCGGGGGCCGACCTCGGTCGTCAGCCCCTCGACGATGTCGTAGGCCACCTCGTCCTTGAGCGCGGCATCGCGCAGGCGCTCCGCCTGGCTCACGCCTTGAGCCAAGGCGGGAAAGGAGAGGAGGGCGGTGGCGAGGAGGAGGGCGGTCTTTTTCATGCGAGCGCCGTAGCCACTCCGTCATTCCCGCGAAAGCGGGAATCCATGAAGTCCTCGGGCAGCGTGTACGCCGTGCCGCCGCGAAGCGGCCCATCCCTCTTCTACGTTGTGCCTTTGCGCCTTCGTGCCTTCTCTCAAAAAATGAGTCAGGCCCTACGTCTGAGGGAAGGCAGCGGGATGCGTCGGCGGCTGGCCTGGACTTTGCACCCGGACCGGCATTCGAGGCCGGCCTCGGCCGCCTCGCCACCCGATTTTGAGGGAAGGCACAAAGGCGCAAAGGCACAACGTAGAAAGGGAAGGGGTTTCCGCTTCGCGGGAAGCAGGGGAGGTGACATTGGCCCTCCGCCTCACTAGTTAGGCGCCGAACCCGAATTCCACCCCAGATTCACCGGAGACGCGCCGCCATGGCCGCACAGTATAGCTTCGTCATGAAGGGCATGAGCAAGACCTTCCCGGGCGCGCCCAAGCCCATCCTCAACAACATCAGCCTGCAATTCTATCCCGACGCGAAGATCGCGATCATCGGGCCGAACGGGTCGGGCAAGTCGACCTTGATGAAGATCATGGCCGGCCGCGACAAGGAATATACGGGCGAGGCCTGGCCGGGCGAGCATATCCGGGTCGGCTATCTGGAGCAGGAGCCTCAGCTCGATCCGACCAAGACGGTCAAGGAGAACGTCATGGACGGGGTCCGCGCGACCGCCGACATGATGGACCGCTTCAACGAGATTTCCACGCTCATGGGCGATCCGCCCGCCGACGCCGATTTCGACGCCCTCATGGCCGAAATGGGCGAATTGCAGGAGAAGATCGACGCCGTCGACGGCTGGTCGCTCGACAACCAGCTCGAGATCGCCATGGACGCGCTCCGCTGCCCGCCCGGCGACAGCCCGATCGACAATCTCTCCGGCGGCGAGAAGCGCCGGGTCGCTTTGACCAAGCTTCTGCTCGAGAAGCCCGACATCCTTCTCCTCGACGAGCCGACCAACCATCTCGACGCCGAGAGCGTCCAGTGGCTCGAGAAGCATCTCGTCGATTATGCCGGCAACGTCATCCTCGTCACCCACGACCGCTACTTCCTCGACAATGTCGTGAACTGGGTGCTCGAGCTCGATCGCGGCCGCTATTACATCTATGAATCCAATTATTCCGGCTATTTGGAAAAGAAAGCTAAGAGGCTCGAGCAGGAAGAGCGCGAGGAGCAGGGCAAGCAGAAGGCGATCCAGGAGGAATTGGACTGGATCCGCCGCTCGCCCAAGGCGCGCCAGACCAAATCCAAGGCCCGGATCAGGGCGTTCGACGAGCTGGTCGAAGCGCAGGAAAACCGCACTCCGGGCAAGGCCCAGATCCTCATCCAGGTGCCGGAGCGGCTCGGCGGCACCGTCATCGAAGTCAACGGCCTGAGCAAGGCCTATGGCGACAAGCTCCTGTTCGACGATCTCAGCTTCTCGCTCCCGCCGGGCGGAATCGTCGGGGTCATCGGCCCCAACGGCGCCGGCAAGACCACCTTGTTCAAGCTCATCCGGGGCGAGGAGCAGCCCGACGAGGGCTCGGTCCGGATCGGCGAGACGGTTCGGCTGGGCTATGTCGACCAGTCGCGCGACGCGCTCGATTCGAAGAAGAACGTCTGGGAGGAGATATCGGGCGGCTCCGACGTATTCCGCTTCGGCAAGCACGAGGTCGGCACCCGCGCCTATGTCGGCGCCTTCAACTTCCGCGGCCAGGACCAGCAGAAGAAGGTCGGCCAGCTCTCGGGCGGCGAGCGCAACCGGGTCCACATGGCCAAGATGCTCCAGCAGGGCGGCAACGTCCTGCTCCTCGACGAGCCGACCAACGATCTCGACGTCGAGACCCTTCGCGCCCTCGAGGAAGCTTTGGAGAATTTCGCCGGCTGCGCCGTGGTCATCAGCCACGACCGCTTCTTCCTCGACCGTCTCGCCACCCACATCCTCGCCTTCGAAGGCGACAGCCACGTCGAATGGTTCGAAGGCAATTTCGAAGCCTATGAGGAGGACAAGAGGCGGCGGATGGGCCCCGAGGCGGACCGGCCGCACCGGATGACGTATCGGCGTCTGACGAGGTAGGGCAGGGCGCCCCGACGTCGGTGCGTCCGGTGCAATTCCTCATCGGCCGAAGGCCAATCATTGTTTCAACGCAACGACGCAACGATGTCGTGCCGCTTCCCGGGCGTTGCGAACTTCCAGCCCGTGAAGATGAGTAGGGCTACGCCCGGATCAGGAAAGCGGGCACAGATCGTCCGACCCGCCTGGGCATCGTTGCGTCGTTGCGTCTTTGCGTTGAAAATTGAAGGCCGCGGCGTCTGCGGCTTCGCGGCGGCGGACGACCCCGTACGGCGCAGACTGAACGTTCTTGACTTGTTCTCGCTCCTATGCCATATGCAAATCCTGCCCGAGTCGTCCCGATCAACCGGCGAGGGTAGGGATTCGGCCGAGGGGTTCGCCCCGAGGCCGGCGGCCGGCGCGAAGTCATCCGGGAACGTTTGAGCTCGCGTCTACCGAAGAGTTGCGACTGCGTTGTCCTCCGGGACGTGCCGGAAGCGGCAAAGGCGTGGAAAGACCGTCGCCC
>DASQLT010000009.1:0-91421 GCA_035629855.1 Allosphingosinicella sp.
TAGAGCGTGATCGCTTGAGAATGAATCGCGGATTTTTTCCCGACATCGGCGTCACCCTGAACTTGTTTCAGGGTCCAGCTGGTCGCTCGCCCGGGAAGCGGAAAGCTGGATGCTGAAACAAGTTCAGCATGACGGGATGAGACAGCGCTTCAGTCTAAAATGATCATGCTGGAGGACACCGTCGACGCGGCGGCGGGTGCGATTCCCTCCCGGATTGCGTGCCTGCGATACCCTGTGCGGCGTGGCCGCCTCGGTGAAAGCCCCTAAGAGAACACCATTAGTCCAAGGGTTTAGGTGGTGGACGCACCAGGGCTCGAACCTGGGACCCGCTGATTAAGAGTCCGGGACTCCGGTTTTGTAATCTTCGGGCTGCTATTTCCTGTAGCTGGATTATGACTGATTTCCTTGCTTTTCCAGCTAGTTGGGATCGGCGGCGACTTGGCTGCTGTGGGTCAAAGCTACACGCTTTTTGCGGCATCCCGGTTGCTCCCTGATTGTTCACGGAGCACGGCTGTGAAGGGCCATATCACCATCTCCTCCCTCAAAACTCTGCCTCGAAGCCGAAAGGGGCAGAAGCGAACGTTCCTGTGGGACGACGTAGTTCGCAAGTTCGGTGCCTATCGAACCAGCGCCGGCGATATCGTCTTTGTATTCCAATTCCGAATGCACGCCAGCCTGCCGACCGAACGGCTGACCATCGGCAAACTCGGCTCCCTCACACCAGACCAGGCGCGATCGCTTGCCGCCGCCGCGGCGCTCAAGGTCGCCACTGGCATCAACCCGGTCAAGGAACGTCGAGAGGCGCTGAAAAAACGCGAGATCAGCGAGGATTTGCTGCTCAAGAACTTCGCCCAGTATTACCTCAAAGTTCGCGTCGACGGCAAAAAACTCAGGTCAGCGAAGGGCATCCGATCTGTCATCGAGAATGACGTCCTCGCCCATCTCGGCAATATCGAACTCTCGGGGATTGATATTCCCAAAACCGAGAAGATGTTGAATGCGCTAAGACAACGCTCGCGAGGTGCTGCGCGCCACGCTCTGGTGCAGCTAAAGGCGATGCTTAAATATGCCTATGCGATAGGCAAAATCGACCGCCTCGCCATCAACGTCCTCAAGCCAGAAAAGGGCGGGAAGCGCCTTCGGATGCTGCAGCCCCGCGAAATCCGACGCTTCATCGAAGCCGCTCACGATCTGGGAGGGCCTCGCGGAGACGCTTACCTCTGCCTCCTTCGCGTCACTAAACGGCTCGACGAAGTGGCCGCCATGAAGTGGGAAGAGGTCGATCTCGAATCGGGCATGTGGATTCTGCCCGGCGACCGATCAAAGAACTACGATCCCCAAACGATCATCCTCCCCCACCAGGTCATCTCCATCCTCAAACGGCAACAACCAGATCCGCAGGCGCGGAGTGGGTTCGTCTTCACCTTGAAAGGCGACACCAAATCGACCCTCGGTTCCAAGATGAAGCATGAACTCGATGCAAACGTCCACCGGTGAATGGAACTCGCAGCACTAGCCGGCCGTCCAATGAGCCCGATGGCCCACTACGTGATCCACGATCTTCGCGCGGCGGGAGCGACTACGCTAAAACTCAAGCCGTTTAAAGTGCCTCCCCATGTTGTTGAATACCTTCTGCACCATAGATCAAGTAAATCAGATCTTGCATCGCGATACCAACTCGACGATGGTGTTGACGAAGTTGCCGATGCTCTGGTCTTGTGGAACGACCACCTCGACAAACTCATGGAGGACGAAGACTCTTGGCCGGGAGGCCGTCACTTGCAGCCCATGAGCAAGAAGGAAAAGGAGGCCAGAGTCACCGCCTTACGCGCGACTTGGCCGAAAAAAGGGGAGAAGGATGACGAGGAACAGGACGACACCAGCTGATCCCCAGCTCGACTGGTCCGTCCACGCCCATCCACTCCACTGGCCGATTTCCACGAAAACATTCCTAGCAGAAGCCGTCCTTCACGTCGGCAAAGCTCTGTGCGACCCTTGGTACGACGAGGAGCCTGCCGCCCTCGCAGCATCCACCTCTCCCGACATTCCGGATCTCAATGAAGCCTTCGACGGCGACGAACCGATACAGGCAATCCACGCCCAGTACCGCGCCGCCATCATCAGCGAAATCAGCTTTCCCGAATACTGGGAGATGATCGAGCGCGACGACGACGGCGCCGATCCCGCAGACGACGAGCCGATCACCCGCCACCACTGGGAGCAGGTGCTGATCGGCATCTCCTTCCGCGAAAATACCCGCCTCCACGCCCAGCGCGCGATTATCCACGTCGCCAGGTTCGTCGCAAAGCGAGCGGTCGCCGGTACACTGCGAACTTACGCACGACCCACGCCCGGGGGCTTGTCTAAAGATCTTCCGAGTCACTTGTGGGAAGTCGACGATCCCCTCCCACGCATCGCCAGCTGCAGTCTCAACATCGAATATCCGATGAACCCGTCAGCCATCCCTACTCACCTGATCTTCGTCGATTCCGAAGACCTGGAAAACGTGATCGACAGCATCCAACCGGCCGACCGGATTAATCTCATACCTGAGCTCGACGGCGCCGCCGCCCGGCCGGACCTATACCTCGTCTCAACGCTGGAGGTTACCTCATGGCTGAAAGGGCTTATGGGAGATCCGGCGTGCCATAGTTGGACGCGCGGCCGGTTTCGCCGAGATGCCGAAGAGAAATTCGGAAGCCGTGCCGGCGGCGAAGTCTTCAAGAGAGCCTGGAAGCAAGCCGTGGGCAGCTATCCAAGATTCTCAAAACCAGGGGTCCGAGGCGGCACCTGACAATCGTTCGAAAAACCCTCCGATAATCGCGTGGATTTCGTCGCCTGCGACAGTTCAGCCATTTTGATTTGAAGGGATTCGCAGCCCCATCAGGCCCTTCGCCAGCCACTCCCGGCCGGCAGTGAGAAGGACCAAGCGATGACCTCCCAATTCCCCGCCAACGATGAAGAACGCGTCATTCTGAGAGCCCGGATGGTCGATACAGCCGCCGCCGCCCAGTATGTCGGCCTCGCCAAAAACACTCTGGAAAAGATGCGCCTCTACGGCGGAGGGCCAAGATTTTCGAAGTACGGACGTGCGGTCCGTTACTCGGTCCCCGAGCTCGATGCCTGGATCGAGAAGAACAGCGCCGCCTCTACCAGCGAGCACTGGAGAGCCGCCTGAGCCTCACGCAACCGCCCTAAATTTCTAGACGCCAGAGTCGAGTGAAGCAAGTGCCGGGAGGAAAATCCGCGGCCTCGCTGCTCGACAGGCCGCGAGGTGCATGTGACCCAGTCCCTCTCCCAGAACCGATCGCCGCAGCGACACCCGCCAATCGATGTCCAACGGCTGAAGGACAGTATCCGCCTCAGCGATATCGTCTCTCAGCATGTCAAGCTGCGACCATCGGGCCGCAGTCTCAGTGGCTGTTGCCCATTCCACGAGGATCGCAACCCCAGCCTCGTCGTCACCGACGACATCGGCCTTTATTATTGCCACGGATGCCATGCCACCGGCGACGTCATCGACTTCGTGCGGGCCATCCACCGCTGCGGCTTTCTCGACGCCGTGAAGCATATCTCCGGGACGATCCCCGCGCTTTCCGTCGCTCGCAATCGAGAACGCGCCAGGAAGCTCGACCGAGCCCATCTCGTCATGACCATGAACTATGCCCGTTTCCAGTGGCAGGATTCGATCCCGATCGAAGGCACGCCGGCCGAGCGATACCTACGCCGACGAGGCATAAAGAGCCCTATCCCGCCAATGCTGAGATACGGACGAGTGCCGCTCTGGATCGACCCCAGGACCGGCAAGAAGGGTCCGATGAACCACGCGCTTGTCGCGGGGTGCCAAGACGTCACTGGCCGCGTCACCGGGATCCACAAGACCCTGCTTCGAGCCGATGGTGAGCTCGCCGAGGTCCGTTCTCCAAAGCAAAGCCAGGGACAAATCCGTGGAGGCGCCGTTCGCCTGGGGCCGGAAGCGAGCGAGGTCATCGTCTGCGAAGGCCCGGAAGACGGACTCACCATCCACGAACTGCTGCCCTCGACCCCGGTCTGGGTCGCGCTGGGTAGCGGAAACATGCCGAACATGATTCTTCCGGCAGGTATCAAACGCGTCCTCGTCGCCGGCGACAATGATGCTTCCGGCCGTGCGGCGGTCGAACAAGCCTGCGAGGCTTTCAGAGGGCAGGGGAGGCACGCCGCCGCCATCTTCCCCGGCCCGGCCTTCGGCGATTTCAACGACCAGTTGCGCGAAAATGCAAAAGGGGAATGAGGTAGGGGCAATTCGTCCCTAGGTTGAGTCCCGGCCGAACTGCCGTGTCCTCCCTAAAAGCACCGTCAGGCTCAAACGTCGACCTCATCCGGCAGCTTCGCGATGAGCTCGCGGAATACTTCTTCGGGATCCGCACCCAGCGCCTTCATGATCGCATAGAACTGAATCACGTCGATGCGACGCTCGCCTCGCTCCACCATCGACATGTACGGCTGGGGCCTCTTCAGGCGCCGGGCGAGCTCGGTTTGGGTGACACCAGCGCGCTTCCTCGCGTCGATCAGCACCCCAAGCAGTATCTTGTAAGGCTCGGTGTGGGTCGATCTGGCCACGCGCACCCGTTTCGGGAGGTTGAACGGGCGCTTCCACTACACACCGGGTTCGGGTATATCGCTTTCGAGATAGTTCGAATCGTCCCGAGACCGGCCGCGACCCCTTCGCAGACCAACTCCCGGAAGGCGAAGGTAGGGGAGATGATTGATGCGGCCGTCGTTTGCAACAATGCTCCTAGCGGCCCTGCCGGTCTTGATAGGCAACCCTCAGGCCGCCACTTCACAGGCGTTCCGGCCAGCTGTTAGCATGACCGTGCCAGTGGCGCCGTGGGCCATCGCCGGCATCCGTCTGGGTATGAATCCGAGAGAAGTCGCCGGGGCGATGAAGGCGGCCGGATACAAACTCCACGGCCGCTACACCGGTCGCTCATGGCAGGCAGAGTTCGCAGACCAGGTCTCGTTCCTTAGAGGCATCCGGATTCCCCCTGGCCCCGAAACCATCCGCAAGGAGGATTACAAGAAAGGCCAAGAGACAATTCAGGTCATCTACGCCGTAGATCCCGCGGGGCCCTACGCGGTCGGCGTCACTTACAGGATCGCCGCGGCCGCCATCGACGCAGACCGCTTCGAAGCAGCTGCTCTCAGCCGCTACGGACGCCCCTCCCGCAAACGGGATACAGAAATCCTCTATTGTTCGGCGGGAGAGCCAGAATGCGTTTCGCCAAGCTCCCTCGTCGCTAAGAACCAACTGCCCAATCTCGCCATTTTTGTGGCCGACGGCATGAAGCGCAGCCTCGAGCTGCGTCAAGGTCGACGGGCCGACCTGGCCTTTGAGGCTGAGATCAAAGCCGAAGTTGAGCGCCTCTATCCAAAAAGGGACAAACCTTCGTTTTGAACGCCAGGGCAATTAGCCGGCATCCTCCGCGGACCTTGCCCATCTAATTGCATTCCCCGCCCGTGCGGCTTCCTCCGGCGGGGCGGGGACCGGAGCAAACGAACACAGGGCTCCGGTCCCCACTCGTCCTGCATCCACGGGATGCTTCGACTTTCTTCGAAATAAGCTTGACAGGGACAAAGTCGGTCACTTATTTCGATGTCTATGGAAACGAGCCTTCTGATCGGCTCCCGCCGAGCCGTCGAAGCCCTCGCTGCCCTTGCCCAAGAACATCGCCTCGCTGCACTCCGCCTACTCGTGGAAGCCGGCGAGAAGGGAATGCCTGCAGGTGCAATCGCCGAAGCGCTGGGCGTGCCGGCGTCATCCATGTCCTTCCATCTCAGTCAGCTCCGCCAAGCCGGCCTCATCCAACAGGAGCGCCAGCGCCGCTCACTCATCTACAGTGCCGACTACGCCGCGATGAACGCACTCATCGCCTACCTCGGGGAAAATTGCTGCCACGGAGCCGAATAGCCATAGGCGCTCTTCTTCGGGGCTGCACGGCCAGAGGCCGGCGTCGGATGGGGGGTCTGCTATGCAATGTCGGTCATTCACTGTGTAATCGACACTCCGCAGAACGCGCCGTTCATGGATACTCAGCGACGGCACACTCGAGACACCGGTCTGGGACTATGCTGTCATTCCGGTTCCGAGTAATGAAATGAGCAAAGCGGACATAATCCTAAGCTGCAAGCGGGAATTTCTCCTTCCGGCCCAAAAGGCGTCCTGCGAGACTGAATTGCACCCGTAGAAGCTGCCGCACATTCACGATCCACATCGCCCGCTTGCGATCCGCAGTGTCGGGAAAGTTGGACTCACCGGCTGACGTTAATGCTTGTCTGTTCGGTTTCGATCCGCGTTTCGATTTCATGCGCCTCCGACACTCCGAGGCTTACTAGCCGGCCGAGCACCAGGTCGATCCGTGCCCGTTCTAGATGATCGCGTCGGAGCAGCGACGGATCTTCCATTGCGGCCTTGTCGAGCCATTGCGCGACCTTTCGCCCGATACCGAGCGAATGCCACATCGACGGATCGCTGCGCGTTGCGTCGAGCCAGGTCTCGACCGCGAACAGCAGGAACCCTAGGTGCCGCGCCGTAGGGGCGATCAACAGGGTGTTCATCGTGCAAAGCGCGACGAACGCGGTCGGGCCGCCCGACAGGAGCGGTCGTAGTGTATCAAGCAGCGGATCGAGGCGGTCGAAGACCGCCGGAACCAGATAGCTCTCGGTACTAACGAACATGTTGTAGATGTTCATCAGCAGCTTCGCGATCGTCGGGCCGGTATCATGGTCGATCCGCAGGTCGCCCGACCGATTACCCCATGACCAACGCTCAAGCGTGATCGTGCGCGTGACAAGCCGGGTCCGCAGGTCGCGCGCACGATCGGTCGGTCGGCTTCGGTCATTGAAATAGCAAACGTCCGCTGCATGAATGAGCGTATCCGTGACATCGCAGAACGAGCGGTCCGGAAGTTCCAGAACCGGCCGCAAAAGCAGCTCGAACTTTTCCTGGCCCGCGTCCATCAGCGCTCTAGCGTGCAGGATATAGAATTGATTGTTCCAGTCGTCCGGCGTCCGGTCGAGCTCCGCGTCGACGGGGTAGCCATGGCCGTTCAAACGTGCGGACCAAGGCGCATAAGTATCGACGATCTGCTCATACCAATCCGGAGTCGCGCTCGTCCCCGCGTTCAGGAGAGCGAGCCACTTGGCGAGGCCTTGGGTGTCCACGTGGATCGAAGCCTTCTCCGACAACGGCTCCCAGTCTTCCTCGTCGCGCTCAAACTCTATGCGCGACCGGTCGGCGGAGAGGACCGCTCGCGGCCGGTTGCGCAGCGAAGGTTTTTCCTCGGGAAGCATCGCCCAAGCCGGCTCCGGCCCACCATCAAGCCAGGCAATTTCTGCGGCGACTGCGGATTCATCGAAACGCGCCTTCGCAGCTTCATAGGCCTCATGATCCGCCGGATCCTCGTCATAGGGATGCCACCGCCACCGCCGAGTCGCAAAGGCGATCCGAATGGCGGACTTGAGTAGGCGCGGATCAGTCTCGTGGATACGCCCCAGCGCCGCTGCGAAGGCCGGCACCGCCGCCCGGTCCGAGCGCGCTGCGGCCTTCGACAGTTGATTGCGATCTGCAGCCAGCCCGCGACGATGCCAGAGGTGGATCAGCGCGCAGATACCCATCCCTGGGCGGTTGAACCCCAGCATTTCGCTGGATCCATAACGGTCGGTTTCCTCCTCCAGTGCTTTGGCAATAACGGCGCGGACCCAGCTTTCCTGCGTGTCCAGCAGCTCATCGTCGCCATCGCGTGCGACCAGCATTGCCGTCGCGATCAGGCGCGTTGATCGCGACTTTAGGTAATCGGAGTCGCTGTCGTCGGGCAGATCGCCGGCGGCATATTCCACGGCCTCCCGTGCCACCTCGGGCGAGCCATTGGCCGCGTCGTGGGTCGCAAGTTGGATCTTCGCTTCTATGTTGCTCGAATGAAGCAGGTTCTGCCTGCTCGCCTCGAGCCGTGCCAGATGGGCGGCTTCGGCGGGCGGAGATTTATAGCTAAGTCCCCCTTCCACCTCTACCCAATTGCGCCGGTCCAGCAGGTTAAGCAGATAGGCACCCATGAAGGCGGAATCGCCGAAACTGGCATGCTCCCTGTAGGAGCCGAGATCCTGAACGGCCTCGGCCAGAAGCGCGCGGACGCTCCCCCCGACATCGTCGTCAACAAGATAGTAGGGAGCAAGCTGCTCAAGCATCACCCCGCGCGATGGCCGCTTCGCAAGATCGGCCAGCCCGACCCGACCGGTCGGCTCCCTCTGCCCATGAAGCATGAGCCCTAGCCCCTCGAAGCTCGCGCGCGTGCGATCGTTCGCGACCAGATCCGGAGAGGCCATAAACGGCACCAGCGCATCCCTTGTCCCCGGCAGGTGGGAAATGAGCACGTCGATCGCGATCAGGAGGTAAGCGGCACAGCTGCCTTCCGGCCCCAGAATATCCCTAAGGACAATCTGCGCATCCTCGCCCTTGTCGAGCCGTTCCTGCGACCAGGCCTCAAGCGCCATGAGTCCCGACGCCACGGAATGTTCGCGTCCTTGGCCCCGAGCCCAGAAATAGGTGTCAATCCACGGAAAGAACCGCGGCTTGTCGTCGAGGACGACCACGTAGCCGTTCGTCTCGGTCGTCTTTCCCCCGGCGTACGCGTCAACCGCCGTCGTGACGAGCTTTCGAATGAGCGCGAGGCCAATGTCGGGCGCCGCATCGAGCAGGTCCAGGAAGGGCGGCTGCGCCGGGGAGGGCGGCATATAATCGGTATCGGCGAAACCGAGCGCGCAGCCAATGGAATCGCGGCGCGAACGCCCCTTGCGCGGGGGTTCGATAAGGCTTGCTTCGACGAGTGCGGTCAGCTCGGCCGGCGCCACGGTCGCGAGTGATCGACTGAATGGCCGGATTTCTTTGACCTTATAATAGTCGTTCTCCTTAGCTGCCGCCGTCAGATAGGCTTTCGCCTCATCTGGCGCGTTGGTCGCGAGCAAGAGCGCTATGGCCCGAAGTTCCTCGATCATCCGCTGGCGCGCCTGTCCTTCGAGCTTCGGCACGCCGGTCGGCGACGGGATGGTGCTTGGGGTCGAGCGTAGATCGAGCTGCATCAGCCATCCGAACATCATCTTGGCCGTCGCCCGTCCATAGGCAGAGGCGCTTATCGCCAGGAAGAACTGAATCTCCACGAGTTTGACGACCGCGCCGATTGCCTGGATCGGTATCTGCGCGGCATTTACAATGCACCAGAACAGGACCGTCGGCGCCGATGGGGTCGTTGCGGCCCTGAGCGACGTTGGCGCTTGGGGAATGCCGATGCCTTTGCCAGCGGCCTGCGCAAACAGCTGTGCGGCCGAGACTGTCTCCACCGCCGTGATCGCAGTGCAAAGCTCTACCAACAGTGCGCCGCCCTTGGTGAGCAACGCCGAGCTGCAGCGCTTGAGCAGCTCCGCGGATAGCTCCGACCTGACGATCGCCATTAGGGCCTGGCGCCGCCATGCGTCGTGCGCGCCCGGGCGCGACAACGCGTCCAGAAGTGCCTGCCAAGCCGAGGCTCCCTCTCCCTTTTCAAGCGCAAATCGCCCCGCAAACTCGATGCCTCGCGCTAGGCGCGGCGATGGCGGAATCGTCAAGTCTACGCTATCGAGCAGCGCGATGTCCTCATGCAGGCGCGCGCCGATCGCCCAGTCGCGGAGGACATCATGATAGAAGGCGAGCCGGTCGCGCTTCGGTTCGCTTAGTGTCAGGCTGCTGAGCAGATGGTCTCGTGCGGCGGAATCGGTTATCGCCTCGACTGTGTCGCGGCCGGTAAGCGCCGCCTCGGCGAGCTCGGCCAGAATGCGCTGAGCGGCCCGCACAACTTCCGGCTTTGCGCCATCGGCGCTTTGCCACCAATGGTCGGCAAGAGCCGCTTCAGTACGGACGTCAACCGTGCTCGGCACCTTGAGCAGCTGGGTCAAGCGATAAAGGTTGCGGGCAATAGCGGCGGCCGGGTGGTTAGGTAACAGCAGGGCACGCAGTTCCGGCGCTAATTCGCTCAGGACCGCGACTTCTTCTTCGTCGAGCTCGCCCACAAGCACTCGATGCGGGGGCCCGAGCGCGCCAATCGCATCCTCCGCGAGCCAGCCGCTTCCCTCGATCCCCATATCTGGCCTGGTCGAGACGACAACCGAGAACCCCTCAATGCCGGCGATCTCGCGCAATACGTCATTGACGGTGCGACGGCGTTCCGGCGGGGTGAACATCTCGAGCCCGTCGATGAAGAGGATACCGCCGCCGCTCGCCGCGAGATCGCTGAGGAAGTCTTTGGCCGTCCCCGGAACAGCGAGGCGCTGCGCGAGCGCCGGCCAGCCGCCATCGGGCGTCCCGATTAGATCGAGGACGATGACATGCCCTTCGCGCCCCTGCCGTTCGGCGAGATGGCGCAGCACCCAGGACTTGCCGACACCGGGCTTTCCGGTGACCTCAATGAAGCGGTGCTTGTCCCGGGCGTCTTCCACCGCTGCCAGTGCCCCGAGGCGCGGCAGTGTGATGCCGCCGACGCTGGTCCCGATGTCCATCAGCGCGAAGCGCGACATTTCCGCCAGGCGCGCCCGAGCCAGGGCGTAGTTTCGTTCGCCGGCCAAGCGGAACCCTCGCGTCGTCAGTATGGCCGCCAATTCGTCGCGCGTGATTGAGCCTCCGGTCTTACCCGTCAGGATCACGAGTTCGACGAGATTGCTCCACAGCGCCTTTGTGCGCTTCACATCTTGCGGGGCGAGCACCTGCCCTGCAATCGTGAGCGCGTGGTCGCGGGCATGGGGGGCGCCGGACTCGAAGTCGAATTCCAGGATTAGGAATCGGCGGAAGATGCTCCAGATGACTTCGTCATCATTTGCTATGCCCTGGGCGACGAGATGGGTGCGGAATGTCTGGACAAATCCGCGCATCGCTTCGCTTGCAACGCCTTTGAGCTTCAGGCGCGCGAAGAATTCTGCGCCCGTTTTGATAGTGCGGGCCCATTCGAGCACGTCCTGATAGGGGCCGGAGATCGCAAAGCTCGTGCGCTGCGTAGCCACCGCGAACAGATGGCGGTCGGTCGGCTTATTCGCCGGCGCGGTCCGCGCGATTTGCCCGCAGACGCTCTCGAATATGCTGTCCTTGGGCGCGAATGTGATGGTGCGCTTCGACTGAATCTCGAGCAGCGCGCGGCCCTTGTCCGACGCGCCGTGGATGATCAGGTCGTCAAGCGCATAACCTTCGTCAACCCCCTGGAACTGCACCCGCTCTATCCGGGCATCCGGCAGTCCGCGCGCTTCGCTGCCGGCGAGCATTTGGAGGAGATAGAACGCTCCCAACTCGCCTTCGATATAGGTTCCCGCGCTCCCGCGCCCGACCGGGCTGGAACCGCTTTCCTCCTCCTTCCTTGATTCTGCGGGCATCTGGTCCATTGCGGTCGATCATCTCTTCGCGGCCATAATGCCGCCCACTCCCCAATAGCGCGAGCACGGACTCAACTCGACTGGTTTCGGTCGCGGTTTCGACTACGGTTGTTCAATACGGTGCTAGGGGAACGGCGTGGCAAATATTCGCGATTGGCTCGACAAGGGCGACAAGTCATCGGCGCGGATGACAAAGCTTCTGGCGATTCTCATCCGCCAAGCAAGGCTTGAGAAGCCGCTCACCTATGGTGACGTCGCCCGCGAACTCGGCGTGCATCACCGTGCCGTACATCACATCGCAGGCTATATTGGCTATACGTTGAGTGCCGTCGCTGAGCGACGCGGTTGGAGCAGACGGCGCCCGCCGCCGCTTCACGCAATGATCGTGAACGACATAACGGGCCTGCCCGGCCGGGGCATCGATGGCTTCCTCTCCGAAATGTATCAGGACGCCGCAACCAATCAGGAGAAGCTCGCCGTCCTCAAGGCCGTCTATTCGCAAGCCCGCAACTACGACCATTGGGCAGAGCTGTGCGAGCTCCTCGACATCCCTCTCGATGGCGATGCACTAGCTGACGCCGTCGAGAAGGCGCGCCGTGCCCGAGGCAGAGGCGGTGAGGGGCCGCATCATTTGGCACTGAAGACCTATGTCAGTGAACATCCCCAGGCTGTCGGGCTCGCCCCGGGAAGCAGGGTAGGCGAGGTCGAATGGCCGACGGCGTCGGGCGACAAGGTCGATGTCGTCTTCGAACGGCGCGGATTGCGTTTGGCAGTCGAGGTCAAACCCTATCATGCCGGCGAGGGCGACCTGCTGCGCGGCGTCTTCCAGTGCCTCAAATATCAGGCGGTGCTGACAGCCGAGGCCGCGCTCGCCGACGAGCCCGTCGAAACCCGCGTCCTTTTGGTATTGGGCGGCGGCGCCACGGACGAGGTTGTCAGCGTCGCGAACCGGCTCGGCATCCCGGTGCGCGACAATGTTCGGTTCCAAGGCGATCGACCGTACCCCGACGCGCCATAGCTCTACGGCACAGCGCCGCGAGGACACTCAGGAGAATATCGAAATCGGTCGAATGCGGTTCGTCTTCTCCGTTATAGTCGCCATTCGTAATGCCGCCTCCTATAGTGCAAAACACCATGGAGGTGTGAGAACGCGATGTCAGGGATTAAAATCAAGAGCATCGCACCGATCGAAACAGGTGCGTACAAGCTGTGCCTGACATTTGTCGCCGGACCCGGCGATCCCGACTATCGAGACTCTGCTTACCAGGAGGAACTGCACGGCGTTCAGGACAAGCTCAAGGCTCTCGGCAACAAGGTTCAGGCCCGAGCCCATTTCCAGAAGTCCGGCACCGGCGGCTCCTGGCTAACCGGCGACTTTCTGCTGCAGCTTTCGGCGCTCGGCACCCCGCTCGGCACACTGTTCGGCGTCTGGATCGCCGCTAAGCTTGGGCGAAAGGTCAGGATCAAGGTCGGCGATATCGAGGTCGAAGCCGGGACGATGAAGGAGGTCGAGCACCTCCTTGAGCGAGCGCGCGGAATCAAGGCCGAAGCCGACAAGACGCCATGACCGACCTTGCCGCGCCCGAGCGGCTGCCTGCCGACCAGGTAACGGTCAGTCTCAGAACCAAGGCGGATCGGATCAGGGCCCTCGCCAATGCCGGTTATCTGCGCACCGAAATCGCGATCCTGCTCGACATTCGTTATCAGCATGTCCGCCAGGTGCTCGAGCGCTCAGGAATCATCGCAGGACGCACAAACGCGAGCGCGCCGGCCGCACGCCTCCCCGCGGCAGAGAACAGATCGCCGAGCCATCCTGCCGCGGCTACGCCATTCCCCGCCTCCCGGCTGATCGAAGCGGGGTTCGTTCGAATCGGGCAATGGAACTTGGTCAGCGATGGCGCCTTCGTGCTTGATAGCATCGCGCCGACCGATGCCGGGGTCTATGCCTTTGTCGTCGACGGGACGGTAGTTTATGTCGGGGTCACCCAGGGTGGTCTGCGCAGGCGCATGGGCCACTATGTTCGCGGGCACGAACGCCAGCGCACCAGTTCACGGGTGAAAAGGCTAATCCTCGAGGCCCTTGGCGCTGGAAGTGTCGTGGAGGTGCTCCTCGCCACGCCCGGGGGCACTGCATGGAACGGCCTGCCAGTCGTGACGGCACCCGGGCTCGAAGCTGGCCTCATTCGGCTGATCCGACCGATTTGGAACATGAACGGCGTTGGCCAGCGCTGATGACGACCTGCTGAAGTATGATTTGCGAACGACCCGAAGGCTCGAAGGAGAGACTTGGCGGCGGATTCGCAGTCAGACGATCGCTCCGCGTACAGCTAGATCGCAGAGCTCAAGGTGATCCTTTGGGGCGGGGGTCGACGGGGAAGGCCGATCATCTTCCTCGCAATAACGCTCAACTCCACCTAGGGTAAGTTGCAGATCCTGATTGGGAACGTCTATGAGCACAACAGCCCAGCGACTTGAGAAGCTTAGCGCCGGATTCACCCGCGATATAACCTCTCTCAGCAAAGAAGCGCTAATGGGGGAGCTCGAGGCAGAAGGACTGCTCCTCTTTCGTTTTAAGGATCTGGAAGAAGTTGCGGCCCATTTGGGTTTCTTGGGCACCTATCATGTTCGAGAGGGGAGCGCGGATCCATTCTATTTGATTGCGCCATCCGAGAATGGCTCCTCGGAGCGCACCGTCTCTCAACGCGGTGGCAAGGCCTTCACCACGGCAGCTCTGGATCCTCACTCCGATTATCCGGCGCTCGCGTGGCCGCCTGAGGTAAACGTCCTTCTATGTCAGGAGTCGGCATCGATCGGCGGAGCATCCATATTCGTGGATGGGAAGGTGATATTTCAGCGGCTAGCCCAGGATTACCCTGCGCACCTCTCCATTCTCATGCAGCGGGGCAGCGTTCTGAACCGGTATGACAACAACGTGACTGAGGTTCCTCTCTTTGAATGGGTCACCGGGTCGCGACTAAGAATACGCGCTCGATTCGACGAATTCGCCTTTTTCAACGCGCCGGCCCTCGAGGCTGTCGCAACAGTTCGATCACTCCTGAAAGAGGTGGCGCTCAGTTGCACCCTCGACTCAGGCGAGGGCTACCTGATGAAAAATTCACAATGGCTTCACGGGCGAGAATCTTTCACAGGTTCCCGAACATTTCAGAGGCTTACGATTAACGCCCACGAGAATTTAAAGCACGCGCTCGGGTCGTTCGAACCAGCTGCACAATCGTCGAACCTCCCGAGATGAGTGCCAGCCCGCGCCGGATTCATTTCGTCGGCGTAGCCGGCTCCGGTATTTCAGCAATAGCAGCGATCGCACATGCCCGGGGGTATGATGTCTCTGGATGCGACGTGAAACTTGAGAGTGCTTATCTAGCAGACCATCTTCGTACTAACGGCCGGATGCGAACCGGGCATTCCAAAGAACATGTTGTAGAATGCGACCTCGTCGTTGTCTCTCGGGTGTTGTTGCAACGGGGGGGGCGAAACCCTGAAGTACGTGAGGCAATAGCTAAACATAAGGCTGTCTCGTGGCAAAAATTTCTCGCAGACGAAATAGTCCAAGATGGCTTTCTCACTTGCGTTGCGGGCACACATGGAAAGACTACTACGACCGCGCTTATCGGCGAACTACTTCGCGAAGGAAGATTCGATCCGACCGTTGTCGTTGGCGGGCGAGTCAGTTCGTGGGACGCCAATTACCTCCTAGGCACCTCGAATGCATTCGTCGTCGAAGCTGATGAATACGACGACAACTTCGCTCCTTATCGGCCCACGGTGCTTGTCTGGAACAACGCCGAATTCGAGCATCCAGACAGCTTCTCCGACTCCAAGGACTACCTCGGAGCCTACGAGAGGCTCATCGCACGAGTTCGGTACGGCGGGACGCTTGTCGCCAATTTGGACGACTCCCATGTGCTTGAGGTGGTAATGCGGCTCTTTGAGCAGGGCCATCACCTGAATTTGCGCGGAATTGGTCAAAATGACTGTCCGCAAAACTTCCCAGCAGATTATTACCATCAATTCAGGCGCGAATCCGGCGGCCTTAGGCTGGACTTTCCGTCGCGCTCACTGAAAATCCGGACTGTGCTACTCGGGATCCACAACTGCTATAACATAGCGGCTGCGGTAGTCGCCTGCGCTGAGATTGAGGGCGCCATCCCAAGGGTAGAGAGAATACAGCAGTTTCTCGGCGCAGACCGAAGGATCCAGGTAACGGCCTCCGCAGGCAACGTCGTCTTGATAGACGACTATGCGCACCATCCGACTGAACTCGACGCAACCATCAAGGCGGTGCAGGAAAGGTATGTCGGCTTTTCCCTAATAGTCGTGTTGGAGATTCATCTGGCTGCCCGAGCCAAGGCCTTCTTTGAGCGTTTTGATAACATACTGCGTGCAGCTGAGACGGTTTACTACATGCCGGTTTTCGATGTGGACCCGATCGGCAGCGGGTTCGATGCAAGATCTCTGGCACGAGCATCGGCTCACCCGGATGCAAGGTCATTCGATCAGGGAAGCATCGGCGAAATCGTCGCACGAGCGCGAGCAGGTAATACTGTCATCATCACCTGTGGGGCGGCCGATTCCACACGCGTCAACCTGGCGATCGCTGAGGCGTTGGCGCCGGCCGGTCAAGAGGCGGGTTAACCCTTGCCTCGGCTAGCTTCCACGGTCCGACCAATGTCCAGGATCTGCTGGACTAACGCGACAAGGTCGACCTCGTCTGTGCGGTGGTTGACCACCGCCGCTCTAAGGCAATAGCGGCCTCGAAGCGTCGTGTCGGTGAGCACAGCCCTCCCTGACTCCTGGACTCGAAACATGATTTCACGGTTTACCTCTGCGATATCAGCTTCCTGTGCCAACCCACCCCGGTAACGAAAGCACACCACATTCAGGGTTGTCGGCGCCATACTCTCAAGGAGCGGTTCGGCATCAACAAATGAAGACAGCGCCCGGGCCAAGGAAACTCGCTGGTCGATCATTTGGCCGAGTTCCAAGGTGCCATAATGTCGCATCATCATCCAAATTTTGAGTGCTTTGAAAGAGCGCGACACCTCCAGGCTGTAATTGAACAGATAGTCCTCGATTGCCGCTCCACGTTCGCTCGTCTGGAGATATTCGCTTTGAATACCGAGGGTTTGGCGGTGGGCGCTTGGATTCCTAGTGAGCAGGCAGCCCACTTCGAACGGGGCTTGAAACAGCTTGTGTAGGTCGAATGCCAAGGAATCGGCCATCTCGAGGCCGGCGACGATTTCCCTTGCCCGCGGCGCGATTGCGAGAAGGGCTCCGATGCATCCGTCAACATGCAGCCAAAGTCCCTCCTGCCTGCAGAGTTCAGATATTCCTCGCAGGTCGTCTACCGCCCCGGTGCTTGTGGTACCGGCCGTTGCGATCACGCATACTGGTCGAAGACCAGCGCGGCGATCGGAGTCTATAGCGATGCGGACGTTGGCCGCATTCATCCGGAATGAGGTATCGGATTCGATCTTTACCAAAGCATTTGGACCTACGCCTAAGATGTGCAGGGCTCTTTCGACACAAGCGTGCGCTTGGTCGGATGCATAGAAGCGGAAATGCGCAAGGGGCCAAGCTTGGCGATCAGCTGTCGGCATTTCCGCAGCAAAATCGCGAGCCACGGCTAATCCTATGAGGTTAGCCGTGGCACCTCCGCTCGTCAGAGTCCCGCTGCTGGAAGTTTGTTCGAAGCCCACGGCCGCCTTCAACCAACCAACAACCTGTTGATCGACAAGAGTCGCTGCGAAATTTCCGCCGCCTAGGCTCGAGCCGTCGATGGCAGCGATGAAATCTCCGAGCGCACCTAGAAAATTTCCACCCCCAACATACCAACCGAAAAACCTCGGATGAGTGTTACCCATCGAATATGGAAGAATAAGGGATTTCAAATCGGAATAGATCTGGTCAGCCGGAGTTCCGTGCAAAGGAAGCGGCACATCCAACGCGGCACGAACATCTGGCGGTGGTTCGCGCCATACATCCCGTGTCCTCATATCGCGGGTGTAGGCAATGGCGTCCTTCACAATCTTGACCGCGAGTTTCTCTAGGTCGCTCCAAAGTGCGGGATCCAGTGACATGGGTGGGCCTTATCTCTTTCGGTTCCCTGGCTCTCACTGATCTCAAATCATAGAGCCACTGAGATCGACGATATCGCCATCGAGAGCGTGGTGCCCCCCGTCAATCGAATAGAGCCACCCCTGGAGGAACTGACTAACTGCGCCCATCCTCGGATGCGAGCCGGTCAGACGTAGGAAGGACGTGAAGAAGTCGGTCAGCCGAGCAGTGTCGACCTCTGTAACGATCTCCAGCCCAAATGGGCTCGAAGGCACCTCCCTGCAGAAACCGAGCAAATCCCCGTCTTCACACTCGATCAGGAGGCTTCCGGGACGGCGCCTCAGCACAATGTCGGGATCCAAATATGCGGCTGCCACCAGCTGATCGCAGAGGGGCATGGTAGGCCCATGTTGCACGGCCAGATTCAAAAAGTCGGTACACCAAAGATGTCCGGCTCCATCCGATGGCTTAGCTGTGAGCGCCTCAATAAGCGCAGCGCTGCATCGCGTTCGACGCGTGAGGTCATACGAAAAAAGCAGGATCGGTAATCCGCTCCGATACACGGCTGCGGCTGACAGCGGATCGTACCATACGTTGAATTCAAAGCGCGGCTTCTCGACGCTGTTCGCCAAGCACCCGCTCATTGACCAGACACTTGAAATCTTCTCGCGCAGTTGCGAAGCGCCAGCCAGCGTGTCGGAGAGGTTCGTAAGCGGTCCCAGGCAAATTATGTCGACCGGGTCGGGTTGCCTATCGAGAAGCGCAGACAACGAGTCGTAAACATGAAATTTCTTGCACAGGTCGTCCGCTCGCTTCGCTTGTGGACCGAAGCGCGGGCCCACATTCTTGGCGTGCGAGCCGACAAAAGGCAGTCGACCCTGCGCGGCATCCTTTAGGGCGACGTCGCGCCTGGTTGAGAACCGGCTATGGTGCGCACCGGCAGCCAATGGAACGTCCCACCTCTGCAACAAGCCGCAGAGGGCCGCAACGTTGACGAGCGCCTCCTCAGCGAACGTGTTGCCGGCGCAGGCGGAGATCCCTCGCACTCGTGATCCAGCGCACATGAGGAGAAGAATGAGGGCTTGAGCGTCGTCGCTCGGAAAATTGAGATCCGTGTCGACTATGAATCCGTTAGGAGAGGGCGCGAATTCCATCCTTCAGTCGGCCATAATTCGTATCGAGCTCATAAGCAGTCCGTCCACTCACAGTGCAGGCCCTTGTCGAGAACGAGTACTCCGGAAAGCGGAACGCCTCCATCAATTTGCTAAGCGGCAGATCAGGCTTGAGCGGTACCTCGCGCGTGTACGCTGCGACAGCGGCGTGAGAGTTTTTCGCTCCCCGAGGCGCCGACGCCAAGTCCAGCAATGCGGAAAAAATGTCAGGCTTGGAAGCCATGCTGTTCATACGAACGGTGGCTGCCAAGCGCGGGTTGATTTCCAGAAACCATATTTGCCCCTCGTCATCCACAATGAATTCGAGCTCCGCGAGCCCCGATGCTCCACAGAGTCGACAATAGGTGGTGGCGAGTGCTGCCAGGCGTTTCGCTGCAAGCTGGCGATCTTGGGGAGCGGGACAGAGGCGCGTACGCCGGCTCGGGTGCAGCCATTCGAGAGTGGAATTTCGCCCCTTCCACACTGGAGGAAAGACCCAGCTCCGCCCGCGCACCACCGCAACATTTACAGAGAACTCATCGCCCTCCACGAAAGGTTGGACCAAGAGGTCGGCGTTCCCATTAGCAGATCTTTCGAGGCTGCTCCTGAGTGCGGTTGGATCGGTCACGATCGTAAATCCATGACCCTCTGTGAGACCTGGATTCTTAACGACGACCGGACGTGGGGATGCGCCTGTCAGGCGGCCACACGCCTCCGCAAATGTCAGTTCTTTAATGACCGACGCGCCTGGCACTTCGCGAGCTATTTCCGCCATCCGGCGCTTGTCGGTTGCCAAGTTCACAACCCGAGACGGCTGATAAACAAAAGTTCCCGCCCCGCGAGTGTCCAATTGGCACCCAACGGCCGCATCCCGCGAAAGAGTTTGATGGTGACTAATGAAGATGACGTCGCTAGCTCCAGAGCGATCGACAGTCTCCAACAATCGTGCGCTGGCCCCAGGGGATGAGTCCTCGTCGAAAACGTAGCCGACATTTTCCTGCAATCGGTCAAGGAATGGGGTGATCCACACTAGCCAAGAGCGGGATCCCAAGACGAAGAGCGTTTTCACTGTAAGGAATCCAATCGTTCTGCGACGTCCTATAAAATACACAGGATCTCCGCCTACATTATGGAAATATCTTGAGCAACATCGGTCTGATTGCTCAATTCGACGTACGAGCCTCTCATTTATCGCGGGGGTTCTGCTAGTGGTGCAGGCTTCCCAGATTGGCGCTCGCTGCCGCTGACAGCTCTGGCTTCACGACTTTCGATGTCGCGAGCCATTCGCAAAAGCACCGGGCAATTATACAGCTGCGCCGAAGGGGCGGGCGCGCACGGCAAAATCGGCAGCCAGACGCAACACTGCTCCCGTTGAGCTCTAGACGCGCAGCGAAACTAACATTTGACAACATCGCAAGCTTTGGCGATGATTCACCATGGCAGCTTCCTTCCTCAGCGAGGGCACCGCATACCCCGGCGGAAAAGGCAGGACCTATCAACACGTCATAAACGTGATGCCGCCACATTCCCGGTACATCGAGACACATCTCGGGGCGGGTGCGGTGATGCGGAACAAAAGGCCGGCCAAGGTCAACATCGGCATCGAGCTAGACCAGCGCGTTGTCGATCGTTGGAGCAGGCTTGCGCAGCCCAACGTTCAAATCCTCCAAGGCGACGCTATCCGCATTTTGCCGCGCCTGAACGCAGCGGATGGGGACCTCGTGTATTGCGATCCACCCTTCCACCCAGCGACTCGGCGCCGGCCCGCTGTCTACCGGCACGATCTGTCTGCTGCGGACCATGAGCTACTTCTGGACCTCCTCACCAGCGTTCGCTGCCATGTCGTTCTCAGCGGCTACGCGAACGAACTCTATGAACGTCGCCTGACAGGATGGACCCGAACGGACTTCAGAACCCGCACGCACGCCGGTGCGGTCACAGAGTCGATCTGGACGAATTTCACACCGGGCCCGGTGCTCCACGACTACTCCTTCGTCGGGGCGTGCTTCAGGGAGCGCGAGCGGATGCGTCGTCGCATCGGTGCGCTATCCTCGCGTTTGGCGACCGCCCCTGATCTTGAGCGCAATGCCGCCCTCGCCGTTCTCGCTGACACCGAACCGCAAACCATCTTCAACGCCGCGGAGCGCATCCGATGACCGTCGACCTCAAGACAGCGGGCGGCGCTGGAGACCGATTGAGCGCCGAATGGGCCGGCCGCGACGTCTCCCTCTACCTCAGCAGATGCCAAATCGACACGCCGAGCTCGCTCGTCGAGGAGACTTGGCGCCGAGTGCACGAGCTGCGGGGCCAACTCGATGCCGTCGTCGACTTTGGCGCAGGCGACGCGCGGTTTGCGTTCGGCGGGCGGTATCGGTCCTATGTGGGGTACGAGATGGACCAGCAGCGGCTCCCCTGCCGTCCTCTACCTGTCGGAGCACGGGTGGAGCACCGCTGCGCCTTCACCGCTGGGATCAACAATGCCGATTTGAGCATCGGAAATCCCCCCTTCGTCCGCAACCAAGACCTGCCCGAGGGTTGGCGATCCCAGGTTGCAGAGCGGCTCAGGGCGCGCTCCGGTGTCCGCCTTTCAGGGTTGGCCAACGCCTGGCAGTATTTTTTTCTGCTCTCTCTGCTCTCCACGAAGGACGACGGCCTTTGCGCTCTCGTCATACCCTACGAGTGGGTGTCGAGGCCGTCAGTGGAGGCCTTGCGCGCCTACGTGCGCGAGCAGCAGTGGCACGTGGACGTCTATCGTCTTTCGGACCATTCCTTCGAAACCGTGCTCACCACTGCTTCCGTCACCATCGTCGACAAGTCCCGACGCGATGGACAGTGGTGCTTCTACGAGACGACCGCCGACGGCACCGATAGGCCGATGCCGTCCACCACCGGCGCCGAGGGAGGCCACCTCAGTTATGCGCGCTCGTCCGTCCGGCAACGCCTTCCCCGCGCGAGTCGAGGCCTCAGCCCTGGGACGCAGCAGGTCTTCGTCCTCACGGAGGCGGAGCGTGGACATCTAAGGTTGAAACCCGGTCGCGACGTCGTTCGATGCGCCACCACTTTGAGGCACCTCCCAGGCCACTGCCGGGAGCTGGATGAAAGAACCTTCGAAAAAGCCTATCGCGACGCAGGCGCCCGTTGCTGGCTCATTAATCCAGAAATGGCCACCGAACCCGGTCCGTTGCGGGCCTATCTCGACTCTGTCAATCCGTCCGCCTACGCTACGGCAACTTGTCTCGACCGCGACCTCTGGTGGAACTTCTTGATGCCTTCAACGCCTGCGGCTCTTGTCGCGACATGCTTCAAGTCCGACACTCCGAAAGCCGTTCTCAATTCGGCCGGAGCAATTGCGGTTGGAGGTCTGGCGGGCATTCACAATACAGACCCCGCTCGTGCATCGCGGTTTCTCGACTACCTGGCTGCCCAAGACCTGCGTAGCCGTATCGTCGCCCACGCGAACAGGCTGATGAAGCTCGAGATCGGTCAGCTGAACACCCTGATTGCCGAATTCGCCGCGTCTGATCGGAATGGCTGAAGCCGACCCGAACCTCAACCTGATCGGCGAAGGCAAACTCGCCTTCACCATCGAAAGTCGTCTGCTCCGCGAACTCGGCGAGCGGCTGGTCCGCGAACCCGAGGTCGCGCTGCTCGAGCTCGTCAAGAACGCCTACGATGCCGACGCCAGCACCTGCGAGGTGAAACTGAGCGGCAACGACCGCCTGGAGATCGCCGACGACGGGACCGGCATGTCCCTTGACGATTTCGAGAACGGCTGGATGCGCATCGGCACCAGCTCAAAAGGCAAAGCTGCCGTTACCCCGCAATTCGGCCGACCTATCACCGGCGAGAAAGGCATCGGTCGCTTCGCCGTTCGCTACCTCGGACAGCGCCTGGATCTGGTTTCGACCGCGTTCGACAAGAGGCGAAGCGCAAAGACCCGCCTCGAGGCAGCCTTCGAATGGGCCCAATTCGATCGCCAGGAAGACCTGAACGACGTCACGGTCCCATACCGGCTGATCGCGGTCGAGCCCGACACCCCCACCGGAACAAGCCTCTTCATCTCGGACCTCAAGCCCGTTGTCGACGAAGTCGATTGGAAGGCTCTGCGCACCGGCTCCATGGGGGTCGTCACACCGGTCCGCTCACTGCTTCGTATCGACGAAGACCGGCCTAAGGGCAGGTTCAAAGCCGACCCAGGCTTCCAATTAGTGTCGGTCAGCGGCGGCAAGGAACTGAACGTCGCTGACGAACTGCTCGCCCACTTTGCGCTGCGCGCGACAATAGAGCTCCACGACGGCCGCCTGCTTCTCCAGGTCTTCGCAGCTGGCCAGAGCGAGCCCTATCTCAAAATCACAGACCGATATCCCTCCGACGTTGGCGATGTGCGTGGTGACATCCGATTCTTTCCGCGGCGCGAAGGCCTTTTCTCCGGTGTCGGATTAGACGGCCGGAAAGCTTACACCTGGATCCGCGAAAACTCCGGCGTGAAAGTCTTTGACCGATATTTCCAGGTGCGTCCCTATGGCACGGCCGGCGACGACTGGCTCGGATTGGCTGCCGATGCAGCTCGAAACGCTCGCGAGCCTGCCTCACCCATCATGCAGAAGCACTATCCGATGGATCCGGCTGTCAAAAGCAACACGGCTCTCAATTGGATGCTGCGTCTGCCTGAGGACAAGCAGCTCGTCGGTGTGGTCCAGGTAAAGGGCCGACGAGAAGCTGAGGGTCACGATACTGGCCTTATACCTGCAGCCGATCGCGAAGGCTTCCTCGCCAACGATGCGCTCACACACCTGACTATGCTCGTTCGCGGAGCGGTCGAGGCGATCGCCTATGCCGACCGGGAAATCACCCTCGAGCAGGCCCGCCTGCAGCTGGAACGGGAGCTCGAACAAAGCCGCGAAGAAACTCAGCGCGTCATCGAGGAGATCGAGGCTGACCGGACCCTGACCGTCCCTCAGCGCGCCCGCATCGTCGAAGTCCTCGAGCAAACGCAGGAACGGGCGGAACGGCAACGCCGCGGCGACAAGGAACGCGAGCAACAGCTCGAAATTATGAGCCTCCTCGGAGTCGTCGCCGGCTTCATGACACATGAATTCGGGGTCGCTCTGGCCGAACTACGGGAGGCACGGCGCACACTCGCGGAGCTCGCCGATAAAGTCCCCGAATTCGCCGAAAAAGTGACAGCCTTCGATGAGCATATTGAAGCGCTCCGGTCCTTCGTCCGATATTCCCGCGCCTACGTCGAGGGCACACGGGCCCCAACGACGAACCCATATCCGGCCAAGCCTCGATTCGAGCATGTAGCCGCTGCATTTGGACGTTACGCCGAGAAGAGGCGGATTGAAGTCATCATCGACGTGGAGCCCCACATCCTAGCTCCGCCAGTGCCACCAGCTCTCTACGACGGCATCGCTCAGAACCTCTTCACGAATGCCCTTAAAGCCCTCACCGCGTCGACAAAGACGAAGGATCGACAGATTGTATTTTCTGCATTCAATGATTCGCGATGGCATTACATCCAGGTGTCGGATACCGGCCCCGGCGTTCCGGACGCCATTCGCAACCTCATCTTCGATCCGCTGTTCACCACCACGGACAAGCGCAACGCTGATCCGCTCGGCTCCGGTATGGGACTTGGACTGGCACTTGTCCGCCGAGGCGCGGCGGCCTTCGGCGGGAAAGCCGACCTCATCAAGCCCCCGCCAGGCTTTACAACATGCGTCGAGGTGAAGTTCCCCCGGTTCGCAGACGGCTCGGAAGCCGCATGACCAACCCCAAGCCGCGACTACTCCTCATCGACGACGACGCCGGTCAGCTCACCAGGCTTAGCGACGAGATTCGCGCAAAGCTGGGAGACGACGTAACAATTGATCTGTGGCGGCCAGAGTTCAACGCCGCCATTCGAGACGAACTCAAAAAACAGCTTGAGCCGAGGCCGACGCTGGTCGTCACGGACCACGACCTCACTGAAAATGGCGCATCCGGTCTCTTCGGAGGGACCATCATCTCATGGTGCCGAGCCCATGCGATTCCCGTAGGCGACTACTCCCGCAAGCTCAGCGAAGACCTCGAAGAGCCGGACATGTTCGAGTTCCGCTTCGACAGCGAGGCATCGAAGGCAGCTGAGCAGATAGCGCACTTGTTCCTAGGATTCAGGGAATTGGAAGATCTCCTTGCGCATCGGCAAGATCCGGAAGTCGAGAGCTGGTCACAGTCGCTCGCAATCGCCTTGGGACGCGAAGAGATGAGCAGTTCTTTCTCCCTCTATTCCATGCGAGCCGGCGCCTCCCATAGCAGCGCGATCGAGCGGCTGGAGCAGGAGTACGGCACCGCCGAGGCCCGGCGACTCCTCGAAATCTACGTGATCGGCCACCTGCTCCATAACGGCATCCTCAGATATGCCGGACCGATCATGAGCGATCGCGTGCTCTGCTCCTATCTGGCCATCGCGGACTCCAACGCAGACGCCGCCGCCCAAATATTCCAGGAGGCGCGCTATGACGGTCCATTTGGCGGTCAGGGGCGCTTCTTCTGGCAAGACTCCGTCGACGACGTGCTCACCGGCCTTGCCGAAGCTGCAGAACTCGACGGGGATCCCGCAGACGACGAGTTCCGTCGCGCCGTGATGGAGCGCCACCTCTCGCCCGGAACCCATGGATGCAATCGATGCGGAGGTATCCGCGGCGGCTTCCGCTGCCCGTATACAGACAGGACGACATGCGATCGCCCAGACTGCTCCGTCGCCTCCAGCAGCTGGATCCCCCAGGGCGCCTACCTGACACGCGTCGAAAAAGACTATTATGAGCGCTGGGCGCCACTGCTGGGCCTGTAGATGAGCGTCCTCAGAGCGAAAACGACGCTTCGAAAGCAAATGAACCTCGCGTGGAGCGAGCTGACCTCCAGTATCGGCCGAATGGCCGCAGACTGCGAGGTTCGCCCGAACAGCCATGCCGAGGTTTTTGACATCGACCGCGAGGACGATCAATCGATGAGGGTGGTCGTCCGGCCCGTGGCCTTTCGCCTCAAAGAGAAAGCAGCGGACGATCGCGCAGAAATGTTCGTAACCGTTCGTGGCAAGGTCAATTTCTCAATCGACGCCGGCATGGATCCTCCGCGAGCCTGCTACTTCAACTCCGAAGTCGGCTACTTCCGCTTAGCCGGTAGCGGCAGCAAGAAGGTCGATCATGTTCTGGGTATCCACTACGACTATGATGACAGACGGCCAGTGCACCCCGTTTTCCACGCGCAACTCACCTCCTGTCAAAGCCACCTCGAGTTCATCAACGCGCGCTACCATCCCCAGTTGGAGCTGCGCGACGACCTGATGACACATGTCGCCCGCAAGGTGCGCCTGCCGACAGCGCACATGGATCCGTTGGCGGTTTTCGTGCAACTCCTGGCCGATCACCTGCTCAATGAGAATTCCGGATCGATCGAGTCGGCTGCTTTCGAACGAGCTCGAACGGCCCTCATGTTCTTCTGTAGCGATCCCGCGAAGTCCAGACGCCTTGAGGAGGTACGCGGCAACAATTGCTTCCGCGGGCCGCGGTGGTACCCCATCCCGCAGGCACACGGCAGCACCCAGGCCAGCGCGACATAAGAATTTCAGACACACAAGAGGGGGCGCCATGTCTCGAACACCGACCGAGTCCGGCGCCGAACTCGAGACGCGGGATGCGCCAAGAGGTTCACTTCGTTCAGCGTGAAGGAGTGAATGATGAAAGTGGCAGCGTCCGGCAACACCAACTCGATCCGTGCGTACCCGTACATCGTCTCGAGCATCGACACGCGCCGCAATCGACGCTGGCCAGTCTTGATGGCCAACGGTCCGGTGCCGGAACCGAACGACGGAACCTGGGTCATTGCCGGAAGCGGCACAGTCGGCCGGGACGGCACTCCCACCGCAGTCGGAAGGCGAGCGCTCTTCCGCGCTATCGCGGAACGGGCGAGGACCTCCGAAGCGCATTACGGCATCGTCTGGAACGAGCACGCCTGCACCTTCTTCCTTGCCGACGGCTCCACCGTTGAGGGCCTCAACCCTCCGTTGGGCGAGGGGGTGCCAGAAGAGCCGGGCTACGACTCTTCGCCAATCCTGTGCGAACCCGTTTGGAGCGTCGCCCTTCGGGGGCGCGGCCCCGGCTATCTCTGCATCAGCCGGGCAGGGCGATTCGTCGAAGTATCCGCCGGAGCTCGACTCGTCCTCGCCGATTTCCGAGATTTCGCACCTGGCGGCGATCAGGATCCCGCGGCCGCCTTGCGCACGCCCGAGGGCAAGTGGAAGACAGGAGGCTCCTGGCGGGGCCAGCCGATCTACGACATTATCGACAACGGCCTGGTCCTGGGCCCGGTCCAGCCGCTCGAACACGGTGAGTCGATCATCCTGAGGTCGCCCTGGCCCCATCAGCTCGAGGATGCCTGCAACCAGGTGGCCGGACGCCGCTTGCCCAAAGCGGTTCTCAACGCAGCTTGGGCGGAGGTCGACAGCCGTGGCGAATCTCTGCCCTTGGTGGATGTGCTGGACGCCGCCTGAGAGGGGGAAAAGGCCGTCGCCGCTGATTGTCCCGCGATTGTTCGACGACTCGGCCCTGCGAAGGGCCAAAATGTCTCATTCTGCTAAGTCTTTGAAAAGAATGGTGGACGCACCAGGGCTCGAACCTGGGACCCGCTGATTAAGAGTCAGCTGCTCTACCAACTGAGCTATACGTCCATGCCTGTCGGGCAGAGGGGCCATCTAGAGGCGGCGGCGGCGGATTGCAACCGTTGCCACGGCCGCCGCTGGAGTGGCGGCTAATGCTCGGCCTTGACCGCCGCGAGCTCGTTGCCGCTCGGATCGAGGAAGTGGAAGCGGCGGCCGCCTGGGAAAGCGAAGATGGGCCTGACGATCCGGCCCCCCGCCGCTTCGACCGCGGTCAGGGCCGATTCGAGGTCGGCGACGTCGATCACCGGCAGCGGCGCCTTCGTCGCCTCCGCCGAATCGCCCTGAAGGCCGATATCGGTGTCGCCGGTGATCGTTGCGGCATAGGTCGGGCCGAATTCGGTCAGGCTCCAACCGAAAGCCGACTCGTAAAAAGCCTTTGCGGCACCGGTGTCGCCCACCGGAAGCTCGACATAATTGAGGCGTGCCATCGAAATGCTCCTCCTAGCCGTCGCCCCAGCGAAGGCTGGGGCCCATGGGGGTGAAGAGCCAGGCGCGTTTCACCCCCCTGGGATCCCGGCCTTCGCCGGGATGACGAACCGACGCCCGCCTGGGCGGCGGTTCGTCAATACCTCCGAAGCAGCCCCGCCAGCCGGCCCTGGATCCGGACCTGGTCGGGCCGGTAGCGCTGCGGGTCGTAGCGGCGGTTGGCGGGATCGAGGCGGACCATCTGGCCTTCCTTGCGGTAGGTCTTCAAGGTCGCCTCATTGTCGTCGATCAAGGCCACCACGATCTCGCCGTCGCGCGCCATGTCGGTCTTTCGGATAAGCGCGTAATCGCCGTCGAGAATGCCTTCGTCGACCATCGAATCGCCGGCCACCTCCAGCGCATAATGCTCGCCCGGGCCGAGCAAGGCGGCGGGGACGGGGAGGCTGGTCTGCCCCTCGAGCGCCTCGATCGGCATCCCGGCGGCGATCCGACCGTGAAGCGGAAGATCGATGACGTCGTTGGCGGCCTGGAGCGGATGCGGCGGGGCCTTGGGCTGCGAAGCGGCGCCGGACTGGCCTTCGGGCATCCGAAGGATCTCGAGCGCCCGGGCCCGGTTGGGCAGCCGGCGGATGAAGCCGCGCTCCTCGAGCGCGGAGATGAGCCGGTGGACTCCGGACTTGGATTTGAGCGCGAGCGCCTCCTTCATCTCCTCGAACGAAGGCGAGACGCCGCTCTCGGCCAGGCGGGCCTGGATATAGGTCAGAAGCTCACTCTGCTTGCGCGTCAGCATTTCGGGTCCCCTGAGAAACGAACATGGAACGTGTAGGGAACGTTACGGGGGCTGTCAAGCGGCGGCGGAACAATCCACGATTCTGATGAAATTTCCGATCAGCCGGTGGCCTTCCTGGCTGGCGACGCTCTCCGGATGGAATTGCACGCCGTGGATCGGCAGGCCCGCGTGGCGAAGCCCCTGGACGGTGGAGTCGTCGGCCGTCGCGTTAACGGCCAGGCAGTCGGGCACGCCGTCCGGCGCTACCGTCAGCGAATGGTAGCGGGCGGCGGCGAAGGGGGAGGGCAGGCCCTCGAACAGGCCCGTGCCGTCGTGGCGGACGGCGCAGGTCTTGCCGTGCATGACCGCCTCCGCCCGGACGATTGCGGCTCCGAAATGCCCGGCTACCGCCTGGTGGCCGAGGCAGATGCCGAGCAAAGGCCGCCGCGCTTCGGCGCAGGCCGCGACCAGGGCCAGCGATTCCCCCGCCGCCTCGGGCCGCCCCGGGCCCGGCGAGATCAGGAAGCCCGCGGCCCCGGTGGCGAGCGCCTCGGCCGCGGTCAGCGCGTCGTTGCGCTCGACTCGCACCTCGGCTCCGAGCTCGCGCAGATAGTGGACGATGTTCCAGGTGAAGCTGTCGTAATTGTCGAGGACGAAGATCACGACTCCGTTCCCGGCCGCCCCGTCACTGGGCCGCGCCGGGCCCCGCCAATTCGGCCTTCAGCTTCTTCAGCGCCTCGTCGTTGCGCTCGATCTTCAGATCGTCGCGGATCGCGGTGGTGAACTGGCGGGCATATTCCTCGCCGATGATCGCTCCGAACTGGGTCCTGACCGCCTGGATCAGGCCGGGCTCCTTGCTCGCGTCGCCGGGCACGATCTTGTCGAGATAGACGACGAACCAGCCGCGCCCGTCGGGGGCGGGAAGGAGCCGGGCCTTGCCTCGGGGCAGGCTGAACATCATCGCCAGCGGCGGCGGCACCTGGGCGTTGGCCCGGGCGATCTCGCGGCGGGTGGCGGTGAGGGGCTGCACCGGCGGAAGCTTCACCTGCGCCTGAGCGAAGGCCTGGGCCGGCGGGGTCCCGGCGTTGATCCGGGCGACGATCGCGCTCGCGACCGCGCGCGCGCGCTCCGAGGCTCGGCGGACGACGAGGTCGGCTTTCACCCGATCGCGGATCGAGGCCAGAGGCGGCATCGTGGCCGGGATCGCCCGGGTCACGGCGACGAGCGCGTAACGTTGATTTTCCTGGATCGCCTCGACCGCCGGATCTTCGCCCGGCTCGATCGCGAAGGCGCCCTCGAGCAGGGGCTTGACCTCGGGGGTCACCTGCCAGCCGGACGTGCCGGGAGAAGCTCCGGTCGCGGTGACCGGCGGCGTTTCCTTCACCGCGAGCTTCTGGGCGGCGACGATCTCGTCGAAGGACGATTCGCCGATCGAATCCTCGATCTTCGAGGCGAGCTCGTTGAGCGCGTTCGCGGCCTTGCTCTTCTGGATCTGGGCGGCGAGCTCCCCGCGCACCGAAGCGAGCGGCCGGGCGGTCGCTACGATGACGTCCTCGACCTTGACGACGTGCCAGCCGAAGGGCCCGCGGACCGGTCCCACCGTGGCGCCCTTGGCGGCGGCGAACACGGCCGCGGCCACGGCGGGGGCGCTCTTGGCGGCGAATTCCTCTCGGCTGTTGGCGCCGAGCGCGATATCGGCGGCGCTTCGCCCCGCCTGCTGCGCCGCGGCGGCGAAGGGGGTTCCGGCCGCGACCTTCTGGGCCAGCGCCCGCGCCTGCGCCTCGGGAAGCACGACCTGGGACAGCCGGCGAGTCTCGCGGGCGGCGAAGGCCGGGTCCGAGCGATAGGCGGCCTGGATCTCGGCATCGGTCGCCTGCGACTGCGCGGCCACGTTCTCGGGGCCGAAGACGGCATAGCGAATGACCCGCCGCTCGGGGATGGTGTAGCGGGCCCGGCTGCTCCGGTAGAAGGCGTCGAGCTCGGCTTCGCTCGGCTCGGCCCCGGCGCCCATCGCCGCCGACGGCACCGCGCCGACGATGCCGCTGCGCGATTCGAGCAGCAGCGACGCATATTGGTTGGCGATCGCGTTCGGGACATGGGCCGAGCGGGCGACCGGGCCGAGCAATTGGCGTTGCATGAGCCGGTTCGCGAAATCGTCGCGGACCTGCTGCTCGGTCATATTCTCCTGGGCAAGGATCCGCCGGAAGGTGGCGTCGTCGAAGCGGCCGGTCAAATCGTGAAACTCCTGGATCGACGCGATGTCGCCGTCGATCATCCGCCGCGACGCCCCGAGGCCGTGCCTGCGGCCGAAGACGGAGGCGGCGGTCAGGTCGACCAGCTGGTCGAGAACCTCTTCCAGCGCACCCTGCTGGAGGAAGGCGGCCATATCGAGCTCGGGCTGCTCGCGGCGCAGGCGGGTCAGCTGGCGCTGGGCTTCGTCGGTCAGCCTGGCCGAGGTGAGCTTCTCGCCGCCGACGCTGGCGATCGTGGTCCCGCTCATCCCGCCGAGGCCGCCGACGCCTGAGCCGCCGGTCCCAAAGCCCGTGATCACGATCGCGATCAGGCCGATGACGAGGATGACGAGCATGATCTTCGCCATGAAGCCGCGGCGGAAAATGGAGAGCATATTCGTCTAAGGTCCTGCGATGGTTCGCGCGGGTCATAGAAGCGCCGCCGCGCTCGGGCAAGCTTGGCAGGCGGCGGAGCGCTTGCTACGCGCCTCATTTCCACCGTCATCCCGGCGAAAGCCGGGACCTCGCCCGTTCTCGCTGAGGTCCCGGCTTCCGCCGGGATGACGAGGGTCTTTGGGGAAGCCAGATCATGAACGTCCGCCGCAAGCTCGTCGCCGGCAATTGGAAGATGAACGGAAACCGGGCGGCGCTCGGCGAGCTCGCCGCCATCGCCGCCGCCGCCCGCGAGGCGCCGGGCGTCGACGTCGCCATCTGCCCGCCTTTCACCCTGCTCCCGCTCGCCGTGCCCCGGGCCGGCGGACTCGCCGTCGGCGCCCAGGATTGCCATATGAAGGACAGCGGCGCCCATACCGGGAACGTTTCGGCGCCGATGCTGAAGGAAGCCGGCGCCCGGCTCGTCATTGCCGGCCATAGCGAGCGCCGCGCCGACCAGTCGGAAAGCGACGAGATCGTCCGGGCCAAGGCGGAGGCGGCGCTTCGCCACGGCCTCCAGGCGATCGTCTGCGTCGGCGAAAGCGAGGCTGAGCGGGAAGCGGGGCGCGCGGTCGAGCGGGTGACCGCCCAGCTCGCCGGCTCGATCCCCGAGCTTTCCGGGGAAGCGGAGCTGGTCGTCGCCTACGAGCCCATTTGGGCGATCGGCACCGGCCGGACCGCCACCCCCGCCGACGTCGCCGAGATCCACCGCGCCGTCCGCGACGCGCTCACCGGCCGCTTCGGCGACGCCGGCGGGCGGATCCGGATACTCTACGGCGGCTCGGTCACCGCCGGCAACGCGGCGCAGCTGTTCGCGGTCGACAATGTCGACGGCGCCCTCGTCGGCGGCGCCAGCCTCACCGCGGCGCAATTCGTCCCGATCATCGAGGCCGCGGCGAGGAGTTGAAGAGGGGCGTCTGATCGCCTAAGTCCGCGCCACACCCGTCGCCCCAGCGAAGGCTGGGGCCCCGGGGGGCGAAAGGCTCCGAGCCTGTTTTCCCCGGGATCCCAGCCTTCGCTGGGAAGACGCATCCCAGACGAAAGCCGACGACATGTTCACCTTCCTCCTCATACTGCAGTGCATCGTCGCTTTGGCGATGGTCACCGTGATCCTGATGCAGCGCTCGGAAGGCGGCGGGCTCGGCGTGGGCGGAAGCCCTTCCGGCCTGATGTCGGCGCGCGGCGCGGCCGATTTCCTCACCCGCGCCACGGCCATCCTGGCGACCCTGTTCGTCGTCCTGTCGATCACCCTCGCCGGCCTCGCGACGATGGAGCGGGCGCCGACGAAGATCGATCCGTCCTTGTCGAAGACGGCGCCGCGGACCGCTCCGCTCGCACCCGCCGTTCCGGGGACCGCCGATCCGCTCGCCGGTCCGGCCGCCCAGCCTCCCGCCGCCCAGGCTCCCGCCGCCCAGCCTCCCGCCGTTCAGCCGCCCGCCGCCGCGCCCGCCGGCAACGGCACGGTCCCGGCCGGGCAGTAGCTTTCAGGGCCTCTCGAGGGCCGCTATCGCCTTGGCCACTCGGGCCGCCTGGCCGCGAATGTCGGGTACCGCGACGATCTCCCAGAACGCGCCCTTGGTGAGCGGGCCGAGCGCGTAGAGGGCAGGGGAGGCGCCGTTCCCTTCGACCCGCGAATCCGGATCGACATCGAGGCCGAGGCCGAGCCGGTCCGGCCGCGCCCGCCCGCCCGCGAGCAGGCCCCGGATCAGGGGATCCGCGATCCGGGCGACGGCGCCTTCGGGCCCGGTGCAATTGACGATTGCGTCGAAGCGCCGGCGGATCTCGCCCCCGCCGCGCCGGGCAAGGGTCACGACGTCGCCCTCGACGCTTACGATCCGGGCGGCGGCGATCTCGAGCCGGCCGGAGGCGCGCATCGCTTCGATCCGGGCCGCGACTCGCGGCGCGATCCGGTGGCGGTGGACGTCCCACCAGGGCCGCAAATGGCGAAGGAACCGCTTTTGCTCGGTTTCGCTCAGGCTTTGCCACAAGGCGACGCTGTGCGGTCTCAGGCCGTCGACCGAGGCTCGCCACGGCGCGCGCGCCCGGACCCGGCGCACCAGCGCTCCGAGCGAGGCCGGCGGCCGCCATTCGAGCGGTTGCGCCGCCGGCGAGAGGTGGGCGCGCGGCACCAGGCCGCGGCGCGACGCGGCGAGGATATGGCCGGCAAAGCCCGACTCCTCCAGGCTCACCGCCATGTCGACCATGGTGAGGCCGGTGCCGACCAGGAGCAATTCGCCGCCCCGGGCGGCCGCCTCCGCCAGCGCCGCGGCCCCTTCCGGTCCCCAGGGGTCGTGGATGACGTTCGCCCCGAAGGCCGGAGGCAGCCGCGACGGGAAATTGCCGCCGGCGAGGATTGCGCAATCGCAGCCGACCAGCGCTCCCGAAGCCAGCCTCACGCCCCCGTCCTCGATCGCGACCGCCTCTCCCGTCACCCTCGTCACTCCGGACGCGCCGTCGAGCAGTCGGGCCAGGTAACGCCGATAGTCCCTGCGCGGCACATAATCGTCGGCGCCATGGCCCTCGCCCGCGGCCCAATCGGCGAAATGCCCGGGCTCGCCCGCCAAGGCGCTCATGTTGCGGGCGCGCACGTTGAGGAGATGGCCCGGCGCGCTCGTTCCGTAGGCGGCGCCCCGGGCGAAATGCCCGCTTTTCTCGATGAGGACGATTTCCGCCCCCGGAACGGCGCGCGATATCTCCACCGCCGCGATCGTCCCCGAATATCCCGCCCCGACGATCGCAACCCGCATGACGGCCTCCTAGCGACAAGCTGTGAAGCCGTCACCCCGGCGATGGGCACGTCGTCCCAGCGAAGGCTGGGACCCCAGGGGGTGAAGACCACCGCGTTTTTTCATTCGCTGGGGCCCCGGCCTGCGCTGGGGCGACGAATATTTCCGATTCGCGCCCTTGCCCATTCGCACCCCCCGTCGCTAAGCCTTTCCTCCCATGGCGCGGTTCATTTTCATCACCGGCGGCGTGGTCTCATCGCTTGGCAAGGGACTGATGGCGGCCGCCCTCGCGGCGCTGCTCCAGGCGCGCGGCTACAAGGTCCGGATCCGAAAGCTCGACCCCTATCTGAACGTCGACCCCGGGACGATGTCGCCCTACCAGCATGGCGAGGTCTACGTCACCGACGACGGCGCCGAGACCGACCTCGACCTCGGCCATTACGAGCGCTTCACCGGGGTCCCCGCCCGCCAGTCCGACAACGTCACCTCCGGCCGGATCTACCAGGGCATCATCACCCGCGAGCGCCGGGGCGATTATCTCGGAGCCACCGTCCAGGTCGTCCCCCACGTCACCAACGCGATTAAGGAGTTCATCGCCGCCGATCTCGAGCCCGATCTCGACTTCCTGATCTGCGAGATCGGCGGCACCGTCGGCGACATCGAGAGCCTGCCCTTCATCGAGGCGATCCGCCAGTTCCGAAACGAAAAGGCCAATGAGACGGGGAGCCGCGAGAGCACGCTCTCCATCCACACCACCCTCGTTCCCTACATCGCCGCCGCCGGTGAGCTGAAGACCAAGCCCACCCAACACAGCGTCCGCGAGCTGACCAGCCTCGGAATCCAGCCCGAGATCCTCGTCTGCCGGACCGAGCACCCGCTTCCCGACAGCGACCGGGCCAAGATTGCCTTGTTCTGCAACGTCCGCAAGGAAGCGGTCATCCCCGCCCTCGACGCCAAGAGCATCTACGCCGTCCCTGCCCAATATCACGAAGCCGGCCTCGACGCCGAGGTCCTCCGCGCCTTCGGAATCACCGACGCCCCGGAGCCGCGCATGGCCCGCTGGGACGACGTCGTCGACCGCCTGTTCAATTGGGAGAGCGAGGTCACGATCGGCGTGGTCGGCAAATATGTCGGCCTCCAGGACGCCTACAAGAGCCTGACCGAGGCCCTCGTCCACGGCGGCATGGCCAACCGGGTCAAGGTCAGGATCTCCTGGCTCGACGCCGAGCTCTTCGAGCACCCCGAAGCCGATATCCCCGCCCAATTGGAGCCGCTTCACGGCATCCTGGTGCCGGGCGGCTTCGGCGAACGCGGAAGCGAGGGCAAGATCGCCAGCGTGGAATTCGCAAGGGAGCGGGAGATCCCCTTCTTCGGCATCTGCCTCGGGATGCAGATGGCCTGCATCGAGGCGGCCCGGAACGTCGCCGGCATTCAGGGCGCGACCAGCACCGAATTCGGCGAAGCCGAAGAGCCCGTCGTCGGCTTGATAACGGAATGGATGACCCCCGAAGGCCTCCAGCAGCGCCGGGCGGCGAACGGCGACATGGGCGGGACGATGAGGCTGGGCGCCTATGAAGCGCGGCTGGCGGGGAACAGCGTCGTCCACTCCATCTACGGCGCCGACAAGATCTCGGAGCGCCACCGCCACAGGTACGAGGTCAACATCCATTATAAGGCGGCGCTCGAGGCGGGGGGGCTCCTGTTCAGCGGAATGAGCCCGGACGGGGCCTTGCCGGAGATCGTCGAGCGGCCGGACCATCCCTGGTTCGTCGGCGTGCAGTTTCATCCGGAGCTTAAGAGCAAGCCGTTCGACCCGCATCCGTTGTTCGCGTCGTTCATTGCGGCCGCGGTGAAGCAGTCTCGGTTGGTATAGCGAGCGCCTTCTCGATATTTAGGGAAGAGTTCTCACCAAAAACGAGGCTGTCCCGTGCGGCGACAATATCGCGTTGTCGCCAATCTCTCGACCTTCTTGAGTTATGAACTCTGCGCCCAGACGTTTCATTGTTTCAACAGATAAAGCGGGTTGATCACGAAACATCTTCAGGCAAGCGTCCGGGACAAGGACGATCACTACAACTTCCTGATGAGGGGTAGGCGCCGAGCGAAGCTCAGCGTCGAACGCGACGAGGGTATAATTATCTGCGTCTATGGGCATGAACCCAAGTCCCGAATGGTCGGCCTTTTCAAGGATTAATCTTGGCCTCGTTCCCATTCCTGTGATGGAAATTGGCCTAGCTGTGCCGTCTTTAAAAACGTATGTTGTTTTGTCTGCGTTGCGAAGGGCCCGAACTGCGCCCCTCAGTTCCTCGTTCGCCTCTCGCGCAGCACAGTCTTCGAACGTCTCGTTGCCTTCTCGCTTTCCTCCTATGCCGTAGAACCTGAGGGGGGATCTCTGGGCCACGAAGTCCCGAGCCGGAACGCCGAAGACATGCTTATCCCTCCATTTGAGAAAGAGGGCAGCGCCGGCCGGCGAGGCGTGAGATACGAGATCGTTTATCGATACGTGCTCCGGTGACGCATCGGTCCAGGCCTTATCGAACCATTCTCGGAACGTGTTAAACAGTGAATTCTCGCCTTTCTTATATACAAGTACCGGAGATTTACGGACGGCGTCCTTGTCAGAAAAGTATGGCATAAAATATAATCTATCTTGTACTATATACAGCCTCCAAAGAAAAGGCAGGCTATGGGACCGTCTGCGCAATGTCGATCCTTGGATGTTCTGAAGGTAACGCAGTGCATCATGTGCATGGTTTAGCGACTGAATGACCTGTTCAGGGTTTTTTCCCATGCTCAGTAGACGATCCCTGGCAAAGAGCGGCGAATCGCGCTCAGCATGTAAAACCTTGATGTCCACTGATCCGCGATTCACAATAGTTTCTAATAGATCAAAAAACTTGCCTTTCAGTCCAACATCCTGGGACGCCGTGTGAATGAATATTTTTATGGGTCCTGGTGTGCAGGCAAGATCATCAAAGATCTGTCGTCGCCGACTCGAAGGTCGGGTACATCTTTTCAAGACCAAGGTTTTCCATTTCCTCTCACTCTCCCTGATCTGCCCTGATCGACAAGCCGGACTACGCGCCAAAAAGGTGAGGTGGGTCCCCGCCAAGTTTCGACGGGTTACCTCCCTTGACAAGTGACCCGATGTCAAGAAATCCGATCAGGGGCCGCGGGCTATACGCGGAAACCACCCTATGTTCCTTTCGTTGGCGAAAACGGCTAGGGTGACTATGAGAGGCAAATGACAACTGCATTTATTTCGTACACCCATTCGGACGAAGGTTTGAAGGATCGCTTTCTGCAGCACCTGGCCCCTCTGCGTAGAGAAGGGCTGATCGATGTGTGGCATGATCGTATGCTGCGAGCGGGCGATCATTTGGAGGAGGAAATTCAGCGTGAGCTGGCCTCCTCGGACCTGATCATCCTTTTGATCAGCGCAGCCTTCATCCATTCGGAATATTGCTACGAAGAGGAAATGCAGCGTGCGTTTTTGCGGCAGCGGCGCGGCGAGGCAAGGGTAATAGCGGTCATTCTGCGGTCGTGTCAGTGGAAGCATGTGCCGGTTGGGGAGGGACAAAGTCTTTCCAGTTTTCTCGCAGTTCCAAAGGATGGAAAGGCCATCACGTCCTGGCAGGTCCTGGACGAGGCTTTCGACGACGCCGCAGGCGCTATCCGGAGCGTGCTGATGGGTGCGAGTGCCGATCGGACAAGCCCGTCCGAGTCAGCGGACCCGGAATGCAAGGCGGTTCAGCCGACAGATCAAATGACGGGAAAAGCGGATAAGCCACCGGTGATGCCTGTGCTTCCCCGGCTGATTACCGATCGGGATCGTAATCATTTCCTGAAGCAGACGCTGGAGGCAAGCGCAGCCGTTTTTGAAGCGCGGCTGAAGATGCTTTCAGACCAGAATGATCAGATTGAGACGGAATTTGAGCGCCTCGACACGAGAAGCTTCATCGCCACCGTCTACTCACGCGGCGACAAAGTGGGCGAGTGCCGAATCTTTCTAGGCGATTCGACCTTCTTCAATAACTCTCTGTGTCTCAGTTTTGACGCTTCTTCCCGCAATGCCATGAATGAATGGCTGGTGCTCGACACCAGTGCGAATGAACTCATCTTCAAGCCCGCAATGGCCAGCTACGGCGCCTCACGCGGGGTCGCTTTGGACGAGGCGGGAGCGGCCGATCATTTCTGGCGAACCTTCGTCGCGCACGTGCAGACCCGTCTCCGATGACCGCGCGGAAGCGGACCTACGAGGGTAGCTGCGATCCCAGGCGTGTGCTATGCAAGTAGCTGGGAGTGCTGGTGCCAGGGCCAAACTGTGACAGTATACATTTATAGGTCGGGAGCGGCCGAGCCATACGGATAAATGTATAATGTCACTATTATAGGTGGGTTGTTGCATAATTATGCAGCAGCCTTTTATCGGGTCGAGGGAGAATATCCCGTTGTCGTGCATATTTATGCATTTTTTCCCTCAGGCTTAGGGCTGGCGCGTGCGATAGGGCGGGCGCCGCTCGGCGGAAGCTTCGCTTCCGCTTTCTTCTCTCTCGGTCGCCGAGTATTGGAGCGCCGTGCCCGTCGCTCGGCCGGCCGTCGCCCCGCAGGAAGCCCGGCGGCGCCCGGCGCCGTCCCGGCAGCGACCCCGCACCGTCCCGGCCGGCGCGTGTCGTTGGAGCGGCCGCGCACGCAGCCCGATCCGACGGCGAGGCCCGCTTCGACGTGGCGCGCCTGGCCCGCGACTCGACAGTCGGGAAGCCGGGTAGCCGGGCCATAGCTCGGCACCCGGATCGGGCTCGCCGCGCCGGCTCGGAGCGAACGACCGAGGCTGTATCGACATTCGGCGGCAGTTCGCTTGTCACCTCTCCCGTTTTTCGCGGGAGAGGAGGGGCCCGCCGCGAAGCGGTGGGAGGTGAGGGTCTTTTTCCGAGTCCGGGGTGCAGACCCTCACCTCCCAAGCTTCGCTTGGGCCCCTCCTCTCCCGTAAGAACGGGAGAGGGAGCGATGGCTCCGGCGACGCGCTGAATGTCGATGCGCCCTGGTTTCAGACGACCGCGTTTCTGCTATGTTCTCCCGGTGGGAAAGCCGACATGCCTTGCCAGGTCATCACCGGAATCGATCAAAAGCGGCCCTGTGATCGAACGGAATTTTAAATATCGGCCAACTTCGGAACTTCCGCGCCTTCCGGCCGGCGCTCCATTTTCGCAAGAGCCGGTAAGCCTATCCCCCTCCACCCGCGCTAAGAAGCGTCGACTACATCTGTTTTCGTGGGGGAAGGTCGATATGAAACACGGGTTCGCGCTCTGGCTGGCGTCGGCGGCATCGCTGGCACTCTCCGTCTCGGGCTCCGCCTGGTCGCAGACCGCGCCCGCCGCTACCGCACCAGCCTCCGAAGAAGATCCCGCCCAGATGACCTTCCCCGGCTGGGGCGTCGCCCCCGCCGATCTCGACCGCTCGATCAAGCCCGGCGACGATTTCGATGCGTTCGTCAACGGGAAGTGGAAGGCCGCCACTACGATCCCCGCCAAATATCCTTATTACGGGGTCACGCCCAACCTGCGGATCGGCTCCGAGAAGGCGGTGCGGTCGATCATCGACGATCTTTCCGCCCGCCGGAACGCGCCCGGCTCCGTCGAGCAGCGCGTCGCGGACATGTATCGCGCCTTTCTCGACGTCGAGGCGATCGAGCGGGCGGGGCTGGCGCCGGCCAAGCCCTATCTGGATCGCATAGCGGCGGTGAGGAGCCATGAGGAGCTTGCCGCGCTTTGGGCTCAGGCCGGCTATCCGGCGCCGATCGGCGAGGGGGTCTCGATCGATCCGGGGGATCCCAAGAGCAATATCGTCTTCTTCGGGATGGGTGGGCTCGGCCTGCCGGATCGCGACAATTATTTGATCGACAACCCGCGCAATATCGAGATGCGGGCCAAATATCTCGACTATCTGACCTTCCTCCTCGGCAAGGCGGGCAATTCTTCGCCGCGGCCGACCGCGGAGGCGCTCTACGCGCTCGAAAAGAAGATGGCTGCGGCGATGTGGGACCGGGCGCTGTCCCGCAATCCGGAGCTCACGACGAACCGGATGAGCCATTCCGAGCTCGTCGCGGTCGCCCGCCCGTTCCCGCTCCAGCGCTACCTGGCCGGGCGCGGCCTGCTCGCGACCGACCGCTTCAACGTCGCCGAGATTCCGCCCGATGCGGAGGCGATCAAGGCCCACGGCCTTACGCCGGCCCAGCTTGCCAAGCTCGGCTCGGGCCTGCCCGCGATGATGAGCCTGATCGCGGCGACCCCGGTCGAGACCTGGAAGGCGTGGATGACGGCCAAGCTGCTGTCGGGCAATTCGTCGCTCCTGCCCCGCGACCTCGACGACGCCAATTTCGCTTTCTACGGCAAATATCTCCAGGGCCGCGAGCGCCAGCGCGACCGCTGGCAGCGCGCCGTCTCCGAGGTCGAGGGCAGCCTCGGCGAGGCGATCGGCAAGGTCTATGTCGAGCGCCACTTCCCGCCGTCGAGCAAAGCGGCGATGGAAGAGCTGGTCGGCAATCTCCGCCTCGCCATGACCGAAAATCTGAAGAGCCTCGCCTGGATGACCCCGGCCACCCGGGCCGCCGCCAAGGCCAAGCTCGACGCCCTCTCCGTCAAGATCGGCTATCCCGACCGGTTCGAGACCTATGACGGCCTCGTCGTCGCCCCGGCCGATCCGATCGGCAACCGCCTCGCCGCCGCCCGCTGGCAATGGGCGAAGGACCTTTCCGACCTCAGGAAGCCCGTCGACCGGAGCAAGTGGCTCCTCACCCCGCAGACGGTCAACGCTTATTACATGCCGACCGCCAACGACATGGCCTATCCGGCCGCCTATCTTCAGCCGCCCAATTTCAACGCGGGTGCCGACCCGGCGGTCAATTACGGGGCGATCGGAGCCACCATCGGCCACGAGATCGGCCACGGCTTCGACGACGAAGGCTCGCGCTACGACGGCTCGGGGGCGCTTAGAAACTGGTGGACCCCCGAGGACAGCGCCACCTTCAAGAAGCTCGGCGACCGGCTCGAGGCGCAGTACAACGCCATCTGCCCGCTGGACGGCGGCAAGGCCTGCCTCAACGGCAAGCTCACCCTGGGCGAGAATCTGGGCGATCTCGGCGGCATCTCGATGGCCTACAAGGCGTACCGGCTGTCCCTGAAGGGCAAGGAGGCGCCGGTCATCGACGGCTTCACCGGCGACCAGCGCTTCTTCCTCTCCTACGCCCAGCATTATCGGACGATCTACCGCGATCCGTTCCTTCGCCAGCTGATGGAGACCGACCCCCACTCCCCCGGCTTCGCCCGGGTCAATGCGGTGCTTCGGAATTTCGATCCCTGGTATTCGGCGTTCAAGGTTAAGCCGGGCGACAAGATGTACCTCCCGCCGGAAGAGCGGGTCCGGGTCTGGTAGGGAAGGGCGGCTGGGAGCTATCAACCCGAAGGCTAATCCATTATGCGGCAAGGATGATTCTCACCGCATGGCTTCTTTTCCTCGCCGCCGCTCCGCCCGCCACGGCTCCCGAGCATTTCTTTCTCGGCCGCACCGAAGGCTCCGGCACGGCCCAGCTGACTATCGGGGGTTCCCGAAAGGTCCGGGACGTCAGTCGCGGGCGGCTCGACAAATCCGGGGCCCTGATCCTCGACCAGATCGTCTACGAGGAGCGCAAGCCTGCCCGCCGCCGTTCCTGGCGGCTGGTGCGATCCGGGCCGAACCGGCTCAGCGGCACCATCTCCGACGCGACCGGGCCGGTCACCGGCGTCATCAGGGGCAACGTCTTCCATCTCAGATATCAGACGCGCGAGGAGAAGGCCCAGGTCGAGCAGTGGATCACTTTGCATCCCGGCGGCCGAACCGCGTCCAACCGGATGGTCTTCAAGAAATTCGGCTTCAAGGCCGCCACCCTCAATTCGACCATCCGCAAGCTGGACTGATCAAGGCGCCGGGATCGCTTCCACCGTCAGCTGGACGATCCGGCCCACCTTCGCCCCCGGTCCGCCGATCTCCGAAATATGGATCCGCGCATGCGGCAAAGTGAAGACGGCGTCTCGAGTGAGGCCCGGCTTGGCGCGAACCGCCTCGGGCAGGCAGCCGGTGACCCGGGCGGCGAGGGCGTCGCGGCTCGTCGCCTCGGGCGAGAGATTCTGACTGCACGCCCAATAATGCCGCTTTCCGTCCCCGGTCGCCTGGCAGCCGTCTCGGAAGCCCAGGCGCGGCGGGGCGGCCCGGCTCCGCTCGAGATAGGTGAAGTCTCCGTCCAGCGCCGCCACGTCCAGCACCCGCCGAAGCTCGGCGCAGAAGATTCGTCCACTTGACGGAGTCTCCGCCTGGACCGTGCCCGACGCCAGCACGGCCGCCGCGGCGATCGCCATGAGCTTCATTCCAGCCTCCCCCGATTGCCGAGCGAGAAAAGCGCTTCGCCGATGACGCGCAGCTGAACGCGGCGGGGGCGCGCAGGGGCCTCGATGTGCGGCCTAGAGCGGTCCCGGTCCGTCCGTCCGCCGATTGGCCTCGTCCCTCGCCGCGGCGTGGCGAAGCGTGTCCATCTCGCCGGATTCCTTCTGGAGGCGCCTGTTCTCCGCTTCGAGGGCGTCGGCACGGGCGCGCTCCTCGCGATAGCGGCCTTTCCATTTGCCGCCGGCCATCAAGGCCATTCCGAGCACCAGCCCGAGCGCGAAGATCAAGGCGACGATGAGCCACTGGTCGGGGGTGAAGAGGGTCACTGGGCGATCTCCGTGGCTTGTTTCGGCGGCGGATCAATGGCGGGGAGGGGAGATTGTTCCGTCGCAGTCCGCCCTGCCGAAGCGAAGGGAGCGCCGAAGGCGATCCCGAGCTGCGGCAGGAGTCGGACAAGGCCGGCCGGCGGGGCGGCTGGCGCTGCCGGCCGGGCCCGTCCGACGTCACGGCCGCCCGTGACGTCGCTCCCTCGCCCCCGCCACCCCGGCGAAAGCCGAGACCTCGGGGAGACCCGCCGGGACTTATCCGACCCGAGGTCCCGGCTTCCGCCGCGATGACGGATCCCCCCTCAGTTCCTGAACAGATTGTCCGAGATCGAGCAGCTCGCCGGGCCGAGGATGACCACGAACAGCACGGGCAGGATGAACAGGATCAGCGGGATCGTCATGATCGCCGGAAGCCGCGCGGCTTTCTCTTCGGCGCGCATCATCCGCTCGTTGCGGAATTCGGCGGCGAGGACTCGGAGCGCGCTGGCCAGCGGAGTGCCGTATTTCTCGGTCTGGATCATCGTCGTGACGACTCCTCGGACCGCGTCGAGGTCGATCCGGTTGGCGAGGTTCTCGAAGGCCGAGCGGCGGTCGGTGAGGAAGCCCAATTCGATCGAGGTCAAAGCGAATTCGTCGCCGAGCTCGGGATAGGCCTTGCCGAGCTCGCGGGCGACCCGGTTGAAGGCGGCGTCGACGGTAAGGCCCGCCTCGGCGCAGATGACGAGCAGGTCGAGCGCGTCCGGAAGGCCCTTGCGAACGGCGTTGGAGCGTTTGTTGATCTTGTTCTTCAGCCAGAGGTCGGGCGCCTTGTAGCTTCCGATCAGCGAGCCGGCGACGAGGCCGTAGCGCTTGATCGGGCCCCATTCGGGGAACCAGTCGAGGAAATACACGCCGACGATGACGATCGAGCCGATCACGATCGGAAGCACCAGCCGGGCGAAGATGACGACGAAGGCGAGGTCCTTGGAACGGATTCCGGCCTGCATCAGCTTCTTCTGGGCCTTCTCGACCTGCGACGCCTGAAGCATCTTCAGCGAGCCGAGCAGGCTCCTGACCTTGTCGGCGACCTCGTTTTTGTTGCTGATGTTGCGCCGACGCTTCGACGTCGAGGCGACGATTCCGGCCTTCAATTGCTCGCGGCGCTCGTTGAGCGCCTTCACCCTCTTCGCCATCGGGTCCTTGACCGTCGTGGCGGCATAGATGGCGACGAGCACGGCGAAGGTGGCGGTGGCGGCCATGAGGGTCGCCACCATCGCCACGTCGATGCCCATGACGGTCGGTCCGGTTGAAGGTATCGTCATTCTCAAGCCGTCCCTAGATCTCGAAGTCGACCATCTTGGCCATGATGAACACGCCGATCCCCATCCAGACCAGCCCGCCGCCGCCCGCGATCATCAACCGCTCGTCGACGAAGAAGGTCTGCATGTACTTGCCGTTGATGAACCAGATCAGCAGGAAGACGATGAAGGGGAGGGAGCCCACGATCCAGGCCGAGGCCTTGGATTCGGACGACATCGCCTTGATCTTGAGCTTCATCTGCGCCCGCTTCCTGAGCACGTCGGCAAGGTTGGCGAGGGTCTCGGCGAGGTTGCCGCCGGTCTCGCGCTGGATGGCGAGCGTGATCACGAAGAACTGGAATTCCGGGGTGCCGAGCCGATCGGCCACGTCCTGGAGCGCGGCCTCCATCGTCCGGCCGATCTTCATCTTGTCGGAGACCGTCCGGAACTCGTCGCCGATCGCGTCCGGAAGCTCGTCCGCGACGATCCCGAGCGTTTCGGAAATCGGCAGGCCCGAGCGAAGGCCGCGCACCATCAGCTCGATGGCGTCGGGGAAACGGGCGGTGAACTTGGCGACCCGGCGCTTGATCAGCTTGCCGACGATGAAATGGGGCAGGCCGACGCCGGCGAAGAGGCCGACCGCCAGGCCGAGGAGCAATGGCAGCCCCTTGAAGATCAGGAGTCCGCTGACGACCGTGATGATCCCGAGCGAGACCATGCCGTATTGGGCCAGGGTCCAGGATCGGCCGGTCTGGTGAAGCCGCCTTCGCAGCAAGGCGGGATTGGGGATGAAGCGCTGCGCCAGTCCGTCCATCTTGGACTGCGCACGGCTCTGCAGGATACGCTTGAGCTGCGCCTGGGCGGCGACCTCGTTCGACTTGCTGTGGCGCTCGCGGACGCCCTCGAGACGCCGATTCTGCGCCTTCGAGGCCGACGGGCCGTCGAGTGCGAAGATTATCAGGGCGAGCACCGTCAGGATGCCGCCGCCCAGGATCAGGATCTCAAAGCTCAGCACCCGCAGCTCCTATTCCACAGGCCGGCCCGCGGCCGGCGCAGTCTCACGCCGTCGCCGGCTTCTTTTTCGCGACCAGACCTTTGAGGTTCAGCTTGTCGAGCAGCGACGTGGCGCGATCTTTCGGTTTCTCGCCGCTGTTCTCGATTCCCTCGACGGTCGACGTCGTCAGGGTCACCAGCTGCCCCAGCGGGCCGCTGACCTTCGCCGACGTCGCGACTTTCGCGAAGGGCTGGCCGAGCTTGGCCGATTGCGCGGCGGCCTTCGGTTCGAAGGGAATGCAGATGTCGACCGGGCGCTCGATCGACTGCTCGAAATCCTTTCGGCTGATCTCCTGCGGCCCCGACGTGACCCGGTTGGCAACCACGATCACCTTGGACTGCGGCGCGTTCGACTTGAGCCACCCGAGGACCCGGATCGCGTCGCGGGTCGCGGCGAGCGTGAACTCGACGACGACGACGGCGACGTGGAGGTCCTGGACCAGATGGGGATGTTGGATCAGCATCGAGCGCGGCAGGTCGAGCACCGTGCTCTCGAACGCGTTGCGCAGCTCTTCCTGCAGCTGGAAGAAGGCGGTGCCGTCGTTCAGCAGAGGCTGGTTGAGCGGCGCTTCCGCGGACAATACGCTGAGCTTCTCATTGGCCCTCACCATCGCGCGTTCGATGAACAGGCCGTCGATTCGGCTGGGATTCTCGATGGCGTCGGTCAGTCCGCGTCCCGGTTCGACGTCCAGGGTCAGCGCCCCGGTGCCGAAATGGATGTCGAGGTCGAGCAAAGCCGTCGAACGCCCGGCTTTGTCGCCGAGCATCCAGGCGAGCGAGGTGGCCAGGGTCGAGGCGCCGACGCCCCCGCGGACTCCGATCACGGCCGCCATGACGTGAGGCTTCTCATGGGTCGCGTCGTTCATCCGCGGTCCCGAAACGGTCATCTGGGCGTGAGCGAAAATGTCGCGCAGCTGATCGGGGGTGAACGGCTTCAGCAGATAATCCTGAAGGCCCGAAGCGAGAAGGTCGCGGTAGAGGCGAACGTCGTTGACCTGGCCGGCGGCGATCACCACCGTTCCGGGCTCGCACACTTCCGCCAAAGCGTTGATGTCGTTCAGCGGATCGCCCGATTCCGAAAGATCGACGAACAGGATGGCGGGGCTCGCGGACACCGACAGCGTCTGGACCGCGTTGCGCAGGCCGCCCTTGCTGACCTTCTCGGGCGACCAGCCATGCTCGACGGTGATCGGCCGAAGCAATTCGGCTGTGGCCTCGTCGCAGACGAACGCGGCGAACGGATCGCGCAGCGCCGCGGTGCGGGAAGCATGCATAGGCGCGTTCATCTAATTACCTTTCGTGGTGACGTTGTCGAGGCCCCTGGAGCCGGTCGGCTCGGTCTGGCGCCACACCCTGATCGCCTTGGTCGAGGTGTTCGCGTCGCCATAGACGCTGCCCACCTGGCCCAGGACGAGATCGTTGGGATCGGCGATCATCGCGGCGAGGTTGGAGTTCACCGCGCAGCCGTAATTGGACGAGGTCGCGCTCGGACCGCGAACGCTGTCGTAATTGGGGCAGTTGGGCACGCTCGCCGTGGTTCGGCTGACGATGACCCGGACCGCGCCCATCGGCACTTCGCCTTCAAGGACGGGAGCGCCGGGGCTCATCAGCAGGCCGTAGGCGGCCGCGACCCTGGCGACGTCCTGGCGGCCCGTGCCGGTACCCTGATCGGCGTAGACATGGTCGCCATAGCCGAGGCCGAGCGACTCGAACCAGGCGTCGAGCCGGCTCATGTCGGAGTCCGCGAGCCCGCCATTGTCGGCGAGGTCGAGGAGATAGTCGGTACGCTGGACGACCGGCTGGTTGAGCGAATCGAGACCCCGGGTCGCGTCGTGCCGCTCGCGCGGCGGCTTCTTGGCGAAAGCGACGGAGGGAAGAGCGAGGGCGGCGCCGATCGCGACGACGGCGGCGAGAGATTTGGTGCGTGCCATGATCACGTCCTTTCGATCGGTCAGAAGCTGAAGCCGGGAGTGGCAGAGGCGGATTGCGGCCGGGTCGCCTTGGCACTCGCCTCGGCCTGGCGCGGCTGCGCCGGGGCGGGGAGCTGCCGAACCGGCGCACTCGCCACTCCGCCCATGCCCGGGCTCGCGGTGCGTGGAGCGGCCATGGTCGGTCCCGGACGGGGGACGGGCTTGTTATACTCGGTGGTGCCGAGCATCACGCGCTCCGCGGTCGTGCCGTTCCTGAAGCCGTCGGTCGGAAGCGCGATCTGGCTCCCGTTGACGGGCTTCACCAGATAGGGCGTGACCACGATCACCAACTCGGTTTCTCCCTTGCGGAAGCTGGTCGAGCGGAACAGCGCTCCGATGATCGGCAGGTTGCCGAGGATCGGCGCCTTCTCGATGCTGTTGTTGCTGGTGTTGCGAAGCAGGCCGCCGATCATGAAGCTCTGGCCGGAGCCGAGCTCGACGGTCGTCTCGACCCGCCTCGTGGTCAGCGAGGGAACTCTGAAGCCGTTGATCTGGATCGCGCCCTCGTCCGAAAGCTCGGACACTTCCGGCCGCACCCGCATCGAGATCCGGCCGCCTTCGAGCACGTAGGGCGTGAAGGCGAGGCTCACTCCATATTGCTTGAACTCGATGGACGTGCCGTTGATTCCGTTGGAGGACGGGATCGGGAACTCGCCGCCGGCGAGGAAGCTGGCGGTCTCGCCGGACAAGGCGACCAGATTGGGCTCGGCGAGCGTGTGAACCTTGCCGTCGGTCTCGGCGAGGTCGAGCGCGCCCAGGACGTCGAGGCCCAGCAATTTGCCGGCGCCGAAGAGGCTCGAGCCGACCGCGCCCGGGATCACCGTCGTGGTGCCCTCGGTGGCGGCGGTGCCCGTGCCGAGCGGGGCGCCCGGAGTGTGTATGGGATAGAAGGAGCGGCCTTGGCCGACGCCGAACTTGAAGCCGCCGGTCGAGTCGGCCGACGCCAGATTGACTCCGATGTCGCGGGCGAGCGATCGGGTCACCTCGGCGATCCTGACCTGAAGCATCACCTGAAGCGGGGTCGCGGCCTTGAGGCGATTGACCGTGAGGACCTTGAGGACGGCGTTGGGCGCGGACACGTCGATGCCCGGGTTCAGCATGGTCCTGACCAGGGTTTCGACCTGCGCGCTCTCGGCCGGCGAGGAGACGGTGCCGTTCAGGACCGCGAGCTGGCCGACATGGGTGACCGAGATGTTGGCCTCGGGCATCGCCGCCCTGAGCATCTGGTCGATCGAGCTGATGTTCTGGCCGACCCGGACATGGGCGCCCCAGACCACCGAGCCGTCGGCCGCGGTGGCGATCACCGTGGCTTCGCCTTCGCCCTTGCCGAACAGGCCGAGCTGGCGGGGGCTGGTGACGTTGACGTCGGCCACGCCGGGGTTGGAGGTCCAGACGTCGGCGACGCTGCGCGGCAGCGATATGACTTCGCCTTCGCCGACGGACAGCATTACCTTGTTGCTCGGCCGGTAGCTGCCGGGGGGCGGCGGCGCGGCCATCGCGATGCTCGGCATCACCGGAGTGACGCTGGCGGCGAGGATCGCGACTATCGCGGTTCCGAACGTCGCTCGACGCTTCATGTTCAGCTTTGTCATCTTACTTGGCTCCGACCGGAACGATGGTGACGGTATTGCCGCGGGCGACCCGAACGATCGGACCCTTGGGAGTGGCGTCGGCGGGCGGCGGCGCGGCGCCCAGGGCGACCGCCACGGGGCTTGGCGCCGAGTCCGACTTGCCCTTGCCGGGGACGCTGCTGCGCTGGAAACGCGAGACGTCCGAGCCGACGGTGTAGGTGGAGCCGGTGTCGACGGGCCGGCCGGCGATCGACAGAAGCATCTGCCGCTCGGCCTTGGGATCGTCGGTTTCGGGCACCTTGACCTCGCCGGAGGCGATGGCGCGTTCCAGCTCGGCGCTGTTGTCGGCGATCGAGCGAAGCGACAAGGACAATTGGCCGATGGTGGAGGCAACCGCGATCTTCTCGGCCATCTTGGGCGTGGCTTCGAGCGTGACCGTGGAGGCGTTCTGGACGACCGTCTTGCCGTCCTCGCCCTGCGCCGACATGCGCTGGTCGGTGGCGAGCACCCGGAGGTTGCGCATCACGGTCTCGGAAACCTTGAGCGCCGCTCCGTCGCCGCCGCCGGCGACTTCCTGGGTGAGGACGATGTCGACACGGTCGCCCGGGAAGACGAAGCCGGCCACTCCGCTGGTCTCGGAAACGGCGACGGTTACGGCGCGCATTCCCGGCCCGAGCGCCGCGGCGAGGAAGCCCCGGTCGCCCGGCTTGATCAGCGCCCCCTGCGAGAAAGGCTGGCCGGCGGTCATCTCGTTACGAACGACCGTGCCGATGAGCTGGGCCGGCTCGACGCCGGCCTGGCCCTTGACGAAATAGGCCGTCTGGACGAGGCCTTCGGGCCAGCGCTGGTAGCGGAAGGCTTCCGCGTCGATGATGGTTCCGACGGGCAAGGCGCGGGTCGCGACCAGCACTTCGGGGCCGACCGGGACGGCAGCCGTCGCCGAAGCGGAAGGCGCTCCGGCTCCGCTGAACATGTTCTTCGCCGTGATGGCGGTTACCGCCGCGACGATGAGCGCGCCGATCAGCAGCACGAGCTTTTTCACATCCATGACGCTAATCGCCTCCTCACCCTCGATAGGGTCTCACACATCAGACAAATTGGTTAAGAAACCGTTCGCCAAGCACCCAAAAACCACCAAACGCGATCGCGATGCCGTACGGAATTTCGGGCTGGCCGGCGGCTTTCGCCATTCGGTGGGCGACCACCATCGCCAGGGTCAGGACGCCGCCCGCGATCGACATGACCACGAGCAGGCTCACGACTTCCGGGAACGGCAGCCAAAGAGCGAGCGCCGCCGCCATCTTGACGTCGCCGCCGCCCATCGCCCCGAAACGGAAGGCGATGGCGAACAGTCCGAAGATCGCCATCGCCAGACCGATCTGGAGAGCGACCCCGGGCCAAAGGCTGAGGCCGACGCTCCACCAGAAGGGTATCGCCAGCAGAGCGATCGTTCCGTTGAGCCAGTTGGGGATCGTCCGGGTGCGCCAATCGCCGATCGCCGCCCACAGCATGGCCGCGGCGAGCAGAGCGATGAAAAACCAGGAAAGACCCCCTTGCATGGGGAGCAGGCACTAGACGTAACTGCTTTAGAAACCGTAACCCGCGCCATGCCCAGTAAAGCGTTCGACCGCCGCGCCATCCCGTCAGACGCCCGTTTCGGCGAGTGGAAAGCGGCCGATGGCTGGACCGTCCGGACGCTGGAGCGGCCGCGGACAGACGGGGCCGGCGCCCGCGGCAGCCTGCTGTTCGCCGGCGGTCGCGGCGATTTCATCGAGAAGTATCTCGAGGCGCAGGACCATTGGCACCGCCGCGGCTGGAACGTCGCGGCCTTCGACTGGCGGGGGCAGGGGGGCTCTCAGGGAGATCTTCCCGGCGGCCATCTCGACCGCTTCGAAACTCTGGTCGAGGATCTCGCCGGCTTCATCGCTTCCTGGCTTGGCTCGTCCCCCGGCCCCCACGTCGTCGTCGCCCATTCGATGGGCGGCCACGTTCTCCTGCGAACCCTCGCCGACCGCCATCCGCCGATCGACGCCGCCGTTCTGGTGGCGCCGATGCTGATGATCAACAGCGGCCCCATGCCGCCGTTCGCCGCCCAGTGGCTGGCCTCGACCGCGTCGCTGTTCGGCTGGGGCGGCCAGCCCGCCTGGCAGCAGCCGCCGAAGCCGCCTCCGGCGGGCTCGATGCGGCAGGGCTTCCTCACCGCCTGTCCCGACCGTTATTCGGACGAGCTCTGGTGGTGGGAGAGAAATCCGCGCTTCAATCTCGGCGCTCCGAGCTGGGCGTGGCTGAAGGCCGCCTACCAATCCTGCGCTGCGCTGACCCCGGCCAGGCTGGCCGGGGTGGACACGCCCCTGCTCCTGATCGGCACCGAGCGCGACCGGCTGGTTAGCCCCGCGGCGATCCGCCGCGCCGCCGCGCAGCTGCCGCGGGCGGAGCTCGTCATGTACGACGACTCCGCTCACGAGATACTGCGCGAGCGTGACGAGGTCCGCTTCAAGGCGCTCGCGGCGATCGACGCCTTTCTCGAACGTCGCGCCGGCCGATGAGCCTCGACTTCGACATCGCCGTAATCGGCGCCGGAATGGCGGGGGCGAGCCTCGCCGCCGAGGTGGCGAGCGAGGCATCGGTGCTTCTGGTCGAGGCCGAGGGTCAGCCGGGCTATCATTCCACGGGCCGTTCCGCCGCCTTCTGGGCGGAAAGCTACGGCGGCCCCGCGATCCAGCCGCTCACCACCGCTTCGGGGCCTTTCCTGGACGAGCACGGCTTCCTTTCGCCGCGCGGTGGGCTTCATATCGCCGATCCGGAAGGCCTCGAGGCGCTGGCCGGGCTCGAGGCCGAGTTCGGCGAGCGGGTCGGCTTCGAGCGGCTCGACCGGGCGGCGCTCGAGGCACGCCTCCCCGGCCTCCGCGGCGGATGGGTGGCGGGGCTGTTCGAGCCGAGCTGCAGGGATATCGACGTCGCCGGCCTGCACGCTTTCTACCTGGCGCAGGGGAGGCGGAACGGAGCCAAGCTTCTGGCCGGTGCGCAGGTTCGCGGGTTGCGGCGCGACGCTCGAGGCTGGGCGATCGAGACCGCCGCCGGACCCGTCAGGGCGGGCCGGCTCGTCAACGCGGCGGGTGCCTGGGCGGATCGGATCGCCGCCATGGCCGGCGCGGCGCCGGTAGGCCTTCAGCCCTATCGGCGAACCCTCTCGCAGCTTCGGGTCGATCCGCCGGCGCCGCACGACCTCCCGCTCGTGATGGACGCGCTGGAGCGCTTCTACTTCAAGCCGGAGGCGGGCGGCCGGCTTTGGCTGAGCCCCCATGACGAGACCCCTTGCGACCCCTGCGACTGCGCGCCCGAAGAGCTTGACATCGCCATTGCCATCGACCGCTTCGAGGGCGTGGTCGATTGGAAGGTGGAGCGGGTCGAGCGGAGCTGGGCGGGCCTTCGCAGCTTCGCTCCCGACCGACGGCCGATCTACGGCTTCGATCCCGAGGTCGCCGGCTTCTTCTGGTTCGCCGGCCAGGGCGGCTTCGGAATCCAGACCGCGCCGGCGGCGGCGAAGCTGGCCGCCGATTTGTTGCTCGGGCGCGCTCCGGAGCTCGATCCGGCGCCCTACTCACCGGCCCGCTTTCGCTAGGGTCCCAGCGTCATCCCGGCGAAGGCCGGGATCCATTAACACAGTTTTCCGACGAAGAAGCGATTCCGGCCGAGCCTCTCATTGCAATTTTCCGTGTTCATGGATCCCGGCCTTCGCCGGGATGACGGACCTTGATTCGTGGCACGGCGCTACCGCCGCCTCACGAACTCCGTCGCCGCGTCGCAGGCCAGCCTGTCCGCCCGCTCGTTCTCCGGATGGCCGGCATGGCCCTTGACCCAGCGCCAGTCGACCTTGTGCGGCGCCGCCGCCTCCAGAAGCGCCTGCCAGAGCTCGGCATTCTTGACCGGCTTGCGGTCCGCCGTCTTCCAGCCGTTGCGGCGCCAGCCGTGGATCCATTTGGTGATCCCGTCGCGCACGTAAACGCTGTCGGTCCACAATATTACCTCGCAGGGCCGCTTCAGAGCTTCCAGAGCCCGGATCGCGGCGAGCAGCTCCATCCGGTTGTTGGTGGTGGCGGGCTCGCCGCCGCTGATCTCCTTCTCATGGACGCCAGAGCGGATCACCGCGCCCCAGCCGCCGGGACCCGGATTGCCCTTGCAGGCGCCGTCCGTGAAGATTTCGACGGAGACGCCGGGTCTTTCGGGAGGGGTCAAGCGGCCTCCAGCCCCCGGGGCAGCTTGAACACCATCCGTTCGACCACGCCTTCGCCCTGGACCTCGGTGACCTCGTAATGAGCGCCGAGGAAGTCGACCACCTCGCGGACCAGGGTCTCGGGCGCGGAGGCTCCGGCAGTGATCCCGAGCGTCGCGACCCCGTCGAGCCAGGAAAGATCGATATCGCTTGCCCGGCCGATCAGCCGGGCCCTTATCCCTTCGCGCTCGGCGACCTCGACCAGCCGAACCGAGTTCGAGCTCTTCGGGGATCCGATCACCAGCATGGCCTCGCAGGCCCGGGCGATGTCCTTGACCGCCGTCTGGCGGTTGGAGGTCGCGTAGCAAATGTCCTCGCCCTTGGGACCCTTGATGCCGGGAAAGCGGCGCTCGAGCGTCGCGACGATCTCGGCCGTGTCGTCGACGGAGAGGGTGGTCTGGGTCAGATAGGCGAGGCTCGAGGGGTCCGCGGGGACGATCCGGGCCGCATCCTCGACGCTCTCGATCAGGGTCATCCGGCCCTCGGGCACCTGGCCGAAGGTGCCGATCACCTCCGGATGGCCGGAATGGCCGATGAAGAGGATGTGGCGGTCGTTCTCGACCAGCCGCTCTGCCTGGCGGTGTACTTTGGAAACCAGAGGACAGGTGGCGTCGAAGAACTCCAGGCCGCGTTCCTCGGCCTTCGCCGGCACCGCCTTGGGCACGCCATGGGCGGAAAAGACGACCGGTACCCCGTCCGGCACCTGGTCCAGCTCCGGCACGAAGATCGCGCCTTTGGCCTTGAGGCCGTCGACGACATATTTGTTGTGGACGATCTCGTGGCGCACGTAGACCGGCGCTCCGTAGCGCTCGAGCGCAAGCTCGACGATCCGGATCGCCCGGTCGACTCCGGCGCAAAATCCGCGCGGCGCGGCGATCAGAAGGGTGAGGGGGGGCTTGGCGGCCATGGGGTTGCTCTACGGGATCGCTTGCTTAGACGGAACCCGGTTCCTATGATCCGCCGCGTCCCGTCCAAAGGTGAGGATTCCCACCCCGTGTTCAAGTCCAAGGCGGCTATTGCCGCGCTCATTCCCCTAGGCATCGCGGCCTGCTCGACGCCCAACGGGCAGATCACCGAGACCGGCATCACCGCCACCCGCTCGGCCTGCCCGGCGGTGGCGATCCCCGCCTCGACCGGCGACATCACGCTTTTCAATCCGGCGAGCAGCCGCGACTCCAGCGCGATCGACGTGGTCGCCAACATTACCAACCTGCGCTCCACCTGCGACGAATCCGGCGCCAACATCGTCACCACCTTGACCTTCGACGTCCACGCCCAGCGCCGCGACGGCCGCGGCGCGCGCGAGGTCGTGCTCCCCTATTTCGTGGTCGCGGTGCAGGGCGGGACCCAGGTCCAGTCCAAGAGCGTGAGCCGGGTCGGCCTGAGCTTCGCCGACGGCGCGCTCCGGGCGAGCAGCCGCGGCTCGGCGACCGGGTCGGTCACCCGCGCCGCGGTGACCCTTCCCGCCGAAGTGACCGCCCAGATCACCCGCCGCCGCAAGCCCGGCGATCCGTCGGCGGCGATCGACCCGATGGCCGATCCGGCGGTCCGCGAGGCGGTGCGCAAGGCCAGCTTCGAGATGCTCGTCGGCTTCCAGCTGACCCAGGAGCAGCTGGCCTACAACGCGACCCGGTAGGGGCGGCCGCGCCGTTTCGGCTCTCGTCGACGGCAGTGCCGATCAGCGGGCGCCAGTGAGCGTGTTCCATCCCGGGTTCCTTCACGCACCCTCCCCGCGGGGCTGTCCGTTGCGGCGGTAGATCCGAACTCCGAAATTTCGGGGACACAATACCAATGCGAGGCGGGAAATTTCGGGGACACAATACCTAATGCGAGGCGGCAAATAGGTATTGTGTCCCCGAAAAAATGCAGCCGCCGTGTCGGTGACCGTCACTGCGCCGATACGTCCGGGTGCGGTGAGGGCCACGGCGGTCGCCTCCGGGAGCGCCCTCTCGGCGAGGCAGTGAAAAAATGGTGACAGTTACGAATTTAGGCATTTCGCGGGCGGCGTTCCCCCCGGGAAATTTGTAACTGTCACCATTTTCTCGAAAATTCGTAACTGTCACCATTTTCTGGGTGCTTGGGCCATCGGGCCGGTTCTCGAGGCAGGGCCGGCAGGTCTTTCGACGGGGAAGCGCTTCGCGGAAAGAGAGGGAGGGTAAGACGGAGTGCGTTGACTCGGCCTTGGCCTGCCTCCACAGCGCCCTTGCCGCCGGCCCCAAAGCCGGTGTGCGCGCGGGAGAGGGTGGAGGGCCGCGAGGTCCGAAGCCGCCGAAGGAGCAACCGCCCCGGAATCTCTCAGGCACAAGGGACCGCGCGCGCAAAGGCACTCTGGAAAGCGCTCCCTTTGCCCTTCGGGCTCGGGGAGCCACCGAAGGGGTAATCCGCCACAGCTTCGAGCGACGGTGGAGAAAGCTCTCAGGTTCAGTGACAGAGGGGGTTGCGACTGCGCTCGATCTCGGGCGTTGAAGCGGCTCCCCTTGGAGACTGGACATGAGCGAAGCCCCCGACCGCCTCCTCCCACTCGACTCCTGGCATCGGGCGCAAGGCGCCCGGATGGTGGCCTTCGCCGGCTATTCGATGCCGATCCAATATGAGGGCATCATCGCCGAGCATCGCTGGACCCGCGAGTCCGCCGGGCTGTTCGACGTCAGCCACATGGGCCAGCTGATCGTCGCCGGGCCGGAGGCGGAGAAAGGGCTTGAAGGCGTCCTCCCGGCCGACCTCGCCCTCCTCAAGGAGGGCCGGCTGCGCTACTCGCTGCTTCTCAACGACGGAGGCGGGATCGTCGACGATCTCATGGCCACCCGCCGCGGCGACCATTTCTACGTCGTCGTCAACGGCGCCACCAAGCAGGGCGATATCGACTATCTGACGGATCGGCTGCCGCGCGGCGTCGTTCTCGATCATATGAAGGAGCAGGCCCTGCTCGCCCTCCAAGGGCCCAAGGCGGTCGAAGTCCTCGCCCGGCTCGCGCCGGGGGTCGAGCAGCTCGGCTTCATGACCGGCGGCGCCTTCACGCTGGACGGCGGACCGGTCTGGATCAGCCGCTCGGGCTATACCGGCGAGGACGGCTTCGAAATCTCGCTTCCCGCGCAGCGAGCCACCGCCGCCGCCGAGCTTCTTGCCGCCCAGGAGGAAGTGAAGCCGATCGGTCTCGGCGCCCGGGATTCGCTCCGGCTCGAGGCCGGGCTGCCGCTGTACGGCCACGACCTCGATACCGAAACGACCCCGATCGAGGCCGATCTCGGCTTCGCCATCTCCAAGCGGCGCCGAGCCGAGGGCGGCTTCGCCGGCTGGCACCGGATCATCCGCGAGATCGAGCAGGGGCCGATCCGACGCCGGGTCGGTCTCACCGTCGAGGGCCGCCAGCCGGTGCGCGAGGGCGCCGCCGTGATCGATGCCGACGGCGACGAGGTCGGCAAGGTGACCAGCGGCGGCTTCTCGCCGATGCTGGAAGCGCCGATCGCCATGGCCTACGTGCCCGCCGCATCGGCCGAGCCCGGCGCCGACATCCGCCTCGTCCAGCGCGGCAAGATCTTCCAGGCGAAAGTGGCGCCCACGCCCTTCGTCCCCCACCGCTACCACCGCAAGGGAGCCGCCTGATGGCCGTACATTATACCGAAGAGCATGAGTGGATCAGCGTCGAGGGCGACGTCGCCACGGTCGGGATCACCGACTTTGCGCAGGGGCAGCTCGGCGACATCGTCTTCGTCGAGCTTCCCGAGGCCGGCCGCCAGGTGACGAAGGGCGGCGAGGCGGCCGTCGTCGAGTCGGTCAAGGCGGCGTCCGACGTCTACGCGCCGGTCGACGGCGAGATCGTCGAGCCCAATGGCGCGCTCTCCGACGATCCGTCCCTGGTCAACAGCGATCCCGAAGGCGAGGGCTGGTTCTTCCGCCTCCGCCTCACCGATCCGTCCCAGCTCGACGGGCTGATGGACTCCGACGCCTACAAAGCCTTCGCGGACGCGCAGTGATGAAGTCCTTCGTCATTTCCGCGAAAGCGGGACTCCGGCGGGCGTTCGAAGCCCGCGCCAAATCAGCCTGGGCTCCCGCGTTCGCGGGGATGACGGAGAGTTCATGAACCTCAATCCTTCCTCCCAATGGTCGCCGACGGACTATGCGACCAACGCCGCCTTCGTTCCGGCGCTCGGCTCGGCGGCGCTCGAGCTGCTGGCGCCGAAGCCGGGCGAGCTGATCCTCGACCTCGGCTGCGGGGACGGCGTTCTGACCCGGAAGATCATGGATGCGGGCGCCAGGGTGATCGGCCTCGACGCCTCGGAAGCGATGGTCGAGGCGGCGCGGGCGCGCGGGGTCGACGCCTTCGTCGCCGACGCCCAGGCGCTCGATCTCGAAGGCCAGGCGAGCCGCTTCGGCCAGTTCGACGCGGCCTTCTCGAACGCCGCCTTGCACTGGATGCTCGATCCCGACGCCGTCGCCTCGGGCGTCTTCTCCATGCTGAAGCCGGGCGGCCGGTTTGCGGGCGAGATGGGCGGCGACGGCAATATCGCGACCCTTCGCGCCGGTATAAGGGCGGAGCTGGTCGAGCGAGGCTACGACGTGCCGGCCGAGGACCCGCAATGGTATCCCGGAGTCGAGGAGTTCGTTCGGCTCTATGCCTGCGCCGGTTTCGCCGGGATCCAGGCCAGCCTCATCCCGCGGCCGACTCCGCTTGCGGCCGGGGTCGCCGCCTGGGTCAAGACCTTTCGTGCCGGCTGGCTCGAAGTCGCCGGGGTGCCGGAAACCGCGCGCGACCAGGTCGCGGCGGCGGTCGAGGCACGGCTCCGGCCGCAGCTTCAGCAGGCGGACGGAAGCTGGGTCGCGGACTATGTGCGGCTTCGCTTCACGATGAGGAAGCCGGCGGAATGATGAAGCTCTTTGCCTCCCCGCGCGAAGCGGGGGGAGGGGGACCAGGCGAAGCCTGGTGGAGGGGTAACTGCCGTGGACTCGGCGGATCCCGCTCCCATTTCACCTTCCTCGCCATCTACCCCTCCATCGACGACCCGCGAGCGGGTCGTCCACGGGTGGTCCCCCTCCCCACGAGCTTCGCTCGCAGGGAGGCAAAAGGGCCGCCGTCCCCACTTAGGAACATCGCCTAATGCGTTATCTTCCACTTGCAGATGCAGACCGGCAGGAGATGCTCCGCGCGGTCGGCGCTTCCTCGATCGACGATCTGTTCGTCGACGTGCCGGAAGCGGCGCGGCTCCCCGACAAGATCGAGGGCCTTCCCGACCATCTCGGCGAGATGGCGGTGGAACGCGAGCTCGCCCGGCTTTCGCGCAAGAATCTGGTCGCCGGCGAAGTGCCATTCTTCCTGGGTTGCGGAGCCTATAAGCATCACATCCCGGCGTCGGTCGATCATCTCATCCAGCGCGGCGAGTTCCTCACCGCCTACACGCCCTATCAGCCCGAAATCGCGCAGGGGACGCTCCAGGCCCTGTTCGAATTCCAGACCCAGGTGGCTCGGCTCTACGGCTGCGACGTCGCCAACGCCTCCATGTACGACGGCTCGACCGCCTGCTGGGAAGCGATCGGAATGGCCCGGCGGATCACCCGCCGAGGCAAGGCGATCCTCTCGTCCGGGCTCCACCCCCATTATGTCTCCGTCGCCCGGACGATGGCGCGGTTCACCGGCGACCTGCTCGAAGCGCGCTCGCCCGAGCTGGTTGCAGAGCCCGATACGGCCGCCTTGCTCGATTCGATCGACGGCGAGACCAGCTGCGTCGTCGTCCAATATCCGGACATATTCGGACGGATCGCCGATTTGTCGGCGCTGGCCGAGCGGGCGCATGAGAAAGGCGCCTTGCTGATCGCGGTGGTGACAGAGCCGGTGGCTCTGGGGCTGATCAGGTCGCCCGGGGAGATGGGCGCGGACATCGTCGTCGGCGAAGGCCAGTCGATCGGGGTCGGCCTCAATTTCGGCGGGCCCTTTGTCGGCCTGTTCGCTTGCGCGCACAAATATGTCCGGCAGATGCCGGGGCGGCTCGCGGGGGAGACGGTCGACGCGGAGGGGAAGAGGGGCTTCGTGCTCACCCTCTCGACCCGGGAGCAGCATATCAGGCGCGAGAAGGCGACCTCGAACATCTGCACCAACTCAGGCCTGTGCGCGCTCGCTTTCTCGATCCACATGACCCTGCTCGGCGAGAAGGGGCTTCGCCGGCTGGCACAGGTCAATCACGCGCGCGCCTGCGCGGCGGCGGACCGGCTGTCGAGCGTGGCGGGGATAGAGCTCGTCAACCCGGCCTTCTTCAACGAATTCACTTTGCGTCTGCCCAAGGAAGCGCGGCCCGTGGTCCGGACGATGGCCGAAAAAGGCGTGCTCGGCGGGGTCTCGCTGGGGCGGCTCTATCCCGGCGTCGAGGCGCTGGAGCGAGGCCTGGTCGTGGCGGTGACGGAAACGTCCACCGCCGAGGATGTCGAAGCGCTGGCCGCGGCGCTCGAGGAGGCACTGGCATGAGCATGAACCGCGAAGGACGGCCGACGAGGTCCGAAGCCGCCGAGGGCGCGCCCGCGACCTACACCGGCAACCGGGCGCTGATGCTCGAGGAGCCTTTGATCTTCGAGCTTGGCGAGGAAGAGGGCTGCGGAGTCGACTTCGAGGATTTCGCCTCGCCGGGGAGCAGGCTGGGTGGCCTCGAGCGCAATCGCCCCATTGGTCTGCCCGGCCTTTCGGAGCCGCAGGCGGTGCGCCACTACACTCGGCTCAGCCGGCAGAATTACGCGATCGACCTTGGCCTCTTCCCGCTCGGCTCGTGCACGATGAAGCATAATCCGCGGCTGTGCGAGAAGGTGGCGAGGATGCCGGGCTTCGCCGACATCCACCCGCTCCAGCCGGTGGACACGGTCCAGGGCGCCCTGGAGGTGATCGCCCGGCTCGGCGGCTGGCTGGTCGAGCTGACCGGGATGCACAGCGTCGCGATGAGCCCCAAGGCGGGCGCCCACGGAGAATTGTGCGGCCTGCTCGCCATCCGCTCCGCGCTCGAGGCCCGGGGCGACGCGCGCGAGGTCATCCTCGTGCCGGAGAGCGCCCACGGCACCAACCCCGCCACCGCCGCCTTCGCCGGCTACCGGGTGGAGAGCATCCCGGCCACGACACGCGGCCGGGTCGATCTGGACGCACTCAAGGGACGGCTGGGTGCGGACGTGGCGGCGGTGATGATCACCAATCCCAATACCTGCGGCCTGTTCGAGCCGGAGATGATCGAGATCAGCCGCTGCGTTCACGAAGCCGGCGGCCTCGTCTATTGCGACGGCGCCAATTTCAACGCCATCGTCGGCCGGGTCCGGCCGGGCGACCTCGGCATCGACGCCATGCACATCAACCTTCACAAGACCTTCTCGACGCCCCACGGCGGCGGCGGGCCGGGCTCGGGACCGGTGGTCTTCTCCGAGGCGCTGACCGCGTTCGCGCCGCTTCCCTTCGTCGAGAAGCAGGGCGATTCTTTCGAGCTTGTCGAGGAAGAGACCGCGGGCGAGCATCACGGCTCGAGCTTTGGCCGGATGGTCGCGTTCCACGGCCAGATGGGGATGTTCACGAGGGCGCTCGCCTACATCATGAGCCACGGCGCCGACGGCCTCAGGCAGGTGTCGGAGGACGCCGTTCTCAACGCCAATTACATCCTGCGCCGCCTCGACGATTTGCTCGACGCGCCGTTCGGCCATGGCGGCCCGTGCATGCACGAAGCCCTGTTCAGCGACAAAGGCTTCGCCGGCGGGCTCACCACGCTCGATCTCGCCAAGGGCCTGATCGACGAAGGCTTCCACCCGATGACCATGTATTTTCCCTTGGTCGTCCACGGCGCCATGCTGGTCGAGCCGACCGAGACCGAATCGAAGGCGGCGCTAGACCAGTTCATCGGCGCGATGCGCTCGGTGGCGGAGCGGGCCATAGCCGGCGACCAGAGCCTCAAGGCGGCCCCGATCCACGCTCCGCGGCGGCGGCTCGACGAGACCCTCGCGGCGAGAAAGCCGGTGCTGGTCTGGAAGGATCCGCCCCGAGCCGAAGCGGCCGAGTAGCTGCTTCAGCCCCTCTCCCGTCTTTTACGGGAGAGGAGGGGCCCGCCGCGAAGCGGTGGGAGGTGAGGGTCTTGCTGAGCCCGGTGTACAGACCCTCACCTCCCAAGCTCCGCTTGGGCCCCTCCTCTCCCGCAGAAAGCGGGAGAGGGCAAGCTGCTTGCCTCCCGCCGGGCGAGGACCTAGCCTCCCGCCATGAGCAATTCGGCGGGACGGCTCGATAATTTCACCGACGCGGCCTTCGCGTTCGCGGTCAGCCTGCTCGTCATCGGCGGCGCCGGAGCGCCGTCGGACTTCAACGCGCTGGTGCGCGCTTTGGGCGACATTCCGGCCTTCGCCTTCGGCTTCGCCGTCGTCGTTCTGTTCTGGTACGCCCATGTGCGCTGGCGGCGATTGCGCGGCGAGGGCGACTGGCGGTCGCTGTGCCTGACCTTGCTGCTCGTCTTCCTGGTACTGATCTACATCCAGCCCTTGCGGGCGATGGCGGCGGCGACGGCGATCTTCTTCACGGGGCAGGGGGGAGGCTATCGGGGCAATGTCGCCAACCTTTTCGCCGTCTACGGCACCGGCTTCGTCCTGATGTCGGCGACGATCGCGGCCCTGTTCGCGGACTCGCTCCGGAAGGCCGGCCTGGGCCGGGCCGAGCGCGCCCAGGCGAAGGGGGAGATCGCGATCTGGCTGATCCTTGTGACGACCGGCGCGGTCTCGATCCTGCTCTCGTTGACCCGCTTCGGGCCGTTCGCCGCTTTCGCCTACTCCACCCTGCCGGTCAGCATCGGCCTCTTCTCCAGGCGCTACGACTGGACGGGAGGGGAGGAGGAGCAAGCCTAGTCGGACCGGGGCTCGGGCTTGTCCGGCTGGGCTGGGGCCGCAGGATCGGCGGGGGCTTCCCATCGTTCCTCTTCATGGCTTTCGTACGCCGCCGGCTCATAATCCGGTTGCGGCTCGCCGCCGCCGAACTTGCGGCGGGCCCAGGCGCCGAGGCCGGCGACGAGCGCGACGATGACGAACAGGAACTTCTTGCCGAACGCGAGGATGATTGCGAGCAGTCCAAGCTTCTTCGCCACCGCGACTCCGGCGCCGGCCGCGACCAGGCCGGCCAGGCCGTAATCCGCTTTCTTGTCGGTGCCCGCCTGATAGTCGGCATAACGGTTGCCCGGCTGGAATTCCGCCGCGCCCGCGAATTTCGCCGCCGCCTTGCGGGTTTCGCCGAGCGCCGACATGCCGGTGATCATATTCAGGCTGAGAACGCCTTTGCGGCCGAGCAGCCGGACGTCGTAACTGAGAGTGTTGTCGGTCTGGCCCGTGAACTGGACGTTGCGGGCCCAGACCAGCGAGTGGCTGCGGGGATCGTAGGTCGGGGCCTGCGCCCAGCCGACCAGATGCTGAGCCGGATATCCCTGCCGGATCCTCTCCTCGTTGGTCGCTTCGACCCCTTCCTTCATCTCCTGCATCAGGGAGTCGTAATCGGTGGCCGAGGCGTCCTTGTCGGTGACATAGCCGACCGGGTCGTAGGTGATGACCGCACCCCAGATGTTGTCGAGGAAGGTCTTGCCCGCGGGGAAGACGAGCCCGAGCACGCCGTCGGCCGAGTCGGGCGGATTGCCCCAGCCGTCGACGATCACGCGCCTCGCTTCTTCGGCCGGGAGATAATAATAGTCCTTGCCGAGATGAAGGACCGCCGACGCCTGCGGCACGGAGACGTCGCCGCTCACCGGATGAAGCGAATCGAGGATCGCGACCAGCTCCCGCTCGCGCGCCTTCTGGTCCGCGGTGGGCGGCTGGGCGGGCGCCGACGCGGCGATGCAGAGGCCGGCGATCGCCAGCACGACCTTCAATATTCGACGCATTCCCTCAGACCCCCGCTTGTCCCCGCCTTGAATTTGCACTCCGATGTCCGTTTAGGCAAATCAAATAACCGGGAGGACGGGACCGAATGAGACGCTTCGCCCCGGCCACCGAGCGCAACCGGGAGCCGATCGCGGCCGTGCTTCGGGAGGTGCTGCCCGAGCGCGGTATCCTGTTGGAGATCGCCGCCGGGACCGGCGAGCATGCCGTCCATTTCGCCGGCCTCTTTCCCCAGCTTCGCTGGCAGCCGACCGATCCGGACCCGGTGGCGCTGGCCTCGATCCGGGCCTGGCGAGACGATTCCGGTCCACGAAATCTGCTCGAGCCGCTGCGGCTGGATGCGGCCGCGGACACCTGGCCTGTCGTCTCGGCCGACGCGATCCTGTGCATCAACATGGTTCACATCAGCCCCTGGGCCTCGACGGAGGGGCTGATTCGCGGCGCCGGGCGGCTGCTCGCCGCCGGAGGGCCGTTGATCCTCTACGGTCCCTATCGCCGCGCCGGGGTGCCGACGGCGCCGAGCAACCTCGCCTTCGACGAGTCGCTGAAGGCCAGGAACCGCGAATGGGGCCTTCGCGACCTCGAAGCGGTCGAGGCCGAAGCGGCGAGGCACGGCCTGGGGCTGGAGCGGGTGGTCGAGATGCCTGCCAACAATTTGACCGTCGTGTTCCGGGCCTGACTCGTCATCCCGGCGAAGGCCGGGATCCCAGTGAATGAAAGGCGCTGGCGCACTTCACTCCCTCGGGCCCCAGCCTTCGCTGGGGCGACGCTCTCCGAACAGCCTGACCAGAAGCAGGGTCCAGGCGGCGCCGAACGCCCAGCCGCCGACCACGTCGCTCGGCCAGTGGACCTGAAGGACGAGGCGGCACAGGCCGGTGATCAAAGCGATGGCCAGAGCGAGGGCAACGGCGGGCCGCCGAAGCCGTGGGCTCGCCGCGAGCAGGGCGATGGCCAGCCACCCCGCCATGGCGTTGGCCGAATGGCCGCTCGGGAAAGCCATATTGTGAACCGCGACCTCGTGGCCGAGCGGATCCGGGCGGGCGCGACCGAAGATATTCTTCATCGCTTCGACGAGCAGCCGCTCCGAAGCGACGATTCCGACGAGCAACAGGGCCCGGCGCAGGTGGCCTCGGAACAGCAGCCAGCCGGCGGCGAGCAGGGCGGCGAGAAAAACGGTAACGACATCACCGAGATGCGTGAAGGAGCCCGCGACCCACACCAGCGGGTAATAATCAAAGGCGGCAAGGACGACCGGATCGACCCGGGTCTCAGGACCGCCGAGCAGCAGGGCGGCGAGAACGACCAGTGCGAGAAGCCCGATCGTCAGCGGAAATATGAGCCTCGCCATGGCGGCGTCCTGCCCGGTCTCGACGCCGCCTGTCCAGCCCGTGCGAGAGCTTTGCCCGAGCGATTCGGAGTCGCACCTGATTCATGTTAGTCCATGCGAATCGCGGGGGAGCGGTCCATGGAATCGAACGAGAGATATTATGCTCGTCGTGCCGTCGAGGAATTGCGGGCGCTCGAGCGCGCCGTGACTCCGGAGGCGAAGGCTCGGCGGCTGGCGCTTGCGGAAGCGTTCCAGCTCAAGGCCCGGCAATGCGGCCCGGGTCAGGCCGACCAAAAGCTGTCATCGCGAGCCCGGGAGATCAGCGTCTTAGCGTGCGAAACCTCACAAATCCGCGCTAATATCGCTTGATCGTGCCGGTCCCGCTCACCGCCTGAGCTAGATTTCGGGGATCGCCTGCATATTCCACCATACCGTCGCCCGAGACGCTCGCAGCGAGGGCGTTAGAAGCGAATATGCGAATGGTGCCTGAGCCCTCCACCTTGGCGGACGCCGTTTCAGCCTTGAGCGCCGCGAGATCGGCCGAACCGCTTCCACGGATCTCGACACGAACCTGGTCCGCAATTCCCTCGGCCTTTATCTCGCCGCCGTCGCGGACGGTGAACAGGATTTCGCCCGAACGCACCATATTGTGAATGGAAACGTGCCCACCGTGGTCAACCGTCAACGCCTCCAGACGGGGAAGGAAGATGGCAACTTCCTGAGGCTGCGAGCTTCCCGCGGCGGGCGATATCAGCGCCACGCCATCGGCTATCGTCACCCTGACCGAGCCAGGCACCTCCGGCGCTACGGCATGGCGAGGGCCTATCCTTACAACGGCCCGAATGGGTCCCTCGACCTGGATACGGTCAAAGGACATCGTATGATCGGCTCCCACGGACCCGGGCGGCAAGGCCGGGGGAGCCGAAGGAGCGACGGCGAGCCCAGTCGCAGACACTCCGACAATTGCCAGCAGAACAAGAAACGAGGTGGGTTTCACCGTCATGTCACGGCCATTGCCGATTCCGTGTGCGCAATCGACACCGTTTCGTGCGTTACGGTGGCTGGCGATCCGGCGGGGACCGGCTCCACTGCCGCCGTCAGCGCGGGGAATATTCGAATCAGGTCCGCAACCGTCGCTTTCGGATCGAGCCATTGGACGACCCGGAACGCATCTTCGTTGGTGATGCACACCTGGCTGAGTTGCCGATTGACGATGAAGTATCGCCGTCCTTCCGGCGTATCGATCTCGTAGCCGCGCAGCAGCTCCTTCGCGGGGCGCTCCGGCGCCTTTACGCTCTCGACTTCGACGAGGCGGCGCTTCAGTTCGTCGCGTCCGTAGCGGCTGAGCAGAAGCAACAGATGCTCCCGCTCGATCCATGAACCATATTGATAGACGCCGCGCTCCTTCTTGAGCTCGGTGTAACGGTCGAGCGCCGCTTTCGCACCCTCCGCGTCCAATCCGGTCTCCGGCTCATATTCGTAGAACAGATCCAGCACCGTATCGGTTTTCGACCGTACCGACTTAACGCCGAAACGCTCAGGTGAATTATGGATCGGCGCGTTGTGCTCGAACACGAAGGTTCCAGTGCCTTCCGAATGCAGGATGTCGGAATGGTTCAGCAGGAACTGGATGGTTTCTTCGGCCTCCTCTTCAGTCTCGGTAGGAAACCCGAAGAAGTTGAACGTGTGATTCCAGATTCCGGCGTCATGACCGAACTGCAGGTTGTCGACCATAGTTTTCTGTTTATTGTTCTTGAGCATGTGCTTCTGCACGCGCTCCGACGCCGTCTCCAAGCCAATGTAGAGAGATCTGAAGCCAATATCGTACATGCCTTGATAATGCTGTGGAGTGAATACCTTCTCAAACTTGTAGAGCGCGGTGAAGAAATACTTGTGCTTGGTCACCACTTGGGGAAGCAGGCGGAAAAGCTTCGGTGGGATCGCTTCGTCGTTGAAGGCAAAGTGAAGCGCCCCATGCCGCTGGTTCAGAGTCTCGACGTCGTTGGCGACCATCTCGGGAGGACGCATCCGGTACCGATCCTGATAGATCATTCCGTGATAGCAGAAGGCGCACTTGCCCCAGTAGCAGCCCCGGGTCGTCAGGAGCGGGAGAACCACCTGGGGAGACAAATAGTCCTCCAGGTTGAGGTCGGAGAAATCGGGGGTGGGAATGATGTCCATGCCGAGCGGATCGCAAAGCGGCGTCAGAACGACTTCGTCACCCTCCATGAAGGCGAGATTGGGCGTGCGGTCGCGGCGGGGATCGTCGCTCGACAGAAAAGCGTCGATCGGCTGCTCGCCCTCAAAGCGGCAGACATAGTCCATGCAGCCTCCGAACAATCTGGAGACGAAATCCTTTTCCTTCTCGACCAGGCGCGAGAACACGCTTCCGCCGATTAGAACGGGGACATCGGGATAGGCTTCCTTCAGAACCCGACCCAGCGTCAATCCCGCGACGATCTGCTCGGTCCCGATGATCGAGATCCCGAAGTATCGAGGCGGCACGGCCACGGTCGCCAATTGCGCCTCGAAGAACTCGATGAACGGGTTCGCCCGGCGGTCGCTCAGAAACGCGATCAGGTCGTCCATCGAATTGAGAATATCGCCATGCGACAGAGAGTTCGTGCCGACTTCCAGCACCGGTTCCGCGACGGAAAAGGCGCTCAGAAGGCTCCGAATTGCGTCAACGGCCTCTTTGAAAGCATCGAGCTCGTCTGCTGCCGTTCCTCCGCGCAACGTTTCAACGAGCGCGTGAAGGCGCTCATAATCATCGAGGACTGCGAGGGCAAAAAGACACTTTGCGCGATAGATGCTGTTCTCGTCGGTCAGGTTCTCCGTATATTTCCTCAGCCGCGCCTTAGCCTGGGGCAGGCGCTCGGGACCCAGGAACCACCGGTAGAATCCGACATTCCAGTCGTCCTGGTGGATGTTATGACCATGGTCCTGCAAATACGCCTTCAACGACGGCGTGCTCAGGAATGGCTGGAACGGCGACCATTGGGGCGGGAAAATCAGGTGAAGATCGAACCTCCCCTTCGACGTGGAAGGCATGTCCCGAAGAACGGTCTCGGTCTCGGCCGCTAACATCATTACGCCTTTCGATCAGAGAGCGGCGAGAACCGCCTGTGGCTCAGAAAGAGCCGGCCGCCGCGTCAACGGCGGCCGGGACGAACGTCACGCCAAGCCGATATCGGCATCGATGAGACGAAGCGCGGCTGGCTTTGCGTTCGAAGCCAAACCGTCCGCTTTCTGCTGCTGCTGCTGCTGTTGCTGCTGCTGTTGCTGCTGTTGCTGATCCTGGTAGGCCAGCGTCGCACCTTGCACGGAAACGACGTCCTGGATCGCCGGCTGCATCGCCATTGCCGGCACGGCAAACGCCGCACCGAACAGCATGGTCAGGGTCGCGGTCGATGCAAGCAAGCGCCGCCGTTGGCCCGCTGTCGGTTTTTTAGGTTCGCTCATAGATGACCTCCGGAGTTCGATTGTGGTCGAATGGGCCGAAGGCACGTTTACAGTTGTACTCAACTTGCGAACGAGCCGCCGAGCCATCTTGAAGAGTAACTCATCGCGGAGCATGGGCAAGCGCAATTAGATGTCATTTCCGTTGCAGTTTGCTGATTCTATTCTTGTCTTGCGAAAAGAGAGGACTGGCCTTGCGACATGAGTCACGGGCGAGGAAATTAGATATCTCTCAAGTTGATGGACAGCAGGGTTCGAGCGGCGGCCTTCATGGGCTCAAGCTCTCGAGATAGGTCTTCATCTGCTTCCATCCCGCACTTGTGAGCCGTAGTCGAGTGCATCGACCGTCGGTGGGATCGTCATGTCGGGCGATCAGCTCCGAAGCGAGTAGCACCCTGATGTAGCGTTGGGCTGTGGAGGTCGGAACGACGGCCGCCAAAGCGAGACTCGAGACGCTTACGTCGACCCCTTCGAGGCGGGCCGCCGCCAGATCCAGAAGCATGTCCCAGGCAGGTTCTCCAAAAAGCCCGGGGGGGAACAGGCGGTCTCGCCGTCTTCGCTGCCGAATGAGGTCCCGAACGAAAGCCGCCTTGATTTCCGGCCGCCCTTCCAAATGCTTATCGTGCAGCATCATCCGGTTTCCCAGCCTGTCCCCACCCCGTTCATTCGTAACGGAGCGCTCGGGCCGGCTCCGCGCGCGCGGCCCTCACCGTTTGAGCGAGCACGGTCACGGCCGCCACGGAAACTGCCAGGAACGTCGCCGCCAGGAAGTATTCGACGCCCAGCGAGACCCTGTCGTCGAACCTCGACAGCCAGGTCCGCATCGCGAAAAAGGCGATCGGCCAGGCGATGAGATTGGCGATGAGGACGGGCCGGAGGAATTGTCCGAGGAGCAGACCGGCGATATCCGCGGTCGTTGCACCGAGCGCCTTTCGAATCCCGATCTCGCGCATGCGCCGGGCCGCGCTGAACGAGGCGAGGCCGTAAAGCCCGACGCACCCGATCAACACCGCCAGGCCGGCGCCGAGCGCGAAGAGGCGCGAGCGTTGCTCGTCGGAGCGCCAATAGGCTTCGGCCAGATTGGCTTCGGCGGTCACCGCTGCGAAGGGAACGTTCGGAGCAATCGTTCTCCAGGCCAAGCGAAGGCGTGCAATCACGCTTCTGGGGTCGGCGCCTTCGAACCGAACCGCGGCGATGGGATTGACCAGGTCGCGGGAGCGGAAAAGATACATCATCGGCGGCACGGGATAGTGCGGCGAACGGAAGCGTATGTCGTCGACCACGCCGACTATGGTCCGCTGGTCACCGGCGAGAACGGTCTTGCCCAAGGCGGCGGCGGGGCTTTCGAACCCCAGGCTTGCCGCCGCGGTACGGTTGATCACCGCTCCCGTCGTCACGCCTTCGTTGATCGAGTCGTCGGAGCCGAAGACCGTTCCCAATGTCCGTCCGGCCAAAAGACGGGCGCCGTAGGTCTCGAAATAATCGGATCCTATGTCGGTCAAGGTGAGGATCGGGTCCGGTTTGAGTCCGTCCGGTCGCGGAATGTTCATCGCGCTGGTGGTCGAGCTGTCACCGGGCGCGCTGTCGGACTGCGTCGCGAGCGTAACGCCCGGGATCGAGCGGAAAGAGTTCAGGATCGTCGAGCGTTGGGAAGGGTCGAGGCTGGAACTCTTGAACGAAGGTATGAGGATCAGTCCGTCGCGTCGAAAGCCGAGGTCGGCTTCCCGCACATGATTCGCCTGGGCCAGAAGAACGGCGGTGCCGATCGCGAATGCGATGGCGACGGCGAATTGGAGCGTGACGAGCGTTTCGCGAAGCAGCACGCCACTGCGCCCGCCCGCCGGATTGCGGTCCGAGGCGAGCACGGAGGCCGGTTGATAGCTCGACAATATGAGCGCGGGATAAATCCCGGCGAGAGTTCCGACGACCAGGATGAGCAACAGCAGCGGGAACAGGATTCCATCCCACCCGAAATAGGCGATGGCAAGGTCGGTGCCGCCGAGCGAATTGACGAAAGGCAGTGCGAGCTCAGCGAGGGTAAGGCCGACGAGCGCCGCCAGCGCAACGGTGGCGATAGCTTCGCCAATGAAGCGGAGGATCAGCTGAATCTGGGTAGCGCCGACCACTTTTCGGATCGCAACCTCTCGCGCTCGCAATGCTGCTCGGGCGGTGGCGAGATTCACGTAATTGATCGTGGCAATCAGAAGGGTGAGAAGGCCGACGATCCCGAGCGTCATCACGGTGATCCGATCTGCCGGTTCGACCAGGTGAAAATCGCGGAGCGGCAGGAGCGACTGCTTGAGGATGCCGCTCATCGGCTTGCCCGCGGACGAGGGCGCGTGACGATCGATGAAGGCGGGCAGACCCTTTTCGAACGACTTTGCGGCCGAATCATCGGGAAAGCGAAGGAAGGTCCAGAGCTGCTCCGTGCTCCAACTGTACCAGTTCGGCTGGATCGCCGGATCGTAGGTCATCGGGAGCAGCATCGAAATCGAGGCGCTGGAAGACGCGGTCGGGTGAAACATCGAGTTTCCTGGAATGTCGCGCATCACTCCGGTCACGCGATAGGCTCCGGTCCTGTCGCCCACCCCCATGTTGAGCGTGCGTCCCAAGGCGCTGGCCGTTCCAAAATACTTGCGTGCGATCGTCTCGCTCACGACGACGCTTCCCGGGGCCTGAAGCGCGGTTGCCGGATCTCCGGCCACAAGGGGCCAATCAAAGGTCTTGAAGAAAGAGGCGTCGGCAAGGGCGACAGGCTCGCTGGCCACCTGCCCCCCGATGTTCACCGCCGCATTTGCCGGCCAGATTCGCGTGCCGACGAGCCCGGAATAATCTCCGCGGAGCTGGTCGAGGAGCCCCCCCATGGTGATAGGCGTGGTGTTGGGAGGGGTGCCGGGCAAAGTCCATGTATCGCGAACGATGTATACTTCATCGGCGGAGTCGAACCAACTTTCGTAGCTCGTCTCATATTTGACGTAGAGCGCCAACACGATGAATACGGCGAGTCCGATTGCCAGGCCGCCGATGTCGAGCAGAGCGTGTCCGGGGTGGCGGAGGAGATAGCGCTGGACGGCGCCTATGCCCGCGGTGAACATTCTGCCTATACCTCCTGGAGCACTCGACGAACGCTTTGCACGATCCGGCCATCGAGCATCCCGACTTGGCGCTTCGCATAGTCGGCGTGCGACGGAGAGTGTGTCACCATGATGATCGTGGCGCCTTCCGCATTGAGGCCCGCCAAAATCTCCATCACCTGTAGACCGTTCTCGGTGTCGAGATTGCCCGTGGGTTCGTCCGCCAGAAGCAGTTTGGGAGTCCCCACGATCGCCCGCGCTATAGCCGCACGTTGCTGCTGGCCGCCGGAGAGCTGATGCGGATAGTGACGGGCTCGATGCGAAATGCCTACCCGGTCCATCGCTTCGGCGACGCGCTCACGGCCCGCCTTGGCCTCGATCCGCCGATATCTGAGCCCGAGCGCGGTGTTCTCTTCTATCGTGAGATCGTCGATGAGATTGAAGCTTTGGAACACGAAGCCGAGATGCGCTCTACGATGCCGCGCCAAAGCGGCCTCTTTTCTATCCGTGAGATTCTCGCCCTCGAAATGATAGGAGCCGCTCGACGGACGGTCGAGCGTTCCGAGAACATTCAAGAGTGTCGATTTTCCGCAACCCGAGGGACCCATTATCGCGACGAATTCACCCGCCTGCACTTCAAGGTCGATGCTGCACAACGCAGTCGTCTCGATGTCCTCCGAGCGATACACCCTGTTGATGCCAGAAAGCGTGATCATCCTGTTGCCCTTGCCGGATCTCAATATGGTCGATGTTCGCGTAACCCGACTATTCGACGCCGCGTATTCGGGCTTCGCGGACGCTCGATGCGCCGGCCCATCGCGCTAATGGGCGGGTTGCTGCGCGAGTCGTTCGAGTTAGCCGGGTTGCGCTCATCCGTTACACGATACAGTAGCTCAGAAGCGTGGGCTAATGCGCTGAAAAAGAACATCTTTCTAATTCTTATGGTGCATAGTCGTCGGTCGGATGTATCAACCGTCCGGAAATGGACACCCCCGACTCTCTGTCAAGCCCGCCGCGCGTTCTGATCGTGGACGACGATCCGGACATCGTTAAGTCGGCAAGCCTGATGCTCTCGCGGCGCGGCTACGAGCCCGTCGCGGCCAGTAATCCCGCCGAGGCGTGGAGCCTCCTGGCCGAGCAGGGCGCCGAAATAGTATTGCTCGATCTCAATTTCAGCGCAGGGAAGACGAACGGCGAAGAAGGGCTAAGCTTCCTCGATCGCCTGTTCGCGCTCGACCGCTCGCTCGTCGTCGTCGTGGTGACCGGTCACAGCGGAGTGAACATCGCCGTCGCGGCGATACGGGCAGGGGCTCAAGACTTCCTTATGAAACCCTGGAACAATGCCCGGTTCGCGGCGACCATCGATTCGGCGCTTGCGGAACGCCGGCGCCGGGTCGCAGCGGCCGAATCCGTCAGGCAACCGAGAACCGACGTTCTGCTGGTGGGGGAAAGCGCGGCTGTCGAGTGGGTTCGTCAGACCATCCTGCGCGTCGCTCCGACGGAAGCCGGCATCCTGCTCCACGGGCCGGCGGGATCCGGGAAATCCCTTGTCGCTCGAGCGATCCACTCCGCGTCGAGACGCTCGACCGGTCCGGTGAGCGCCCTCGATCTGACCGCGCTCGATCGCGTCGGAACGGGACAATCGATCGCCTCGGCCCTACGCTCCGCCACGGGGGGCACGCTCGTTCTCGATCATCTCGACCAACTGCCCGGCTATGGGCGGCAGCCGCTGCTGACGGCGCTCGACGACGGCTCGGCCGACATCCGCTTGCTCGCGACCGCACGCGACAGAGCTCGCCTCTTCGGTGCGGAAGGGCCGGGTGGCGACTTGACCGGACGCTTCGCGATCGAGATCAAGATGCCTGCCGTGTCCGAACGAGGCGACGATGCCGTCTTGCTGGCAAAGCATTTCCTGCGGTTGGCGGCGAGACGCAACAGGATTGAGCCGAAGCCGCTCTCACCGGAAGCGGAAGCGGCGGTTCTGGCGGCGACGTGGCCCGACGGAATACGGGAACTTGCGGCGGCAATGGAGCGGGCAGCGATCATGGCCGACGGGCCGGCCGTCGAACCGGGTGATCTGACGCTGGACGCGAGCGACGATCGCGCCGGCGACGGCGAGCGCCTGAAGACCAACGATCCGTCGCTCGCCGCGGCCGAGCGCGCAGTCGTTGGAGCGGCCCTTCGCCGGCACAGCTTCAATGTCACCCGGGCGGCAACCGATCTTGGCATCACGCGTGCCGCCCTCTACCGGCGAATGGCCAAACATGGCTTTTAGCTCCGCAGGGCGGCTTATCGCCGCGGCGGCATTGTTCGGCTGTGGCATCGCCGTCTCCACGGCCGCCGTCCATGGGCTGCTCGGCGCGGCCACCCTCAGCGGTCTCGTCGCTGCAGCCATTGCCGTCGCGATCGCTTCGCGACCAGCCAATTCGGTCGCCGGATTCTCCGTGCCTGCCGATCCCTTGCCCCCGGACGACCGCGACCGCCTCCATGCGCTGGTCGATCAGTCGCCGAGCCCATTGGTCGTTTATAACGAGGCAGGCCGGCTCGACGCGGTAAACAGATCCGCTCGCAGGATGTTCAAGACCGACGGGAGGATTTTGGAGCCGCCGCCGGAATTGGTGGAAATAATTCGTGGCATGAGGCCGCCCGGTGTGATTCGCTTCGCCGTCGCCGGCTCCGATCGCGCTTTCGCCGTGACGACGACCGAGACGGAAGACGAGAGCGGCCAGGCAGTGATCGCGGCCCTGGTCGATGTGGAGGCTGAGTTGCACACGCTCGAGGCGGCGGCTCTTCGTGAGCTCATGCAGGTTCTTTCGCATGAGATCATGGGAGCCCTGACACCCATCGCGTCGCTGTCGCGAACGGCTGCCGACATTCTCCACGATCGAGAGCCGAGCATCGAGGACGCTCGAGACGCTATCGAGACCGTCGCAAATCGCGCCGAAGGGCTCGAACAATTTACGTCCGCCTATCGGCGACTGGCCCGCCTGCCGCCTCCAAAGCTGACCACGGTGAAGCTTGCGCGTCTGATCGAGGACTGCGGGAGGCTGTTTCGAGCCCGCTTTGACGACGTGGGTGTGTCGCTCGATGTCCGAGTGCCCGTCTCGCCGATCGATATGCGCGCCGACCCTTCGCAGGTTGGCGCAGCCCTCTGGGCGTTGCTTCAGAATGCGGCCGAGGCGGCGCTGGCCAATGGCAGCCGTGCGACCCCGCGGGTCGCCGCGACAGCGGAAGCGCATGCGACGGACATTCGGATATTCATCGAGGACAGCGGCGGAGGTGTGGAGGTCGCTGACGCAGTCTCGATATTTCGTCCGTTCTTCACAACGAAGCCACGGGGTTCCGGCGTAGGATTGAGCCTGGCACGCCAGATCGTCCGAGCGCACGGAGGGGAAATCGAGCTGCTGCCAAGCCAGAAGAAGTTGGGAGCGCTCTTCCTGATTTCACTTCCGAGATGACGGGTCCGACGCGACGGTGAAGGGATCCTGCTTCGGCTGGGCAAGCTCCGTTATCACCTCGAGGCGGGCTACCAGGCGACCTTGGCGGCTACCGGTAGCGTGTCGCCCGACCGACGCGATGGGTGGCCGTGAGACGATGGTGAGCCCTGCTGGGTTCGAACCAGCGACCTACTGATTAAAAGTCAGTTGCTCTACCGACTGAGCTAAGGGCCCCCACCGGGAGTTTCCCTAGAAGGGGGCCGATACCGGGTCAACCGCGGCCTCCCCCGTCATCCGAATATGTCGGCGAGCGCCTCCGTCCGGGGTCCGTCCTTCCACTCGCGCAGCTCAACGTAGAGCGAAGTCAGGACCACGCCCCAGACGGCCGAGCTGATCGTGCCGGAGATGACGGTCGTCGCCAGATAGCCCAGCGGAACGCCCGTCATGAAGTTCGACGACAGATCGGCATTGCCTCCGTACGTCATGGCGCTGAGCACCTCCACCACCGCGGAGAACATCAAATAGACGACCAGGATGACGAGGATGAGGCCGAAGATCTTCCAGCGGGCCCCGCTCGTGAGATAGCGGCTTCGGCCGAAGGCCTCGATCGGGCCGAGCCGTTCCTCGACCAGCGCCGGCGCGGCCACGGACCACATTACGTAGAGGATCACTCCGGGCACCAGCAGCAGGACGAGGCCCAGGCCGACGCCGAGCGCGCTCAGGATCCCGAGCAGGAACAGCGGAAGGGCGACGCTCAGTCCGGCCATCGCCGATTCGCCGAGGCTCGCTTTGCGTCCTTCGCTGAAGGCCACGGTCGCCCGGACCAGGGCGCCCTGTGTGATCATCGACAGCAGGATGGCCGTCACGGCCGAAAAGATCGCGACTCCGATGGTGGCCGCGGTCCCCAGATATTCGACGGCCTGCACTCCGACGGAAGCCATCAAGTAGATCAGGAGAAAGGAGGGCAGGGCGCCGAACAGGAAGGCGATTCCCAGGGTCGCCACGGGATTGCTTGCGAGGGTCCCGAACGCCCGGCTGAAAATGCGACCGATCGAAACGGTGCGATCGTACCGGTCTGTCGCGGCGGTTGCCATGATCTGTTCCCCCTTGCCCTGGGTCCAGACTGACTGCCGGCCCGCGGCCTGTCCAGCGCATTTTGCCGTTGCGTGCGGCAGGGCTTCGTCTAATTCTCGCTCGTCGCGCCGCGGGTGGCGTTGGGGAGGAATCCGATCGCGGAAGAGGCGCAGGACGCGGCGGGCGCCGCCGAAGGGTTGGCGGCGGCGCATGAGGCGCTGAAGGCCGACGCTTCGATTCAGTTCAGCCTTCGGCCCGAAGCGCCGCCGCAGGAGCCGCCGAAATGGCTTCGCGAGGCCTTCGAATGGCTGGGCGACGCCTTCCGACCGGTCGGCCGTTTCTTCCAGTGGATCAGCAGCTTTATGCCGGACGCGCCTTATGCCCGGATCTTCCTCTGGACGGTGCTGGTGGCGGCCGCCCTGGGCCTCGCGATCATGGTCTACCGGCGAATCCGGGACGGCGAGTGGCGACTTGCGCGCCGGCGCCGGTCGGTCGGGGTCGAGGCCGAAGCGGAGGACGAGACCTGGGCGCCTGAGGCCGCACCGGCGCGCTCATGGCTTCGCGAAGCCGATGCGTTGGCGGCGCAGGGCCGCTATGCCGAGGCGGTTCATCATCTCCTGTTCCGATCGATCGAGGATATCGGCCGGCGCCGGCCGCGGCTGGTCCGGCCGGCCCTGACCAGCCGCGAGCTCGCCGCCGCGGAGGCGTTGCCGCCTCCGGCGCGCAGCCTGTTCGCCCGAATCGCCGGTCTGGTCGAACATAGCCTGTTCGGCGGACGGCCCGTCGAGGCGGGCGATTGGACCGAGGCGCGCACCGCTTATGCCGATCTGGTCCTGCCCGGGACCTGGCGGGCATGAGCGACCTCGCCATCGGCGAAGGCGGCCGTGCCGAGGGGGTCTTCCGCCCGGCGACGATCGGACTGATCGCGGCGATCGGGATCGTCGCCTTCGCCGCCATGCTGATCCTCGGCGCCTACGCGCCCGACCTGCGCTCGGGCCGCAACGGCGGCAGCCACGCTTTGTCCAATGCCGCGACGGGGTATAGCGGGATCGTCCAGCTGGCCCGGGCGACCGGCCGCAATCCGCAGATCCTCCGCGACGAAGCCTTGCTGGAAACCGAGGATCTCGTCGTCCTCACTCCGGAAGCCGGAGCGACGGACATGACCCGGGCCTTGGCGATGCGCACGACCAGGCCCACCCTGGTGGTGCTTCCGAAATGGAACACGGCGCCGGACCCGACGCATTCGGGCTGGGTGAAGTCGAAGGGCCTGAGATACCCCAGGGATCCGCAAGGCGTGCTCGCCCCCGATTATCCGCTGAGGGTCCAGCGCCATCGCGGCGGCGGCAGGCCGCTCCTGACGCTTCCCTCCCACGTTCCGTCGACCTTGCGCTTCATCGCCCCGGCCGCGCTCCAGACGGTCGCCGGAAACGGCCTGAAACCGATCGTGACGGACCAGGCCGGGCGGGCGGTCCTGATCCAGCTCGGCGACCGGCCGTTATACGTGCTCGCCGACCCCGACCTCCTCTCCAACCACGGCATCGCCGACCGGCGCCAGGCGGCGGCGGCGCTCGCCATGCTCGATTTCCTGAACGCGACGGACGCCGGGTCGATCGCGTTCGACGTCACCCTGAACGGGCTCGGCCGGACCCGTAGCCCCTTGAAGCTGATGTTCGACCCGCCCTTCCTCGCGGCGACCCTGGCGATCGTCGCGGCCCTGCTTCTGGCCGGTCTTCAGGCGATCTCGCGCTTCGGCCCGCCGCGGCGCCCGGAGCGGGCGATCGCGTTCGGCAAAGCGGCCCTGATCGACAATGCCGCCGCCCTCGTCCACCAGGCGCGGCGCGAGGCGGGGCTGGGCGGTCGCTATGCCGAGGTGATAAGGGAAAAGGCGGTGACCGTGTTCGGAGTGCCGGCTCGGCTTCGCGACAATGCGGTCACGGACTATCTCGACAAGCTCGAAGGGCGCTCAAGCTTCTCGGTCCTCGCTTCGGCGGCGGAGCGGGCGCGGGGCCGGGAAGAATTGCTCGCGGCGGCACAGGCGCTGCATCGATGGCAGGGGGAGAAAAAAGGGTGAGCGCAGGCGAAGTACAGGCCCTGGCGGGGGCGATCCGCGCCGAGGTGGCTAAGGCCGTGGTCGGTCAGGATTCGACGGTCGATCTGATGCTCGTCGCTTTGTTCGCGGGCGGGCATATCCTGCTCGAAGGACCGCCGGGAACGGCGAAGACCCTGCTCGCGCACAGCTTCGCCCGGGCGGTCGGGCTCGATTTCGGCCGGATCCAGTTCACGCCCGATCTGATGCCGGGCGACATCATCGGCGCCAACCTCTTCAACTTCCAGACGTCGACCTTCACTCTCACCCGCGGCCCGATCTTCACCGAATTGCTCCTCGCCGACGAGATCAACCGCACCCCGCCCAAGACCCAGGCGGCCCTGCTCGAGGCGATGCAGGAGCGCAACGTCACCATCGACGGCGAGAGCCTGCCGCTCAGCGAGCGCTTCATGGTGGTGGCGACCCAGAACCCGATCGAGCAGCAGGGCGTCTATCCGCTGCCCGAGGCGCAGCTCGACCGGTTCCTGTTCAAGCAAACCGTCGATTATCCGTCGGCCGAGGAGGAAAGGCGGATCATCGCCACCCACGGCGCGCGCAAATCGGTGATGGAGCCCGAGCAATGGGGAGTCGAGCGCAAGGCCGACTCGGCGTCGATCGGCGCGGCCCTGGCGATTGTCGGCGAAGTGAAATTGGTCGACGAGGTGATCGACTATATCTCGGCCCTTATCCGCGGCACCCGCGACGTCGCCGATCTCGAGACCGGAGCCTCGCCACGGGCGGGCGCGATGCTGGCCGGAGCGGCCCGCGCCCGGGCCGCGCTCGACGGCCGCGACTTCGTCATTCCCGACGACGTCAAGACCCTCGCTCCCGCGCTTCTTCGCCACCGCCTGATCCTGTCGCCCGCCGCCGAGATCAACGGCCGGGTGGTGGAGGATGTGGTGACCGACATCATCGAGTCGATCGAGGCGCCGCGTTGATCTACCCGACGCGCCTGGCGGTGCTGGCGGCGGCGGCGGGGATATTGTTCACCCTGGTCGTCGCCGCCGCCATGCCCGAGCGCTGGTATGCCGGGCTCGCCTGGCCGCTCGCCATCCTGCTCGTGACCTTGGCCGACGCCCTGGCCGCCGCCCGCCACGGCGAGGCGAAGCTCAACGCTCCCGGCACCGCTTACGTCGGAGCGACGGTGGAGGCGGTCGTGGCCGTCACCTTGAAGGGCGGCGCCCTTCCCGCCGATGCCGAAGTCGCGGTTGCGGCCAACGCCCTCATCGCCCTCGAGGATGACGGGCGGCTGGGAATCGCGCTCGACCAGGGCAGGGGGGCGGCGATCCTGCCCCTGATCATGTCGCGGCGCGGCACCGGCGGGCTCGAACGTTTGTGGCTGCGCTGGCGAGGCCCGCTCGGCTTCGCCTGGCAGCAGCGGCTCATCGAGATCGACAAGACGATCCTGATCCTGCCCGACATCCGTCCGGTCGAGGAGCATGGAGCCCAGGTGTTCCAGCGCCACGCGCTTCAGGGGCTGATCGCCCAGATCAACCGCGGTGACGGCACCGATTTCGACGCCCTCGTCGAATATCGTTCGGGGATGGATCGCCGGGCGATCGACTGGAAGCAATCGGCCCGGCATCTCAAGCTCCACGCCAAGGAGTTCAGGAGCGAGCGCAACAACCAGATCGTCTTCGCGATCGACGGCGGACGGCAGATGTCGGAGCCCGTGGCCGGGTTGCCCCGGGTCGACCGGGCGGTCTCGGCGATGCTTCTCACCGGCTGGGTCGCGCTCAAGCTCGGCGATCGGGTCGCGCTTCACGCTTTCGATTCGAGGCCCCGGATCGCCAGCGGACTGATCTCCGGCTCGGCCGCCTTTCCCGAGCTCCAGCGTCTCGCCGCGAGCATCGACTATAGCGGCGAGGAAACCAATTACACCTTCGCTCTGACCACGCTCGCCACGCGCCTCACCCGCCGCTCGATGATCGTGCTGTTCACCGAGTTCACCGATCTGACCTCGGCCGACTTCATGGTCCGTGCCGCCAAGAGGATGGTCCAGACCCACCTGCTGCTCGTCGTCGTCCTTCGCGACGAGGAGCTGGAATCGATCGCCGACGCGATGCCCGCCCGGCCGGAGGACGTCACCCGCGCCGTGACGGCGGCGGCCCTCATCCGCGACAGGCGCCTGGCTCTGAACCGCCTCCAGCACCTCGGAGTCCATGTCATCGAGAGCGAATACGACCGGGTCGGAGAGCGGCTCGTCGCCGGCTATGTCGACCTCAAACGGAGGAATTTGCTGTGAACGCCGCCGCCTCGGCGATCGTCGAAACCCGGACGGTGGTCGTCAACGCCAGCCGTTTTCGGGCCGCGCACGAAGCGGATTGGACGCGGCTCGAGAAATTGGTGACCCGGATGGAGAAGAGGTCGATCCGGGCCCTCTCCGACGACGACATCCTCGCCCTGCCCCTGCTCTACCGAACGACCCTGTCGTCCCTGGCGGTGGCCCGGGACACTTCGCTGGACCGAGGCCTGATCGTCTATCTCGAGCAGCTGACCACCCGCGCCTATTTCCAGATCTACGGGGTTCAGACCTCCGTCTGGCGGCAGCTCGGCCATTTCTTCGCCCGGGGTTGGCCGGAGGCGGTCCAGGGCCTCTGGCGGGAAACCCTGGTCTGCGTCCTTCTCACATTGGCAAGCGCCGCCGTCGCCTTCCTCCTGGTACGAAACGATCCGAGCTGGTTTTTCGGGATCATCCCGGAATCGCTCGCCGGCGGCCGCGATCCGTCGGCCAGCGCGGAATCCCTGCGCCGGACGCTTTACGAGCGCCACAACGACGGGTTGGCGACCTTCGCCACCTATCTGTTCACCCATAACAGCCAGATCGCGATCTTCGCCTTCGCGCTCGGCTTCGCCTTCGCGGTGCCGACGATCCTCCTCATCCTCTACAACGGCCTGATGCTGGGCGCCTTCTTCGCGGTCTTCGCGGCGAAGGGCCTGACCTTCAACCTGGGCGGCTGGCTGGCGATCCACGGCACCACCGAATTGTTCGCGATCGCCATCGCCGGCGCCGCCGGCCTCAGGATCGGGATGGCGATCGCCTTTCCGGGACGAGACACGCGGACCGAATCCGCCGTCCGCGCCGGCCGCCCGGCCGCGCTCGCCATGGCGGGGACGGTCCTGATGCTGGCGATGGCCGGGCTGCTCGAGGGCATCGGCCGGCAGACGATCGTCGACGATTTCTCGCGCTATGCGATCGGCGCGGCGATGCTGGCCGGCTGGCTGACCTATTTCTACATGCCTCGAAAGGGACGCGATGCGACCGCCCTTCCGAAGTAAGGAGAGCGGTCCCGCCTCGATGCGGCGCAGCTTCGTCACGCCCGAAGGCGTCGACCTCCAGCTCGAGCTGGGCACCGCGGGCGCTCGCGCGGGAGGCTTTCTCATCGACGCGATGATGATCGTCACGATCCTCATCCTGATGACCCTGCTCCTGCTGTCCCTGGCGTGGGCGTCGAAGGCGGAATGGATCGTGATCCTGTGGCTGCTCGGCTTCTTCGTCCTGCGCAACGGCTGGTTCTCCCTGTTCGAGATGGGCGGCCGCGGGGCCACTCCGGGCAAGCGGCTGCTGGGCCTTAGAGTCGTCGCCCGCGACGGCGCCCGTCTCACCGGCGGGGCGGTCATCGCGCGCAACGCGATGCGCGAGATCGAGGTCTTCCTGCCGATGTCCTTCCTCTTCCAGCAGACGGCCCAGGGCACGGCGGACGCCTTCCTGGTCATCTTCGCCTTGGTGTGGAGCGGGATCTTCCTGTTCTTCCCGCTTTTCAACCGCGACCGTCTGAGGATCGGCGACCTGATCGCCGGAACCTGGGTGGTCCAGACGGCCGGCGCCGCGCTCGGCGCCGATCTCGTCCACGGGGTCGAGCGGCCGCGGCGGACGTTCACCGAGGCGGCGCTCAACCTCTACGGAGTCTATGAGCTGCAGACCCTGGAGGACGTTCTTCGCGGCGGCCGCGACGACGCCATCGCCACCGTCGCCGAAGCCATTCGGATCAAGGCTGGGATCGACGAGTGGGGCAACGACCGCGAATTCCTGTCGGATTATTACGCGGCGCTCTGCGCCCGGCTGGAGGGCGGCCTGATGGTCGGCCGACGCCGCGAGAACAAGTTCGAGCAGGCCCTCACCCGCCGCTGACCTCCCCTCCCTCTAAGGGAGGGGCCGGGGGTGGGTCCGCCGAAGGCGGCCGAAACTCCGACGTCCAGAAGTCTCGCTGCGCTCGCCTATCCACCCCTAGCCCCTCCCTTGCAGGGAGGGATGCCGCGCTGACGGTCCAAACGAAAGAGAAGCTGGCGGGCGGTGGCGCCGGTGATCGGATCGCGCCAGCCGGGCGCGACCTCGGCGAGCGGCTCGAGCACGAAGCGGCGGCGGCGATATTCGGGATGGGGGACAATGAGGCCGTCGCCGCCCCAGGCGCCCTGCGACCACAAGACGATGTCGAGGTCGAGCACTCGGGGCCCCCAGCGGCGGCCGCCGCGGCGGCCGAAGTCGCGTTCCACCTGCTTCAGACGGGCGAGCAGGGCAGGGGGCTCGAGGTCGCTTGCGACCAGGGCGACGGCATTGGCGAAGCCGCGCCCGGCCGGTCCCAGGGCCGGCGTCAGCCGCACCCGCGACAGTCGCTCCGCTCCGATCGCCGCCGCCGCCGCGCGCACGGTCTCGGCCGGCGAACCGTGGCGGCCGCGGCGATTGGAGCCGAGGGCGATCGCATAGCTTGTCAGCGCCATGGGCACGGCCCTAGACGCTGGCAATGCACGCCGCCATCTCTCCGGTCCCCAGTCTCGAAGCGCCGCGCGACTGCCCCCTGTGCCCGCGCCTGGTCGGTTTCCGGGAGGCGCTTCGCGAGGAGCATCCCGACTGGTGGAACGCGCCGGTTCCGCATTTCGGCGATCCCGATGCCTGGCTGGCCATTTGCGGTCTCGCCCCGGGCAAGCAGGGCGCCAACCGCACCGGCCGGCCCTTCACCGGGGATTTCGCCGGGCATCTGCTTTACGAGACTTTGCTCAAGTTCGGCCTTGCCGAAGGGCGTTTCGAGGAAAGGCCGGACGACGGGCTTCGACTGAACGGAGTCGCCATCATGAATTCCGTCAAATGCGTGCCGCCCCAGAACAAGCCCACTCCGAACGAGATCGCGACCTGCGCCCGCACCTATTTCCAGCCCGCATTGGCGGCGCTGCCCAACGTGCGCGTGCTGGTCGCGCTCGGCCAGATCGCTCATGGAGCGGCGGTCAGGGCGGTGGGCGGCCGATTGTCCGCCTACAAATTCGGCCATCTCGCCGAGCACCGGCTGCCGGACGGCCGGCTGCTCATCGATAGCTACCATTGCTCGCGCTACAACCAGAACACCAACCGCCTGACCCGGGCGATGTTCGAGCAGGTGTTCGAGACGGCCCTTCGATACGGGCCTTCGCCCTCGCTCAGTCCCTACTCAGGATGAGCGGTTGTGGTAATCCTCGACCGCTCATCCTGAGTAGCCGGTGAGCTTGCCGAACCGGCGTATCGAAGGACGCTAGATGTCCTCGGCGATCCTTCGATACAGGTCCGGCCGGCGGTCGCGGAAGAAGCCGAAGGCCGCCCGGTGCTTCCTCGCCTGCTCCAGGTCCAGAACGGCGGTGAGCACGCCCGTCTCCTTGTCCCCAAATTCCGCGAGAATGTCTCCGCGCTCGTCGCAGATGAAGCTGTGCCCGTAGAAACGCTGGCCGTGCTCGGTGCCGATGCGGTTGGCGGCGATCACGGGGACGACGTTGGAGACGGCGTGGCCGATCATCGCCCGGCGCCACATCCGGCTGGTGTCGAGATCGGGATCGTGCGGCTCGGCGCCGATCGCGGTCGGGAAGAGCAGGAGCTCGGCGCCGTCCAGCATCAACGCCCGAGCCGTTTCCGGATACCATTGGTCCCAGCAGACCGCCGGGCCGACAATGCCGTAGCGCGTGGGATAGGTCTTGAAGCCGGTATTGCCCGGGCGGAAATAGAATTTCTCCGAATAGCCCGGACCGTCGGGGATGTGGCTCTTGCGGTAGACGCCCATCACCGCGCCCTTGTCGTCGATCATGGCGAGGCTGTTGTAATGATGATGCCCCTCGGCCTCGAAGAAGCTGGTCGGGATATAGACCTGGAGCTCGGCGGCGAGCGCCTGCATCGCCAGCACCGCCGGATGCCGGTCGACGGGCATGGCTCGCGCGAAATGGCCCTCGTCCTGGGTCCGGCAGAAATAATGGCCCTCGAAAAGCTCCGGCGGAAGGACCAGCTTCGCGCCGCGCCCGGCGGCCTCGCGCACCAGCTCGGAGACGGCGGCGATATTCTCCTCGGCGCTGTCGGTGAAGGCGAGCTGGAGGGCGGCGACGGTGAGGCTGGTCATATTGGTCCTTCGATATGGGCCTTCGCCAAGCTCAGTCCCTACTCAGGATGAGCGGTTGGGCTCAAGCCCACTCATCCTGAGTAGCCGTTGAGCTTGGCGAAAGGGCGTATCGAAAGGACATATCGAAGGATCAGCGCGGCATCTGCTGGCTGATGCAGTGGAAGCTGCCGCCGCCGGTCAGGGCATGCGGCGCCGGGATTCCGACGGCGTTGCGGCCCGGGAAGAGCCGGGCGACCGCCGCCACGGCGGCTTCGTCGTTCGGCGCGCCGTAGAGCGGCACCACCACGGCCGCGTTGCCGATATAGAAATTCATGTAGGAGGCCGGGACGATCTCGCCGTCGGGCTCGATCCGGCCCGGCGAGGGCAGGGGCTCGACCCTGAGGCCGAAGGCCTCGGCCCGGGCCCGGGCGTCGCGATAGACGGCGGCGTTGGGATCGTCCTCGCCGGTGGGCTCGGGGATGGCCAGAGTCCCTTCGGCGACGAAGCGCGCGAGATTGTCCACATGGCCGTCCGTATGGTCGTTCAGCAGCCCCTCGCCGAGCCAAAGCAGCCGGTCGATGCCGAGATCGTCGCGCAGCCGCGCCTCGACCTCCTCACGGCTCATGCCGGGATTGCGGTTGGGGTTGAGCAGGCATTGCTCGGTGGTGACGGCAAGGCCGGTGCCGTCGACGTCGATCGCTCCGCCTTCGAGTATCCAGTCGCGCCGCTCCGGATCTATGCCGGCCCCCTCGGCCAGTCGCAGACCGATCGTGTCGTCGCCCTCGAGCTCATATTTGCCGCCCCAGCCGTTGAAGCGGAAGCTGCGCGGCCGGCGCTGCGACCCGTTCTTGAGGAGGATCGGCCCGGTGTCGCGAAGCCAGATGTCGCCGAACGGTTCCTGAATCACGGTCGCAAACGGCGCCAGCCCGGCGGCGGCGCGCGCCGAAGCGGGGTCGGCGGCGACCAGGCGGACCTCCTCGCCGGCGCCATCGGCGTGGACGGCCCTGGCGAAGGCGGCGACCTCGAGACGCGCCGGCTCAAGGTCGTCCTCCCACAAACCCGCGTGGCTCGGAAAGCCGATCCACACCCATTCATGCTCCGCCCATTCAGGCGGCTGGCGAGCGATCATCGCATGATCGGTCCGGCATTGCCGCGGCTCTTGTCGCGGATGGCGCGGAATTCGTCGCCGGGATTCCAGTTCGGCCAGTCCATCGAATCGGCGAGCTCGCGGCCGATCAGCCAGTAGATTTCGAGGTCGCGGATCGCGCCCGACCAATTCCACTTCGGATCATATTCGTCGCTGGGCTGGTGGTAGCGGTTGGTCCGGTAATCCTCGGCGGCGGCATGGCCGGCGGCGACCCCGCCCTCGACCAGGTCCTCGCCACCCTCTGCGTAGAGCATCGGCACGCCCTGCTTGGCGAGGCTGAAATGGTCCGAGCGGTAGAAATAGCCCGCCTGCGGCGCCGGCTCGTTCTTGATCGTGAGGCCGTAGCGGTCGGTCGCCCGCTTCATATAGTTTTCGAGCTCGGACTTGCCTTTGCCGATGACGACGAAATCGCGCGTATTGCCGACCACGTTGAGCCCGTCCATGTTCACCCCCCCGGCCGTGCGTGCCAGCGGGTAGAGCGGGTTCTCGGCATAATATTTGGAGCCGAGCAGCCCCGATTCCTCGCCCGTCACCGCCAGGAAGACGATCGACCGCTCGGCATTGCCGTGCTTGGCATGGGCTTCGGCGAGGGCGATCAGGCCGGCGGTGCCGGTCGCATTGTCGAGCGCACCGTTGCAGATGTCGTCGCCCGAGGAGTCGGCGTCGCAGCGGCCGAGATGGTCCCAATGGGCAGTGTAGAGCACATATTCGTTCGGCCGCTTCGCCCCCGGCAGTAGGCCGACGACGTTGCGCGAGGACTGGCGCTTGATCGCGTTGGTCAGGCTCACCGACGCCCGGGTCCTGAGCGGCACCGCCCTGAAGCCGGGACGCCTGGCCGAGGCGGTGAGGGCGGCAAGGTCCTGCCCCGAGGCGGCGAGCAGGCGCTGCGCCGCCGGGTTGGTCAGCCAGCCGATCACCTTGGACTGGTCCATATGACCGCCGGGCTCGTCGAGATTATATTGCGGCCCGGTCCAGGACGATTGGACGACGTTCCAGCCATAAGCGGCGGGATCGGTGTCGTGGACGATGAAGGCCGCGGCGGCGCCCTGCCGCGCCGCTTCCTCATATTTGTAGGTCCAGCGCCCGTAATAGGTCATCGCTTTGCCGTTGAACGGACCTTCGAGATCGTCGTCCTGCCAGTCGGGATCGTTGACGAGGATGACGACCGTCTTGCCGCGCACGTCGACCCCGGCATAATCGTTCCAGCCGCGCTCCGGCGCGTTGATCCCGTAGCCGACGAAGACCATCTCGCTGTCCCTGAGCTCGACCTTCGGAGCGACCTGGTAGGTATTGGCGACGAAATCGGTGCGCTGGGCGAAGCTTAGCGGGGCACCGCCGCCGGTGACGCTGAGCTGGGACGGAGTGGTCGAAATCTCGACCATCGGCACGTTCTGATACCAGCTGCCCTTGTTGCCCGGCTGGAGGCCCGCTTTCGCGAAGCGCTCGGCGATATAGGCCACGGCCTTGTCCTCGCCCCCGGTCGTCGGCGCCCGGCCCTCATATTCGTCGGACGACAGGATCTGGGTCGCGGTGGTCAAGGTCGCCAGCGAGATGGCGGGTCCGGGATAAGGGCTCTCGGCCGTGCGCTCGCGGGAGGTGGCGCAGGCGGCGAGCAGCAGGGCCGCCGCCGGTAGGGCAAGGGATCGAAGCGGCACGAAAATCCTCCTCTCGGCCCACCCCCCGAGCCCCATGGCAGCAACAATTTGCGTGCGCAAGCTTGCGCGCCGGCGGGCACGGTGTCATCACGGGACCAAGCTTGGGATTGGGGCCTAAGCGATTGGGGGAATTCATGTTTCGGATATTCGGCTTCGGCGCGCTCGCGTTGCTATTCCTTGTCGGCGCCGGGGTTCCGGCGGATCCGCCGGTCGCCTTCGGCGCCCGCGAGCATGTCGAGGACGTGGCGCTGTCCCCCTCCGGGCGCAAGCTGGCCTTCATCAGCCCCGGTCCCGGCCAGTCCAACTTCCTCTACACGGTCGAGATCGGCGGCGCCGCCGAGCCGCGCGAGGCGCTGATGGCCGACGGCAAGCCGCAACGGCTGAGCGGCTGCGGCTGGGTGTCCGAAGAGCGGCTGGTCTGCACCATCTTCATGGTGATCGACAGCCCGGAGACCAAGCAGCCGCTCGGCGCGACCCGGCTCATCGCCGTCAACGCCGACGGCACCGGCCTCAAGCTGCTCAGCCGCAGAAGTCGCGACCACGACCTCTACGTCGCCTTCGGCGGCGGCGACGTCATCGATTGGCTTCCGGGCACCGACGGAGCGGTCCTGATGGGCCGCCAATATGTGCCGGAGGTTCGGGTCGGGACGAACGTGCTGGACAATCGCGAAGGTTATGGAGTCGATCGAATCGACACGGCGAGCCTGGCCACCAAGCCCGTCGAGCCCGCCAGGCGCGACGCCAGCGACTATATCAGCGACGGCCGCGGCAACATCCGGATCATGGCCGTCAGGGAGGTAGCCGGCGCCACCGGCTACAGCAGCGGCAAGATCACCTATCATTACCGCACCAAGGTGTCGCGCGACTGGAAGCCCCTCGGCGCTTTCGACAACCTCACCAATCAGGGCTTCCTTCCGATCGCGGTCGACCCCGATCTCGACGTCGCCTACGGCTTCAAGAACGGGGAGGGCGGCCGCTGGGCGCTCTACAGCGTCCAGCTCAATGGCTCGATGAAGGAGACGCTCATATTCGCCCACCCCCAGGTGGACGTGGACGGGACGGTCCGGATCGGACGCGCCCACCGGGTCGTCGGGGTCACCTATGCGACCGAGAAGCGCGAGGCCGTCTATTTCGACCCGCCGCTGGCCGCGCTCGGCCGCTCGCTCTCCAAGGCGCTGCCCGGACTGCCGCTGATCCGGTTCCTCGATTCCAGCGCCGACGAGAGCAAGCTTCTGCTCTGGGCCGGAAGCGACACCGACGCCGGCCGCTATTATCTGTTCGACAAGGCGACCAAGAAGCTCGGCCAGCTCCTGGTGTCGCGGCCCCGGCTCGAGGACGTGCCGCTCGCGGCGATGAAGCCGGTTCGCTACAAGGCGGCGGACGGCACCGAGATCCCCGCTTATCTGACCCTGCCGCCGGGGAGCAGCGGCAAGAACCTCCCGGCCCTCGTCATGCCGCACGGCGGCCCGAGCGCCCGCGACGAATGGGGCTTCGACTGGCTCGCCCAATATTTTGCCAGTCGCGGCTTCGCGGTGCTCCAGCCCAATTACCGGGGCTCGGCGGGCTATGGCGACGCCTGGTACCAGAAGAACGGCTTCCACTCGTGGCGATCGGCGATCGGCGACGTCAACGACGCCGGACGTTGGCTGGTGAGCCAGGGCATCGCCGATCCGGCGAAGCTCGGGATCTTCGGCTGGTCCTACGGCGGCTATGCGGCGCTCCAGTCCGGAGTGGTGGATCCCGGCCTGTTCAAGGCGACCGTCGCGGTGGCGCCCGTCACCGATCTGAGCAGCCTCGTCCAGGATTCCTCGCAATTCACCAATTACCGCCTGGTGAAGAACTTCGTCGGCACCGGTCCCCATCTGCGCGAAGGCTCGCCTGCGCAGAATGCCGGCAGGATCAAGGCGCCGGTGCTGCTCTTCCACGGCGATCTCGACCTCAACGTCGGAATCGGCCAGTCCCGCAAGATGCAGGACAAGCTCAAGGGCGCCGGGGTGAAGAGCGAGCTGGTCGTCTATCCCGGCCTCGACCACCAGCTCGACGATTCGTCGGCCCGCGCCGACATGCTGAGGCGCAGCGACGCCTTCCTCCGCCAGGCGCTCGGCATCCAATAAGAAAGGCGCCGCCATTGCGGCTGGATTTTGCGTGCGAGCTTGCGCCGGGGCGGGCTCGGTGCCATCGTCGGATTCGGCTTGGGATTGGGGCCTAAGCGATTGGGGGAATTCATGTTTCGGATTTTTTCGCACCGCGCGCTCGCGGCGCTCTTCCTTGTGTCCGCGGCGGTTCCAGCGGCCGCGGCCGCTCCGGCGGATCCGCCGGCGGCGTTCGGCGCCCGCGAAAGCGTGCTCTCGGTCAGCCTTTCGCCGTCCGGCCGGCAAGTGGCCTTCATCAGCCCCGGTCCGGGCCAGACGACCTTCCTGTATACGGTGGACGCCACCGGCGGCGGCACCGCGCGGGAGACTCTGAGCGCCGACGGCAAGCCGGAGCGGCTCCATCGCTGCGGCTGGGTCTCCGAGACCCGGCTGGTCTGCACCGTCTATATGATCGGCTCGAGCGCGTCGGCCGACGGCCAGGTCGTCGGCGCGACCCGCCTGATCGCGATCGATACCGACGGCAAGAACGTCAAATTGCTGAGCCGGAGCGTGAGGCCCAACGACCAATATGTCTCGTTCGGCGGCGGCTCGGTCGTCGACTGGCTGCCGGATTCGGAGGGCTCCGTCCTGATGGCGCGGGAATATGTGCCTGAAGCCAAGATGGGCACGAGGATGATCGACAAGCGCGAAGGCTATGGAGTCGACCGAATCGACACCGCCAACCTCGATTCCAAGGTGGTCGAGTCCGCGAACCCGAAGGCCAGCCGTTACATCAGCGACGGGCGGGGGACGGTCCGGATCATGGCCACGGCGGATATCGCGGGAGCGACGGGCTACGAAAGCGGCCGTATCGATTTTTATTATCGCACGAAGACGTCGCGCGACTGGAAGTCGCTGGGCAGCTATTATTCGCTCCGGGACGAAGGCTTCTATCCGATCGCGGTCGATCCCGATCTCGACGTCGTTTACGGCTTCAAGAAGGATTCGAGCGGCCGCTCGGCCCTCTACAGCATGGCGCTCGACGGATCGAAGCGCGAGACCCTGGTCTTCGCCCATCCCCAGGTCGATGTCGACGGGACCGTTCGGATCGGCCGCCGCGGGCGCGTGGTCGGAGTGACTTATGCGACGGAGAAGCGCGAGGCGGCTTATTTCGACAAGAATCTAGAGGCGCTCGGGCGCTCGCTGTCCAAAGCCGTGCCGGGCCTGCCGCTGATCCGCTTCATGGATTCGAGCGCCGATGAGAGCAAGCTCCTGCTCTGGGCGGGGAGCGACACCGATGCCGGCCGTTATTATCTCTTCGACAAGGGAAGCAAGCAGCTCAGCGAGCTGATGCTGGCCCGGCCCGAGCTCGAAAACCTCACGCTCGCGGCGATGAAGCCGGTAACCTACAAGGCGTCCGACGGGACCAGCGTGCCCGGCTATCTGACGCTTCCGCCCGGCTCCACCGGCAAGGGGCTGCCGGCGATCGTGATGCCGCACGGCGGACCGAGCGCGCGCGACGAATGGGGCTTCGACTGGCTCGTCCAATATTTCGCGAGCCGGGGCTATGCGGTGCTCCAGCCCAATTATCGCGGCTCGTCCGGATATGGCGAGGGCTGGTATCAGAAGAACGGCTTCCAATCGTGGCGGACCGCGATCGGCGACGTCAACGATGCCGGCCGCTGGCTGGTCTCCCAGGGGATCGCCGATCCGGCCAAGCTCGCCATCGTGGGCTGGTCCTATGGCGGTTACGCGGCGCTCCAGTCGCAGGTCCTCGATCCCGCCTTGTTCAAGGCCGTCGTCGCGGTGGCGCCGGTCACCGATCTCGCCAGCCTCGTCGAGGATTCGGCGGGCTGGTCCAACTACCGGATGGTCAAGAATTTCATCGGCACCGGGCCGCATCTGCGCGAAGGCTCGCCGGCTCAGAATGCGGCCAGGATCAAGGCGCCGGTCCTGCTCTTCCACGGCGATCTCGACCTCAACGTCCCAATCGCCCAGGCACGCAAGATGCAGGACAGGCTCAAGGGTGCCGGCGCCCGGAGCGAGCTGATCGTCTATCCCGGCCTCGACCACCAGCTTGACGACAGCGCCGCTCGAAGCGACATGCTGAGGCGCAGCGACGCCTTCCTTCGGCAGGCGCTGAAGATCCAATGAAAAGGGCGGCTCCCACGGGAGCCGCCCTTCTAATTCCTCCCCCGCACTTGCGGGGGAGGGGGACCAGGCGAAGCCTGGTGGAGGGGTCTTTCGGATTCCGTAGAACCCCTCCACCGCACTTCGTGCGGTCCCCCTCCCCGCGAAAACGCGGGTAGGAATTATTACCTGGAGTAGAACTCGACGACCAGGTTCGGCTCCATCCGGACCGGATAGGGAACCTCGTCCAGGGTCGGGACCCGGGTGAAGGTCGCCTTGGCGGTGCCGTCGGGGGCGACATATTCGGGGATGTCGCGCTCGGCGAGGCCCTGGGCCTCCATCACCAGCGCCATCTCCTGCGCCTTGGACCCCAAAGTGATCTCGTCGCCGACATTCACCCGGCGCGAGGCGATGTTGCACTTCGTGCCGTTGACCCGGATATGGCCGTGGCTGACCAGCTGACGCGCCGCCCAGATGGTCGGGGCGAACTTGGCGCGGTAGACGACCATGTCGAGGCGGCGCTCCAAGAGGCCGATCAGATTCTGGCCGGTGTCGCCCTTCATCCGCGCGGCTTCGGTATAGGTGCGCTTGAACTGCTTCTCGGTGACGTCGCCGTAATAGCCCTTCAGCTTCTGCTTGGCGCGAAGCTGGATGCCGAAGTCCGACATCTTGCCCTTGCGGCGCTGGCCGTGCTGGCCGGGGCCGTATTCGCGCTTGTTGACGGGGCTCTTGGGCCGTCCGAAGACGTTCTCGCCCATCCGGCGGTCGAGCTTGTACTTGGCGCTGGTGCGCTTCGTCATTTCGATACTCCAATTCGCGTTAGAAATTCCCCGGGTCCGCACCACGTGACCGGGACGTCACGCGCGGCATCCGCTTCACCGGGGGTGCGGAGCCAATTGCGAAGGCGGGCACATGGCTTGTGCAGTGCGGAAAGTCAACCTCGACAGGCCCCTGGC
>DASQLT010000010.1:0-77885 GCA_035629855.1 Allosphingosinicella sp.
CACAGCAGCGCCGCGACCAGCTTGCCGAACGCGTCCGCCCTGTGGCTGATCCGGTGCTTGTCCGCCGGGTCCATCTCGCCGAAGGTGATGTCATGGCCGGCCGGGACGAAGATCGGGTCGTAGCCGAAGCCCCGGTCCCCCCGCGGCGGCCATACCAAGGTCCCCTCGACCCGGCCTTCGAACCACTCGCTGCGCCCGTCGGGCCAACAGACCGCGAGGGCGCAGACGAAATGGGCGTTTCGGCTCGAGTCCGGCCCGAGCGCCTCCAGCTCTTCCCAGACCCGGCGCATCGCCAGTCCGAAGTCGCGCGGCCCCTCAACCTCGCCGGGCCCCGCGGACGGCGCGACCCGGGGGTCGGCGGCCAGTGCCCACCGTGCCGAAAAGATGCCCGGCCGTCCCTCCAGCGCCTCGACGCACAGCCCACTGTCGTCGGCGAGCGCGGGCAGGCCGGACAGATCCGCCGCCTCGCGCGCCTTCAAATCGGCATTGTCGATGAAGGTCGTCCCGATCTCGTCGGGCTCGGGCAAATCGAGCTCGCCCGCCGAAACCGGCTCCACGCCATAGGGGCCGAGCAGGTCGCGAATCTCACGCACCTTGCCTTCATTGTGGCTGGCGATGACCAGCCGCCCCGGCTGGAGCTTCCTCATCGCCCGGTCGCCCGGTCCTGGGCGGCGAAAATCTCGCCGCAGCCGATCCGCGCCAGTCGGAGCAGTCGAAGCAGGCCCTCTTCGTCATAGGTCTCGCCCTCGGCGGTGACCTGCGCCTCGACGATGTTGCCGTCGCCGGTGAGAACGAAATTGCCGTCGGCCCCGGCAGTCGAATCCTCGTCGTAATCGAGGTCGAGAACGGCGGCGCCGTTATGGATTCCGCAGCTCACCGCCGCGATCTTCTGGCGGATCGGGTCGACGGTGAGGAGCTGCTGGCGAAGCAGTCCGTCGACGGCGATCCGAAGGGCCACCCAGCCGCCCGAGATCGCCGCGGTGCGGGTGCCGCCGTCGGCCTGGATGACGTCGCAATCGACCGTGATCTGGCGCTCGCCCAGCGCCTGGAGGTCGACGACCGCGCGCAGCGAGCGCCCGATCAGCCGCTGGATCTCCTGGGTCCGCCCGGATTGCTTGCCCGACGCCGCCTCGCGCCGGCCCCGCGTATGGGTGGCCCGGGGAAGCATTCCATATTCGGCGGTGACCCAGCCCTTGCCCTTGCCTCGAAGCCAGGGCGGAAGGCTCTGCTCGACCGAGGCGGTGCACAGCACCCGAGTGTCGCCGAAGCTGATCAGGCAGCTGCCCTCGGCGTGACGGGTGAAGCCCGCCTCCATCACGATCTCCCGCATCTGGTCGGGCGCGCGTCCGGATGGGCGCATGATGTTCCTTTCGGTTTGAAGGCCGCGCCTTAGCCAGAGCGGGGCAGGTAATCCACTGTCATCCATACCGTCATGCTGAACTTGTTTCAGCATCCAGGGTCGAACCGCCTCGCGGGTGGAGGACTGGACCCTGAAACCAGTTCAGGGTGACGATGACAGGGTGACGGCAGCGCGCAGCTTACCTATCTACCCCCTTCATGACCCCGACTCCCGTCAGCGAGCTCACCGATCGTGCCCGGGAAGTGTTCCGGATGGTGGTCGAGAATTATCTCGGGTCGGGCGCCCCGGTCGGATCGCGGACCCTCTCCAGGCTGCCGGGCCTCAACCTCTCGCCGGCCTCGATCCGAAACGTCATGCAGGATCTGGAGGAGCTCGGGCTGCTGGCCCATCCCCATACTTCGGCCGGCCGGGTGCCCACCGAGAGCGGCCTTAGAATGTTCGTCGACGGAATGATGCAGGCGGCCGCGCCCAGCGCCGAGGAGCGGGCCGCGATCGAAGCCCGGCTTGAGCGCGGCGGTCCGATCGAGGAGGCGCTTTCCGCCGCCACCGCCGCTTTGTCCGGCCTCTCGGCCTGCGCCGGGATCGTCCTGGTGCCCAAGCGCGAGCCGGTGCTTCGGCAATTGGGCTTCGTCCAGCTTTCGCCGACCCAGGCGCTGGCGGTGATGGTCGGGGCCGAGGGCAGCGTCGAGAACCGGGTCGTCGACCTGCCGCCGGGGATCACCGCCTCCACCCTGACCGAGGTCGGCAATTACGTCAGCGCGCGCCTGTCCGGCCTCACCCTGCCGGAGGCGCAGCGCCGGCTCGCCGCCGAGATCCAGGCCGGCAAGGCCGCTCTGGACGACGCCGCCCGCCAGCTGATCGACCGCGGCCTGGCCTTGTGGTCGCAGGACGGGGCGCAGCGGCCGGTCCTGATCGTCCGCGGCCAGGCGAATCTGCTCGAGCCCGGCGCCGTCGCCGACCTCGAGCGGGTGCGCCAGCTGCTCGAGGAGCTGGACGGCAAGGAAGAGATCGTCCGGCTGCTCGACAGCGCCCGGGCCGGCCAGGGGATGAAGATCTTCATCGGTTCGGAGAATAAATTGTTCGCACTTTCCGGATCTTCCGTCATCGCCGCGCCTTATTCGGGACGGGACGGCAAGGTCGTCGGAGTGGTCGGAGTGATCGGGCCGACTCGGTTGAACTATGCACGAGTCGTACCCATGGTGGATTTCACGGCACAGGCACTATCGAGATTGATGGCATGAACGACGAACAAAAGCTGCACGAAGAGACGAACGAGGTCGAAGAGGCTACGGCCGAGGAGCAGGCGCAGGCCCAGGAGCAGGATCTCTCCGAGCTCGTGAAGGAGCTGGAGCAGGTTCGCCAGCACGTCCTCTACGCCCAGGCGGAGACCCAGAACGTCCGCCGCCGGCTCGAGCAGGAGAAGCAGAACGTGGCCGCCTATGCGGCGACCGGCTTTGCCCGCGACGTCCTGTCGGTGAAGGACAATCTCGACCGCGCCCTCTCCGCGATTCCCGAGGATCTTCGCCAGGACGAGCGGATGAAGGCTCTGATCGCCGGAATCGAGGCGACCGGGCGCGAGCTCGACACCGTCTTCCAGCGCAACGGAATCACCCGGGTCGAAGCGATGGGCCAGCCCCTGGACCCGCACCGCCACCAGGCGATGGTCGAGATCCCGAGCGACGCCGAGCCCGGCACCATCGTCCAGGAGATGCAGGCCGGCTACATGATCAAGGACCGGCTGCTGAGGCCGGCGATGGTCGGAGTGGCTCGGAAGGGGTGAATTGCCTCCCCGCGCGAAGCGGGGGGAGGGGGACCATGCGAAGCATGGTGGAGGGGTAGTTGCCGACGCGTCGGTAGTCCTCTCCACAATCCCCTAGCTTCGCGCCTTCACCCCTCCACCGCCCTTCGGATGGTCCCCCTCCCCATCTCCGATGGGGAGGCAAGAATCCTCAATAATCCTCGTGCATCATGTCGATCTCGCGCACCCGGCGCTTCTGCCGGGCGGTCTCGACCAGCCGGCGCAGTTCCTCGCGGCGTTCGGCGGCGCGTTCGACGTGGCGGAGGATCAAGGGCTCGCCGCGGGTCGTCTCGTCGCTCGAGGTGACGGTGATCGTGCCGATCCCGGCCATCTGGTTGATCAGGCTGAAGTCGAGACGCACGTCCTTGACCCGATACAGCTCGACCTCGTCCAGGCTCTTGATGAAGATGCCTTCGCGGACGATCAGCCGGTCCGGGCAGATGTCGTAGCGGGCGGCGAGGCTCTCGAACCATTTCCAGATGACGATTCCGAAAGCCAGGCCGGCGATCAGCAGCGGCCAACGTCCGATCTCGGGCGGCGCGACCGCGGTCAGCAGGAGGGCGACCGGCACGAGCGCCACGGTCCCCCAGCCGGCGAGCGTGCCGCGAAGCCAGCCCCAGGTCGAGGAGCGGAACGTGTCGAGCGGCTGGTCCATCAATCTCTCCTGTTCCCGCCTTCCTATCGCGAAGCGATGGGGAGGCAAATCTCAATGCACCGCCCGGTCCTTCCGCTCGCCTTTCGAGGCGAGCGAAAAGCGGGGTTCGGGCGCGGCCAAGGTGCCCGTGATCATCTTCGCGGCATAAGCGCCGACGGCGGGGCCGTGCTTGAAGCCATGGCCCGAGCCGGCGCCGACCAGGGCGACGTTGGGCCGCCGCGGATGCCAGTCGATCAGGAGATCGCCATTGGCGCTATTCTCATATTGGCAGACCCGGGATTCGCTCAGCGGAGCGCCGCGAAGGCCCGGGAAGCGGCGTTCCATATAGGCGCGCACCTCGGCGAGAGCGGCCGGGGAGGGGGTACGGTCGCCCTGGTCCGGATCGATCGGCGGTCCGTGCAGATCGTGGGCGACCTTGCAGCCGCGGCCCTCGAGGTCCGGGAAGCCGTAGAAAATGTCGCCGGCGTTGAAGTCCGCCCAGCCGGGCAGGGCCCCGGGCCCGAAACAATCGTCGCCGGCCGGCGGTCGGAAGAAGAATATCTCCTGGCGGGTTGGGAAGATGCGGCGGCCGAGCAGGTCCGGGAACAGCTTCGGAAGCCAGGGACCGCAGGCGAAGAAGTAGCGGTCGGCGTATAATTTCTCACCGCCTTGCATAATTATGCGCTCGAGCGGCCCGGCGCCCCGGTCCGGTGGCTTCACGGCCGCTTGCCGATAGTCGCCACCGGCGGCGACGAATTCGGCGACGATCGTCTGCACCGCTCGCCGCGCCATCAGGGCGCCGAACTCCGGCTCCCACAGGCCGAGCTCGATCCCGTCGAAATCCATCATCGGGAATCGAGCGCGCATCTCCCTCCGCTCCAGCAGCTGCGTTGGCAGCTTCAGGCGGCGATGCACTTCCACCGTCCGATGGACATAATCTTCCGCCTTGGGAAAGAAGAAGAGCACTCCCGCCCGGTGGAAGAGCGGAAGCTCGGCGCGGTCGGAGAGAGCGCGCCATTCGGCGAGCGAGTCCCAGGCCATGCGCGTATAGACTTCGTCGGCGCCGTAGCTCCCCCGGGTCAGTCGCGATTCCCCGCCGGAGGAGGCGCGGGCATGGGCGGGGCCCCAGGCGTCGAGCAGGAGCACTTTGTGCCCTGCTCGCTGCAAGGCACGCGCCGTGCAGGCCCCGAACACCCCGGCTCCGACGACGATCGTGTCGGCCCGCCGGGAGGCGGCGAGGGCCGGAGCGCCCGCCGCGACCGCCGCCGCCGCACCCGCCTTGATCGCCGCTCGCCGAGTCATCCTGGCCATCCACCCCTCCGGAAGGGCAGCAGCATTTGGGCTGGGCGGCGATTAGTCAAGCGCTCGGGCCATGGACAAATGCCGTCACCCTGAACTCGTTTCAGGGTCCAGCCCTCCGCCCGCGAGGCGGTTCGAACCTGGATGCTGAAACAAGTTCAGCATGACGGTGCTGAAGAGCCCTCCTGTAACGCTTCTGCAACAGTGTGGCAGATTTTCCGCGCTCCTGTCTTCTCCGCCTTGATCTTCGCGTCGCGGAAAGGGAGATTGTTGCGCTGCCACAACGAAGGGGAATGGTGATGGCTCGTCTTTGGAACCGCAATCGCGTCGGCAAGGCCGTCTTCCTGGCCGGCGCGTCCTTCGCCGCCTGCGTCGCCGCCGCCTCGCCCGCTTACGGCCAGACCGAGGCCGAGGAAGCCGCCCAGGCGGCCAACGAGGCCGCCGACGAAGCGGGCGACGATTCGACCATCTACGTCACCGCCACCAAGCGCGAGACCACCCTGCTCGAAGTGCCCTTCTCGATCAACGCGCAGACCGAAAAGGACATCCAGCGGCTCGGCGCCGGAACGATCGAGGATCTGTCGCGCAACGTCGCCGGCCTCAACGTCCAGAATCTGGGCCCCGGCCAGAGCCAGATTTCGATCCGCGGCGTTTCCGCCGGGCAGATCATCCGCGACCAGCCCGGCGTCAAGGAGCAGGTCGGCGTCTATCTCGACGAATCGGTGGTCTCGCTGTCGTTGTTCCAGCCCGACCTCGACCTGTTCGACCTCAACCGGGTCGAGACCCTGCGCGGGCCGCAGGGCACCTTGTTCGGCTCGGGCTCGGTCGGCGGCACCATCCGCTACATCACCAACCAGCCGAACGTCGACAAGCTCGAAGGCCTGGCCGAAGCGAACGTCCACATCGTCGGCGAGGACAGTTTCGGCGGCCATCTCAAGGGCGCGATCAACGTTCCGATGGGCGACCTGGCGGCCGTCCGGGTCGTCGGCTACCACACCGAATATGCCGGCTTCATCAACGCCCGGCGCCCGGGCAACGGCCTGAGCGAGGACGTCAACGACGGGCGCCGCACCGGCGGCCGGATCGCCGTTCTGTTTCAGCCGACGCCCGACATCTCGATCACTCCGCGCGTCGTCTACCAGGAAGTCCGGGCCAACGGCTTCAACCGGCAGGAGGTGTACAATCTCTACGCCAATCCCTTCACGACGACCCGGCCCGCGGTGAACTTCCGCGATCGCGAGCAATTCCTTCTCCTCGACGAGGATTTCAAGGACGACACGCTGATCGCCGATCTCACCGCCAGCGCCGACCTCGGCGGAGTCGAGCTCACCTCGGTGACGACCTACATCAACCGCGACATCCTCGTCAGCCGCGACGCCAGCGCCCTGACCGGAAGCGTCTCGGTCGATCTCGGCTTCCCGGCGGCAGGCGTGCTGCTGCCGTCGAACCTCGTCGACAGGACCGACCTCAAGACCTGGACCCAGGAATTGCGCATCGCCTCGAGCGGCGAGGGCCCGTTCCAGTGGCTGGTCGGCGCCTTCTATTCGGACGTGGACCGAGTCTATGCCCAGCGCCTGCCGACCCCGGGCTACGACGCCTTCACCGACGCCGCGCTCGGCGCCGGAACCTCGGCGGCCGTCGCCAACGGCTTCCCGCTCAACTCGCCCTACAATGCCGACCTGCCCTACGACATCAGGCAGACCGCCCTTTTCGGCGAAGCGAGCTACGACATCACCGAACAGCTGACCGCGACCGCCGGGCTTCGCTATTACGATTTCAAGGAGGAGCGCGGCTTCAGGTCGGGCGGCCTCTTCGCGAACGGCGACAACCAGACCGACGAGACCAAGTCGGACGGCTTCTCGCCCCGGCTCCTGCTCAGCTACGAAGCCGCCGACGACGTGATCGTCAACCTGCAGGCGTCGAAGGGCTTCCGCCTCGGCGGAGTCAACGATCCGCTCAACGAGGGCCTGTGCAGCGCCCAGGACCGGATCGATTATGGCGGCTTCGACCGCTACGACGACGAGACCCTGTGGAATTACGAGGCCGGAGTGAAGTCCAAATTCGGACCGATCACCGTCAATGCCGCGGCCTTCTACACCAAGATCGACAACCTCCAGGTCACCGCCGACGCGGGTTCCTGCTCGTCGCGGGTCGTGTTCAACGCCGATGCCCACACGATGGGAGTCGAGTTCGAGCTCAGCGCCCGGCCGGCCAGGGGCCTCGACCTGTCGATCGCGGGCAGCTGGGTCGAGGCCCAGTTCGACGAGACCAGGCTGAAGCAGAACGGCACGGTGCTCGAGGGAATCCGCGACGGCAACCGGCTGCCCTCGGTGCCCAATTTCCAGGTCGCCGCAAGCGCCTTCTACACCGTCCCGACCGGAGACGGCGGCGAAGCCTATGTGGGGATCACCTTCCAGCACAACGGGAGCCGGTTCACCCAGCCCGGCGACCAGGAGAACAATCCCCGGACCTTCGTCCACGGGCTTCCGTTCGGCGGCGCTCCGGCCGGAGCCTCGACGACTTTGAACCTCAAGCTGCCCGATTATCAGTTGGTCAACCTCAGCGCCGGAATCGAGCTCGGGGACGGCTTCGGCGCCGTCGTCTACGTCAACAATCTGTTCGACGAGAATGCGATCCTGGCCTTCGACCGGGAGCGCGGCGGGCGAGCCCGCCTGGGCTTCCACGTCGGCCAGCCGCGCACCATGGGACTGACGGTACGCAAGCGTTTCTAGCCCGTTTGCCTCCCCATGCGCAGCATGGGGAGGGGGACCATGCGAAGCATGGTGGAGGGGTGGCCTGGCGCCGGACGCCGAAGATCGGCTGCCACACGGCAAGAGTCGGTGCCAATCACCCCTCCACCCCCTTCGGTGGTCCCCCTCCCCATCTTCGATGGGGAGGCAAATAAACGGAGAGTCTTCGTCTCAGCGCGAGGCGGGGAGGGCCCTTGCGAGCATCGGTTCCGGAGTCAGCCAGGTGGTCGCCGCGCGCCGGACGTCGTCGAGGGTGATCGCCTCCAGGTCGGAGCGGAGGCCGGTGAGCTCGCGAAGCGCGGACCGGTCCGCCCCGGCAAGGGCGATCATCGACGCCCAGGCGCCGTTCTCCCCCAACGCCTGGTCGGCCGAGGCGAGCATCGGCGTCCGCGCAGCGTCGAGCTCTTCCTGGCTGATCCGGCTTCCGGCCAGATCGCCGGCGACGCTCTTCGCCGCTTCGACCAGCGGCCGGATGTCGTCGGGAGCGGCTTCGAGGACGACGGTGAGAATGCCCTGATCGGCATCGTCGGGCGTGGCGAGGGCGACTCCGGGGGAATAGACCTTGCCCATCACCACCCGAACCTGCCGAAGCAGCCGGGTCTCGAAGATCGAGCGAAGCAGGTGGATCGCATATTCCTCCTTCCGCCGCTCGGGGCTCGCGACGTAGAGCGGCCAGGCGAGGATCGCCGCGGCCTTGTCGGCGGGGCCGCGATGGGTGTCGGTCACCGGCGGCGGCAGGCGCTCGGGGAAATAGCGGAAAGGGCCTTTGCCTTCCGGCGCCGGCGCAAGCGCGGGCCGGGGCGGCAAGGCGCCGAACGTGGCCGCCACCGCGCGCTTCGCCGTCTCTTCCGTCAAGTCGCCGACGATCGTCACCTCGACGGGCGACCGGGTCAGTGCCGGCTTCAGCATGCGCTCGAAATCGGCGGCTCGATAGGCGGCCATGCGCTCGCGCGGCGGCAGCGATTCACGGCCCGGGAAGAGGGTGCGCTCGAGGGCGAGGGTCGCCACGAACGACGGGTCCGTATCCCACATGCGGTAGCTGAGGTCGAGCGCGGTGGGCAGCTTCTCGTCGATCAGCGGACGGAATCCGGGGTCGGTCATGTAGGCGGCGAGCAGGCGCATCTGCGCCGCGACATTGTCGTTGAGCGTGCTGCTGCTCAGCACGAACGCGGTCGGCCGCGGCTCCAGGGTGAAGGCCCAGGTCGAATTGGTGAGCGCGCTTCCGATCTGCTCATAGTCCATCTTCCCGAGCCCCCCGTTCGGAAACAGGGTCGCGGCCAGCATCATCGGAGTCCTGTCGGCGACGCTGAGGCTGCGCTCGCCATGCCCGAAGCGGACCCGGATCTCGGCCCCGCCGGACTGGAAATCCGTCTGCTTGAAATTGAGGACGGCGCCGTTCTTGAACACGAGGCGGGTGAATTCGGGTCCGGCCTCCCTCGAAGCGACCTTGCCGCGCTTACCGAATTTCCAATAGGCCCATTGGGCCGCCTCGGGATCCGCGAAGGTCTCAAGCGGCGCCGCGAGCGCATTGGCTTGCCACGCCGCCGCCAGCTCCGCCGGGCTCACCTCGTCGGGGCCGGTCAGGACCAGCAGAGGCCCGCTGCCGCTCCAGTCCGCTTCGAAGGCGCGCTTGACGTCGGCCGGGGTCAGCCCCGCGACCAGCAAGTCGTAGATCCGCATCGCCTCCCTGGGATGGGCGAACGGGGTCCCGTCCAGCTCCGAATCCACCATCCCCTGCGCGAGGTCGCGCGTGGCCCGGGTGCCGCTTTGATAGACGGCGGCGCGGAGCCGAGAGCGAAGCTGCTCGGCCGCGCCTTCAACCTCTGCGGAAGTCGGGCCCGTTTCGGCGAAACGGCGCAGCTCGGCCTGCGCCTGGGCCAGGCCCTCGCGCCATTTGCCCAGATTGGGCACCGCGATCAGGCAGGCGATTCGGGCGTCGGGAAGGCTCCGGTTCACCATCGGCGCCGTTCCCAGGAGCGCCGAGCCGGCCTTGGCACTGGTTCGAGCGGCCCGGTCGGTAAGGATCGTCACCCAGATTTGGGAAAGGGTCTCGCGGCGCATCCGTTCGAGGCTGGCGTCGCGGGGTCCGTCGAGCGGCGCGACCCGGCAGGCGCTTCCGGCGAGCGGGAGCGACGGACCTTTTCTCGTGAAGCTGTCGAGGCCGCGCTGGGCCGGCGCGGCCGGCTTCGCCCGGGTTCCGGGCGCGCCTCTGCCGGTCCAGCTCGCGAACGCCGCTTCGGCCGCCTTCAGCATCGCGTCCGGATCGGCATCGCCGGCGATGACCAGGACGGCGTTGTCCGGGCGGTACCAGCGATCGTAGAAGGCCTGGAGCGCGGCCGGGGTCGCGGCGCGTACCGAGGCCTCGGTCCCGCCGACGTCGCGAGCGACCGAGCGCAGGCCCGGCGCCTGGAAGCGAGCGGCTTCCCGTCCGACGATCGTGGTCGGGCTCGTCCGGGCGCGGATTTCGGCGACCACCACCCCTTTCTCCAGCTCGACGGCGGCGGGGGCGAAAAGGATTCCGTCGGCGGCGCCGCGAAGCCATTCGAGGACCTTGGCGACCGCGGCCTGATCCGCGACCGGCACGTCCATCTGGTAGATGGTCGATTCGATCCCCGTCGCCGCATTCTCGTCCCGGCCGAAGGCGACCCCGAGGCTGGCGAACCGGGTATCGAGCGAGCCTTCCGGCGCCTGACGGGTCGATCGAAACGCCATATGCTCGACGAAATGGGCGAAGCCGCTCTCGGCTTCCTCCTCGTCATAGCTGCCGGCGCGAATGGCGAGTCGAAGCGAGACCGCCTTGGCGGGCGAGCCGTTGCGCATGATCGCGTAGCGCAGGCCGTTGGCGAACGTGCCGGTCCTTACCGCGGGATCCGCCGCCATTTTCGAATCGGCGGGCAACGGATCGATGGCCCGGGCCGGGCCGCAAGCGACCGCCAAAGCCGCGGCCGCGACAAGCGCTCGGCCAAACCCACGAAGCTTCATTCCATTCCCCGCTCAATTTTGCCGATCGCTAGCGGGAAAAGCTTAACTTTTCAACGGCTCAGGACCGTGCCTTGAGCGAGTCGCGAATCTCGCGCAGGACCAGCAGCTCCTCGCTCGGCCCGGCCGCCACCTCGGCGGGCGCCAGCTTGACCCGGCTGGCCGCCCGGACCAGCTGGTAGATGACGAAGGCGAGGATGAGGAAGGCGACGACGGCGGTGACGAACTGGCCGTAGCCGATCATCGGCACGCCCGCGGCCTTCAGGGCCGCATAATTGTTGGGGTCGCCGGCATAGCCCGCGGGGATCGGCCCGAGCCGGATGAAATAGCTCGAGAAATCGAGGCCTCCGAACAGCCAGCCGATTACCGGCATGAGGATGTCGTCGGTCAGCGAGGAGACGATGGTCGCGAACGCCGCTCCGATGATCACAGCCACCGCCAGGTCGAGCACGTTGCCCTTCGCGATGAACGCCCTGAATCCCGACATCTTTGCTTCCCCCTGTTATGGCAAACATGGGTTAGCCTGTTATGCCGTCATGCTGAACTTGTTTCAGCATCCCAGGTGGATGCGACAGCGAAGCGGAAGCCTGGACCCTGAAACAAGTTCAGGGTGACGTTCGAGCGGGGATCAGGTCAGTGCTTTTTGTGCGGGTCCTCGTCGCCCGCAGCCCGTACTTCGGCCTCGACCGTGATCGGCGGCGCCACGTTGAACGAGAAGGTGAGTGGGATGATGTCGCCGGCCTTCACCTTCGAATTGATCCCGAACAGCATCGCGTGACGGCCGCCCGGCTCGAAGACGAGTTCGCCGCGGCTTGGGAACTCGAGCTCCTTGCGCGGCTTCATCTTCGTCTTGCCGCCCGTCGTCGTGGTTTCATGGAGTTCGATCCAGCGAACGCTCGGGCTCGACACGCCGAGCAGCCTCGTCCCCTCGCTCCCCGCCTCCATCCGGAAATAAGCCCCGCCCGGACGGCTTTTCACCGCCGGCAGCCTGACCCAGACGTCGCTCACGATCACCGTCCCGTCCGGCGGCGGCCGGCTGCAGCCCGCCAGCAGCGCCGCTCCGGCCATGGCGGTAAAAACGTGTCTTTCGAGCATCTTCTTCATCGCCGCCGCTTCCTAGCTGCGACCGCACTTCTTGTCGCCTCGGAATCCACCCCTATATCGCTTCCGAAACACTCCGCGTGCCTCGTTCGAAGGCCGCAGGGGTGCGGTAAACTTTTGGGGCACAAGAGGAATAAGCATGGCTAGAGTCATCGGAATCGACCTGGGCACGACCAACAGCTGCGTCGCCGTCATGGAAGGCGGCAAGCCCAAGGTGGTCGAAAATGCGGAAGGCGCGCGCACCACGCCCTCGATCGTCGCTTTCGCCAAGGACGGCGAGCGGCTGGTCGGTCAGCCGGCCAAGCGCCAGGCGGTCACGAACCCCGAGAACACCGTCTTCGCGGTGAAGCGCCTGATCGGCCGCCGCTTCGACGATCCGATCACCAAGAAGGACACCGAGCTGGTCCCCTACACGATCAGCCGAGGCCCCAATGGCGACGCCTGGGTCAATGCCGGCGCGAAGGATTACAGCCCGTCCCAGATTTCCGCCTTCATCCTCCAGAAGATGAAGGAAACCGCCGAGGCCTATCTCGGCGAGAACGTCACCCAGGCGGTGATCACCGTCCCCGCTTACTTCAACGACGCGCAGCGCCAGGCGACCAAGGACGCCGGCCAGATCGCCGGCCTCGAGGTCCTGCGCATCATCAACGAGCCGACCGCGGCGGCGCTCGCCTACGGCCTCGACAAGCAGGACGGCAAGACGATCGCGGTCTACGATCTCGGCGGCGGAACCTTCGACATCTCGGTGCTCGAGATCGGCGACGGCGTGTTCGAAGTGAAGTCGACCAACGGCGACACCTTCCTGGGCGGCGAGGATTTCGACGCCAAGATCGTCGATTACCTCGCGGATGAGTTCAAGAAGCAGGAAGGCATCGACCTTCGCGGCGACCGCCTCGCTCTGCAGCGCCTCAAGGAAGGCGCCGAGCGGGCCAAGATCGAGCTTTCCTCGGCCCAGACCACCGAGGTCAACCTGCCCTTCATCACCGCCGATCAGAACGGGCCCAAGCATCTGGTCAAGACGATCACCCGCTCGGATCTCGAGAAGCTGGTCGAGGATCTGATCAAGCGCACGCTCGATCCCTGCAAGAAGGCGCTCGAGGACGCCGGCGTGAAGTCCGCCGACATCTCCGAGGTCGTGCTCGTCGGCGGAATGACCCGGATGCCGCGGGTCCGCCAGATCGTTCAGGACTTCTTCGGCAAGGAGCCGCACACGGGCGTCAACCCGGACGAGGTCGTCGCCATGGGCGCCGCCATCCAGGCCGGAGTCCTCCAGGGCGACGTCAAGGACGTCCTCCTCCTCGACGTCACTCCGCTGAGCCTCGGAATCGAGACTTTGGGCGGGGTCTTCACCCGGATGATCGACCGCAACACGACCATCCCGACGAAGAAGAGCCAGACCTTCTCGACCGCCGAGGACAATCAGAACGCGGTCACCATCCGAGTCTTCCAGGGCGAGCGCGAGATGGCCGCGGACAACAAGATCCTCGGCCAGTTCGACCTGGTCGGCATCCCGCCGGCGCCGCGCGGAGTGCCCCAGGTCGAGGTCACGTTCGACATCGACGCGAACGGCATCGTCCACGTCTCGGCCAAGGACAAGGGCACCGGTAAGGAGCAGCAGATCCGGATCCAGGCGTCGGGCGGCCTCGCCGATTCCGACATCGAGAAGATGGTCCGCGAAGCCGAGCAGTTCGCCGAGGAGGACAAGAAGCGCCGCGAGGGCGCCGAGGCGAAGAACAGCGCCGAGGGCCTCGCCCACAGCACCGAAAGGCAGCTGGCGGAGCATGGCGACAAGGTCGACGAGGCTCTGAAGACCGAGATCCAGGCGGCGATCGACGAGACCCGCCAGGCGATCGAGGGCGGCGACATCGAGGCGATGAAGTCCAAGACCGCGGCTCTGAGCCAGGTCGCGATGAAGCTCGGCCAGGCGATCTACGAGAAGGAGCAGGCCAATACGGCCGGCGGGCCTTCCGACGAGTCCGGGGCGGCCGAGGGCGCGGAAGCGGGCGGCACCGAAGAGGAGGTCGTCGACGCCGAATTCTCCGAGGTCGACGACGAAAACAAGGGCTGAGGATCCCTCCCTCTCCCTGCAGGGGAGAGGGAAAGCCGCGAAGCGGCAGGGTGAGGGCAGGTATGAGCGAGTCTGGTTGGGAACGGATCGAGGTGAGGGCCAAGGCCCTCACCCTGCCGCCGCTGCGCGGCGGCTGTCCCTCTCCCCTGCAGGGAGAGGGATGAAGTGACCGACGCCGATTATTACCAGCTGCTTCAGGTCGAGCGCGGCGCCGACGAGGGGACGCTGAAGAACGCCTATCGCCGCCTCGCCAAGGAATGCCATCCCGATTACAACCCGGGCTGCAAGGACAGCGAGGCCCGGTTCAAGGCGATCAGCGAAGCCTATGACTGCCTGAAGGACCCGCAGAAGCGCGCCGCCTACGACCGCTTCGGCCACGCCGCTTTCCGAAACGGCGGGCAGGGAGGCTTTGGCGGCGGGGCGGGGGCCCAGGACTTCGGCTCGTTCAGCGACATCTTCGAGAACATTTTCGGCGAGTTCATGAACGGCCAGCAGTCCGACCGCCGCTCGAACGCGCTTCGCGGCTCGGACCTTCGCTTCGATCTGGAGATAAGCCTCGAGGACGCCTTCGCCGGCAAGCAGGTCGAGCTCAAGATCGACACCGCCGCCAAATGCGAGCCCTGCGGCGGCATGGGCGCCAAGCCGGGCACGAGCGCGCGGCCCTGCACCATGTGTCACGGCCGCGGACAGGTCCGGGCCCAGCAGGGCTTCTTCGTCGTGGAGCGTACCTGCCCCACGTGCCGCGGCGTCGGCCAGGTCATCGCCGATCCCTGCGACAAATGCCGGGGCGAAGGCCGGGTCGAGCGGCAGCGCTCGCTCGAAGTGCGGATCCCGGCAGGCGTGGACGAAGGCACGAGGATCCGTCTCGCCGGCGAAGGCGAAGCGGGCGTTCGAGGCGGGCCCAATGGCGACCTCTACATCTTCATCCATCTGGCCCGGCATGCCTTCTTCCAGCGCCAGGGGACGACCCTGTTCGTGAAGTGCCCGGTCAGCATCACCACCGCCGCGCTCGGCGGCTGCATCGAGGTTCCGGGCCTCGACCGGCAGAAGCATTCGATCCAGATTCCGGCCGGGATCCAGTCCGGCAAGCAGCTCAGGAAGCGCGGCGCCGGGATGCCCGTCATCAACGGCCGCGGCCATGGCGACATGGTCGTCCAGGTCGAGGTCGAGACCCCGACCAGCCTCACCGCCCGCCAGCGCGAGCTGCTCGAGGAATTCCGAGGCACCGAGACCGGCGAGGAATGCCCGGCGAGCAGGAGCTTCTTCGGCAAGTTGAAGGGCCTGTTCGACGCGTAGCGGCCTCCCCATCGCCAGATGGGGAGGGGGACCACACGAAGCGTGGTGGAGGGGTAGCTGGCGCAGGCCTTCGCCCTCTCGCGCAATCTCCGCTCAAGCCAGTGCCAATACCCCTCCACCCCCTACGCTGGTCCCCTTCCCCATGCTGCGCACGGGGAGGCAAGAGGTGCGCCGAGCTTCAACTTTCGTTATGCTGCCCCCATGAGGACACTGCTCGCCCTAATCGTCCTTCTCGCCTCGTCCTGCACGACCGTCCCCGACTCCCCAGCCACCTTCGCCAACCCGGTCATAGATGCCGACTTCCCCGACCCCGCCATCCTGCGCGCCAAGGACGGCTTCTACTACGCCTACGCCACCCAGACCGAGCGCGACGGCAGGTGGGTCAACTTCCAGGTCGCCCGCTCGCGAGATCTCGTAAGCTGGGAAGCCCTCGGCGACGCGCTCCCCGTCAAGCCGGCCTGGGCGAGCCGGACCCAGGATTTCTGGGCCCCCCACGTCGCCGAGCATCGCGGCCTTTACTATCTCTATTATTCGGCCAGGCCGGACGAGGCGCTGGCCGACGACAAGAAGGGCCTCTGCCTCGCCGTCGCCACCTCGTCCCGGCCCGAAGGTCCGTTCACCGATATGGGCCGGCCGCTCCGGTGCGGCCCCGGCTTCGTCAACATCGATCCGATGTCCTATGACGATCCCGCGACCGGCAAGCGCCTCCTGTACTGGGGCTCCGGCTTCGCCCCGATCAAGGTCCAGGAGCTCGCCCCCGACCGCCTGTCCTTCGCCGCGGGAAGCGCTCCGGTCGACCTGATCCGGGCCGACGCCGGGACCGACTATCGCAAGCTCGTCGAGGGCGCCTGGGTCGTATTGCGCGGGGGCTATTATTACCTCTTCTACTCGGGCGACAATTGCTGCGGCAAAGGCGTTCACTACGCCGTGATGGTGGCGCGCTCGCGAAGCGCCACCGGCCCGTTCGAGCCGCGGCCGGGCACCCTGATCGAGCGCGGCGGCAAATGGATCGGCCCCGGCCACAACGCCGTGATCGACGACGCCTCGGGCGAAAGCTGGATCGTCTACCATGCCGTCGACGCCGCCCGGCCGCGCACGAAGCCAACGGACGAGGTCAACACCCGGCGGGTCATGCTCGTCGACCGGATCGTCTGGGAGGACGGATGGCCCCGGGTGAACGGCCCGACCCAGGGGCCGCAGCGGCTTCGGTTTCCGGAGCGGCGGGCGCAAGATTGAAGTCACTGAAAGGGAAAAATCCATGCGTCCGATCGTCTTCGCCATCGCCGCTCTCGCCGCCGCGCCCGCTTACGCGCAGCAGGACCTTTCCAAGGCCGAGGTGAGGGTCGAGAAGATCGCGCCCGGAGTGGCGGTCCTGTTCGGCGCCGGCGGCAATATCGGACTCTCCTACGGCCCCGACGGCAACATCATCGTGGACGATCAATATGCGCCGATGAGCGACAGGATCCTGGCCGCGGTCGCCACCGTCGATCCCGATCCGGTCCGCTTCGTGGTCAACACCCACTGGCACGGCGACCATACCGGCGGCAACGAAGCGATGGGCAGCCGCGGGGCGGTGATCCTGGCGCACAGCAACGTCCGCACTCGAATGTCGAGCGAGCAGTTCATCGCCGCGATGGGAAGCAAGGTCCCGGCCTCTCCCGCCGGTGCCCTGCCGGTGGTGACGTTCGAGGACGGAGTGACCCTGCACCTCAACGGCGACACGCTCCATGTCGTCCACGTCGCCCACGCCCATACCGACGGCGATTCCCTGGTGCATTGGCAGAAGGCCAACGTCCTCCACATGGGCGACACCTTCTTCCACAAAGCCAGCTTCCCCTTCATCGACCTCAGCTCCGGAGGCTCGATCGACGGGCTGATCGCCGCGGCCGACAAGGGCCTGGCCTGGAGCAACGCGGCGACCCGGATCATTCCCGGCCACGGCCCCGTCGCGTCCAGGTCGGAGCTCGCCGCCTATCGAGCAATGCTGGCCGACGTGCGTTCGAAGGTCGCGGCCGGGATCGCGGCGAAGCGAACGCTTCCGCAGATCCAGGCGACGAAGCCGGCGGGGGGCTACGGGATGCCCGAAGGCTTCATCAAGCCCGACCAGTTCGTCGCCTTCGTCCATGAAAGCCTGACGAAGAAGCCGAAGCATCGCCACTAAATCCTCCCCATGCAAAGCATGGGGAGGGGGACCAGGCGAAGCCTGGTGGAGGGGTAAATGGCGCAAGCTTCGCCGTCGCGTTCTTAATCCTCCGAGGGCGGTGCCAGTTACCCCTCCACCACGTTGCACGTGGTCCCCCTCCCCATCTGCGATGGGGAGGATATTCAGCCGCGCCTCGGTATCTCCAGCCCTCGCTGCACCGCCGGCCGAGCCAGCCCGCGCTCCAGCCAGGCCGGGACGTTCACCAGCCTGTCGAACCCGACCAATTCGCGCGCCTCGTAGAAGGTGACGAGGTTGCGCACCCAGCCCAGGGTGGCGACGTCGGCGACGCTATACTCGTCCATGATCCAGTCGCGTCCTTCGAGCCGGCCATCCAGCACTCCGAGCAGCCGCCTCGATTCGTCGACGTAGCGCTGGAGCGGGCGCTTGTCCTCGATCGCCTTGCCGTCGAAGCGGTTGAAATAGCCGACCTGTCCGAACATCGGGCCGATCGCGGCCATCTGGAAGAACACCCACTGGATCGTCTCCCACCGCCGCTCCGGATCGGCAGGGATCAGCATCCCCGTCTTGTCGGCGAGGTAGAGCAGGATCGCCCCCGATTCGAACAGTCCGAACGGCGTGCCGCCCGGTCCGTCGGGATCGAGGATCGCCGGGATCTTGCCGTTCGGGTTGAGCGACAGAAAGTCTTCCGTCCAGGTCTCGTTCTTCGCGATGTCGATCAGGTGCGGCTCGTAAGGAAGGCCCGTCTCCTCGAGCATGATCGACACCTTAACGCCGTTGGGCGTGTTCAGCGAATAGAGCTGGAGCCGGTCGGGATGCTCGGCCGGCCAGCGGCGGGTGATCGGGAAGGCGGACAGGTCGGTCACGAGGGCTCTGTTTTTGGGCCCGAAAAAGGGCGAGTTCAAGTCTGCTTCAAGTCTGCTTCAAGTTTGCCCGGCCGCAAGCATCCTCGAGGACTTGCCGTGGCTTTGGCGATGGTGCATTTTGGGTGCCTTTCGGGGGAGACTTGTTATGCTCAGACACTGTCTCATCATCGCCTGCATTTCCGTATCGGCATCCGCCCACGCGCAAAGACGCGGTTTGAACGATAATGGAAATTGCGTGGCGCCCTGCTCTCGGGCGGGGGGCATGCCCTGCAGGCCCTGCCTTCCCAGGACGGGACCGGACAGCGCGGAATGGCAGTTCGAGGTCGAGCAATTCGCTCGGGGGACGGATGCTTTTCGCCTCAGCGTAAGCCAGCGGGCTCACGCCGATCCGTCCTATCGGCTCAGCTCACAATATGAGAAGGATCGGAACGCTTCGGCGGAACTTGTGAGAACCACGGAGGCGCTCAATGCCCTGACCCGGTACAAGGCCCCGCAATAGTGAGCGAGCACTTCCTTCGCGTAGCCGGCGATCTGTTGGAGCTTGCTCTGCCGATCATGGTGATTGCGCTAGGGTCGAGCTGGATCGTGTTGCGGATCGGGTCAATCAAGCTCGCAAAATCCGCGAGGATGTTTCCGGCCGCGTTTGCCATCTTAGGCGGCATTTGCGGTGTGATCGTCGGTTCTTCCTTCGAGTCCATTATCGGCGGACTCATTACAGGCGTGCTCGGAATCGTTTCGGGGATCCTGTCATATGCCTTCGCCAAGGAATCCGACGCCGATTTCAAGGCTGCCATCCCCGCCATGATCATGCTTCTCATGATCAATGTCCTGGTGGGACTATCCGTGGGCCAGAGCTGGAAGCGAAAGTGGGAGCAATATGCTGCCGAGGTTGTGGAATATCGAGCCCGTCTCGATCAAATCTGGGTGCCCGTAAACCGCGAATACCAGACCCAGATCCTACGCCGCTGCCTGATTCAGAATCCTCGATACGCGGACGCGGTAAAAATGTGCAAGTATGAGACCCTCTTCCCCGACTAGCGCCCTTCTTCGAACACCCGCTCGAAGATCGTGTCGACGTGCTTCAGGTGATAGCCGAGGTCGAAGCTTTCCTCGATCCGCTCGGGCGGAAGCAGCGCCGTCACTTCCGGATCGGCCTTCAGCAGATCGAGCAGCGACAAGGCCCCGCCGCTTTCCCACACTTTCATCGCGCTGCGCTGGACCAGGGAATAGGCCTGCTCGCGGCTCGCCCCGGCCTGGGTCAGGGCGAGGAGGACCCGCTGCGAGTGGACGAGGCCGCCCATCAGGTCGAGGTTGCGCTTCATCCGCTCGGGATAGACGAGCAGCTTGTCGATCACCGCCGTCAGCCGCGCCAACGCGAAGTCCAGGGTCACCGTCGAGTCGGGGCCGATATAGCGTTCGACCGAGCTGTGGCTGATGTCGCGCTCGTGCCACAGCGCCACATTCTCGAGCGCTGGAGTGACGTAGCCTCGAACCATCCGCGCCAGGCCGGTCAGATTCTCGGTCAGCACCGGATTGCGCTTGTGCGGCATCGCCGACGAGCCCTTCTGCCCCGGCGAGAAATATTCCTCGGCCTCGAGCACTTCGGTCCGCTGCAGGTGGCGGATTTCGGTGGCCAGCCGCTCGACCGACGAGGCGATCACGCCCAGGGTCGCGAAATACATGGCATGGCGGTCGCGCGGGATGATCTGGGTGGAGATGGGCTCGATCCTCAGTCCCATCCTGGCCGCGACATGCGCCTCCACCCTCGGGTCGACATTGGCGAAGGTGCCGACCGCTCCGGAAATGGCGCAGGTCGCGATCTCGTCGCGCGCCGCCGTCATCCGGGCCCGCGCCCGGGCGAATTCGGCATAAGCGAAAGCCAGCTTCAGTCCGAAAGTGAGGGGCTCGGCATGGATTCCGTGGCTTCGGCCGATCGTCGGAGTCATCCTGTGCTCGAGCGCCCGGCGCTTCAGCACGTCGAGCAAGGCGTCGAGATCCTCGATCAGCAGATCGGACGCCCGCGTCAATTGCACCGCGAGGCAGGTGTCGAGCACGTCCGAGCTCGTCATCCCCTGGTGGAGGAAGCGCGCGTCCGGCCCGACATGCTCGGCGACGCTGGTCAGAAAGGCGATGACGTCATGCTTCACCTCCGCCTCGATCGTGTCGATCCGCTCGACGTCGAAGCCGCCCTTCGCCCAGACCGCCTCGGCCGCCGAGCGCGGAACGATGCCGAGATCGACCATCGCGTCCATGGCGTGGGCCTCGATCTCGAACCAGATCCGGAAGCGGGCTTCGGGCGCCCAGATGCTGCTCATCTGCGGCCGCGAATAGCGGGGGATCATCGGCGCTTCCTGTCTTGCGATGGGGAGTGGCGCGCCTAGCAAAGTCGCTCCGGCGCTTCAATCGGCCGGGCGGAATACCGAGCCGGAAGGCCCGTTTCCACCGTCCGGAATCGAAACGAAGTTCATGAAGTTCACGACGTGCCGACTTTTCGGCAACCGAAGTGAGCGAGACGCCGACGGCTTTCAGCGCTCGAGGTCGACAAAAAGGGCAAGCGCCGTCTCTGCACGGCAGGAAGTTCCTGTCTTGTACATACGATATATATATTATGTTCCGTCGACTTGATAAGGGACTTCGGCCAGCAGCCTTCCGGCTCCCGCCATGCCGCTGACCAGGAGCCGGGGGACGGCCGGCACTTCCTAACCTGGGTTTGGGGCGAAGGCGCCCGGCAGGGCCGCCCCGTGGCTTCAATCGGACGAGGCACAGGAACGACGCCCTGCGGGCTTCGTTTTTCCTTTGAGCCTTCAGTGCCTTAACTGCCCAGGGCCCGTGTTTTTCCGAACAAGTCGATAAGAGAGGAAGAATTAAATGTTGAAATCCCTTCTGATGGGCGGCGCCATGTTGCTCGCCATCCCCGCTTTCGCCCAGACCACGGGCGCCAACAGCGGCAACACCGACGCCAATACCAGCCAGACCGGCACCATGACCGACGACCAGGAGCCGATGCAGTCCGACGACCAGGACAGTCAGGCGACCGGCACCACGATGGGCACCGGAAGCACGACGGGCACCGGCACCACGACGGGCACCGGCACCACGATGGGCACCGGCACCACGATGGGCACCGGCAGCACGACGGGCACCGGCACCACGATGGGCACCGGCAGTACGATGGGCACCGGCATGGCGACCGGCACCACGGCGAGCGCCGGTGGCCCTTTCCAGGCCGCGGGCGCCTACCCGATTTGCACCCGTACCCGTACCGACAGCTGTCGCCAGCGCGGCGGGCGATAACGGCCAAATCCTCCCCGAGCTCGTCTCGGGGAGGACCGCTTAATCCAAACCCCAGCGATACCGCCCGGTGATCGGCCAGACGGCCAGGCCGTCCTCCTCCCGAGTTCCGGCCCCGATATTGTGGATGATCAGCCACCCCTCCTGTCCGCGCCGGTCCGAAACCAGGCCGATATGGGTCCCGCGACCGTCGACGAGCGAGGTGAATATATCCCCCGGCCGCCAGCCCCGGGCGTCCCGGGGGATCGATAGACCCGCCTTCCGGCGTGCCAGCCAGGTCTTGAGGTTGGGCACCCGGCGGTGGTCGATGTTGCGGTCGGGAGCGCGCAGTCCCCAGGTCCGCGGATAGGCGCCGAAGGCCGAGCGCATGTCGGAATTGACCAGCGCCTGCAGGTCGATCCCGAGGGCGTCGCGATAGGCCCGGATGACGACGTCGGTGCAGACCCCCCGTTCGCGCGGCACGTCGCCGCCGGGGAAGGCGAGTCGGGTGTAAGCGGAATCGTAACGGAGGGTGACTCCGATTTGGGCTCGGGCCGCGGCGATCAGCTTTCCCGCTTTGCCCGGCGCCGGGAGGGGCGGCGCGGGATCGGCCTCGCTCCGGCCGCAACCCGGCAGAGCGAGGGCCGCGCCGGCGCCGATGAGCAGGGTTCGGCGGTCGAAGTCGGTCACGCCCGCAATATTATCACAACGCCGCCGATTTGCCTCCCCTTCGCAGATGGGGAGGCAGGATTTCAGATCAGCCCCAGCGCCTTCATGCTCGCGCAGGTGCGCGCGCCGACGATGACGTGGTCGTGGACCGAGATGCCCAGCCGCCGGCCGGCCTCGACGATCTCGCGGGTCAGGCGGATGTCCTGCTGGCTCGGCTGCGGGTCGCCGCTCGGGTGGTTGTGGACGAGGATCAAGGCGGTGGAATGATATTCGAGCGCCCGGCGGATGACCTCGCGCACATAGACCGCGGCCTCGTCGACCGAGCCTTCCGATATCGGCTCGTTGCGGATCAGCATGTTGCGGGCGTTGAGGTAGAGGATCCGCACCCGCTCGACGGCGAGCGCGCCCATGTCGGCGCGGAGATAATCGAGCAGGGCCTGCCAGCTGCCGAGGACGGGCTGGTCGATCACCTTCGATTCGAGAAGCCTCAGCGCCGTCGCCTGGGCGATCTTGATCGCCGCCGCGGCGCCCTCGCTGACGTCGCCGACCCGCATGATCGCCTCGGCGTCGGCCGTGACCAGCCGGCCGAAGCCGCCGAAATCGTGGATCAGCTTCTTGGCCAGGGGCTTGGTGTCCCGGCGGGGGAGGGCGAGCGCAAGCAGATATTCAATAAGCTCATGCTCCAGGAGAGCCTCCGGCCCGCCCTCGAACAGGCGTCTCCTCAGCCGGGCCCGGTGGCCTCGGCCGTCGAGAGACTCGTCGGCCATCAGCAACGATTAAGCTTGGAGACGCTCTTAGGCAAATGGCTTGACCTAACCCTGCGGGACGGGAGAGGCGTGCTGACCCCTCTCCCGCTTTTCGCGGGAGAGGAGGGGCCCGAGCCGAAGGCTTGGGAGGTGAGGGTCTTGCCGACTCCGGAGTACAGACCCTCACCTCTCACCGCTTCGCCGCGGGACCCTCCTCTCCCGTAAGGACGGGAGAGGCGCTAAAGTCGCCGACGTAGAGGTAACGGAAGCGGTCGACGGAAGGTTGAGGACAACGGTGGACGAGGTGTCGGGAGTGACGGTGCGGCGGCGCCCGGTGAAGCGGCTGACGGCGCTCGCCTTGCTCGCCGTCATTCTCCTCGCCTTGCTCGTCGCCTGGACCCAGCGCCGGCCGATCGCCTCCGACTATATCGACCGCGAGCTGGCCCGGCGGGGCGTGCGCGCTACCTACGAAGTGAAGACGATCGGCTTGCGCACCCAGCGGCTCGAGAATCTCGTCATCGGCGATCCGCGCAACCCCGACCTGACCGCACGCTGGGTCGAGATACGGCTGAGCTGGGGCCTTCGCCGCCCCGAGGTGACCCTGATCACCGCCCGAGGCGTCAGGCTCGACGCCCGGCTGGGCAAGGACGGCAGGATCGGCTTCGGCGAGATCGACCGGCTGCTGCCGCCGCCGACCGGCCTTCCGTTCCGTTTCCCGGACCAGGACGTCGACATCGCCGACGTTTCGGTGCGCTTCGACACGCCCGCAGGCCGGGTCGGGATCGCGCTCGAAGGCAAGGGCAATCTCGCCGACGGCTTCCGCGGCCGGATGGCGGCGGCGGCGCCGAGGCTCCGGGCCGGCAGCTGCGGCCTCGACGGAGTGAAGGGCCGCTGGGCGGTGGGCGTTTCCGGCCTGAAGCCGAGCTTCCGGGGTCCGGCGAAGGCCGCTCGCCTTGCCTGCGGCGACAGGCTGGCGATCGCCGGAATCGCGCTCGACCTCGACGCCGGCCTCGCGCCGGGACTGGACAGCTGGAGGGGAAGGACCGCCCTGAGCGCCGAACGGCTTCGGTCGGGGCCGATTTTGCTGACCGGGCTGAGCGGTCGCCTCGGCCTCGACGGCAACCGGCAGATGACCCGCGGCGGCCTCGACCTTGCCTCCGGCGCGGCACGGGTCGGTGGGATCGGCGCTTCGCGAATGACGGTCGAGGGCCGCTACGGGCTGTCGCTGGCCGATGGCGGCTTCACCCTGATCGGCGAGGCCGGCGCGCTCGGAGCCTCGGGCCGGTCGGCCGTGGCGGGCGCCGTCGCCGCCTTGGGCTCTGCAGGGGGCACTCCGGTCGAGCCGGTGGCCGACGCGCTCGCGGCCGCGCTCTCGAGGGCGGCCGGCGGCTTCGACGCCGATGCCGGGCTCCGGCTCGTCAACGGCCAAGGCTATGGCGGCGTCCGCTTCGAACGGCTGAGCGCCGTCGCTCGAAGCGGCGCCCGGGTCGAGCTTGGGGGCGGGCAGGGGCTCAGCTATTATTGGCCGAGCGGACTCACCCGGCTCGACGGCGATCTCGCCGTTTCGGGCGGAGGCTTCCCGGCAATGCGCCTGAGCCTCTCCCAGCCCCGGCCGGGCGCGCCGATCCGCGGGACCGGCCGGGTCCAGCCGATGCGGGCCGGCAATTCGAGGCTCGCGCTGGGCGGGATCGATTTCACCGCGGCGGCCGGCGGCGAGACCCGGGTCTCGACCGTGGCGACGATCGACGGCCCGCTCGACAACGGCCGGGTGCGCGGGCTGGTGGTCCCGATCTCGGGCCGGCTCGACGGCCGCGGCGGCTTCGCTTTCGGCGAGCGTTGCACGCCGGCGCGGTTCGAGTCGCTTCAGGTCGGCACGCTCCGTCTCGGCCGGACCCTGCTCCCCCTCTGCCCGACCGGCCGGGCTCTGGTCTGGAAGGCGCCGGGCGGCCGGGTCGCCGGCGGCGCCGAGCTTCGCTCGCCCCGCTTTTCCGGCAGCCTCGGCAATTCCCCCTTGAGCGTCGCCGGAAGCCGCCTCCGCTTCGGCCTCGCCGGCCCGGACTTCGCCGCCTCGGACCTCGAGGTCGGGCTCGCCGCCAACCGCTTCGATCTCGGCTCGCTCACCGGCCTGTTCGGCAAGGGCGGGGTCTCGGGCCGGTTCGCCGGCCTCTCGGGCAAGCTCGGCAACGTCCCGCTGCTGATGAGCCAGGGGAGCGGCACCTGGCGGATGAAGGGCGCCGACGTCGCCATGGCCGGCGAGATTCGGGTTTCCGACGAGGCCGATCCGCCCCGCTTCCATCCGCTCGTCACCCGCGACTTCCAGCTCACCCTCGCCGACAATCGGATAAAGGCCGGCGGCTGGCTCGACGATCCGGAGACCGGGACCCGGATCGTCCGCGCCGATATCGGCCACGACCTCGCTACCGGCCGCGGCCGTGCGGATCTCGACGTCCCGGGAATCCGCTTCGGCAAGGATTACCAGCCCGAGCAGCTCACCCGGCTGACCACCGGGGTCGTCGCCCTCGTCGACGGCGTTCTGAAGGGGCGGGGCGAGATCGACTGGGACGAGACCGGTTCGCGCTCGAGCGGCATTTTCTCGACCGACGACATGGATTTCGCCGCCGCCTTCGGGCCGGTCGAGGGGCTGTCCACGACCCTTCGCTTCACCGACCTGCTCGGACTCGCCACCGCGCCCGGCCAGGAGGCTCGGATCGGCCTCGTCCGAGCCGGGATCGACGTGCTCGACGGCCGGATCCGCTACCAATTGCTCCCCGGGCTCCAGGTCAGGGTCGAGAGCGGGCGCTGGCCGTTCGCCGGCGGTTCGCTCATCCTCGAAGAGACGATCCTCGATTTCTCCAAGCCCTCCGCCAAGCGCCTCACCTTCCGGGTCGAGGGCCTCGATGCCGCGCTCTTCATCCAGAAGATGGAGTTCGCCAACATCACCGCCACCGGCACGTTCGACGGCGTGATCCCGATGGTCTTCGACGAGCGCGGCGGGCGAATCGCCGGAGGCCGCCTCATCGCCCGGCCGGAAGGGGGCACCCTCTCCTATATCGGCGAGCTCACCGACAAGGCGCTCGGAGTCTACGGCAAGCTCGCCTTCGACGCCCTGAAATCGATGCGCTACTCCAAGCTGACCATCGACCTCGACGGCTCTCTCGAAGGCGAGTTCGTCGCCGGGATCGAGCTCGACGGAATCGCCCGCGATACGGCTCTGACGGTCGCTCCGGCGGGCGGGATCAAGGGGATGGTCGCAAGCCGTGCACTGACCCAGCTCGCCAAGATACCGTTCGAGTTCAACATCAATGTCAAGGGTCCGTTCCGGGCCCTCATCGGAACGATGCGCTCGCTCCACGACCCCACCTTGCTCATCCAGTCGACGCTTCCGGACCTGATTCGGGGCAGACCGGAAGAGCCTCCCCTTGTTCAGCCCCAGGAAAGCGAGATAGTGCGATGAAACGGTCGTTGTTGACGTTGATGCGTTGCGATTCGACGCAGGGCACGATGAGACGGATGAATATCCTCCTCGCCGTGCCGGTCGTTCTCGGCTCGGCCGGGTGCGTTCAGGTGAGCGCCCCGGAGAAACCGATCGAGATCAACCTCAATATCAACATCAGGCAGGAGGTCGTCGTCCGTCTCCAACAGGACGTTCGCGATCTCATCAAAGAGAATCCGGGAGTGTTTTGACATGAGCCGCCGAATGAAACTGATCCTCGCCGCGGGTATCGGGCTTGGCGCGATGCTGGGCACGACCACCGCTTACGCCATGCTTCAGGACGCCTCGGCCCAGCTTCGCGCCTCCGGCCAGGTCGGCGAGCAGGCCGACGGCTATCTCGGCCTCGTCGGCTCCGCTCCCGCGGGCGTCCGCTCCCAGGTCGACTCGGTCAACATCAAGCGCCGCGCTTATTACACCGATCTCGCCGCCAAGCGCGGCGCCAAGATCGAGGAAGTGGCCGCGACCACCGCCTGCGAGCTGTTCCGGACCAAGGTCGGCGCCGGCCAATATTACCGACTCCCCGACGGCGTCTGGCGCCAGCGCGACGGCGGCACCCCGATCCCCCTGCCGAGCTATTGCGGCTGATCGGTCACCCCGGGGTGACGGCCCGCCGGCGCTTGCCGAGCCAGGTCGCCACCGCGGTGCGAACTCATTTTTGAACGCAAAGACGCAAAGGCGCGAAGATTCCGCGAAGCGGAGAAACTTCACTACCCGTCCGATGAAGCCACGCCCCCCGCCAGCCGAGGCGGCGATGGAGCGCTCCGCGCTCTTTGCGTCTTTGCGTCTTTGCGTTGAAAGATCGACCGGCACCGCGGTCGCGGATCGGCTCGCATGGCACAGGCCGCCATTCCGGCCGACGCAAGCCGCTAATCATGCCGGTGCCCCGCTCGATCCACCCTTTGCCGCACCGCACCATCCGTGTTGACTTGACCCACCCCCTTTCCTAAAGGGGCGGCGCCTCGGCGGGGTTCGTTCGCCGGCATGTCCTCGCACCCTCAACAGCCCGCTTGCCAGCGCCGCTGCCCATGGAAGAACGACATGGCGGAAGATGAGCCCCGGCAGGACCCGAAGCTTCCACCGGACTCGCGGCTCGACTCGCTCGATGAGCGATTGAGGGACGCGCAGGCGGCGGAAGCGGCGAGGACCGGCGGGACTCGGAAGCGCGCTCCGCAGACTGGCCAGCGCCAGGGGATGCGCATCCTCTCGGTGATGGTCGGCTACCCGTTGGGAAGCGCCCTGATCGGGTGGGTGATCGACCGCTTTGCGGGCACCCAGGGTATCTGGGTGGCGATGCTGTTCCTCGGGTTCGGCGCCGCCATGTGGGAAGTTTGGAAGATTTCGAAACAGAAGCCCGAATGAGGGCCTGAAGGACGTAAAGAGTGGCGGCCGAAAGCAAGATCGACCCGATGCACCAATTCCAGATCAGTCCGCTCGCGGGCAATCTGGACGGGAGCCCGTTCGTCTTCACCAACAGCGCGCTGTGGATGCTCGTCGTCCTCGCGTTCATCTGGCTGTTCATGCTCGGCGGAATGAAGCGCGAGCTCGTGCCCGGCCGCTGGCAGGTGATGGTCGAGGGCGTCACCGGCTTCGTCGGCTCGATGGTGACGACCAACATCGGCCCCGAGGGACGCAAGTACATCCCCTGGGTGTTCACCGTCTTCATGTTCATCCTGTTCGCCAATCTGCTCGGCCTGATGCCCTTCGCCCTCGTCGGCGCTCAGCCCTTCACCGTCACCAGCCAGTTCACCGTCACCGGAATCATGGCGATCATCAGCTTCGGGATCGTCCTCGTCGTCGGCTTCTGGAAGCACGGCCTCCACTTCTTCTCCCTGTTCGTCCCGCACGGCACCCCTTTTGCCCTCAAGCTGCTGATCGTCCCGATCGAGTTCGTCTCGTTCCTGGTACGGCCGTTCAGCCTCGCGCTTCGGCTTTTCGTCGCCATGATCGCCGGCCACCTTCTCGTCGAGGTGTTCGGGAGCTTCGTCGTCCAGGGCATCAACGCCGGCGGCTTCGGCCCGGCGATCAGCCTTCTCTCGTTCGTCTTCATCGTCGGGGTGATGGCGCTCGAGATCCTGGTCTGCGCGATCCAGGCCTATGTCTTCGCCCTTCTGACGTCGCTCTACATCAACGACGCGGTCAACCTTCACTAGCTTTCGAACCGTTTTTCCCAAGGAGATTGTCATGGATTTCGCATCTGCCCAGGTCATCGGAGCCGGTCTTGCCGCGATCGGCGTCGGCGCCGCCGCCGTCGGCGTCGGCAACGTCTTCGGCTCGTTCCTCGAGAGCGCGATCCGCAACCCGGCCGCCGCCGACAGCCAGCAGGGCCGCCTGTTCATCGGCTTCGCCGCCGCCGAGCTGCTCGGCCTCATTGCCTTCGCCGTGGCGATCATCATCCTCTACGCCCGCTAAGGAGTTGGGACAGTCACTTGGGACAGTCACTAGTGACTGTCCCGATCGGCTTTCCCCATAAACGCCCATGCCCCAGATCAATCAGCTGGCCGACGCCGCTTACTCGCAGTTCTTCTGGCTGCTGCTGGTGCTCGCCATCATCTATTTCGGCATCGGCCGGATGATGCTCCCCAAGATCCAGTCCACGGTCGAGGCGCGCGACCAGCGCATCGCCGGCGATCTCGCCGCGGCCCAGGCCGCTCGGGAAGCCGCCGACGGGACCGAGGCCGACTATCGCGCCCGGATGGACTCGAGCCGGGGCGAGGCTTTGAAGCTGGCCCAGGCCGCCAAGGTGTCCAGCGCCAAGGCGACCGAGGAGCGGATGAAGGCGGCGAACGCGGAACTGGGGGCGAAGGTGGAAGACGCGGAGGCGCGGATCCGCACCGCCACCGAGGCGACGCTGGGCGAGATCGAGAACGTGGCCGCCGAGGCGGCGCGCGAGATGGTCGAGCGGCTGGCCGGAGTGTCGGTCGATAGCGACGAGGCCGCGCGCGCGGTCAGGAATGCGATGAGCAATGGCTGAGCAGAATAGTCAGGACGCCCACGTCCGAGAGGCCGAGGGGCACGGCGCCGAGGCGGCCGCGGCCGGGCATGTCGGCGCTCCCGAGCATCACGAGCTTCCGACCGCGCTCGGCCTCGACGCCCCGCAATGGATCGCCTTGGCGATGGTGGTGGTTTTCGCCATCCTCCTGTGGAAACGGGTCCCCGCCCTGATCGGCAAGGCGCTCGACACCAAGATCGCCGCGATCCGGGCCCAGCTCGACGAGGCCGCCCAGCTCCGGTCCGAGGCCGAGGCGATCAAGGCCGAATATGAAGCCAAGGCCGCCCAGGCCGATGCCGAGGCCGCCACCGTGCTGGACCGCGCCCGGACCGAGGCCGAGGGCATCGTCCGCCAGGCCGAAACCGACGCCTCGGCCCTGGTCGAGCGCCGAGGCCGCATGGCCGAGGACAAGATCGCCGCCGCCGAGCGCTCCGCCCTCGACCAGGTCCGGGCGAAAGCCGCGAAGGCCGCCGCCGCCGCCGCCGAGAGCCTGATCCGCGAGAAGCTGGATGCGGGCGCCGACAAGGCGCTGGTCGACCGCGCGATCGAAGGGCTCGGCCAGGCCCACTGACCCGTCATCCCGGCGAAAGCCGGGACCTCGGGGAGACGCGCCGAGATTTTACGACCCGCGGTTCCGGCTTCCGCCGGAATGACGATGCCCTCCGGCGCGCTCACTTGCGGTCGCCGCCGAGCCGTGGGATGTTCGCTCCATGCTTGCCGCGCTCGCCGCCCTTCTCCTCTCCAGCCAATCGGCCGAACCCGCGAAACCGCCGGCCCTGGGCCGGACGGCGTGGATCGTCGCGACGATCGAGCATTCGGAATTCTGTCCGGCCGGCAACGTGAGATTGAGCCTCCGGACCGGCCGCTACGCACTGGTCCGCCGAGCGTCGCGTCCGGTCTGCCACGACGCCGGGCTCGAACGGCCGGTAGTGAGGGACATTCTCGATCCGAAACGCCTGGCCGCGATCCGGGCCGCGGCGCTTCGGGTCGTCGCGGAGGGCTTCGAGAGCCCGGCCTGCCGCGACGGCAACCCGCCGGAAGACATCACCATCAGCAACGGCGGCACTCCGACCCTGATCCTGACCACGGGCTTCGCGACCGGCTCAGCCATCGACGACCTCAGCTGCTGGAGCGATTCGGCGACCGCCCTCCACGACCTGCTCGACGAGACCTTCGCTCCGGAATCGCGCTAACCCGTCATCCCGGCGGAAGCCGGGACCTCGGGAAGACCCGGCGAGACTTTCCGGCATGAGGCCCCAGCTTTCGCCGGGATGACAGTCAATGCCGTCCGAGCTAATTCTCAGCCGCGGTGCCGGTCGATTTTTCGACGCAAAGACGCAAAGACGCAAAGATTCCGCGAAGCGGATAAATGCCTCGTCCTTCCGGCGACGCCGAGCCTGCCGCCAGCCAAGGCGGCGATGGAGCGCTCCGCACTCTTTGCGTCTTTGCGTCTTTGCGTCTTTGCGTTCAAAAATGACCTCGCACGGACTCTTCGGTAGGGGAGCTATTGCCCCGGTGCCCGCTTCCGCCAGGCCGCCGCCAGCGCCGTCTCGAGCAGCTCGTCGGTCACCGACTCGAGCCGAACCAAGGTGCTCCCCCCGCGCCCCCACGCCCCTGCGGCGGGCTTGAACGCCTCGGGCGCCAGGGTCATGAAATCCTCCTGCTGCTCCGGCATCAGCGACGCCATTCCCCAGGCCGGATCCGGCGAGCCGAGCGTCGCGAAAATCCTGCCTCCGACCCGGAAGTCGGCATGGCCCATGTGGCTGCCCTCCTCGGCGCCCGGAAAGGCCAAGGCGATTCGGCGGAAATCGTCGGCGGTCGGCATGGCTCACCTTAACATAAGCGGCCCCGGCATCTAGATCGGCCCGGTGACCGACACCCCGCCCACCGACCGCTTCAACGAGGAGAAGTCCGCTTACACCGTCCGCGGGTCCGATCTTCCGGACCTGGAGGCCGGCGTCGCCGCCATCCGCAAGACGGTGAAGACCCTGCCGATCCGTCCCGGCGTCTACCGGATGCTCGATGCCAAGGGCGACGTCCTCTACGTCGGCAAGGCCCGCGCCCTGAAGAACCGGGTGACCAACTACACCCAGGTGACCCGCCTGACGAAGCGGCTTCAGCGCATGGTCTCCCAGACCCGCTCGATGCAGATCGTCACCACCAATACCGAGTCGGAGGCCCTGCTGCTCGAGGCGCAGCTGATCAAGCGTTACCGGCCGCCCTACAACGTGCTCCTCAGGGACGACAAAAGCTTCCCGTTCATCCTCCTTCGCGAGGACCATCCCTACCCGCAGATCCGCAAGCATCGCGGCGCCCGCCGCCACAAGGGCCAATATTACGGCCCGTTCGCGAGCGCCGGCTCGGTCACCCGCACCCTCAACGCGCTCCAGAAGCTGTTCCTCCTTCGAAGCTGCACCGACGCCTTCCTCGCCACCCGCAAGCGGCCCTGCCTGCTCTTCCAGATCCGCCGCTGCTCCGCCCCCTGCGTCGGCCGGGTCACGCCCGAGGATTATGCCGAGCTGGTCCAGGATTCGAAGGACTTCCTCGCCGGCAAGTCGAGCCAGGTTCAGCTCAAGCTCGCCGCCGCGATGAACGAAGCGGCGGAGGCGATGGACTACGAGCTCGCCGCCGTCTTCCGCGACCGGCTTCGCTCGCTGACCTTCATCCAGGGCTCGCAGGCGATCGCCGCCGAAGGCCTCGGCGACGCCGACATCTTTGCCCTGGCCTGCAAGGGCGGGACGATGTGCGTCCAGGCCTTCTTCATCCGCGGCGGCAACAATTGGGGGCACAGGAGCTTCTTTCCCGCCCACACCGCCGAAGTGCCCGAGGCGGAGGTGCTCGCCAGCTTCCTGATGCAATTTTACGAGGAGGTGCCGCCGCCCAAGCAGATACTGCTCGACCGCGAGGTGCCGGAAGCCGAACTGGTTGCCGAAGCGCTGTCCGAACGCTCCGATCGGAAGGTCACCCTCCGGGTCCCCAAGCGCGGCGACCATGTCCGGATGATCCGCCAGGCCTCGCGCAACGCCGAGGAGGAGCTCGACCGCCACCTCGCCGAGACCAGCACCCAGGCCAAAACGATGCGGGCGGTGACCGAGCTTCTGGAGCTTGCCGAGCCGCCCGGGCGGATCGAGGTCTACGACAACAGCCACGTCATGGGCACCAACGCGGTCGGTGCGATGATCGTCGCCGGGCCCGAGGGCTTCCGCAAGAACCAGTATCGCAAATTCAACATCAAGCGCCCGGAGACCGCTCCGGGCGACGATTTCGCGATGATGCGCGAAGTGCTCGGTCGGCGCTTCGCCCGGCTCGAGAAGGAGGATCCGGACCGGAGCCGCGGCGAATGGCCGGACCTGCTCCTGATCGACGGCGGCAAGGGGCAGCTGAGCGCCGTGCTCGAGACCCTGGAATGCGCGGGCATCCATGACGTCCCGGTGGTCGGGGTCTCGAAAGGCCCCGACCGCAACGCCGGGCGTGAGACCCTGCATCTGGCGAACGGACGCGACTTCCAGCTTCCGCCCAACTCGCCGGTCCTCTTCTACCTCCAGCGCCTTCGCGACGAGGCCCACCGCTTCGCCATCGGCGCCCACCGCGCCAAGCGCGCCAAGAGCATGACCGCGAGCCCGCTCGACGAGGTTCCGGGCATCGGCCCCAGCCGAAAGCGCGCCCTGCTCATGCATTTCGGGACGGCGAAGGCGGTTCGGGGCGCGGCCCTGGAGGATCTGGAGAAGGCGCCGGGAATCTCCAGCACCATGGCGCGCGGCATCTACGATTATTTCCACCCCTCGGGCTGACCAGGCTCAGCGCCGACGAGCCCTCCACCGTCACCCTGAACTTGTTTCAGGGTCCAGTCCTCCGCCTGCACGGCGGCTTGACCCTGGATGCTGAAACAAGTTCAGCATGACGGCCATTGCTTGCCCCTATACCCTTCCCCCCATGCACCTCCTCACCCCGGCGATCATCTGCGCGGTCCGTCCGCATGGCGAGCATGGCGCGATCGTCCGGGCGCTGACTCCGGCGAACGGGATCCAGGCCGGCTTCGTCCGCGGCGGGCGATCGCGGCGGCTTCGCCCGATCCTTCTGGCCGGCAATCTCGTCCAGGCCGAATATCGGGCCCGGACCGAAGACCAGCTCGCCCAGCTGAGCGTCGAGCTGGCCGCCAGCCGGGCGCCCTTGCTCGGCGAGGCTTTGCCCGCGGCGGCGATCGAATGGACGACCGCCCTCGTCGCGACGGCGCTGCCCGAGGGGCAGGCCTATCCGCGGCTCTACGAGGCTCTGGACGGCCTCCTCGCCGCCGTCGAAGCCTCGCCGAGCGCGCGCGGCTGGGCGCCTTCGCTGGTCCGCTTCGAGCTCCTACTGCTCGCCGAGCTGGGCTTCGGCCTCGATCTCGGCGAATGCGCGGCCACCGGAGCGAGGGACGACCTCGCCTTCGTCAGCCCGAAGAGCGGCCGGGCGGTAAGCTCCGGCGGCGCGGCCGGCTATCGCGACCGGCTCTTCCCGCTTCCGCCTTTGCTTCTCGAGGCCGGAGCCGCCGACTGGCCCGACATATTGGCCGGGCTCCGGATCACCGGCCACTTCCTCGCCCGCGACGTCCTGATCGAGCGCCAGTCGGAGATTTTGGCCGCCCGCGAGCGGCTAATCGACCGGCTCAAGCGGGTGGGGGGGTAGGGGCGAGAGGAATGCCTACGTAGCGGGAGTGGCCGGCAAATCGGATTATCAGGAAGGGCCGGTCTTGTTCGCCTCGGCAATGGACGCATTGTTCTGCAAGGACCCGGAGGTCGGCTCAGGATCCCTCTCCCGCAATTCGTTGAAAGCTTGTCTAGCTTCTACCCGAGCGACCTCATCGACGCGGCTGCCGAGTGTGAAGCTGTTGTTGTAGAGCGTAAAGACTGCGACCAGGAGCGCGGCGATGCTGAGCCCGGTGCCGACCACCGTCCTGCGTGTGGATCGGGCCTCGGTGCGCGCATCCGTACTGCGCTCGACCAAAAGATCGATCTTACCCTCGAGCTTGGCGAACTTCGTGTCCGTGCGTGCCTCCGACGCCGAAATCTTCGCATCGACAAGAGCCCTGTCCATGCCGCCCGATGTGCCCCCGCCTCCCCCGCCTTTCAAGGCTTCGTTCTCTGCCTTGAGGGTCTCGGTTTGGTCCCTAAGATTTCTGACCAGGGCCAGCTGATCGGTGCGATTGTCACTCATTGGTCTCGGCCCCGCCAATGACGTCGATAAGCTGCGCAAGCTTCATATCCGATTCATCAAGTTCCTTGAGGCTCCTGACGAACTTCTCGGTATCATCCCGCTTCAGCGCATTGAGACATACGTAAATATCCACGATGCAGGAGCGGGTAGCCACCATTGCCGAAATTACATCTCCCTTAGTGGCGGGCTCGTTCCAACGTGGCCATTTCGGCTCTTCGCCGCTCATTGTGATGCCCCTTTCTATGGTCGCTGTCATACTCAGGCGTCTCCTTGATGGCAAACGGATGTCAGAACGACGATCGCGCTTCCTCCGGTCGAACCGAGCTGATGGAGGCCGTCTTGTTCGGAGGCCGGCAGGCCAAGTGAAAGCCCATTGGCAACCTCGGGGCTCACGGATCCGGCAACCGCTCAGTGGCTCCAAAGTCCCCGCTCCCCAAGCCACTCCGCCACCGCCGCCGCGATCCGCTCCGACGCATGTCCGTCGCCGAACGGAAAAGCCGGCCGGGCCATCCGGGCATATTTCTCCGGATCCGCGAGCAGGCCGGCGACGGCGTCGAAGATCCGGCCGGGGTCGGTGCCGACCAATTCGAGATTGCCGGTGGCCAGCGCCTCCGGCCGCTCGGTGACGTTGCGCAGGACGAGCACCGGCTTGCCGAGCGCCGGCGCCTCCTCCTGAAGGCCGCCGCTGTCGGTCAGGATCAGCCAGCTCATGTCCATCAGCCGGACCATCGCCTCATAGCTTTGCGGCTCCAGCAATTGGACATGGTCGGCCCCGGCCAGCGCCGTCTCGAACGGTCCGCGCGCCATCGGGTTGAGGGGGAGCGGTGCCGCCACTCGGATCGGAAGCTGCGCCGTCATCCGCCTGACCGCCTCGCAGACGGCACGCGCGGGCTCGCCTTGGTTCTCGCGCCGGTGGCAGGTGACGAGGATCGTTCGGCGGTCGTCCGCGGGCTTCGGCATCGCCGACCGCCCGACCCGGAGCAGAGCGTCTATGCCGGTATTGCCGGTGACGAAGATCCTTCCGCTTACCCTCGGCTCCCGGCCCAGGTTTCCGGCCGCCTCCTCGGTGGGCGCGAAGAGCAGCTGCGCCAAGGCGTCGATGGCGACCCGGTGGCTCTCTTCCGGCCAGGGCTGGTCGAGGTCGAAGGAGCGAAGCCCCGCCTCGACATGGGCGATCGGAATATCGCAGTCGCGAGCCGCCAGAGCGCCCGCGGCCGCGCTGGTCGTGTCGCCATGGACCAGGACCAGATCGACGGGCTGCCTTCGGAACCGTCCGCACAGCAGGGCGCGGAGGGCGGATCGCAGTCGCTCGACATCCCGGTCGCGCGGCTTGAGCCCGAGCTCGCGCAAGCTCTCCGCCGGCAGGTCGAAATAGCCGGCCAAGCCGGGATGCTGGCCGGTCAGGAAGACCCGGTGCTCGACGCCCGGAAAGTCGGCGAGCGCCCGCGCCAGCGGCGCCATCTTGATCGCCTCCGGACGGGTGCCGACGATCGAGACGAGAAGGGGGAGGGGCATTCTCACCGTCTTAGCGACGCCGCGAACCTATCCAAAAAGCGCATCGACCGGGCGCGAAATGCCGATCCCGCGTCATCCCAGCGAAGGCCGGGACCCATGAACACGGACGGCAGCGAACGCCCGCCCGCCGTGTTCATGGATCCCGGATCGGAGTCCGGGCTGACGCGGTGCGCCCACGCCCCGACAATCCGCCGGCCACCGAGGCACCTCAAATCTCTCACAATGTCAAAGAGCCAGAGCAGTCCGCGACTCGCCCAACCCCTATATAATAGGAACAATCCTACAATGCAAGAACAAAACAGGAATTTTCTTTTCCCCCGTCTTCCTCAGTCCTCCGGCACGCCCAGCTCGGCCGCAGCGCTCTTCAGGCGCCCCGCCGTCGCGCTATCGCCTGCGAAGGCGGCGAGGCCGGAGCGGAGCGCGGCCTGCGCCGCCTTCGAATCGCCCAGCGCCATTCGTGAGCGCATCAGCCGGATCCACCCCTCCTCGTCCTTCGGATTGGCCTTCAGCCGTCCTTCCAGCCGGGCCACCATCTGCTCGACCATCGCCGCCTGCTCGGCCGGCGGAAGCGAGGCGGCGGAGGCCAGCTGCTCGGGAGTCGGGCCCGGAATGCCCGCCGTCGCTGCCCCGGTGCTTCCGGCGGCCGGCATTTTTCCGGCGAGGTCGATCCGATTCTTCGCCGCCGTCTGCTCGATCGTCCGCCTGAGGTCCGCCTCCCAGGGCGCTCCGGGCGGGGTGTCCTTGAGGAAGGCGATCCAGTCGTCGACGGCGCCCTTGTGGTCGCCCGCCAGGTCCTTCTGGACGGCCAGGAAATAGCGCGCCCTCGGATCGCTCGGATCGAGCGCGATCGCCTTCCGGAACGCCGCCGCGGCCTCGGGGACCGCGGCCGCGCTCGGCACCTGAAGCGCCTCGCCGAGCGACGACCAATTCTCCGAATTGCCGGGCTCGATCGCCGTCGCCTTCCGATAGGCGGCGGCGGCCTCGCCGCCGTTGCCCGCCTGGGCATAGGCCCAGCCGACGACCCGCCAGTCCTTCGCCGCCGGGCTGTCGGCGCCGCCGGAGCCCCCGCCGACGCTCCGGGAGATGGCGACGGCGGCGGAAACCAGGGCGATCAGCGCCGCGAGGATCAGGATGATCGTCGCGGCGGACGGGCGGCGGGAAGCGCTTTGGGGGGGGCTGGTCATGGGGTTGCTATCCTCGCGCCGATTTGGTCAACGTCAAGGGCTGCCGTTCGGCGGCGGCTTGGGGGGTGGAAAAAGGCGTGTCGGCTTCAGTCCGTATCGCGATCATCGGCTCGGGCCCGGCCGGCCTCAGCGCTGCGGCGAGGGCGGCCCGGCTCGGCCTCAGCCACGTCCTGCTCGAGAAGTCGGACCATCTCTCCGACACGATCTTCAAATATCAGAAGGGCAAGCACGTCATGGCGACTCCGAGCCAGCTGGTGCTGCGCTCGGACATGGATTTCGACGCGGGCAAGCGCGAAAAGGTGCTCGGCACCTGGGACCGGATGGCCGCCGATCACGCGATCAACGTCAGGCTCAATGCCGAGGTCAAGTCGATCGCCGGGCGGAAGGGCGACTTCAGGCTCGCGCTGGCGGGCGGCGACTCGATCGAGGCCGAGAACGTCGTCCTCGCCATCGGCACCCAGGGCAATCCCAACCTTATCCGCTGCGCCGCCGAGGAAGGCGCGCTCGTCCAGTATCAGCTCGACGATCCCGGCGAATATGTCGACGAGCATATCGTCGTGATCGGCGCGGGCGACGCCGGAATCGAGAATGCGCTCGGCCTCGCCGCCGATCCGGAGCAGCGCAACGCCGTCACCCTCGTCAACCGCTCGGCCGAATTCGCCACCGCCAAGCCTGCCAACGTCAAGGCCCTGCTCGCCGCCGAGGCGGAAGGCCGGATGACAATCCTTCGCGAAACCACCGCCGCCGCGATCGGGCCGGGCTGGATAAGCTTCGACACGCGCGACGGAGCGCTTCGGACCCGCTGCGACCGGGTCATCGCCCGGATGGGCTCGGCGCCTCCGCGCGCCTTCGTCGAGGCCTGCGGGATCGGCTTCACCAGCCCCGACCGGCTCGCTTATCCCAAGCTGTCGCCGACCTTCGAATCCACCGTCGACGGAATCTTCGTGATCGGCGCGCTCGCCGGCTATCCGCTGATCAAGCATTGCATGAACCAGGGCTATGACGTCGTCGAGTTCATCAACGGCAACCTCGCTCTGAAGCCCGCCGACGAACCGATCCTTCAGTCCAAGTTCCAAAACCTGCCGGTCGCCCGCTCCGTCGATGCGTGGCTCGAGATGCTTCGCGGCAATGTCGCGATCCTGAACGACATGTCGCCGCTCCAGATGCGCGAGTTCATGCTCGACAGCGAGGTCCGATTCCATCGCTCGGGGGACATCGTGTTCGAGCGCGGCGACATCGGCTCGTCTTTGTTCGGGATCGCCTCCGGCTCGGTGGCCGTCGAAATCAGCCAGGCGGATCCTTCGATCAGGGTCCCGATCGGCGCCGGCTCGATCTTCGGCGAGGTCGGGCTGATCTCCGGCCGCCGCCGGGGCGCGACGGTCCGCGCCGCCGAGGATTCGATCCTGGTCGAAATATCCCGGATGGCCGCGCTCAAGCTGATGTCGGCGGTGCCGGCGGCGGGCCGGGCGATCACCCGGATCTCGGTCGAGCGCCAATTGCTCCAGATGTTCGGCTCCGGCCTTACCCCCGAGGATCTGCTCGAAGTGCTGGAGAGCGCCGAGGTGATGAGCGTCAAGGCGGGCGAGGCGATCCTCTCGGAAGGGGACGAAGGCCGCGACATCTTCGTCATCCGCCAAGGCTCGATGGTGGTCGAGAAAGCGATCGGCGGAAGGCCCATCTTCCTCTCCTATCTTCCGGCCGGCTCCTATGTCGGCGAGATGGCGCTTCTCGAAGGCGGCCGCCGGACGGCCACGGTGCGCGCCGCGATCAAGTCGGAGGTGATCCGCCTCGACGGCGCCGCCTTCCGCCGGCTGCTCGACCGAAAGCCCGACCTGCTCGCCCGGGCGAGGCGGGACATGGCCTCGCGCCAGCAGCTCAACGACTTCATCGAAGCCAAGAAGGACGGTTTCGGCGGCGCCGTCGACCTCTATTCCTCGGTGGCGAGCTTCCTCGTCGAGAACGGCATCGGCGAGGCGACCGACGTCCTCCTCATCGACGAGACCCTCTGCGTCGGCTGCGACAATTGCGAACGCGCCTGCGCCGACAGCCACGAGGGCCTCTCCCGCCTCGATCGCGAGGCCGGCAAGACCTACGCCCATCTCCACGTGCCGACTTCGTGTCGGCATTGCGAGCATCCGCATTGCATGGTCGACTGCCCCCCCAACGCGATCCACCGCGGCCCCGACGGCGAAGTCTTTATCGACGAGACCTGCATCGGCTGCGGCAATTGCCAGAGAAACTGCCCCTACGGAGTGATCCGGATGGAAAAGGTGCCGCCGAAGAAGCCGCCTTTGCTCGCCTGGCTGCTCGCCGGCCTCGGCCCCGGCCCTGGCGAGCCTTCGAAGCAGTGGATCGACAAGCGCGTTTCCGCCGACACGCCGAAGAAGGCGGTCAAATGCGACATGTGCGCCGGCATCTCCGGCGGCCCCGCCTGCGTGCGCGCCTGCCCCACTGGCGCGGCGATAAGGGTGGCGCCGGAGCAGTTCCTGACGGTGGCACGGCTGGAGCGGGAGGGATGAGCAAGCTCGTCATCCCAGCGAAGGCTGGGATCCCAGCGGGTGAGAGGCACCCGAATTTTTCACCCCCCGGGGCCCCAGCCTTCGCTGGGGCGACGTAGATGGCCGCCCGCTCCATCCCCCGAACCGATCTCGGTGCAAGCCACGAGAGCGTCCTGCGCCATCCGAGCCAGATCCCGTCCGCGGTGCCGGTCGAATTTTTCAACGCAAAGACGCAAAGGCGCAAAGAGCGCGGAGCGCTCCACCACAGACGAGGCTGGCGGCAGACACGGCGTCGTCGGATCGAGGCGACGCTTGTCCGCTTCGCGGAATCTTTGCGTCTTTGCGTCTTTGCGTTGAAAAATGAGCTCGCACCGATTGGCCGGAATATCGCTCGATGCCGAAGCTGCGAGACCGTCATCCCAGCGAAGGCTGGGATCCCAGCGGGTGAGAGGCACCCGAGCTCTTCACCCGCTGGGACCCCAGCCTTCGCTGGGGCGACGTGAAAATGGCCACCCGCTCCATCCCCCGAACCGATCTCGGCGCAAGCCATGAAGGCTTCCTTCGCCATCGCCGCTTCCTGTGGCTCAAGGTCGCCCTCATCCTCTCGCTTCTCGCCCTCCTCGGCTACGCCCTGATCGACGTCCAGCCGCGCCCCAATGGCGGCAGCGCCTACGGCTATGCGCTCGGCACCGTCGCGGTCCTCCTCATCCTCTGGCTGACCCTGCTCGGAGTGAGGAAGCGGGCGATGACCCGCGGCCGCTGGTCGCTGAAGGCCTGGACCAGCGCCCATGTCTATCTCGGCCTGTCGCTGGTCGTCGTCGCCACCCTCCACACCGGCTTCCAGTTCGGCTGGAACGTCCACACCTTCGCTTACGCCCTGATGATTCTGGTCATCGCGTCGGGCGTCTACGGCATCGTCGCTTATGCCAGGCTGCCCCGGCAGCTCGGCGCCAGCCGCTCGGACATGACCCGCCCGCAGATGATCGACGCTTTGGTCAAGCTCGACCGCCAGCTCGCCACGGCGGCCCAGCCGCTCGGCCATGAGGAGGCGAGGATCGTCCAGTCCTCCCTCGACGAGAATGCCTTCGGCGGCGGCCTCTGGCGCCGTCTTTCGGGCCGCCATTCCCGCTGCCGGACCGCGCGCGCACTGGCCGAGGCCCGCCGCCGTCTCGCCGTGGCGACCGGCGACCGGGCGCAGGCCCTGGAAGCCGTCGCCGCCTTGCTCGAGCGCAAGGCCGCGGCCCTGGCCCGGCTCCGCGGCCATTTGCGGATCAAGGCGCTTCTGGAGATCTGGCTCTACGTCCACGTGCCGATCACCTTCGCCCTGCTCGCCGCGCTCGCCGCCCATATCGTCAGCGTCTTCTTCTACTGGTAGCGGCCCCGTGAGCTTCCTGATCCGAACCGTCTCCCACAGCGCCGAAGGGCGAGAGATCGTCCGTACGCGCCGGGTGGAAGGCGAAAGGCTGACCGTCGGCCGCGATCCCGCCTGCGAAATCCACCTCACCGACCTCGCCGTCGCTCTGCGCCATGTGACGGTCGAGCGCGATCCGGGCCGTCTGAGGGTCGCCGTGGAGCCGGGCCTGTCGGTGGAGCTGAACGGCCGCAAGGCGTCGGTCGGGACCCTTGAGCTCGCCACCGGAGGCGACATCGTCCTCGGCGGCCACACGCTTCGCTTCATGCCCACGGCGGCGGGGTCGGACGAGATCGCGGTCGCCGTCGAGCGCACCGGCGAAGGCGAGGCCAAGCTCGACAAGAGCGCCGAACGCCTGTTCAGCCTCGCGTCGGTGCTTCCCGGCAAGCGCGGACTCGCCTGGCTCCTCGCCTTGCTGGTCCTGGCGATCGGCCTGGCCTGGCCGATCAAGGCTTATTACGATCGCCGAGAGCGCGCCGAGACCTTCGCCAAATTCCACGCCGACGAAATCTGGTCGTCGGGCAGCCTGTCGAGCGCCCATGCCGGCTTGAAGGGCAATTGCACCGCCTGCCACGTCGAGCCGTTCGAGGCGGTGCGCGATACCGCCTGCAAGACCTGCCACACCAAGGTCCACGACCATTCGAACCCCTACCGGCTCGCCCGAGCCCGGCCCGATCTCGGCCGCTGGCGCCGGATCGAGCTCGCCTTCAAGGAGAAGTTCGACATCCCTCCGGGCCGCTGCGTCGAATGCCATACCGAGCATGAGGGGCCGCAAGCGATGCCGGCGACGGCGCAGCGCTTCTGCGCCGATTGCCACGGCGATCTGAAGAGCAAGCTTCCCGATACGAAATTGCCGAATGCCGGCGATTTCGGCCGCTCGCATCCTTCCTTCTCGCCGGTCGTGATCGCCGGCTGGAGCGGCGATCGGCCGCAGCTCCAACGGCTTTCGCTGGCCGCGCGTCCGAGGGAGGACAGCGGCCTCAAATTCCCGCACGATCTCCACTTGTCGGGCACCGGCGGAGTGGCCCAGATGGCGCGGCGTCTCGGCGGCCCCTACGGCTTCGGGCAGAAGCTCGAGTGCAAGGACTGCCACGATCCAACCCCCGACGGCGCCCGTTTCCAGCCGGTCGACATGGAGCAGGATTGCGCCATGTGCCACGACCTCGCCTTCGACCGGAGCGGGGGCACGACCCGTACCCTTCGCCACGGCGAGCCCGCCCAGGTCGTCGCCGAGCTTCTCGACTTCTATCGCGGCCGGGGCGCGGCCCGTCCGGCCGTGCTCGCTCCGGCGGCCCGTCGGCGCCCCGGCGACGCGCCCGACCTTCGCAACCGGATCCGGTTCGAGCGCGGCCCCGGAAGCGCCGATCGGGCGATCCGGAGCATCTTCTCGCCCGGCGGCGCCTGCTTCGACTGCCACCGGGTCGAGTCCCCGCCCGATGGCGGCGGCTCGCTGAACTTCCGGATTCGTCCGGTCGCCTTCCCGATCCGCTATCTCCACAAGGGCTGGTTCGATCACCGCCCCCACGCCACCCAGAGCTGCTCGAGCTGCCATTCCGCCGAGCGCTCGGGCGCCGCTTCCGATCTTCTGATTCCCGACGTGACGAGCTGCCGGACCTGCCATGGCGGGGAGGGCAGCTCGAAACCGGTGCCATCCTCCTGCGCGATGTGTCATGATTACCATATGGACGCGGGGGCGCCGTCGATGCTGATCCGTCAGAAGGTGAAGGGAAAGAGAAGCGATCGACGAGTCGCGGAGGCCCGGCGCTGATGCTGATCGCCCAGATCACCGATATTCACCTCGGCTTCGATCAGGGCAATCCGGACGAGCTCAACCGCAAGCGGCTCGATATAACGCTTCGCACCCTGCGCGAAATGGTCCCGCCGCCGGACCTCCTGCTCGCCACCGGCGACCTCGCCGACATGGGCGACGACCTTTTGTCCTACGCCCGCCTCGAGGAGGCCGTCGCCGGCCTGCCCTTCCCGGTCCATTACGCGCTCGGCAACCACGACGGCCGCGCCGCCTTCCGGGCCGCCTTTCCCGACGCTCCGATGCCGGACGGCTTCCACCAATATGCCATAGAGGCCGGGAACCTGCGAATCCTCGTCCTCGACACGCTGGAGGAGGGCCGCCACGGCGGCGGCTTCTGCGAGACCCGCGCCGGCTGGCTGAGGGCGCGCCTCGCCGAGGCCCCCGGCCGCCCGACCCTCCTCGTCCTGCACCACCCGCCGATCGAGAGCGGCCACAGCTGGATGACGGAAAATCCCGACGCCGAGTGGGTGAAGAGGCTCGAGTCGATCGTCGCCGCCCAGACCAACATCGTCGCGATCGTCGCCGGCCACCTCCACCGCCCGGTGGTGGCGCAATGGGCGGGCACGACCCTGGCCGTCTGCCCCTCCACCGCCCCCCAGGTCGCGCTGGACTTCCAGCCCATCGACCCGGACCGCCCCGACGACCGAGCGATGATCGTCGCCGACCCCCCCTGCTTCGCCCTCCACCATTGGAACGGCCGCCGCCTGGCCACCCATTTCGACACCGCCGGCGCCCACGAAACCCTCGCCCGCTTCGGCCCGGGCCTCCAGCCTTTGGTGCGGATGCTGGCGGCGGAGAAGGCCGAGCCCTGACCCGTCATCCCGGCGAAAGCCGGGACCCCAGGCCGAGAAGCCCCGAACGTCTCCGCCGGGACCAGTGCGGGCGGGCACGCCGCTTTCAGGTTCGCACGAAGACCACGAAGGCACAAAGGGGCCGTAACGGCGACGAGCGCGAAGCGATCCTGTCAAGCCGCCATGGTGTCGCACCGTCGATCGAAATAGCCTGCGGCGCCAGCTACCATGCGGACCCTTTATGGCCTTTATGGCCTTTGTGTTCTTTGTGCGAACCCATTCAGGCCGCGATCGCGGCAAGGTGGCGGGCGACCTGTCGCAACAGCTCGACGGCCCGAAAGCGGGTTCGGTTCACCCAAAGCACCAAAGGCCCAAAGAGCCGGCGCCCGGCAAGGCGCGCTGCGAATGATGTCCTGCGACGGATTTGCCTCGGCCTCTTTGGTTCTTCGGTGCTTTGGGCGAAACAGCTCAGGGCATAGCCGCGGCAAGGCGGTGGGCGTCCTGGCGGGATTTGCTCCGAGCGGTCCGGCGGTTGATCGAGAACGGCTCCAGTCCGACTTGGCGCATTGACCCGACTCCCGCCGAGAAATACTAATTTCGTATATTAAGTATCTGCAGTTGCAGCGGTTTTCGCGGCTTGCATACTCCGAGGCGGCGGCGCCGCGGGTCATGACGGCCTGGCGGTTCGTCCGCCTGAAGGAGTGATTCGATCATGTCACTCGTAGAAGCGTGCATCGCCCTTGGAGCGATGTTCGCCTTCGCGGCCCTGCTCCTCAAGGTCGTGGAGGTGTCGCGCTCCAAATAGGTGCGCCGGGCGGGGGTCGGGTAGCAGCTCGGCCCCCAAACGAATTGAGCCCCGGCCATAGCAGTGACCGGGGCTCGTTTTGACGAAGGTCACCGACCCATGTCATCTCGTAGAGGTTTCCGTATAATGGGTATGGGCGAAGTTTTCAATAGCGATGATATCGGCCGAAAATGGCGGGGTCATGGCTCGGCGGACGCGGTCGGCTGGCTGTGGGCGGCTAGGGCCGGGCGCGTACCTGACACGGCGGAGTCAGCCCATGGCGCGGCTTCCGACCGCAGAGACGCTAAAGGCCGGAACACATCTCTCCACGCGGGTTTTCCCGACAGGACCCTCGATGGAAATCGTATCTTAAGTCTTACCGATCATCCGCGGCCTAGCTGTTGGATGGGTGCATCGTGAGAAGCTGGGCTGTTGCCGCAATTGCGTTGACCTTGGTCGGTTGTGCCGGTCCGGCATGGCCCGAGGACCAGTTTCCAGCGGAGGTAGAGGTGAAACGAACTCTGTTTGCGGGTGGAGGCGGCGGGTTTCGCGAGGCATGCCAAGCCGTGATTGTCGAGATCACCGACGCAGCCGCCACGCGCATAATCCATCTGAAAAAAGCGAATGGTCGAGTGGAGGTGGTGCCGCCTCCGGGCTGGAGCGCGACTCCCATCAAAGAGAGGGCTGGGGCGCCCGCCTTTTACAAAGGCGCTTTCGGCGGCTGCAACGACGAGGACGGTTCGCCGATGGGCGACCTTCCCGGAGCGCTGACACGCCCCGGCGCCTATTACAAAATCATAAACGGGGGCGAAGGGGTCGCCATTCTCGCGCCTCGCGCCAAACTCGCCGGATTCTACTATTTCGGATAGTCGGTTGGCTGCATTTCAGGCGCAATCTTGAGCGCCAATTTTTTTGAGAGAAGGCGCAACGGCACAACGTAGAAAAAGGGATTGAACCGCTTCGCGGCCGGAAAGCGTGGGCTACCCCACCCAGTCCTCCATCCCCCCCGCATCGCTCACCTTGAACACCAGCCCCCGCCGGTTCAGGAACAATCGCTCCATCTCAGCCCGCGTGAACGGCCGCGAGCCCAGCCGCCCGAACACCGCGATCTGGCCGCCCGTCTCATCCACCGCCCGATCCCGGTCCAACCCCTTGGACAAGGCCAGCGCCGGCCTCGGAGTCTTCGCCCACGCGATCAAATCCGGCATCGGCGCCGGGGAGAAGCCGTAGAAATTGGGTTGGGTGTCGGGGGCGGTGAGCTGGATGACCTTGAGGCCGGCTCGGCCGTCGGCGACGTAGGCGAAGAGGGAGGCGTTGGTGGAGGCCACGATCACGTCTTCGGTGTCGGTCATCCGGCCGCCGAAGGTAGTGCGCTGGTGGATCCGCGGCGCCTCGGGCCGGGTGACGTCGACGATCACCAGCCCGTCCGTCTTCGCCGCGACATAAGCGTAGGTCCGGGCGACGTAGACCCGGCGGGCGTCGGCGAGCGGGACGGTGGCGGAGGGGATCAGGCGCGGCGAATCCATCCGGGTGACGTCGAGCAGCTTGAGGCCGTCGGCGTCGGTCACCCACAGGTAGCGGAACTGGAGCGCCGAGGCCCGGGCGTCGCGGAGCGGGATTGTGGCGGCGTGGCGCGGGCGCAAGGGGTCGGAGAGGTCGACGACGACGAGGCCGGCGGCGGCGGCGACGAAGGCGTAATGGCCGCCGAGCGTGACGTGGCGGGCGCCCGCGAGCACGCCCCCTTCGTTCCACGTCAAAGCGCGTTTCAGGAAATTGTTGCGCGGCTCGCGGTCGGCGAGGGTCTCGACGTCGACCAGGATCAGGCCCTCTTCGGAGTCGGTGATCACGGCGTAGCGGTAGAGCGAGTGGAAGGCCTGCTCGAGGTTTTCGGGATGGTCGCGGCGGATCGCCGCGTTGCGGCCGACGCTGATCGGCTGGTTGGTCGGGAGCGCGAGGCAGGTGGCGTTGCGGCTGGCCACCCGAGTGTCGTGGCCGAGCGGCGAGAAAGGCGCGGTGACGATCCGCTCCGACACGCCTTTGTTGGCGACGCTGGCGACGTCGTAGACCCGGAAGCCGCCTCTGCCCTCGGCGACGAACATATATTCGCCGCGCTGCTGGAGGCAGCCGACCGTCCCGCCGGTATCCTGGACGACGTTGGCGAACGCTTCTCGCCCGCCTTCGGAGGGGCGGGTCCAGTCGATCAGCTCGCGCTTGTTGCGCTCGACGTGGAGGCGCCACCAGTCGGGATAGGCGAAGCGCTGGAGGTAGGAGCCGATCACCGCCTGCGGCTCGTCCCATTCGGTCACCCGGGTTGCCTGGAAGGCGCCGTCGAGGCCGACATAGGCGTTGAGGCCGACGAAGTTGACGAAGTTGGTGCCCTGGAGGAGCAGCTGCGCCATGACCGCATTATTGTCGTTTCGTTGCGATAAATGGCAATCCGTGCACATTTTCGTTTCAGTCCTCCGCACCGTATGCGGGAAATGCGGGGCGAAAGCCTGAGACGAAAAACCGGCCGAGCTGATCGGCGGCTGCTGGACGTAAATCCTTTCGCGGTTGATGTTGGTGGAGCTCAAGATCAGCGCCGAGCTCGAGCGCACCGGTGCTATGACATTGCCCTTGGTGGTCTGGTGACGGCCGAGCTGGAACATGTCGTCGCGGGCGACTTGAGGATTGTAGGTAGCGAAATTGCGGGTCTCGATACCTTCGTACTTCTGGCTTTTGGTCTTCCAATTCGCCTCGATCGGAAGATGACAGCCGCCGCAGCTGGTGGTCCAGCTGAGATGACAGGTGAAGCAGGCCATCTCACTGTCTTTATGCGCTAATTTTTCAGGCGCGACTCCACTTCCGAAAACGTAGCGGCCGCTGTCCGAGCCCTCGCTCGACATCAATTTCGCCCGGGCCGCCTTGAGGTTGAAGCCGGGTATTTGCGGATCGACCGAATCCCTGACCAGCGACACTTCCCATTCCAGCTCCGGATCGACGATCGAGCGCTGGACCAGCACCCGCCGTCCATCGTCGCCCGCCATCCACTCGAAGCGCCGCCGGCCGTCCTCGTTGCGGAGCAAGGCGAGGTTGGTGCCCTTGGGGGGAGCGGCCGGGCCGGAGGTCAATAGCTTGGGATATTCGGTCGCGGTGCCGTGGCAGTCCTTGCAGCCGATCTCGACCGCGTTCGCCACTTCGCCGTAGATATAGCCGTTGCCGTGGCTGTCCTGGGCGAAATGGCAGTCGGCGCATTGCATTCCCTTCTCGGCGTGGATGTCCATCATGTGGACGGCCTTGCCCTTCTGGACGCCGGGGGGGACGAATTCGGGGCTACCCGCCTTCCTGAACTTCTCCGGGTCGTCCGGAGCGACGATCGCGCCTTCGGCATCGAGCAGATTGCCCTCGCGGTCGCGCTTGTAGACGGCTCGGAAATTCCAGCCGTGGCCGTGATAGTCGGCGAATTGGGTTTGCTTCGCCAGCGGGTTCACCCGGTCGTAGACGTTGCGGAGGAAATCGAGATCGCCCCACAGGCCGCGCGGCGCCGCGCCTTCGGGATTGCGGTCGAGCACTTCGTGAATCTCCGCCGCATTCGGATAACGCTGACGGCGAAGCCTCGTCTCTTCGGCCGGAGTCGCCGCCGGCAGCCGGTTCTCCGGTCCCGGCCACATCAGATCGGCGTCCGCCTCGTAATCCCACATCGTGTAGCCGAGGAAGGAGTTCAGGAATATGTTGGGCTGGTGCATGTGGCAGGTCATGCACTGGGCGGTCGGGATGGCTCGGGTGAAGGCGTGCCGGATCGGGTGGCCCTTCTCCTTCAGTGCGCCGTGGGCGGCGTCGGCGGGGGCTTCGGCGCTCTCAGCCTTCCTCTTCCCCGCGATCGTCGGGTCGACTGTCTCCGTCTGACCGTCGCGACCGAACGGTGCGTAAGTCAGGCTGTGCCTGGGCTCGCGGTCGTTGGCGTAGACGACGTGGCAGCCCGCGCAGCCCGAATGCCGATAGTCGCCGGGCTGGTCGTTGGTCCCCATGAACCACATGAAGGGATCGTTGAGCCGGGTCTTGTGGATGTTGAGCACGGGGATGGCGACCCGGAGGCCGGTGCCTGGACCTCGGTTCGACTGGCGGATGTCGGGCCGCCCGCTCTCCTCCAGCCGCTGGATCGAGCCGGACGGGGAGGGGAGGCCGATCTCGGGAAATTGAGTCCCGATCGTCCGCCCGCCGCGCTCGAACACCCGGAAGACGTCGCCGGGCGGGATGACGTGCCAGGTCGGAAGCGGATAGAGCTCGGCGAGAATTCCGCGCGCCTTCTGCTCCGGAGTGATCGCCTTCGGATCGGGCGGCGAGACGATCCTCGCCGGTTCGCCCCGGCGGGTGTAGGCCTCGCCGAAGATGTAATTCTTGTAGGGGACGATTCCGTTATTGTAGGCGGCGCCTCCGAACAGCATCGCGCCCGAGGCCATGATCGAGCGCTCCGCCGCCTCGATCACCTCGATGTGGCAGGCCCCGCAGCTGTCGCGCGCGGCACGATAGTCGGACGGATTGACGAAGCGCACATATTCCGGGCTCTCCTTGTTGAGCAAAGTGTAGGTGCGGCTCGGATTGGCGCTCGACGGCCAGTGCCAGGATTTGGGATATTTGGGCAGGACATGCGCCTTGTCCCGGGCCGCGACGTAGGCGGGGCTGTCATGGGCGAGCGAGGCATCGCCCTCGATTCCCGCATTGCCGCCGTGGCAGTCGACGCAGCCGAGCACGACGGCCGGGCTCGAATGCATCGTCTTCTTGTCGCTGTCGGTATGGCAGGAGATGCAGCCGCCGCTCTTGGCCTCGGCCAGGTCCCATTCCTGGGTGCGCGGCGCGGCCTCGGCCCGGACGAGGGAATAGTCCCGGGCGGCCGGCTTCTCGCCTTCGGCGGCGCCGAGAGGAGAGGACAGCAGGAGGGCCATGCCCGTCATTCCGGCGAAAGCCGGAATCCATGAACGCGGCCGGCGGCAAATCGCCACGATCCGTATCCATGGATGCCGGATCGAGTCCGGCATGACGAGGGTGGCTCGTGCTCGCCCTTCCTGCATTCACCCCCCTCCCTGCCGCCCCTTATGGCAAAGGGCGGCGGCCGGCTAAAGGGGGCGCGTCACTTACGCCAAGAAGGCAAATACGGGGACACAATACCTAATTGCCGATCGAAATCGGTATTGTGTCCCCGTATTGGAATGCCCACGCGCTAGACGTCATCGGCCGCCAGCCAGGCGCTGTCGATGACGAAGCGGTATCTGACGTGGCAAATACGGGACACGGCAAATACGGGGACACAATACCTAATGCCGATCGAAATCGGTATTGTGTCCCCGCATTGGAATGTCCACGCGCTAGACGTCATCGGCCGCCAGCGAGGCGCTGTCGATGACGAAGCGGTATCTGACGTCGCTTCGCTGCATGCGGTCGTAGGCCTCGTCGATCTGCTGGACGGGGATCGTCTCGATCTCCGAGACGATGGCGTTTTCCGCGCAGAAATCGAGCATTTCCTGGGTCTCGGCGATCCCGCCGATCAGCGAGCCGGCGATGGACTTGCGCCCGAAGATGAGCGCTCCGACGTTCGGCGACGGGTGCGGATGCTCGGGCACCCCGACCAGGCACAAGGTGCCGTCGCGCTTGAGAAGGGCGGTGAAGGCGTCGAGATCGTGGCTCGCCGCGACCGTGTTCAGGATGAAGTCGAAGCTTCCGGCATGGGCGGCCATCTCGTCGGAATTGCGCGAGACGATCACCTCGTCGGCGCCCAGATCGAGCGCATCCTGGCGCTTGCTCTCCGAGGTCGTGAAGGCGATCGTATGGGCGCCCAGCGCATGGGCGAGCTTGATCCCCATATGGCCGAGCCCGCCGATGCCGACGATGCCGACCTTCTTGCCGGGGCCGGCGTTCCAGTGGCGCAGAGGCGACCAGGTCGTGATCCCGGCGCACAGCAGCGGCGCGACCGCGGCGAGCTGCTCCTCGCCATGGCGGATCCGGAGGACGAACTTCTCGTCGACGACGATGCTCTGCGAGTAGCCGCCGAGCGTATGTCCGGGCGGGTCCTGGGTCGGGCCGTTATAGGTGCCGGTGAAGCCGTTCTCGCAAAATTGCTCGAGCCCTTCGCCGCAGGAGGGGCAATGCTGGCAGCTGTCGACCAGGCAGCCGACTCCGACCGTGTCGCCGACCGCGAATTTGGTGACCTCGGAACCCACGGCGCCGACATGGCCGACGATCTCGTGCCCGGGAACGCAGGGGTAGAGGGTGCCGCCCCATTCGGAACGGACGGTGTGGAGATCGGAATGGCAGACCCCGCAATAAGCGATGTCGATCTGGACATCGCTCGGCCCCGGCTCGCGGCGCTCGATGGCGATCGGCTCGAGCGGCTTGTCGGCGGAATAGGCGCCATAGGCTTGAATGGTCATTGGGGAGTCCTTCGGGAAGTGAGGGCGTCTTTCCATATAGGGGGCCCGCGGCCCGGGATTAGGGGCCCGCACGCGCATGCTCCCCATGACCGGCTCGCGCTCGAGAAGCACACCGTCCGGCAAGCCCTCGACGCGGAGCCCTCAATACGGGGACACAATACCTAATCGATCGTCGAAAAAGGTATCGTGTCCCCGCCGCGCTCGCTTGGCTCGACGGTGAAATCGGTATTGTGTCCCCGCATTGGGGTCCCCGCATTTGGGTCCCCGCATTGGAAACCGGCGTATTGGAAACCGGCGCTTATCGGCGCGGCTTGCGGCCCGGTCGGCGGGGGCGCAGCGAGCGCCCGGTCGCGGCTTCGAGGCGTTCGAGGAAGGCGTCATCGCCCCATGGCCGGCCGGTACGCGAATGCGCCTCGATCGCTTCGTCGGCGGATCCGTCGCCCGCCTCGATCCCCTGCTCCAGCATCGCCCGCCAGTCCCGAGCGATTCCGGCGAGCCCGGCCAAATCGGTGAGGCCGTCGCCTCGACCCTCGACATGCGCTCGGGCCGAGGACCATGGCCAGTCCTCCGCCCGCTCCGCAAGCCCGGCCCGAACCGGGTTGAGCTCGACGTAACGTACCGCGACCATCAGATGCGCGGGATCCATCACGAAAGACGCGAAGCGGCCCTGGAACAGGAAGCCGGTCCAGCCGTGCGCCGCGTTGACCCGGCGCGAGTAGCGGCGGTGCGCCTCGCCGAGCGCATTGCGCAGTCCCTCCGGCGACGGCGGAGTCAGGATGAGGTGGAGATGGTTCGGCATCAGGCACCAGGCGAGGCAGCTTACCGCCGTGCGCTCGCAGGCCTCGGCGACGAGGGCTCGGTAGGCGCGATAATCGCCCGCGCCGAAGAAGACCGCCTGCTTGCGGTTACCCCGCTGAGTGACGTGGTGCGGCAAGTCAGGGACGACGAAGCGGGCGAGCCGGGCCATGAAGGAAGCTGTCAGCACAACCGGCGCGAGGTCAAGATACTATCCGCATAGCGCATGAACTTATCCGCTCAGTGCTTTCGACGCCCGCCCCAATTGCGGGGACACAATACCTCCCAATTGCGGGGACACAATACCTATTTCCGTTGTTTGTCTCATACCGGGTGGACGGGAAATAAATAGGTATTGTGTCCCCGCAATTGGGGTCGATTACGGGGACACGATACCTATTTCCATCGACTGTCGCATACCGGGTCGACAGGAAGGAATTGAGTATTGTGTCCCCGCAATTGACAGAAGGAATTGAGTATTGTGTCCCCGCAATTGGGCGGTGTCCCCGCGCTTGGGCGACGGGAAAAATCAGGGGCCGTCAGTAGGTTACGATCGCGTTGAGCAGGATCGAATAATAGCGTTGGTCGCGGTCGGAATTGGCGAAGAGGTCGCGGAAGCCGGCGCCGGGCTGGAGCATTGCCGCCGAAGCTCGGAAGACGATGTTCTGGGTCATCTTCGGGCGCCAGACGGCGGCGGCGGAAAGGTCCCAGCCGATGTCGCGGGGGATCGAGCCTTCGTTCCGGAGCGCCTGGAGCACCGCGGTCCTGTGGAACCAGAGGTGGTTGAGATTGCCGCTCACCCGGAGCTCGGGCGTCAGGTCGAAATCGGCGCCGGCGCCGATCAGGATGGTGCCGGGATTGTTGAAGTTGGACTGGCCCTGCTCCTTGGAGGATCGGAGCGAGTTGAGGATGGCGTTGCGGCCGCTCAGCGACACCGCTCGGCCGCCGCCGGCGAACGGGATGGACTGGCGGATCCAGTAGCTGGTGTCGGCGCCGGCGAAGATGGGATTTTCGAAGATGGCGTCGAAGCCGCCTTCATGGTCGTCGAAGGGATCGCCGTCGCCGCTCGCGAAAAGGAACGAACCTCGGAAGCGCACCCAATTTACGTCGTAGCTCGGCTCCGCCGCGACGAAGAAGCTCCTGATCTTTCCGATCTCGCCGGTGAAGATGTTGTCCCGGTCCCAGCCGAAGGCGCCGTAGGCGGTGGCCGAGAGGTTGATCCGGCCGATCCGGCCGTCGGCGCTGTAGCCGAGATAGGCGACTTCGTAATCGCGCGCGCGAAGGTTTCCGATCAGCGCCGGACGGACGGGGAAGCCGTTGTCGTCGACCTCGATGCCGCCGCGCTCGCGATTGACGTTGAGCGTCAGGCTGGCCTGGCTGGTCAGGCCGACGAACGGGAAATCCTGCCGGTAGAGGTTGGCGTGGACCACCCAGTCCCGGCGCGGCGACTGAAGCACGTTGTTGAGGCCGCTGTTGGTGTCCTTCTCGAGCCTCCAGATCGCCATCAGATTATATTGGTAGCGGTTGTTCCGCCGGTTGCCGAACAGCCGAATCCCGAGCTGCTGGTCGTTGAACAGGAAGCCCCGGAAATCGAGCTGGAAGGGCTGGATCCCGACCCGGACGCTGTCGAAATCGTAGCGGTCCGAGACGTTGCGCAGGTGATAGTCGACGAAGGCTTCCTGCACTCCGAGCGCATAGTCCAGCCGGCTGGTGCCCTTGCTCGGCTCGACGAACAGCACCCGCCGCTCGGCCACGTCGACATAATTGACGTTGAGGGCGAGGGTCAGCCGGTATTCGACGTGCGGCGGCATATAGGCGGTCGAGCCCTTGATCAGGGCGGCGCCGGCGATGAAGGTCTGCGAGAAGACCAGGCTGTCGTTGCGGCCGAAGACGTCGTTGCTTCCAGGCCGAGCGGTGGTCTGGATCCCGACCGGGATTGGAAAGGTGCGCGGCTCCGCCACGGTGTCGGAGACGGCGTTCACGACCAGGAACCAGTCGTCGCCGTCCAGCCCGAGGAATTTCGGGGTCCGGCAGCGCGGGCGGCCCGCCTCGCGCCTCCTGGCCTGGGCCTCGGGCGTCGGTAGGCAGAGCGGACGATCGCCCTTGTAGCTGTTCTGGTTGTAGGGATCGAACCAGCGCTCCTTGACCACTCCGAGAGTCTCGATCAGGCGCCAGCGGTCGGGGACCGGGATTTGGTCGGTCGGGAAGGCTTCGGGGGGCGGGGCCCGGACGGCGCCGGGATTGTCCTGGGAGACGGGGTCCTCGAGCTCGCTCTGCGGGATTCCCGGGCGGCGGCGGCCTTCCTCGGTGGGTTGGGAAGGGAGCGGGTCTTGGGGCTCGGCGTCTTGCTGTGCGAGATGCGCCTCCCCGTCATCCCGGCGAAAACCGGGATCCCAGGGGGTGAAAAGCGCCGAACTCTTCACCCACTGGGGCCCCAGCCTTCGCTGGGGCGACGGAGGCTCCAGCCCCTGTGCGCTTACTCCGAGCAGCAAGGCGGCCGCGAACGACACCTATTTCCCCTGGCACACATTCTGCTCGCTCGTGCCCAGGAAGGGCGCGAACGGGCAGGCGACGAAGCGCAGGCGGACGCCGCCCGCGGCGGGCACGACGATCTGGTCGGAGCGGCGCGCCGGATCGGAATTGCCATATCCGCCGAGGCGGAGGCCGGCGTTGTGGAGCCCGAGGAAGGAGATCATGTCGTCCTGGTCGATCCCGTCCCCCGACACGCCGATCCCTCCGACCAGGGTGGCGCCGCGATAGACGGGCACCGAGCCGGGGAAGATCTGGATCCCGTTGGCGAGCCTGGGCGTGAGGGTGCACTGGGCGGCTGTGTCGGGACCGCCGAGGACGAAGCCGACATGGGCCTTCACATCGGCTTCGACGAGCGCGGACTGGAGGCCGGTGGAAAAGGGATTGAACTCGGCGATCGGCCTCGAGAAGGGACCGGGCGGCCGGCCGAGCTCGCCGTCGGGGAAATAGGGGCGGGAGATATTGCCGATCGCCCGGGTAGTGAAGGCGAAGCGGCCGGTGAAAGCGGCGGAATCGGCGAAGAAGGTCCTCGCCGCCGGAATGAACTGGCGGACGTCGGAATCGGGACTGGCCTCGATCGTCGCCGCCGCGACCGCGCTCGAGAAGAAAGCGGCGGTGCGCGCTTTCTGGAGCGAGACGTCGATCCCGAAGATCGGAGCGTCGGGCGAGCGGACCAGGCCGAGCACCGCCCCGTTGGTGTCGACGACGGAGATGCTGACCTGCGCCCGGCTGTCGAGCGGCCGCCTTATCTGGGCCCGGGCCGAGCTCATCACCTTGAACGCCTCTTCGAGCAGGGCGGCGACTTCGGCGGCGGCGAGGGCGCCGTCGGTGCCGGCCCGGACCGGATAGCGATTGGCGCCGGCGCCGTCGGTGAGGACGAAGGCGTCGGGATTCGAAAATTCCGCGCCCGACGCCGGGCGGATTCCGGACGCCTCGGTCCCGTAGGCGCGGCCGGAAAGGACGCCCAGGGCGGGATCGTAATAGCCGCGCACCATGAGGAGGGCGCCGGCGCTTCCGTTGATCGCTGCGAAGGCCGGGGCGGCGGAAGGGTTGGACGCCAGGTCGCCCGTCGCCGCATCGGAGAAGCGGAGAAGGGTGCCGTCGACGCTGATCCGGTCGGCGCGGATCTCGGCCGGGGCGGCGAAGCCGGTGCTCGCGGCCAAAGCGATCGCTTCCTCGCGGTCGCGGTCGACGTCCTGCACCTCGGGATCGAAGCCGTAGACTCCGTCGGCCATGACCCCGATGCCGCCGACCACGACCCCGTTCTTGTAGAGCGGGAACCCGCCCGGATCGGCGGCGAGGCCGAGGGGGGAGCGCTTGGGGCCGATGAAGCCGCCGGCGCCGACATTGCCGTTGAAGCGGGCGGCGAGGTCCGAGCAGGGAAGCTGGCTGAACTGGACTCCGGACAGGGGCCCGCTCTCGAGCCCGCGCGCGGCGGCCGAAGGCGGGAAATGCTCCTGCACGATCATGCTCGCGGTTCGGGTCGAGAAGGCGTTGCCGCCCGACGAGAGATAGGCGCCGGTGACCGCCTTGGCGATCGCTCCGGCGGCGGCGCCCGGGACGTCGACGCCCTGGAGATCGTGGCCGCTGCCGTTCGGCCCGAGCGGTACCTGAAGGCGCGAATTGGCGCCGTTCATGGCGAAGATTGCGAGGACGTTGCCGACCCGGTCGACCACGGCGAAGGTCGCCGGCAGGGCCAGAGCCTGCGCCTCGGCCACGCCCTGGGCGATGATCTGCTGCACTTCGCTCTGGCTTAGGGATAGCGCGGCGGGGACGTCGTAGAGCCGGTTCGAGGGCGGCGGTGGCGGCGCCGGAACGGACGGCGGCGGAGGGGGTGGAGGCGAGCTTCCGCCGCCCCCTCCGCCGCACGAGGCCGTGACGAGGGCGGCGACGGCGAGGAGGCCCGGCGCCCGCCTCATTTCAGCTTCCGGATGGCGGCCGCCGCTCGGCCCAGGCTCGCCCGGAATTCCCGCGGATCGTAGGCATTGGGATCTCGAACGGCCCGGTAGGCGCCGTTGATGTCGGCCCGGATCGATCCCGGCGCTTCGGGGCCGAGCGAGGAGAGCAGCGTGTCGACCGCCATCACCGCCTGGACGCTTCCGGCATAATCGGTGAAGCGCGGCGAGATGGCGTCGCCGGCGATGCTGTCGATGATCTCGAACACCTGCGCCCGGGTGACTCCGCGCGAGAGATCGGCGGCGACGGCGGCGGCGCTTTCCTTGAGGGCGGCGGCGGCGGCCAGGGCGGCGGCCCGGTCCTTCGACAGAGCGGCGTGGAAGTTGCGGCTGGCCCGCTCGAAGCGCGGCGCCTGGCCCGGAGCGGCGACCCGCGCGGCGGCGGCGAGCATGATCATGTTCTCGTCATTGTAGGGCGGAGTGCCCGACGGGATCGGCCGGCCGGGATTGGCGGCCTTGGTCGGCTCGAAGCGCGGGTCGTCGGAGATCCGGCGGTGGCAGGAGTGGCAGTCGAAGAAATAGAATTCGGGGAACAGCCCCTGGGTCCCGCGTCCCGGGGTCGCGAACAGGGTCAGCGAGCGCTCGATCGCCATCGCCTGGCCGACCGCCCAGGTGGAGACCGAATCCGGGCGGCGCTTGCGCTGGAAATAGTCGGGATCCTCGTTGTGATGCTGCTGGAGGGTCGTGAACAGGTCGAGCTCGAAGCTGATCCGGGGATGGCCGGCCGCCATCATCCTGTGATCGACGAACTGGCCCGGATCCCGGCTACCGAAATGGCAGTCGAGACATTGGCCGGCCCGGGCTCGGGGGTCGTCGAGCGGGACCATCCCGCGGGCGACGTTGGCGGAGTGGGTGCCGCCGACCGCATAATGGCTCGCGAGCCAGCCCGAGGCGGCGCCGTGGCAGCTCTCGCAGCCGACCCCGTCCGAGACCTGGAAGCGGGCGCCGCGCGCGCCGGGTGCGGCGGGCGTGGCGTGGCAGCCCAGGCACATCGGCGCGCTCGCCGCTTCGCCGACGCCGAGGCGGGCGGCGATCGCCCTGGAGCGCGGCTCGGTGAGGATCCGCCAGGCCCGGCTGTGGGCTCCGGCGGGGCTGGACGGATCCTGCCAGAGGCGAAGCTCGTCCTGCCGGACGATCGCGCCGTTCGCCTCGCTTCGTCCGTGGCAGGTCGATCCCGAGCAGGTGGCGACTCCGACATAATGCCCGCCCGAGCCTTGCTGGGCCCCGGCCGGGGACAGGAAGACGAACAGCGCGAGGAGCAGCGAGGCCGCCAATGCGCCGAACGCAAGATTTCGGCTCGCCCCCATCGGAACACACCCCCCAGCAAAGCCGACTATGTGCCAAAGGGTCCGCTCCTTACAAGCGGCTTGCCTTTAAAATCCTCCCCCGGATTTCCGGGGGAGGGGGACCATGCGAAGCAGGGTAGAGGGGTCTTTCTGAAGCCGAAGAACCCCTCCACCGCGCTTCGCGCGGTTCCCCTCCCCCGGGAAAGCGGGGGAGGATTTAGGGGTAGGCTCGCGGCTTTCGTGACAGGCCGCCCAAAGACGGATAAACCCGGGGCGACCTCCGGGGGAAGCGGCATGACCAAGGCATCCGACCTGTTCGTCCAGTGCCTGGAGCAGGAAGAGGTCGAATATGTCTTCGGCGTTCCCGGCGAGGAAAATCTCGATTTCCTCGACAGCCTGTCACGCTCGAAGATCCGGTTGATCCTGACCCGGCACGAGCAGGGCGCGGGATTCATGGCGGCGACCTACGGGCGGCATACCGGCAAGACCGGCGTGTGCCTGGCGACCCTGGGTCCCGGCGCCACCAACCTGGTCACCGCCGCGGCCTATGCCCAGCTCGGCGGGATGCCGATGATGATGATCACCGGCCAGAAACCGATCAAGAAGTCGAAGCAGGGCCGCTTCCAGATCCTCGACGTGGTCGCGATGATGGGCCCGATCACCAAATTCACCCATCAACTGGCGTCCGCCGACAACATAGCGAGCCGCGTGCGCGAGGCCTTTCGGCTCGCCGAGGAGGAGAAGCCCGGAGCGGTGCATCTCGAACTTCCGGAGGACATCGCCGACGAGCAGACGGATTCCCGTCCGCTCCCTCCCAGCCTCGTCCGCCGCCCCACCGCCGACGGCAAGGCGGTGCGCGCCGCGGTCGGGATGATCGAAGCGGCGAAATCGCCCTTGCTGGTCATCGGCGCCGGGGCCAATCGCAAGATGACCAGCCGAATGTTGCTCCAGCTGGTCGAGAAGACCGGGATCCCGTTCGTCACCACCCAGCTCGGCAAAGGGGTGATCGACGAGACCCACGGCAAGTTCCTGGGCTGCGCGGCGCTCAGCGCCGGCGATTTCGTCCACCGGGCGATCGAGGCCGCCGATCTCATCGTCAACGTCGGCCACCACGTGATCGAGAAGCCGCCCTTCTTCATGAAGCCGGGCGGAACCGAGGTCATCCACGTCAGCACCAACACCGCCGAGGTCGACCCGGTCTATTTCCCGCAGGTCGAGGTGATCGGCGACATCGCCAACGCCATCTGGCAGATCAAGGAAGCGGTCGTCCCGTCCGAAGCCTGGGATTTCGAGGCGATGGCTCGCGCCCGCGCCGCCGAATGCGCGCATCGCGACTCCATGTGCGGCGACCGGCGCTTTCCCGTCTTCCCCGCCTGCCTGGTGGCGCAGGTCCGCGAGGCGATGCCGGCCGACGGAATCCTCTGCCTCGACAACGGGGTCTACAAGATCTGGTTCGCCCGCAATTATCCGGCGCGGGCGCCCAACACGGTCCTGCTCGACAACGCGCTGGCGACGATGGGCGCCGGCCTGCCCTCGGCGATGGCCTCGGCGATGGTCTATCCGGGCCGCAAGGTGATGGCGATCTGCGGCGACGGCGGCTTCATGATGAACAGCCAGGAGATGGAGACGGCGGTCCGGCTCCAGCTGAACATCGTCGTTCTGATCCTGCGCGACGACGCCTACGGAATGATCCGCTGGAAGCAGGCCAACATGGGCTTCGACGATTTCGGACTGACCTACGGCAATCCCGACTTCGTCAAATATGCCGAGAGCTACGGCGCCCATGGCCACCGGGTCGAAAGCGCCGAGTCGGTGCCGGACCTGCTCCGCCGCTGCCTCGACACGCCCGGGGTGCATTTGGTCGATTGCCCGGTCGACTATTCGGAGAACGACCGCATCCTCAACAAGGACATCAAGGCGCTGAGCGCGGCGCTCTGAAATGGGGACACGTACTTTTTCCCCGAAAAAGTACGTGTCCCCGTTCCATTTGCGAGGTGAGATGAAACTCAAGGACACCTATCCGCTCTACCTCGCCAACGTGGCGAAGCAGCCGAACGCCGACCTCGAGGTCACCGACAAATTTACCGGCCAGATCGCCTTCCGCTGCGCCCAGGCGGATGCGGCGACGATCGACGCCGGGATCGCCGCCGCCGTCGAAGCGGCCGGGCCGATGGCTCGGATGGCGAGCTTCGAGCGGCAGGCGGTGCTCCAGCATTGCGTCGAGCGCTTCACGCAGCGGTTCGACGAGCTCGCCTTCGCGCTCTGCGTCGAGGCGGGCAAGCCGATCCGGGATTCGGAAGGGGAGGTGACCCGGCTCATCGACACCTTCCGGATCGCCGCCGAGGAGAGCGTGCGGATGACGGGCGAGGTCCAGCCGCTCGACATCAGCCCGCGCGCCCGGGGCTATCAGGGCATGTGGAGGCGGGTTCCGATCGGGCCGTGCAGCTTCATCTCCCCGTTCAACTTCCCGTTGAACCTCGCCGCCCACAAGATCGCTCCGGCGATCGCGGTCGGCTGCCCGTTCGTGATGAAGCCGGCCAGCCGCACCCCGCTCGGCGCCCTGATCATCGGCGAGGTGCTCGCCGAGACGGATCTGCCCAAGGGCGCCTTCTCGATCCTTCCGGCGCATCGCGAAGGCGCGGAGCTGTTCACCACCGACGAGCGGCTCAAGCTTTTGAGCTTCACCGGTTCGCCCGGCGTCGGCTGGGATCTCAAGGCCAAAGCTGGCAAGAAGAAGGTCGTGCTCGAGCTCGGCGGCAATGCCGCCGTCGTCGTCGACCGCGACGCCGATCTGGACGACGCGGTCGAAAGGATCGTCTTCGGCGCCTTCTACCAGTCCGGGCAGAGCTGCATCGGCGTTCAGCGGATCATCGTCCACGCCGACGTTTACGACGCACTGAAGAAGCGGCTCGTGGGCAAGACGAAAGCCCTGGTCGCCGGCAATCCCCACGATCGCGACACGTTCATCGGCCCGATGATCGACGTCAAGGAAGCCCAGCGTCTCGACAATTGGATCCGCGAGGCGGTGGAAGGCGGCGCCAGGCTGCTGTGCGGCGGCAAGCGCGAGGGCGCGATGCTGGAGGCGACCCTGCTCGAGGGCGTCGACCGATCCGCGACCCTCTATCGCGAAGAGGCGTTCGGGCCGGTCGCGATGCTGTCGAGCTTCACCGATTTCGACTCCGCGCTCGACGAGGTCAACGACAGCAAGTTCGGGCTCCAGGCCGGGCTCTTCACCCGCGACCTGTTCAAGGCGCTCGACGCCTGGGACCGGCTCGACGTGGGCGGAGTGGTGGTCAACGACGTCCCGTCCTACCGGGTCGACAACATGCCCTACGGCGGGGTCAAGGACAGCGGCCTCGGCCGCGAAGGCGTCCGCTTCGCGATGGAGGACATGACCGAGATTAGGAACCTGGTTATCCGCAGGGGAGCGGGGGCGGCGTTGCGGAGATAGTCGTCACCCCAGCGAAGGCTGGGTCCCGGCGGGTAAAGGACGCCGAAGTCTCCACCCCGCGCTAATGCGGGGACACAATACCCATTGCCCGACCGAAATGGGTATTGTGTCCCCGCAATAAGGTGGGGCGGCTAATGCGGGGACACGATACCAATTTCCGGCCGAAATGGGTATTGTGTCCCTGCGATAAGTGAGGCGCGGCGCCGGCGCGGCGTTGCGGGACTGATCGTCATCCAGCGAAGGCTGGGATCCCGGCGAGTGAAGGGTGCCGACGCTTTTCACCCCCCGGGGCCCCAGCCTTCGCTGGGGCGACGAATTACGCGACCGGCGCCGCGCTCCGGAATGACGAGGGCCGGCGCACCAGCTTCTTGAGCTTGGCCAGCCAAGACGTGCGACCGCCGAGCTGGAGGGAGAAGCCGGCTTCGTCCGCCTTTTCCTCCTCGCCGTACATTTCCAGGGGTTCGGGCAGGCGCCGGCGAAGGACCAGTTTCGGGCGGCCCTTCAGCAGATCCTCCGCCTCGCTCAGGGCGCGTACCAGATCCTCCTCCCGGTAGGGCTTCTGGAGGCAGCCGATGGCGAGGTCGCGGACCGCGAAGCCGGGCGCCCGGGCGGTCGTGAACAGGCAGGCGATCCCGGAATCGTGAAGCCGGGCGGCGACCGCATAGCCGCTGCTTCCGTTGGCGAGCTGGAGATCGACCAGGGCGAGGTCGGGACGGCGCTCCTCCACCGCCGCGACGGCGCTGTCGAGATCGTTGGCGAGCGCGGTGACCGTGAAGCGCGGATTGAGCTCGACCAGGCTCTTCACCGTCTCGGCAAGCAAGGGATCGTCTTCGACGATCAGAATGTTGAGCACCGGTCACTCCCCCGTCGGAAACTATCCCGAGGCTGACTTATCCACAGGGCTAAGGCCATGGCTTCCAAGGCTATTTGCGCCGAACGATTCCTTTCCCGCGCCGAAACGAGTCCCGGTAGGCGGAACTCCATCCTTTTCGTCGCCTGAACTTGTTCAGAGTCCGATTCTCCGCCCGCGATGCGGCTCATCGCGGGATTCTGAAACGGGTTCAGAACGACGGCTCCACGCCCGACGATACAAATTCGCAACCCATGGCGAGTTGCCGCAGGTTAAGCCTTGCTCCTATAGGAGGCGCTGCCTGTGTCCTCGCCGAACTTCGGAGAACCACCTTGAAATCCTTCCTTTTCGGCGGCGCCGCCGCTCTCGCCCTTGCGGGCTGCGCAACCACCAGCAGGACCAACGACATGCAGACAGCCGACGAGCCCGCCGTCGCCGAGGCGCCCGCCGCCGAGCCCGCCATTGCCGTCCCCGACAACGTCCTCCTCGCCGACTGGAGCGGCGCCTATGACGGCGTTCCGCCGTGGGACAAGGTCACGCCCGAGCTCTTCCCCGAAGCCATTCAGTTCGCGATCGACGAGCAGCGCCGCGAGGTGCTGGGAATCGCCGACAGCCCGGAGGCGCCGACCTTCGCCAACACGGTCGAGGCGCTCGAGAAGAGTGGACAGCGGCTCGACCGGGTCCTTTCCCTCTTCGGGGTGATGACCGACAATATGACGACCCCCGCTTATCAGGCGCTCGAGAAGGAGTGGTCGCCAAAGCTGTCCGCCGCAAGCGACGAGATCACTCTCAATCCCAAGCTCTTCCAGCGCGTCAAGACGGTCTACGAGGCGCGCCAGAGCGCCGGCTTGGACGCCAAGCAGCAGCGGCTGGTGTCACGGCTCTACGACAGCTTCGTCCGCCGCGGCGCCAATCTGTCGCCGGAGCAGAAGCGGCAGCTGACCGCCTACAATTCGCAGCTGGCCCAGAAATTCGCGGTCTTCGGCGAGAAGGTGCTGGCCGACGAGAGCAGTCACATCGGCGTGGCCGATACCGAGCTGAGGGGCGTTCCCGCCGACGTCAAGGCCGCCGCGGCCTCGGCCGCCCAGGAGCGCAAGCTGCCCGCCGGCACGTTCGCGATCGTCAACACCCGTTCGGCGGTCGACCCGATCCTGACCTATGCGGACAACAGGGCGCTTCGCGAAAAAGTGTGGCGCGCCTTCGTCAACCGCGGCGACAATCAGGGCGCCAACGACACCAACCGGACGATCGCCGAGATCGTCAAGCTTCGCGCCGACCGAGCGAAGCTGCTCGGCTTCTCCAGCCACGCCGAGTTCCGGATGCAGGATACGATGGCCAAGTCGCCGGCCAAGGCGCTGGACCTGATGAACCGCGTCTGGCCCGCGGCCGTGGCGCGCGTGAAGGAGGAAGTCGCGGACATGCAGGCGCTCGCCCGCAAGACCGACCGCAATCTCACCATCGAACCCTGGGACTATCGCTTCTATCAGGAGAAGGTGCGCAAGCAGCGCTACAATCTCACCCAGGAAGAGGTGAAACCCTATTTCGAGCTGAACAACATCATCGAGGCCTCATATTGGGCCGCCGGCGAGCTTTACGGGCTCGACTTCAAGGAGATCACCGGCACGGTGCCGGCCTGGAACCCGGATATTAGGGTCTATAGCGTCACCGAGCGCGGGACGGGCAAGCAGCTCGGAATCTTCTACCGCGACGATTATGCCCGCACCGGCAAGCGCTCCGGCGCCTGGGCGACCACCTATCGAAGCCGCGCCGGCCTGCTCGGCGACGACGTCGTGCTCGGCTCCAACAACAACAATTTCGTCAAGCCGGCCGCTGGCCAGCCGGTGCTGATCAGCCTCGACGACGCCGAGACGCTGTTCCACGAATTCGGCCACGCCATCCACTATTTCCTCTCGGACGTCTATTATCCGAGCTTCGGCGGAACGCCGCGCGACTTCGTCGAATATCCGAGCCAGGTGAACGAGAATTGGCTCCTGACCCAGCCGGTGCTCAGCCGTTTTGCCAAGCATTACCGGACCAAGCAGCCGATGCCGGCGACGCTGATCGCGAAGATCGAGAAAGCCTCGACCTTCAACCAGGGTTTCGCGACCGCCGAATACCTGTCGTCGGCGATCGTCGACATGATGCTCCACATGGATCCGAATGGGGTGGTCGATCCCAATGCGTTCGAGGCCCAGGCGCTGGCGAAGATCGGAATGCCCAAGGAGCTTGTGATGCGGCACCGGTTGCCTCAGTTCAATCACCTCTTCTCGTCCGACGCTTACTCGGCCGGCTATTATTCCTACCTCTGGTCCGAGACGATGGACGCCGACACCTGGGCGGCGTTCGAGGAAGCGGGCAATCCGTTCGACAAGGCGACCGCCGACCGCTTCCGCCAGACCCTTCTGTCGACCGGCAACGAGACCGACCGTGCCGAAGCCTACCGAGCCTTCCGAGGCCGCGATCCGGACGTGAAGGCGCTGATGAAGAAGCGGGGCTTCCCGACCAACTGATCCTACCCATCGTCAGATGGGGAGGGGGACCAGGCGTAGCCTGGTGGAGGGGTAGCTGGCGCAGGCCTGCGCGGATTACCCCTCCACCACCCTTCGGGTGGTCCCCCTCCCCAAGCGAGCTTGGGGAGGATTTTCGGTCACCCCGGCAGTTTCACCGTGTCGATGAACAGGTCGAGCTGGGCGTCGCACTGATTGCGGATCAGGGTCTGGGCCATGTCCTCCAGGCCCGCGGGCTTGGCCGGCACGGTTCGAAAGCGCAAAGCGGTCGGGACCGTCCCGCCGCTCCACGACAGCCGATATTCGGCGCCGTCGGCGACGGGAAGGTCGGACGGCCAGGCCAAGGTGGTGGAGCCCGGCTGCCAGCTCAGTTGCTTCGCCGGGCGCCCGGGGCCGCCGATGTTGAGGGTGAGGGGCTCGGCCGCATCGGCCCGCCACAGGGTCACCTTCGAAGGGTCGGCGACGCAGACGTTGGAGCTTCGAGCGACGTCGACGTGCCAGATGCTCGGCGGCCGAAGCGCGCCGGTCTCGACGCCGCGAACGGCACCGATGCGGGCTCGGCGCTGGACCTGCGGGCTCGCCGAGGCGGTCCGACCGGCGCTGGGCGCGCCGGCGGTAAAGGTGCCGGGACCGCGGATGATCCGGGTGCCTCGGCCATCGAGAACGACCAATTGATCGGCCGGCCTGAGGCTGATCCGGGCGCTTTCCGGCAAGCGCTTGCCGGGCGGGAAGCTCTTCGCGGAGGGGCCGGTCGAGCGGACGACGAGGATGTCGGCCAGAGCGGCGCTGGCGGTGAGGAAGAGCGCGGCCGCGAGCAGCGGTCCGGCGAAAGCTCTACTTGGACCCCAAGACAAAATGACCTCCCGGACCTGCTTGGCGGAGACGATACACCAAATCGGCGAGCGCCGCATCCTTCCCCTCGGCGGCGATCGAGGCGAGGGCCTCCAGCGCCTCGGCATCGCCGGCTTCGAAGGCCCGCCAGAGCGCGTTCAGCCGGTGCCGCTCCGGCGCCGGCAGGTGCGGCACCGGTTCCCAGACCTCGACCGGGGTCGCCCGGCCGCTGAGGACGACCCGCCCGAGCGGGCGGAAGATATCGAGGCTCGTCTGGGTCTTCGCCTCGGCGCTGACCAGGATCGTCGAGCGGAGCTGCTTGTTGGCCGATTCCAGCCTCGACGCGGTGTTCATGGCGTCGCCGAGCGCGGTATATTGGATCCGGCCCTCGCCGCCGAAATTGCCGACCACGGCCTCGCCAAAATGGAGCCCCACGCGCGTGCAGCCGATGGCGGGGATGTCCGGGCCGGCGCTCTTGCGAAATTCTTCCCCGGCCTCGTACAAAGCGACCGCGGCCAGGGCGGCCCGGTCGGCATCGTCCTCCCGGGCGATCGGCGCGCCCCAGAAGGCCACGATGGCGTCGCCGACGAACTTGTCGATCGTCCCGCCATGGCTCAGCACCACGTGGCTGAGCATTTCGAGATAGCGGTTGAGAAGGGCCGACAATTGTTCGGGGCTGATCGCGTGGCTGAGCTTGGTGAAGCCCTCGAGATCGGAGAAGAGGGCGTAGATCGGCCGTTTCTCGCCGGTCAGGGTCAGGCGCTCGGGATCCTTCAGAATCTCCGCGGCGACGTCGGCGGGGAGATATTTGCCCAGGGTCGCCTGGGCGAAACGGCGCTGCTCGGAGCCTACCGCGCGCGCGGCGGTCTCGACGGCGGTGAACGCCAGGGCCCAGCCGAGGGCCGCTCCGAACGCGGGCACGCCGTACGTGTCGAGGCCCCACGCCTGAAGCAGGAACGGGGAAGCCGCGATGACGGCGAACTGGACCGCGACCACGGCGGCGAGGCGCCATCCGCGCCAGTCGAGGAGGCTGCTGACACCGCCCGCGATCACCATGGCGACGGCGTTCAGCCACAGCGCGAAGGGAGGCAGAGCGGGGCGCATCCGGCTGTCGAGCTGCTGGGCGAGCATGTGGGCGTGGACCTCCACCCCCTTCATCCAGCGTCCGCTGGCGCGGCTCATCGGGGTTTCGTAATCGTCCTGGTCCTTGATGTTGCCGCCGATGAGGACGTAGCGGCCCTCGATCTTGTCGCGGATCGCGTCGCCGAGCAGAGGCAGCGTGTCGATCGCGAAGCTGGCGAAGACGGGCCGCTCCGGATCGGCGGGAAGCACGAAGTCGATGCTCCCCGAATGGCGTTCGAATAACGGATGGGCCGGGGTCATGGCGTTGGCGAGAAGGGGTGGAAGGCCGCCCGTCCGTTCGGGCCAGCGCCGCATGACCCCGTCCTCGACGTCGGGCTCCATCCTGATGCTGGCGGGGCGGACCCGCTGCGTGCGCGCCGCGCCGAGAAAGGCGCGCAGGAACTGGTGCTGCTCATAGCCGATCTGGTCCTCATTCGCGGCCGGATCCGCATAAGCGAGCGAAGTGGGCGTCTTCATTCCCTTGAGGGTGGCGAGGAGCTGCGGATCCTCGGCCTGGGGCTGGTCGAGCAGGATATCGATTCCGATCGCCTTGGGCCGCATCCCGTCGAGGGCGGCGAGCGCTTCGGCCAGGACCCGGCGATCGAGCGGCGAGCGCTTCTGCAGCGCCTGCAGGGTCTGGTCGTCATAGGTGATGAGGACGATTCGGTCGTCCTGGACGACGCCGTTCGCGGCCCGGGTGAAGCGTATGTCGTAAAGCGCCCGTTCCGCGTCGCTGGCGAGCGGCAGTTCCCAGGAATAGCGGGAGAGCAGGAGAGCGAGGAGCAGGAAGACCGCCGTGCCGGCGAGCCGAACCCAGCCGATCTGCCTTAGCGCTCGCCTCAGCCGCCGTTCCGCACCTTCCTCCGCCATGCTTCCCCCAAAGCCCGCCATCGCTCGGGATAGAGCGAAATGAATGGTGGGGATAGGGCGGGCGGGAAGCGCGTCATCCCAGCGAAGGCTGGGATCCCGGCGGGTGAAGACCCGGCGCTCTTCACCCCTGGGGCCCCAGCCTTCGCTGGGGCGACGGGTGCCTCAGGCCCCCGCCCGCTCCGCCTGCTCCCAGGCGCGCTCGGCCAGCGGCTCGAGGCTCGCCGCCATCTGGCCGGCATGAGCGGAGGAGGCGGTGCCGCGGACCAGCCGGCCCTTGATTCCGTGGACGATGGCGGCGAGGCGGAACATGTTGAAGGCCATGTAGAAGTCGATGTCGGCTATGCCGTCGCGCCCGGTGCGCCGGCAATAGGCCGCGATATAATCGGCCTCGGACGGGATGTTGAGAGCGTCGAGGTCGAGCCCGGCAAGCCCGGTCGAGACGCCCGCCGGCATCCTCCACACCATCAGGTGATAGGTGAAATCGGCGAGCGGGTGGCCGAGAGTCGACAGCTCCCAGTCGAGCACGGCGAGCACTTTGGGCGCGGTCGGATGAAAGATCATGTTGTCGCAGCGGAAGTCGCCGTGAATGACCCGGGCCTCCTCCTCGCCCTGGGGGATGTTGCGCGGCAGCCACTCTACCAGCCGGTCCATGGCAGGCACCCGGCCGGCCTCGGCGTCGGCCAGATATTGCTTCGACCAGCGGCCGATCTGCCGCTCGAAATAATTGCCGGGCTTGCCGTAGTCGCCGAGGCCGGCGGTTTCGGGATCGATGCCGTGCAATCGGGCGATGGCCGAGTTCATCGCGTCGAAATAGGCGGGCCGTTCCTGCGTCGGCACCTCGGGGAAGTCGGCCTCCCAAAAGATCCGGCCCTCGACCATCTCCATCACGTAGAAGGGCGTCCCGATCACCGCCTCGTCGAGGCAAAGGCCGTAGGCGCGGGCGACCGGGAAACCCTGTGCGCCCAGAGCGGAGATGACCCGATATTCCCGGTCGACGGCGTGGGCGCCGGGGAGGAGCTTGCCGGGCGGCTTTCGGCGCAGGACGTAGGAGCGGCCGGGAGTGATCAGTTTGTAGGTCGGGTTGGACTGGCCGCCCTTGAATTGCTCGACCCGAAGCGGCCCCCGATAGCCCTCGACTTCGGCCTTCAGCCACGCCTCCAGCCGCGCCGCGTCGAACCGGTGGGCGTCCCGGACCTCGATCGTGCCTTTGTTCTGAGCGCTGCGCTCCACGGGTACGAATTCCTTTCCGGCGAGGCGAATTGATCTTCGCGCCACGATCCTGCACTAAACTCGCGCCGGTATGTGCTCCGGCGTGAGGCACTGTGTAGCAATGGCCGAGAACGGCTCAAGGGAACAACTCTTTGCGCAGGTGAGCGCGTCCTGCATGGGACTAATCTCCCGTATTGCCCTTTCGTACGAAGCCAGCCCGGCTTTGCGCCATGAGCTCGTCCAGGACATATTGCTTGCCATCTGGGTCGCTCTTGCAAATTTTCGGGGCGAGGCTTCGGTGAAGACCTTCGCCGCGTCGATCGCTCAAAAAAGATGCATCACCCACGTTTCCAAGCGGGCACGGGAGCCGAGGCAGGTCGAGCTGTCGACCGAACTCGCTTCGGCGGCGGAGCTGCCCGACGAGCTTGCGCTCCGCAACGACCAGAAACGGCACTTGGTCGAATCGATCCAGCAGCTGCCGATCCCGCAGCGGGAGGCCATCGTACTCTGCCTGGAGGGCTTCAATTATGGTGAGATGGCGACGATCCTGGGAATATCGCCCAACGCCGTGATGCTGCGCTGCCAGCGGGCGAAGGTCACTCTCAAGACGATCATGGAGAGGCGGTCATGAGAGAATCGGGTTTCGAAGACCTGGCCGATCTGTGGCAGGACGGAGAAGAAGGCGACCGCGAGGTCTTCGAAGTCATGGCCCGACGCGCCCGACGGCGCGGCCGGCTGCTCGGCTATGCCGACCTCGGCCTTTTCGTGGTGCTCGTTGGCAGTATCCTTTCGAGCGTGTTCATGACGCCCAACCCGACGACCTTGGTCACCGCGATACTGCTGCTGGTCGTGACCGTTTGGCTCAGCTTGACCCGACGCCGCCTCCGCCAAATGTCGGCGACGCTCGACACCAGCGATCCCGCCACTTTTCTCGAAAGCAGCGTCGCCAACGCCAAGGCCAATTTGCGGCGCGTCAATCTCAGCCTGATGGTGATTCCGCCCATCGTTGCGATGGCCGCGGTGTTCAAGGGGAGCCAGCGTAGCAATGGCGTGATCGAGGATCTGCCGCGGGGCATATGGGAATGGGCGAGTTCGGGCCGCGCCATGATCGCCCTCACCGTCATCTTCTTGATTTTCCTGAGCGTGGTCTGGTCCAGGCGCCGGTTGCGGGCAGTGCTGAGCCGGCTCGAAAGCCTTCGCCAGGATTATGAGGAAGAAAGTCGGCGGGACGTTGGGATCGACTAAGCTTATCCCCCATTAATACCCTGCCATTCCACTGAAAAATCCCCAGGAAACTTGCCCGGCGGCGAAAGGAATATTCGTCGCCCGCGACTGAATCTCACGGAGGGGCGGTCATCGTGCCGCAGTGAAAACGACGGGTGCCGCGCGAGCGCCTTCCCTCCGTCACGCCAACCGACCGAAGGGGAACGACAATGAAAAAGATCGATATCGCCATCCTGCCCGAGCTTGCGACGAGCGTCGGCATTCACGGCTCGTGCAAGCAGAAGGAGGTCGGCGGTGGGGGCTGCGCCGCCATCATCGTGCTCGTTTACACCTAAGCAGAGCGGAGGGGCGTTTCGGCGCCCCTCCCACCGCGAAACTCGACACGGAGGAAGCTGGAAAATGATCGCTGGAGAGGAGCTTGCCGCCTGGTTGCGTGACCGCGATTCGCAGCTCGGCTCGGCAGAGGCGGCGGCGAAGGTCGCGCGGCGGCTCCGTCGACTGCCCGCTCTGGAACGCCTCGCGGACGCGCTTGAAACGGTCCGTCACGGCGGAGCGGACGCCGTCCTGGCCCTCGCGGAGAATTTCATCGCGACTTCGGGCGTGATCGGAGAGGTGCTTGGCGCGCTGGTCGCCGCGTCGAGAGCCGATCCCTATTTCAGGCCCCATTTCGACGTCGCCTCGAGCGAGGTGCAGAGCGGGCTGATCCTGTTCGACCGCCCGGCGCTGAGCCTGACGCTGGCCGTCATGAGCGCCGACGCGATCGCCGCCAAGCGGGCCGAGCGGAAGGGCGGCGCCTCGCTCACCTTCAGCGGCCGACGGATGGCCTTTCACTTCATCCAGGGCGGCGGAGCGACATTGTCGTTGTGGGAAGCGCCGAGGATCGAGGCCGGCTTCACGGCCGACGCCAGCGGCGGCTGCCGGTTCGTCGACCGGCTTCACCTCGAGGACGGGCAGAAGCTCGACCTCGACGGCCGTCGCTTCACCTTCATCGTCGAGGAGACCGAGCGCGACATCGTCTTCGTCGGCGCCGAGACCCCGCTCGGTGCGGGTCCGCTGTCGGTCGAATATGATTGGAAGACCCGGCGCTTCATCGGCGCGAGCAGCACCGACGAGGCCAGCTCGCGGACCCAGATGATGCTCACCCTGCTCCGGATAATGGAGCGCCGGGACGCCGTGCCCCTGTTTCGGGAAATGCTTCGAAGCGAGCATTTCTACGCTCGCTGGCAAACGATGCGCGAGTTCCTGGCGCTGGATGCCGGCGCCGCCCTTCCGCACCTGCGCGAGATGGCGGCGGGCGATCCCCATTGCGAAGTGCGCGGAGTCGCCGCGCAGACCCTTGACCGATTATTTGCGGAGGAGCAGTTGCCATGCCTGTCATGATGGACTCCCAGACCGACGAGCGTATCGAGCTCGGCGACCTGGTGGAGGCGCTCGAGAGCGGCCCTTCGGACCTCAACGACGAGGAAGCCCTGGCCAGCTTCGCTCCGTCGCTGCGCAAGCTCGCCAACAACCGCTCGTTTCTCGGCGACCTCGTCATCGAGGAGCTGAAGCAGCGGTGCGCCGGTCAGATGGAGCAAAACCATTACAACGCGCAGGTCATCCTTCTCCACCGCGGCGACCGCAAATTCCTGCTCCGCGCCAATTTCTGGCCGGCCGAGTCCGACAGCGTCGTCGTCAACAGCGGTGCGAACGCTTTCTTTTACGGACAGCCGCACGACCACAATTTCAGTTTCCTGACGGTCGGCTATGTCGGGCCGGGCTATTGGAGCGACTATTACGAGCATGATTATGAGCGCGCGGCCGGCTTCATCGGGGAGAAAGCGGAGCTTCGCTTCGTCGAGCGTTCCCGCCTCTCCGAGGGGACGATGCTGCTCTACCGTCGCCATCGCGACGTGCACAGCCAGTTGCCCGCGGACTCGCTTTCGGTGTCGATCAACATCATGGCGATGTCTCCGGCGACCGAGTTTCTCGACCAATATGGGTTCGACCTGCAAAGCTCGCGAATCCGAACGATCGTCAATCGCTCGTCGCTCGAGCCGCTGATCGCGCTCGCCGGCCGCCTGGGAGGCGAAAACGGCCGTGACCTGATCGAGCATATGGCCGAAAAACATCCGAGCGAGCGCATCCGGTTCGCCGCCTGGAAAGCCAGGGCCGCCGCCTGGGGTGATCCGGATGAGCGCGCCGCCGTCTACGACCAGGCGGCCGGGGCGGCCTCTTCGAGCGGATTCCTGCGCGGAATGGCGGCGCGCGAAGCGGCGCGCATCCGCAACGCCCGCGGCTTCTACAGGGGCGCCGTCATGCCCGAGCCCGACTTCCACCTCAGCCGATAGGCGTGAAGCAGCGGCTCGGTGTATCCGGACGGCTGCGACTCGCCCTGGAAGATCAGCGCCCGGGCGGCCTGGAAAGCGGTGCTGGCCGCCGGGTCCGGCGCCATGGGCCGGTAGGACGGATCGGCTTCGTTCTGGCGGTCGACCACCGCCGCCATCCGCTCGAGCGCCGCCTCAACCTCCTCGCGGCCGATCACCTCGTGCATCAGCCAATTGGCGACGTGCTGGCTCGAGATCCGGCAGGTGGCGCGGTCCTCCATCAGACCGACGTCGTGGACGTCCGGCACCTTGGAGCAGCCGACGCCCTGGTCGATCCAGCGCACGACATAGCCGAGTATTCCCTGGACGTTGTTGTCGAGCTCCTCGCGTATCGCTTCGGCAGGCCAGCCCCGCTCCGTCGCCACTGGAACGGCGAGCAGCCCGTGCAGGGAGGCGGGCGATCGGCCGGCGAGCTCGCGCTGGCGCTCCGCCACGTCGACCCGGTGATAATGGATTGCGTGCAGGGTCGCGGCGGTGGGGGAGGGGACCCAGGCGGTGCTGGCCCCGGCCTGCGGGTGGGCGATCTTCTGGGCGAGCATGTCGGCCATCAGGTCCGGCATCGCCCACATGCCCTTGCCGATCTGGGCGCGGCCGGCGAAGCCGCAGGCGAGGCCGACATCGACATTGTTGTCCTCATAGGCGCGCAGCCATTCGGCGTTCTTCATCTCGGCCTTGCGGATGACAGGGCCCAGCTTCATCGCCGTGTGGATCTCGTCGCCGGTGCGGTCGAGGAAGCCGGTGTTGATGAACACCACCCGATCCTTGACCTCGCGGACCACGGCGGCGAGGTTCACGCTGGTCCGCCGTTCCTCGTCCATCACTCCGATCTTGAGGCTGTGGCGGGGAAGGCCGAGGAGATCCTCGGTGCGGTCGAACAGCCGGCCGGCGAAGGCGGCTTCCTCGGGGCCGTGCATCTTGGGCTTGACGATATAGACCGAGCCCGTCGCGCTGTTGGCTCGGGCGCCCCTGACGTCGTGGAGCGCGGCGAGCGCGGTGATCACCGCGTCGGCCAGGCCTTCCTGCACATCCTCGCCGTCGACCCGGATCATCGGGTTCGCCATCAGATGGCCGACGTTGCGGACGAACATCAGGGCCCGGCCCTTGAGCGTCAGCGAGCCGCCGCCCGGCGCCCGGTAGGTACGGTCGGGCTCGAGCCGCCGCTCCAGCCCGAGTCCGCCTTTGTCGAAACAGGCGCTCAGCTCGCCTTTCATGAGCCCGAGCCAGTTGCGGTAGACCGCCACTTTCTCCTCGGCATCGACGGCGGCGACCGAATCCTCGCAATCCATGATCGCCGTGATCGCGCTCTCGATCAGGATGTCGGCCACTCCGGCCCTGTCGGTGCGGCCGATCGGATGGTTCGGATCGACGAGGATCTCGAGGTGGAGATCGTGATGGCGCAGAAGCGGCGACGAGTCCCGCCAACCGGCGAGCAGAGACGGGTCGCGCAGGCCGCCGCGGTCGGTGACGAGGCGGCGGTCCTCGATTCCGTAGCGAGCGACGTCGGCGTGGCTGCCGTCCGTCAGCGGCGCGATTTCGTCGAGGAAGGCCCGGCCCCGGGCGACGACCCGGGCGCCCCGCGCCTCGTCATAGCCGCCGCCGCGCGGCCGGTCGCCGAGGACGTCGGTTCCGTAGAGGGCGTCGTAGAGGCTGCCCCAGCGGGCGTTGGCCGCGTTGAGCGCGTAGCGGGCATTGTTTACCGGAACGACCAGTTGCGGCCCCGCGATACGGGCAATCTCCGGGTCGACATTTTCGGTACCGATCGCGAAGGGCGCGGGCGGATCGACGAGATAGCCGATTTCGCGAAGGAACTCCTCTTCCTCGGCCGGGTCGCCGGGACGGCCGCCGAGCGCCGCATTGCGCTCGTCGATCAGGGCCTGCAGATCTTCTCGGCGGCGCAGCAGGCGCTTGTTCTGCGGCGTGAGCTCCCGAAGCAGAGCGGAAAAGCCGAACCAGAAAGCGGCGGGCGCGATTCCGGTCTCGGGCAGCGCTTCCTCTTCGACGAAGGCCCTCAGCCGCGGATCCACCTCGATCCCTGCGATCAGCTCAAATCCGGCCAAGGCGCGTTCCCTCTTCCTCGTCGCGCGGACCGCCTAGCGCCTGCACGAAGATTTATCCATGCGCGCCGGGAAGGGAACTGTCGTCGAGCCTCTCGTGGAGCCGTTTAGACCCGAGTGCGGGCGAAAAGTGGGGAGGAAGGGGCACATCTTGCGAAAATAGTTGATTCCGGCGCCTTTGCGCGACGAATCAGGCTTGCAAGCCAAAGGAGCATCTCCGAAAACGGCGCCAGCCGGCGAGTGTGCGGCTGCCGAAGGGGAAAGTGCAGGGTTTAACCTGTTTCAGGGCAGTCCCATCGCGGATCGAAGATAAGTTTCAAATCCATACAGGGAGGAAGTTTCATGACCAGAATGACCAGGATCCAGCTCTTGGCGGCGACCGCCATGTCGGCGGCCGTATTTTATGCGGCGCCGGCTTCGGCCGATCCGACCGCGCCGTGCAACGACGGCACCGGCCTGCTGACGACCGAATGCGGCACCAATTCCACGACCGGCGCTGCCGACTTCGCGACCGCCGTGGGCCAGCTCGCCACCGCCACCGGCGAGGAGAGCACCGCGGTCGGCACCGACTCGCTCGCCTCCGGCGACCGCTCGACTGCCGTCGGCGTCGTCTCGACCGCGCTCGGCGACGATTCGACCGCGCTCGGCAACCGTTCCTCGGCGGCTGACGTGAACGCCACCGCCGTCGGCGCCGGCTCCGAAGCCAGCGGCCGGTCCTCGGTCGCCATCGGCAGCGGCGGCGTCGCCAGCCGCCCGGTGATCGCCGCCGGCGGCTTCAGCACCGCCATCGGCACGGGCAGCCAGACTGCCGCCGGAGCGACCGGCTCGACCGCCATCGGTGATTTCAACACCATCGGCGCCACCGGCTCGTTCTCCGTCGCTCTCGGCGCGTTCAACACCGTCAACGCCACCAGCGGCATTGCCCTCGGCAACAGCGCGACCGTGACCCTGGGCTCGACCGACGGCATCGCCATCGGCACCGCCGCCCTCGCGTCCAACGAGGGTGCCACCGCCATCGGCCGGCTGGCCGAGGCGACTCAGGACTTCAACGTCGCGGTCGGCTCGCTGTCGTCCGCGACCGGCGTCGAATCCGTCGCCGTCGGCGGGGATGTGGAAGCTTCGGGCGCGCAGTCGACCGCGGTCGGTACCGTCGCCACCGCCTCCGGCGCACTCTCCAGCGCCTTCGGCAACCGCTCCAGCGCCGCCGGCGCCGCCAGCACCGCCGTCGGCGCGCTTTCGCGCGGCCTCGGCGCCGAATCCGTCGCCGTCGGCGCGGACTCGCTCGCCCAGGATGCCAACAGCACCGCCGTCGGCACCGTTGCGACCGCGCTGGGCGCCGGCTCGACCGCCGTCGGCAATCGCGCTTCCGCGTCGGCCGTCAACTCGACGTCTCTTGGAACTCAGTCCGCGGCGACGGGCGTGAGCTCTCTCGCGGTCGGCCGCGGCGCCATCGCGAGCGACGAGGACGCGGTCGCGCTCGGCGACCTGGCCGTGGCTTCGGGCTTCCATTCGACGGCCGCGGGCGGCGAAGCCGTTGCCAGCGGCCGCGGCGCGCAGGCCTTCGGCTGGCAGTCCTCGGCGACCGGCGATCTGTCTCTGGCGGCCGGACATCAGGCCCGTGCCACCGCCACGCAGGCCACTGCGATCGGCAAGAACGCCGCGGCTACGGCGGCGAATTCGACCGCTCTCGGCTTCGGTGCGACCGCGGCCTTCGCCAACTCGACGGCGATCGGTACCGGCGCGACCACGACGGCGGCCAACCAGGTCAGCGTCGGCGGCGCCGGCTCGACGGTTCGCTTCGGCGGCTACACCACGGCGGGCGTTCTGGTGAACGATGCCAATGGCGTCATCACCACCAACACCACGCTGATCCCGGCGGTCGCCGCACTGCAGACCCAGACCGCGGCCAACACCACTGCGATCGCCGGTTTGCAGGGTAACGTGACCACCCTGCAGAACAACGTCACGACCCTGTTCGACCTCTCCGAGGTCAACCGTCGCGATATCCGCAAGGCCAATGAAGGCGTCGCCATGGCGTTGGCGATGGAGACCCCGAACCTTCCGGACGGCACCAGCATGGGTGTCGCCGGCGGCATCGGCTACTACCAGAACCGCTTGGCGGGCACGGCTTCCTTCGCCGCGCGCGTCGGCGCCAACGCGGCCTTCTCGGCCGGCGTCGGCCTGGGCTTCGACAGCGGCGAGATCGGCGCTCGCGCCGGCTTCTCGACCGCGTGGTAAGCAGGCCGGATCAAGGCCAGACGAGCGGGCCGGGGCGTTTCGCCCCGGCCCGTTTGCTGTTGGCGGCCCTGGTTCTGACGGTTTCGACGGCCCCGGCCCAGGCACAGCGGCCCGCGGCAGTCGTCAACTCCATTCCGGACCAGGCCGGACTGGCGCGGATGGTATGGAGCACGATGGCGGCGGTCGACCACGCCAACAAGACCGGCAATTACAACGTGCTTCGCGGCCTGGGATCCCCGGACTTCCAGACCGCCAATGGCGCTCCGGCCCTTTCGCGGATATTCGCGAGCCTTCGGGAGAGCGGGATAAACCTCAGCGACACGCTCTCGATCGAGCCGTCCTACGAATTTCCACCGGCGCTGGAAGGCGGAATGCTTCGGCTTCGCGGCGCCTTCAGAATGCGCCCCCAGGCGGTGCAGTTCGACCTTCTCTACCAGTGGAACCAGGGCTGGATGCTGAACGGCATCGCCGTCCGGACGGTACCCTATTCGACCCTCCCGCCGAGCCGCTAGCTGTGAGCTTTCAGTAGGTTGTCCATCCGACCCGAACCGGGGAGACTGAGGTTGCGAAGCTTCAGATCCCAGGAGAGTCGGATGAACATCCACAAGAATGCCCGATTGACGCCGCACAGTCGAGCCGAGCTGGTACGGCGCGTGCTGGTAGAGCGCCAACCGTCCATGTCCGTCGCGACGGACATGGGCGTGTCGGTCAAGACTGTGGCCAAGTGGGTCAGGCGCTACCGGGCCGAAGGCGAGGCCGGCCTCGTCGACCGCTCGTCACGCCCGCACCGCCTTCGCCGGCCCACCCCGCCCGACACCGTCGGGCAGATCGAAGCGCTGCGCCGCAGGCGCATCCCCGGCAACCAGATCGCCAGGACGCTGGGCGTGTCGGCCGCCACCGTGAGCCGGGTGCTCCGGCGGCTCGGTATAAGCCGGATCAAGGACCTCGAGCCGGCCGAGCCCGTCCGCCGCTATCAGCGCGATCATCCCGGCGAGCTCATCCACATCGACATCAAGAAGCTCGGCCGCTTCCATCAGATCGGACATCGCATCACCGGCGATCGCACGAGGCAAAGCAACCCCCGCGGACGAGGCGAAGGGGCCGGATGGGAGTATGTCCACGTCTGTATCGACGATGCTTCCCGAATCGCGTTCAGCCAGGTCATGGCCGACGAGAAGAAGGAAAGCGCCGTCGCCTTCCTGGAGGCCGCCATCGCCTATTATGCAGGCCTCGGCATCACCGTCACCCGGGTCATGACCGACAATGGCAGCTGCTACAAAAGCCACGCCTTCCGCGCCGCCTGCAAAGCCCTCGGTCTCAGGCACATCCGAACCAGGCCCTACACGCCCAAAACCAACGGCAAAGCCGAACGCTTCATCCAGACCAGCCTCAGGGAATGGGCCTACGCCCAGGCCTACCCCACCTCAGAGCACCGCAAGGCCGAGCTGCCGCGATGGCTCCACCAATATAACTGGCATCGACCACATGGCAGCCTACAAGCCCAAACACCCATCAGCCGACTCGGCCTG
>DASQLT010000011.1:0-6759 GCA_035629855.1 Allosphingosinicella sp.
TGCCGAGCGTGTCGCCGATGTCGTGAAGCAGCGCCATCACGACATAATCCTCGTCCTCGCCAGCGCGATGGGCGCGCGTGGCGGTCTGCAGCGAGTGCTGAAGCCGGTCGACGGGGAAGCCGCCATAATCGCCGTCGAGGAGCCGCAGATGGGCAAGAACGCGGTCGGGAAGCTGTGCGGCATAGGTCATAAAATGGCCGCCAATAACCCACCAGTCCTGCTGGGTGCCTTCGTCCATGCTGCGAAACGCGGCGCGGGCCGGCGGCTCGTTCATCGGTCATCTCCCTCGTCGCTCTGAACTGCCGTGTCACAGCGCTTCTCGCAATGGCCAAAATAGCCGCCTATATCGCTGAGCATGGCGACCGATAGCGCGGCAATGGAACGGCGGGAGCGGCCGACGCGGCGCGCGGGAGCGCCGGACAAGCGGCGAATCCAGTCGCCGGCGGCGCCGATCGCGGAGGGCATTGGGCTGGACCAGCCGTTCTTCAACGACAAGAACCGGGCGTTTTGGATCCTCCAATCGATCGGCTGGAGCGGTTATTTCATTCTCCGCTCGCTATCCGGCTTCGCCAATTCGATGGGCTGGATGTGGGTCGTCCATACGCTGCTGCTGACCGCCACCGGCTATTCGCTGACCTTGTTGCTGGCGACGCTGTTCCGCCGGTTGATCGCCATGCGCGCGATGCTGACCGTGGTGCTGTCGCTGATTGCGGTGGTGCTTGCCGCAAGCGCGTTCTCGATCATCGAGACGTGGAGTTACGCGACGTTCCTGAAGCCCTATGCGCGGCCGGTCGGCTTTGAATATCTCGGCGCGATTCTGCTCAATTTCTCGCTGTTGGCGGCCTGGGCGGCGCTTTATTACGGGATCAATTACTTCCTGCTGCTCGAGGAGCAGATCGACCAGCGCGAGCGGCTCGAAAGCCAGGCATCGACCGCCCAGCTGGCCATGTTGCGTTATCAGCTCAACCCGCATTTCCTGTTCAATACGCTCAATTCGATCTCGACCCTGGTGCTTTTGAAGCAGACCGAGCGGGCCAATGCGATGCTTGCACGGCTCTCGTCGTTTCTTCGCTACACATTGGTCAACGAGCCGACCGCCAAGGTGACGCTGGCCCAGGAAGTCGAGACGCTCAAGCTCTACCTCGAGATCGAGAAGATGCGCTTCGAGGACCGTTTGCGGCCGCGCTTCGACATCGACCAGAATGTGGCCCGTGCCCGCCTGCCCTCGCTCCTGCTCCAGCCCCTGGTCGAGAATGCGATCAAATATGCGGTGACCCCGCAGGAGGAAGGCGCGGACATCGAGGTCACGGCGCGGCTCAACATCGACCGGGTCGTGCTCACGGTCCGAGACACCGGCCCGGGGGCCGAGGATCATTGGGTGAAGGCTCAGCAGTCGACGGGCGTCGGACTGGCGAACATTCGGGACCGTCTGGCGCAAGCCTATGGCGCCGATCATCGTTTCGAGACTGAATCGAACATTAAGGGGGGCTTTCGCGTTACCATCGAAATCCCGTACCAGCTTGAACCACCTGAGGAACCGAAATGACGATCCGCACGATTCTCGTGGACGACGAGCCTCTGGCCATCCAGGGCCTGCAATTGCGCCTGGAAAAGCATGACGACGTCGAGATCGTCGAGACCTGCTCGAACGGCCGCGAGGCGATCCGGGCGATCAAGACCAACAAGCCCGACCTGGTCTTCCTCGACATCCAGATGCCGGGCTTCGACGGATTTTCGGTGATCCAGGGATTGATGGAGGTGGAACCGCCTTTATTTGTCTTCGTCACCGCCTACAGCGACCACGCCATCCGCGCCTTCGAGGCGCAGGCCGTCGATTACCTCATGAAGCCGGTCGAAGAGGACAGGCTCGCCGACACCCTCGACCGGGTCCGCAACCGGCTCGCGGAGAAGCGCGGCGCCGAGGAGGTCGGACGGCTTAAGGAGGTTCTCGCCGAGGTGGCTCCGGACGCGGTCGACCAGGTCGCCAACGCCGCCGAGGATGCGCCGAGCTCCAACCGCTACGAGAAACTGATCAACATCAAGGACCGGGGCCAGATCTTTCGGGTCGACGTCGATTCCATCGAGAAGATCGACGCCGCCGGCGATTACATGTGCATCTACACCGGCGACAACACGCTGATCCTCCGCGAGACGATGAAGGACCTGGAGAAGCGCCTCGACCCGCGCCGCTTCCAGCGCGTTCACCGCAGCTGCATCGTCAACCTCGACCAGGTCAGGCAGGTCAAGCCGCACACCAACGGGGAGTGTTTCCTGGTGCTCGAGAGCGGAAGCCAGGTGAAGGTGAGCCGGTCGTATCGGGACGTGGTGGCGCGGTTCGTCCACTAATTATCCGTCGCTCCAGCGAAGTCTGGGGGCCCGGCGGGTGAAAGGCGCCGCGGTCTTCACGCCCTAGGCCCCCAGCCTTCGCTGGGGCGACGAGATGAAACCAGTGCCCGTAATAGCCGTTGAGCGGTCATGATTCTCCTCATCCTCCTCCAGGCCGCCGCGGCCCAGGTGCCCGACATCGAGCTCAATTTCAGTGCCCGGGCTCGCTCCGTCACGATCGAACAGAAGGGCGAAGCGAAGCTCGAGGTCCGCGGCGAGGGCCCCGGCAACCGGGTCGACGTGAAAGTCGAACCCGAAGCGGAGGGGCGAAGGGCGCTTCGCGACGTCACCGTCGACGTCCACGCCGAAGCTTCCGTGCAGGAAGGCGTCGAAATCGACGCGCAGGCTGAAACCGGTACGCCCCAGTAACGTTGCGCTCCCGTCAACAGGGAGTATCCATATGCGTCTTTATCCGTTGCTTACCGCCGCCGCCGCGCTCGCCGTCGCCGCCTCGCCCGCCGCTGCCCAGGACCGCGACGACCGCCGGGCCGCCCCGACCCGAGGCGCCCAGTCGACGGCGCTCGCGCAGGCGGTGTCGCAGGGCCAGGACCAGCCCGACGTGCTTCTCGACATCCCCAATCTCTCGGTCGACGAGATCAACCTCGAGGTGAACAACCTCCAGGTCCATATCGCGCTCGATGCCCGACTCGCCAATCTCCTGAAGCTGACGGCGGGGGCCGACGCCAGCATCGACCAGGTCAAGATCGGGATCAAAGGCGTTCAGGCGACCGCGACCCTGGTCGTCCGGCTCGACAACGTTCGGGCGATCATCGAGCGGACGCTTCAGACGCTCGACAACAATCCGCAGCTCGTCACCCAATTGCTTTCGACTGTCGACAACACGGTGAACACGGTGGGCGGGGTCGCCAACAATACGGTCGGGACGGTCGGCGGTATCGCGGGCACGGCGCTGAGGAACGGGCAGCTCCTCGATCTCGCGGCGTCCGGACTAACCGCCGTGTCGCAGACGGTGAATTCGACCGGCCAGACGGTGCGCCAGGTTCGCGACCGGGCCGGGCAGCTGCTCGAAGTGGTGACCGACAATTCCGGCCGGATCGTCAGCTCGAGGCGCGCCCCCCGCTAGGCCCGTCGCCCTTCGTCAACCTCGCGAAGCGGGGATCCAGCTTATTCTCGCTTGACGCGGAGCGCATGAAAGGCTGGATTCCCGCTTTCGCGGGATTGACGAGGGTGGGGGTATGGCTGAGCTGAGCGACAAGGCGCGGGCTTTCGCCGCGCTTCACCGGCCGGGTGATCCGGTCATCCTCTACAATGCCTGGGATGCCGGCAGCGCGCAGGCGGTGGCGGAGGCGGGCGCGAAGGCGATCGCGACGGGCAGCGCCTCGGTCGCCGCGGCTCACGGATTCCAGGATGCCGAAGCGCTGCCGCTCGAGCTGGCGCTGGCAAGCGCGGCTCGGATCGTCGCGGCCGTGGAGCTACCGGTGACGGTCGACTTCGAAGGCGCCTATGCCGTCGAGCCGGAGACGGGGGCGGCAAACATCGGGCGGCTCGCCGAGACGGGCGCGATCGGCTGCAATTTCGAGGACCAGGTGATCGGGGGCGAGGGCCTTCACCCGGTCGACGCCCAGGCCGTGCGGATCAAGGCCGCGCGCTCCGCCGTCGGGTCGGATTTCTTCATCAACGCGCGCACGGACCTGTTTCTCAAGACCAAGGCGGCCACCCACGCGCCGGCCGCGATCGACGAGGCGATCGCCCGGGCCCGGGCCTATGCGGAGGCCGGCGCGAGCGGCTTTTTCGTGCCCGGCCTCGTCGATCTCGACCAACTCGCGCAGATCTGCGCGGCCTCGCCGCTTCCGGTCAATTTCATGGCCTTCCCCGGCGCGCCCGAAGCCTCGGCGGTGGCGGCGGCCGGGGTGGCTCGGATCAGCCACGGACCTTTCCCATACAAATTGGCGATGAAGGCCCTGAAAGAAGCGGCGGAGGCGATCTATGGCTAGAGTGACGGGGCTGGGCGGCCTTTTCTACAAGGTCGAGGATTCGGAGGCGACGGCGCGCTGGTACAAGGAGACGCTCGGAGTGGGCGGCGAATGGGGTGCGACCTTTCCCCATTCCGGCGATCCCGGGGGCTACACCATCCTGTCGCCCTTCAAGGCGACCAGCGACTATTTCGCGCCGAGCGACGCCGCCTTCATGATCAACCTTCGGGTCGACGATCTGGACGGGATGATCGCGGACCTGGAGGCCAAGGGAGTCCAGATCCTCGGCCGTCAGGACGAGGAATATGGCAAGTTCGCCTGGATCCTCGATTGCGACGGGATCAAGGTCGAGCTTTGGCAGCAGGTCGGGGACGCCCCGGAATAGAATTTACCTCCCATGCGAAGCACGGGGAGGGGGACCACCCGAAGGGTGGTGGAGGGGTAGAAGCGCCGACGTGGGGAGGTCGAGCGCGATCTGATCAGGTCAGCGCCAGCTACCCCTCCACCATGCTGCGCATGGTCCCCCTCCCCATCTTACGATGGGGAGGCAGGTTTGCGCCGCCTCAGCATTCCCCCCGACCCGGCGCCGCCCGACTTGAGCACGTTCCTTCGGAACAGCTTCGCCCCCAGCGCCACCGTCAGCCATACCCACAGAGCCTGCCAGGCGAGCGCCAGAACGTGCGGCCAGAGCTCCGCGGTCTGAGCGGCCCGGGCGACCATGGTGAGCGGCGAGCTGAACGGAAAGATGGCGGCGCCCAGGCCGAGCGGGCTGTTGAAGGCGCCGACCGCGTAGGAAGCGAGAAGGAAGATCAGCATCTGCCCGACCGTGACCGGCATCGACAGGGTCTGGACCTCGCGCACCGAATTGGCCTGGCTTCCGATGCCCAGGAACAGGGCTCCGAGGAGAAGATAGTTGGCGCTGTAATAGAGGAGCACGAGGAGGATGAAGAGCGGCCAGCCGACGGCGGGCTCGGGCAGGCCGGGCGCCTGACCCGGCCACAAGGCGAGCGCGGCGAGAGCGCCGCTGACCCAGACGGCGATTCCGACCAGGGAAATGGCGAGCATCGATACCAATTTGCCCAGGAAGATCGCATCGATCGGAAGCGCCGCGGCGAGCACCTCGATGATCTTGTTCGATTTCTCCTCGAGCAGGTTCGAAAGCAGCATTCCGGCCAGGAGCACGGTCAGCATGAAGAGGAGCAATTGGCCGCCTCGGGCGGTGATCGCCCGGGTCGCCGCGAGCGCGCCTTCCGAACGGTCGGTCTCGACCACCGCGACGGCGACGGGCGGCCCGGCCCGGCCGGCGGCGGCGAGCGCGCGCTGCTGGCGCGCCTGATCGACGACGAGCGACATCTGTTTCTGGATGGAGCCCTGGTTCGTGATCGCGCCGGTGAGGATGGGGCGATCGAGAGGGCCGGTGAGCACGGCGAGGATCCGCTTGTCCGGGTTGCTCAGAAGCGTCTCGACCTGCCCTGACGGGTCCCCGCCCGGAGCCTCGCGGACGAGCGTCGGAAGGGGACGGGAGGCGAAGCTCGGATTGAGACGCTCCCGAGCCGCCGCAAGCGCCGCGAAATCCGCTTCGGCGGCCACCACGGCGACGGTCGCGTGGACGTCCTGGCGCGCCATTCGCCCGCTCATGCTTCCGAACAGGAAGGAAAGCCCGATGACGAGCAGCGGCCCGAGCAGAAAGAAGAGGAAGGTCCGCGACCACACGGTCGCGACGAAATCGCGCCGGGCGATGACGTAGGCCGATTGGACGAAGCCCATCATCGCGCGTCTCCCTGTGCGGCGCTGTCGGCGAGCTCGCGCGCCGCCTGCTCGCCGGCGATGGCGACGAAGGCGTCGTGGAGGCCCGGCCGTTCGATCGACAGATCCTCGATCCCCGCCCCGGCGTCGATCAGCGCCTTGAGCAGGGGCTCGATCCCGACTTGGGGAAGCTCGAACGACCACAGGCCGTCCTCATGATGCGCGTCCGGCGGAAGCGCTCCGCGCCAAGGTCCCTCGGCGACCCGGGTTCGAAGGCGGACCTGCGGCCGAAGCCGGTCGCGCGCTTCGGCGACCCGGCCTTCGAACCGGACCCTGCCGCCGGCGATGATCGCGATCCGCTCGCACAGGCGCTCGGCATGGGCGATGACATGGGTCGAGAAGATGATCGTCGCGCCCGCTGCCGCCTCCTCGCGGATCAGCTCCTCGAGCCGTTGCTGGTTGATCGCGTCGAGCCCGGAGAAGGGCTCGTCGAGCACGATCAGCTTCGGCCGGTGGACGATCGAGCCGAGCAATTGGACGGTCTGCGCCATGCCCTTGGACAGGTTTCGAACCGGCTTGCGCGCCCAATCCCCGAGGCCGTGCCGAGCGAGCAATTCGTCGGCGCGGCGGCGGCCTTCGCGCAACGCCAGCCCGCGCAAGGCGCCCATGAACGCGATCGCGTCGCGCGCATGCA
>DASQLT010000012.1:0-27542 GCA_035629855.1 Allosphingosinicella sp.
TCATCCCGTCATGCTGAACTTGTTTCAGCATCCAGCTTTCCGCTTCCCGGGCGAGCGACCAGCTGGACCCTGAAACAAGTTCAGGGTGACGCCGATGTCGGGGAAAAGTCCGCGATTCATTCTCAAGCGATCACGCTCTAGGCCTCGTTACATGCGAAGGATTGCCGCGGCGTGGCGCGCGACGCCGTCAACGAGGTGGCGCATGGCGGGATGGTCTATCCCTTGCTTTCGCATCGCTGCTGCCCGGTCCGAGAGGGTGTCAGGGAGGTCTTCAGCAAAGGAGCGGACGCTTGCAACGAGCTCTTGGGGTTCCACGCGGAGCTCAGCCGCCATTCGATCCCAGTGCCGCAAATGAATTTCCCCGATTCGGTACTTATCGCTGATCCGCATAGCCAGCTTCGCACGTCGGGGGTCCACGTCGGGGTAGGCGAATATGCTGGCAAGATCGTACAGGGGCGCGAGGCGGACCAAGCCACGGCTGCCGATCAGCACCGAATAGTTTTTCGCATGGGCGTCTGTTCCGCCGATCAGCCAGTTGAAGACCAGCGCGTGGAGAAAGCGCCAAACGTCGATTTCCGCCGGATCCTCGGTAGGGGCGTCATCGGAATCCGGATCTTCCTCCCGGGGCTGGTGGACGCTGGCGCGAAGCAGAGCGACAATCTCTCTGGCTCCCGGTCCGCCGTCATTTTGATATTTTCGAGCCGGGTGAATGCGCAGCGCTTGACACATGTCTTCCTGATGAATGCGCAAGAGTTCCGTTCCCTCGCCGAAGCGATCATACCTCTCGACCACGATGACACTGACTTCCCCGAATTGCCGGACTTCCGACTTGGCCGCGATGAGACCAAGGTCATTTGCAGCCGCCAAACAGAGATGTTCGTTTTCGGCATGTCCGTCGAATTCGCGTGTCGCTGGCTTGAGAATATGGCTGGTGGGAGTACGGCCGGATGGAATTCCCCATCGCCGCCCCTTGCGCAGCAGAGCCGTCTTGGGTTGGGCGCCGGCGAGGCTGAACTGGCCCGTATCCCGGGCGATTCGGCCCGCGGCGGCGTCGTCGCGGAGTATCCGCATGCGTTCGGCGAGGCCAGCGGGTGTGAGCCAGCTAATCTCCGGTTTTTCGCTGTCATTGAGGCCGGCGAGGCGCTCCGGGGGAAGGAACTGGACTGCACCAGGGCAATCCTCCCCGACATGGGCGATCAACCTGAAGGCATTGCGGGCGGAAACCTGGAACTTGCGGGCCCACCTGTCGAGGACCAACTCATTGTCGGGGAGGAGGCCCCACAGGAAGGGATCGACGGCGCTGTTAGGATGATCGGCGGCGCTGATCGGCATCGATAGGGAAAGAGGATAGGCATCGGGATTGTCCAGCCATTCCTGGTGGTAATGAAGGCTGGTCTTTCCGTTTGAATGGAAAAGCGTCCCGACGACGTCGTCCTCGATTAGGGCGATCAGCTCGCTCACCTGCTCCTTCGCCTCGCTCCGGAGACTATCCGGGTAATGGCGGCGGCGGAGCTGGTGTGGCGGGAGGTTCCGGTAGCGGAATCCGCCTGGCCGTCTTCGGCGACGAGACGCAGGTCGAGCACGGCGAAGGTTCTCAGGATGCGCGCAATGCCGGCGCCGGGCTTGCCCCGCTCCACCTCATTCACCCATAAGCGGCTGACATGGGCACGTTCGGCCAGCTCCGCTTGGTCCAGCTCGAGGGCTCTGCGTTTGGCTCGGATCAGCTTGCCGACGTCGGCAACGGTGCGGAGTGTGGTTCTAGCCATTGTCAGCTATCGCTTTCTTTCGAGATGTAAGCCATAGCATGCTTCATGAGAAGTAAGCAATAGCGTACATACGCACATGTAAGCTATAACATGCATTCGGTAAAGTAAGCGATTGCTTCCTTCCCTTGGCCTGCGTTGCCGCTTTCGCTAGAGCGCCATCGTGACTGATTGGAAATTCCCTTGACCACCCTCTACGCCCGCTTCGCCGCGAACCTCGATTCCATCCTCGACTCCCTCGAAGCCGAGGGCGTCCTGCCGTCCGGGCTCGAGCGCAAGTCCGTGGCCGTCGAGCCGCCGCGCGACCCCGCCCATGGCGACCTCGCCACCAACGCCGCGATGGTGCTCGCCAAGGGCGCCCGGACCAATCCGCGCGCCCTGGCCGAGCGGATCGTGCCCAGGCTCGAGGCGCTGGACGAGGTGGTGAACGCCGAGGTGGCGGGACCGGGCTTCATCAACGTCCGACTGACGCCCTCGATCTGGCATGACGAGCTGGCCGCCATCCTGTCCGACGGCGCCGGCTACGGCCGCTCGCCGGCGGGCGCCGGGCGGCGGGTGAACGTCGAATATGTCTCCGCCAACCCGACGGGTCCGATGCACATGGGCCATTGCCGGGGCGCCGTCGTCGGCGACGCCTTGGCGAGCCTGCTCGAAGCGACCGGCTATTCGGTCACCCGCGAATATTATGTCAACGACGCCGGCGCCCAGGTCGACGTTCTCGCCCGTTCGACGCACCTGCGCTATCTCGAAGCGCTCGGCCGGCCGATCGGCGCGATCCCCGAAGGCCTTTATCCGGGCGACTATCTGAAGCCCGTGGGCGAGGCTCTAGCCGCCGAATTCGGCGACAGCCATGCCGACTCGCCCGAGGCGGCGTGGCTTGAGATTTTCCGCCGCCGCTCGGTCGCGGCGATGCTCGACCTGATCAGGGCGGATCTCGCCTTGCTGGGAGTCCATCACGATCTCTTCGCCTCGGAGCGGGAGGTCCAGGAATCCGGCGCCGTCGACCGCGCCTTCGCACTGCTCGGCGAGAAGGGCTTGGTCTATACCGGCACGCTTCCTCCCCCCAAGAGCAAGACGGTGGACGATTGGGAGCCGACGGAACTCACCCTCTTCCGCTCGACCGAATATGGCGACGACCAGGACCGCCCGATCCGGAAGTCGGACGGAAGCTGGACCTATTTCGCCGCCGACACCGCCTATCACATGCAGAAGCTCGAGGCGTCGGACGAGCTCATCAACGTCTGGGGCGCCGACCATACCGGGACGGTAAAAAGGACTCAGGCGGCGGTTCAGGCGCTGGCGGGCCGCCCGGCGCTCGACGTCAAGATCGTCCAGATGGTCAGGCTTCTGCGCAACGGCGAGCTGGTCAAGATGTCGAAGCGCTCGGGCAGCTTCGTCACCCTCGCCGAAGTGGTCGAGGAAGTCGGCAAGGACGTCGTCCGCTTCACCATGCTTACCCGCAAGAACGACGCCCAGATGGACTTCGACTTCGCCAAGGTGGTCGAGGCCTCGAAGGACAATCCGGTCTTCTACGTCCAATATGCCCATGCCCGGATCCGGTCGCTCCATCGCCGAGCGGCCGAAGCGGGCCTCGACCTCGACCTCGACGCGTCCGCCGATCCGGCCTTGCTCGACGACGAGGAGCTGGGCCTGGTCAGGCTCGCCGCCCAGTTCCCGCGAATCGTCGAAGCGGCGGCGCAGGCCCATGAGCCGCATCGGATCGCTTTCTATCTCGGCGACCTCGCCGCCGCCTTCCATGCCGCTTGGAACCGCGGCAACGACGACCCCTCCCGCCGCTTCCTTCTCGAAGATAATCCGGAATTAACCAAAGCTCGCTTAATGTTGGCGGGCGCGCTCGGGCAGGTTATCAGGAACGGCCTCAATATCATGGGCGTGGCGGCCGCCGAGGAGATGCAGTGATGACCGACATTCGCGCCGACGATCCTGCCCTCGACAATGACGACCGCCTCCCGTGGCTGGAGGCGGTCGAGGAAGAGGGCGGCGAGGGCGGCCCTTCGGCCTTGAAGCTGATCGTCGCGGTGCTGATCGGCCTTGCCGCCATCGGCGGTATCGTCGGAGGCATCTTCTGGCTCGGCAATCGCGACGGCGCCGAGACCGGCGCCCCCGAAGTGATCGCCGCCGCCGAGGGCCCCTACAAGGTCAAGCCCGACAGCCCGGGGGGGATGACGGTCGAAGGCCAGGGCGAGACCGCGTTCGACGCCGCCCAGGGCGGCACTCCCAACGCCAGCATCGACACCACGGCCGTCGCCGAGACTCCGGTGACGGCGCAGCCCAAGGGCCAGGCTCCGGCGCCTGCGGCGAAGGAGCCGCCGTTGCTCAAGGCGCCGGCCCCGACCAACGCCCCGGCCGCACAGCCGGACGCGCCGGCCCCCGCCGCGGCGGGCGGCGCCACCATCCAGCTCGGCGCCTTTCCGAGCGGCGCTGCCGCTGAAAAGGCCTGGAAGGCCATGGCCGGCCGCTTTGGCTATCTGGCGCCGCTTTCGCACAGCGTCGTGCAGGCCAATGTCAACGGCAAGACCTATTACCGGCTGCGCGCCAGCGGCCCCGGCGCGGCCGGGATCTGCGGCCGTCTGAAGGTCGCCGGGGAGCAGTGCCTGAAGGTGTGAGGCTGAGGTACCCCCGTCGCCCCAGCGAAGGCTGGGGCCCCGGCGGGTGAAGAGCGCCTGAGCCCTTCACCCCCCGGGATGCCGGCCTTCGCTGGCATGACGGGCAATGTCGGCGGCTGACGGCGGCTTCGCGACACGCTAGGATGAGGCGATGCAAGCCGCCATCTATGCGCCTTCGGGCCTCGAGCTGACGCCCGACGAACGGGCTTTCTTCCGCGACTCCGACCCCGTCGGCTACATCGTCTTCAGGCGCAACGTCGCCGATCGGGACCAGCTGCGCGCGCTGACCGACGATCTGCGCAATCTCCAGGGCCGCGGCGATCTTCCCATCCTGATCGATCAGGAGGGCGGCCGGGTGGCCCGGATGCGGCCTCCGGAATGGCCGGCCTTCCCGGCCGCCGAGGCGTTTGCACGGCTTTACGAGAAGGCGCCGATGAGCGCGATCGAGGCGGCTCGGGCGAATGCGGCGGCGATCGGCACTCTGCTCGCCGAGGTTGGGGTCAACGTCGACTGTCTTCCGGTGCTCGACGTCCGTCAGCCCGGCGCCACCGACATCGTCGGCGACCGGGCCTTCGGCTCCGAGCCGATGCAGGTGGCGGCGCTGGGCCGAGCCTCGCTCGACGGGCTCGCCTCGGCCGGAGTGGTCGGAGTGATCAAGCATATGCCGGGCCATGGCCGCGCCCTTGCCGACAGCCATGAGATTCTTCCGATCGTCACCGCCTCGCTCGAAGAGCTCGAGGTGGACGTCGAGCCGTTCCGGACGCTGCGCGAGTCACCGATGGGGATGACCTGTCACTGCGTCTACACCGCCTGGGATCCGGAGCGGCCGGGAAGCCAGTCGCCGATCGTGATCGGCGACGTAATCCGCGGCCGGATCGGCTTCGACGGCTTCCTCATGTCCGACGATATCGGAATGAATGCCCTGGGCGGCGGCTTCGACGAGCGCGCCCGCGGAGTGATCGAGGCCGGGACGGATGCCGTCCTCCATTGCTCCGGGAAGATGGAGGAGATGATCGCCGTGGCTTCGGCGGTGGGGGCACTCGGCCGGGCGGGGAGCGAGCGGCTCGAGCGGGCGATGGCGGGCGTCGCCGGCCGGGCGGACAGCGCCTCCTATGCCGAGCTTGCCGACAAGAGAGACCGGCTGCTGGCGCTCGCCTGACCTTCGTCACCCGGACTTGATCCGGGATCCATCTTCTTCAGGCGCCTGGGAACGAGCAGGAAAGGTGGATGCCGGATCAAGTCCGGCATGACGAACGAAGCAACCTGATCCCGACCTGCCCTAGGCCCGCTTCGCCCGCCACTGCGCCCGGCTCTGGCCCCAGATGTCGACCGGCGAGTTATCGAACGGCTCCGGCAGATAGGCGCTTCCTCGGACGGCCGAGCCGAGCCGCTCGGCCACTCGGGCGGACGGCGCGTTGTCGGGGTCGATGCAGTGGATGACGTCGTCCCAGCCGAGCCGATCGAACGCCCAGGCGATGGCCGCCTCGGCGCTTTCGGTCGCATAGCCTTTGCCCCACGCGCCGCGCTCCAGGCCCCAGCCGACCTCGGCGCCCGGCCAGCCTTCCGGCTGCCACGGGCCGACCCGGCCGACCCACCGACCGCTCTCCTTCTCGATGACCGAGAACATTCCGTAGCCCCTCAGGGCCCAGCTCCCCGCCATCGCCGCCATGCCCCGCCAGGCGCCCGAGCGCCGCTGCCGGCCGCCGACGTAGCGGGCGGCCTCCTCGTCGGCCATCATCGCCGCGAAGCCGTCGAGATCGCGCTCCTCCGGCGGTCGAAGGAGCAGGCGAGCGGTTTCGAGCGTGGGTCCGAGCATGGGGAACGTGTAGGAGCGGTATTAGCCGGGACGCAACCTCCCCGTCATCCCGGCGCAAGCCGGGGCCTCGGGAGACCCGTTGAGCCTTTTCGTCATGAGGCCCCGGCATGCGCCGGGACGACGGATGCGGCCACGTTCGCTTATTGCCGGCCCGAAGCCCCAGGAGCGAAGTTGGTGCGGCCGACTTCGCGGATCCGGCCTCGGTCGATCGCGCCCTCGACCAGCTCGTAGCCGAGCAGGGCGAAGGTCCGGCCGTTCCAGAAGATCGGCCGGGCGTTGCCGTACCAGTCGGCGCAGCTCGCCTTGCAATCGTCGTCGACGATCCCCTTCGTCCGGGAGTCGAGCTCGCCGGCCGGAGCGAGCCGGCGGTCGTCGCGCCGAAGGAAGACCATCGCCGCGGCGCTCCCGAAGAAGCGGGCCAGCGCCGGGTCGGAACGCTTGGCGATAGGCAGGCCGACCGTTCCCGAGGCGCCGTCGGGCGTGTCCGGATCCGGGCTGAAGAAGAAAGCGTGGCTTCGGCTCTCGCCCTCCGCCGAATCCGGATGGACGTAGCGATCGCCCAGATCCGGCCTTCGGCCGTCCAGCTCGACGGTCGAGAAGCCGAGGCCGCGCGGCGTTCCTCCGATGACGATGGCGTCGCGTCCGAGAAGCTCGATCCGGTCGACCGAATGGGGGAGGGAGAGCGGTGTGACGCTGCCGCTTCGCACTCCGGCGGCGATCAGATTCGCCCGTCTGGCAGTCTCGCCGTCGGTGCCGGCGCCGTAAAGGACGTAGTCGCCGGTGAAGCGATTGTGGAACGACCAGCCCGGCACCGACGGAAGGAAGCGGTAGCGGGCCCTCGGCACCTGCCGTGAAGCGTCGCCGAAATCGGAGAAGCGGACCCGGAGCAAGGCGACCCCGGCCCGGCCGTCGCCGGCCTCGGGTGCGAACATCGCGTCGCCGCCGCCGTCGCTTCGGACGAGGACGTTGACGATCCCGTCCGCCGGATCCTCCCGAAACGAGAATTGATCGACCGGCACTCCGCGCGCCGCGGTCGCCGACGGGCGCTCGCGTCCGAAGGGGAGGCGGTAGAGATAGGATTCCGGGCGATCCGACTGCCAGGCGTCGGTCACCCACAGATAGACGCCCTGGGCCGAGACGTAGAAGGTGCGCGACGACGGGCCGAGCACGGCGGTGGCGGAGCAGCCGAGATCGGCCGCCGTGAGGTCGCAGCTGGTGACGCTGTGAAGCGTGTCCACGACCGCGTCGCGCGAATTGCGCATCGCCGGCGCGATGAACACCCGGTCGGCCCGGGCGATTCGCCTGAACTTGCGATCCTCGGCGCCCCGGCCGCCTTGCCAGCGGCGGACCCCGGGCAGGACTTCGAACGGATCGTCCTCCCAATAGAGGTCGAGCGGCGTGTAGAAGATCAGGCGGTTGCCGATCAGCCGCGAGGCGTAGTTGCGCGACGAATAATAATCGTTCGACTTGAGGTGCCAGGCGTCCTCGAATCGGAGGCGGCCGGCGGCGTCGAGGCGGAAGCGGTTGATCTCGGTGCCGCCACGACCGTAGGAATAGCCGACGACGATGACCCGGTCGCCGGAGATAAGCATCTCGTCATACCAGCTATCCTCGCCGCTCACGCCCGGCGGGAAGGCGTCGATCGAATGGATCGGGCGCATGGTCCCGCCGGCGAGCGAGACGGTGAACAGCCGGCCGCGGCGGAGGATGACGAGGGTGTCGCCGCGCATCTTGACGATCCCGCCCTCGTCGACATTGGCTTCCTGGTTGTTGGTGATTCCGTCGGCGGCCTTGGCGGTATTCGTCTGTCGCGATTGCGGAAGCGCGTTGATGCTGTATCCGACGGTGGCCGTCGCGCTCGGCGCCGGAGCGCTCGCGGGCGGAGGGGCGGAGGGCGGCGCGTACATGGGCTCGGGCACCGGCGCCGGCGGCGGAATTTCGGCCTCCTCCTGGCGCTTGAGACGGCGCAGATAGGTCCGAAGCTCGACATCGGAACGGAACGCCGAAAGGCTTCCGCTCGGCTTGCTCGCCGCGGCGCGGCCGCGGGACTGGGCGGCGAAGGCATCGGCCCCGGCGAGGAAGACGGTAACGAGACCGATCGCGAGCAGGGGCGTACGCATGGCATCTCCCTTGGTTCTAGATATTTTGTATCATCCAATTCGGGCGTTGCAAGGCATCAAAAAATGCTGTGCATAAATGCCGCAAATCCCTTCGTTTCGGCTGCGTGCGCTCCTAAGCTCGGCGCATGGGCGGAGAGGAATCCTTCGACGAGTTCGACTCGCCGGCGCCGGTCCGGGAGGCGGACCGGCTGACCCTGGATCTCGACGGGTGGGAGGGGCCGCTCGACCTGCTTCTGACGCTGGCCCGTTCGCAGAAAGTCGACCTGGCGAAAATCTCGATCCTCGCTCTGGTCGAGCAATATCTCGCCTTCATCGCCGATGCGAAGAAGCTCAAGCTCGAGATCGCCGCCGATTATCTCGTCATGGCGGCGTGGCTGGCCTATCTCAAATCCTGCCTGCTTCTGCCGCGCCAGCAGGAAGCCGATCCCAGCCCCGAGGAACTGGCGATGCGGCTTCAGCTGAGGCTTCAGCGCCTGGCGGCGATGCGCGAGGCAGGAGCCAGGCTGCTCGGCCGCGACCGGCTCGGCCGCGACGTTTTCCGCCGCGGCGCGCCCGAGGGGTTGAGGGTGGTGCGCCGATCTTCGTGGCGAGCGGAGCTGTACGATTTGATCGCCGCCTACGGTTCGGTCAGGGCCCGAAGCGAGCCGGCCTTCCACGTCGTCGCCCGGCGGCCGGTCATGACCTTGGAAGAGGCGCTGGCGCGGGTCGAGCGAATGCTCGGGACAAGGCTCGAATGGACCCGGATCGAGGCCTTCCTTCCCGACACCCGGGACGGCGAGTTCAGGAAGTCCGCCCTCGCCTCCAGCTTCGTCGCCGCTCTGGAGCTCGCCCGCAAGGGCCGGGTCGAGCTCGACCAGAAAGGGGCGTTCGAGCCCCTCTTCATCCGAGCGGCCTGAGGAGAAAATGGTGACAGTTACCAATTTCCCATCGCCGCCGATTCGAGCCGGAACGACGGGTCCGGAAATTGGTAACTGTCACCATTTTTTGAGCGTGGGCTCATGATCGGGATGGACGACAGCCTTCGCGCCGTGGAGGCGGTGCTGTTCGCGGCGGAGGAGCCGATGAGCGCCGACGACATCGCCGCCCATGTCGGCCCGGAGGTCGACGCCGCCGCCGCTCTGGCCGAGCTTGCGCGCCATTACGACGGACGCGGGATCGAGCTGGTCGAACGCGGCAAGCGCTGGCATTTCCAGACCGCTCCCGACCTCGCTTTCATCCTCAGGCGGGAGCGCGACGAGACCCGCAAGCTGTCGCGCGCCGCCGTCGAGACCCTGGCCATCATCGCCTATCACGAACCGGTCAGCCGAGCCGAGATCGAGGCGATACGCGGGGTCCAGATCTCGAAGGGAACGTTGGACGTGCTGATGGAGGCGGGCTGGGTCAGGCCCGCCGGCCGGCGCGAGGCGCCGGGGCGGCCGCTCATCTACGCCACCACCCCCGCCTTCCTCGCCCATTTCGGGCTGGCGAGCCGGCGCGACCTGCCCGGCCTCGACGACCTCAAGGCGGCGGGCCTCCTCGACCCGATCGACGCGGCGATGGAGCAGCTCGGGCTCGAGGGAATGGGCGACGACGAGGAAACGGACGCCTGACGGGGGTTGGGGTGGAAACTGGACCTCAGTGGGACTAGGTACGCCTCAACGGCATTGGAGACGGATTATGGGCACGTTCGGCATTTGGCACTGGCTGGTGGTCGGCGTGGTCATCCTGTTGCTGTTCGGCAAGGGCCGCTTCTCCGAGATGATGGGCGATGTCGCCAAGGGCCTGAAGAGCTTCAAGAAGGGCATGAGCGAGGACGAGGAGGCCGCGGCCGCCAGGACCGCCGAGCCGCCGCGCCGGCTTACCGACGAGGCGAATGCGGCGCCCCCGGCCGAAGGGAGCCGCGGGCTCGACCTCGATAAGCGCGGCGAGCCTTAAGATCTCGCGCGAAGGGCGCGCCTGATGTTCGACATCGGCTATACCGAGCTGCTCGTCATCGCCATCGTCGCTTTGGTGGTGATCGGGCCCAAGGACCTGCCGCGGGTGATGCGCACGGTCGGGCAATGGGTCGGCCGCGCCCGCGGCATGGCGCGCCATTTCCGTTCCGGAATCGACACGATGATGCGCGAGTCCGAGCTCGAGGAGATGGAGAAGAAATGGCGCGAGGAGAATGCGCGCATTCTCGCCGAGCATCCGTTCGCCGAACCGAACGCCGATCCCGAAGCCCTGGCCGTCCCGGCCGAGCTTGCGCCGCCCGACGATCGGCCGCCCGAGCCCGGGCCGGATGCGTCGGCCGCGCCGCCGTCCGCCGCCGCCGCCGGACCTCTGCCATGAGCGACCTCGACGAGACCCGCGCTCCGCTGATGGAGCATCTGATCGAGCTCAGGCGGCGGCTGATCTGGTCGTTCCTGGCGCTGGGGGTCGCCTTCGGGATCAGCTTCTATTTCGCGGGCAGGATCTTCGCCTTCCTCGTCCAGCCGCTGATCGCCGGGTTCGGCACGGGGCAGGGCAGGCTGGTCTACACGAAGCTCTACGAGGCTTTCTTCACCGAGGTGCGGGTGGCCCTGTTCGCCGCCTTCTTCCTCGCTTTTCCGATCATCGCCACTCAGATTTGGATGTTCGTCGCGCCCGGGCTCTACGCCAAGGAGAAGCGCGCCTTCCTGCCGTTCCTGATTGCGACCCCGATCCTGTTCATCGGCGGCGGCGCGCTCGCTTATTACGTGGTCATGCCGCTCGCGATCAAATTCTTCCTCGGCTACCAGGGCCAGATTCCGGGCATCCAGCAGGAAGCGTTGCCGGCGATGGGCGAATATCTCTCGTTCGTCATGCACTTCATCCTGGCCTTCGGGATCGCGTTCCTTCTCCCGATCCTCCTGATGCTGCTGGAGCGGGCGGGGCTGGTCACTCGCACCCAGCTCAAGAGCGGACGGCGCTATGCCATCCTCGTCGCCTTCGTCATCGCGGCGATCGCGACCCCGCCCGACATCGTCTCCCAGTTCCTCCTCGCGATCCCGCTCATCCTCCTCTACGAGCTGTCGCTGATCGCGATCTGGTTCACCGAACGCAAGCGCGCCAAGACGGCGGCGATCGCGCCTCCGGCTTAGCGCGTCGTCATCCCGGCCCAGGCTTGGGCCCCGGCGGGTGAAAGGCTCTGCGGTTTTCGCACCACCGGCCCCAGCCGTCGCCGGAACGGCGTTAAACTTGTCGCTCTCTCCAAACGCTTCGGCGGTTAACCGACTATAAACCGCGCGTCTTAGGACTTTCTTAACCTTTGTGGGCGCTGAGTCGCCCGGACCGGGGGCGAAGCAAAGGAGGCCGACATGGCCAGTCGCCGCAACTCCCGCCGCCGCCCGGCCCAGGCCGCGCACATCCCGAGCTCGCTCGGAACCAGCCTTCCGCCGGCGGGAACCCGCCGCTGGGTCGCCCGCCGCAAGGCGCAGGTGGTCGAGGCGGTGCAGAGCGGGATGCTCAGGCTCGACGAGGCCCTGAGGCGCTACGACCTCAGCATCGAGGAGTTCAGCCTTTGGAAGAGCCGCTTCTACCGGTCCGGCGTGGAGGGGCTTCGAATGGCCCCGCGGCCGCGCCATGACTGAGGTGCCGCTTCTCCCGGAGCCGACGGTCCGTCCGCTGATCCGCGAGCCCGGCGCGAGGCGCCGGTTGCTGCTCATCGACGACGAGCTTTCGGTCGCCCGGTTCCTGGCCCACGCGGCCGAGGAATGCGGCTACGAAGCGATCATCACCGTCACCGCGGAGAGCTTCCGGAGCCAGTATCTGGCCTGCGATCCGGATGTGGTCGTGCTCGACCTCGCCCTGCCGCGAAGCGACGGGGTCGAGCTGTTGCGCTTTCTCGCCGAGGAGAAGAGCGGAGCGCTGATCCTTCCGATCAGCGGCTTCGATGAACGGGTGCTCGAGGCGGCGATGCGGCTGGGCACCGCGCTCGGGCTTCGGATGACGGGGCCGCTGCAGAAGCCGGTGCGGCTCCATCAGCTGATGGACGCCATGCAGGGACGGGAGGCGCGGGATGCGGGCTGCATCGGTTTCTGAAGCGGACCTCCTGACCGAGCTTCAGCTGGCGGTGGAGCGAGACGAATTGTCCTTGCTCTATCAGCCCAAGATCTCGGTCGCCGACAACAGGCTCGCCGGAGTCGAGGCCCTGGCCCGCTGGCCGCACCGGATGCTCGGGCTGATCGAGCCGTCCACCTTCGTCCCGCTCGCCGAGCGCTACGGACTGATCGACGAGCTGACCGACTGGGTCCTGAGGCGCGGGCTCAAGCAATGGGTGACCTGGAGCGAGCAGGGGCTTCGAACCAACATCGCCTTCAACATCTCGGCGCTTAGCCTTCGCGACGTCTATTTCCCGGATTACCTCCACCGGCTCTGCCAGACCGAAGGGGTGCCGGCCAATTGCCTGACGATCGAGGTGACGGAAGGGGCGACCCAGCATCTCGTTCGACTGCTCGATACCCTGACCCGGTTCCGGCTCAAGGGGATGAGCCTCGCGCTCGACGATTTCGGTACGGGTTATTCCTCGCTGCTCCAGCTGAGGCAGCTTCCCTATAACGAACTGAAGGTCGATCAATGCTTCGTCGGCGACGCCGTTCGCTCGCGCGAATCGCGGCTTATCGTCAAGGCGGTGATCGATCTCGCCCACGGTCTCGGCCTCGCCGCGACCGCGGAGGGGGTGGAGGATGCCGAGACCCTGGCCTTGCTCGGCGAGCTCGGCTGCGACCATGCCCAGGGCTATTTCATCGCCCGGGCGATGGACGGCTGGGAGCTTGCGCCGTGGCTGATGGAGGCGGAAGGCGAAGGCGTGGTGCCGATCGCCTCGGCACGGCGCACGGGCTGACGCTTCCGGGTGGCATTTTTGTAGGCGTGGGGTTGGAAATATTGGTGGGAGGGTTCTCGCGATGTCGCGGCTGCGTCTTGTTCATTGTCTTGCCGTTCTGGCCGGGACGACCGCGTGCCAGACGGCGCCGCCCGACAGGCCGGCCGTGGCCGCTGCGAACGTCGTCGTCGAGGAGACGGAGGCGTGGAGGACCGTCGCCTGGGAGCGCGATTCGGCCGCGCTCGACGGCCTCGCCGACCGCTGGCGACAGGCGCTCGCCGCGGGCCGCGAAGCGAAGCTTTCGCGCCGGATCGCCGCGGAAGGCGAATTGCTGATCCCGGAGGCCCGGCTCGCCTGGGCCGCGCCGGCTCCGGGAAGCTATCGGTGCCGCTACGTCCGGCCGGGCGGTCGCCGGTGGGTAAGCTCGGCGCAGGGCTTTTGCTATGTCGGGGTCGAGGAGGGGCAGCTCACCTTGGCCACCGAGCTGCGCGGACTGCGTTTCGGCGGCTATCTGTGGGCGCTGAAGGGCGGCGAGCGGCTCGTCTTCCTGGGCGGGGCCGTCCCGGCCGGCACCAGGACGCCGCTGGCCTATGGCGAGAACCCTGCGCGCGACGCGGCCGGGCTGGTCGAGCGCATCGGCGAGTTCCGTTACCGCCTCACCCTGCCGGAACCGTCGCCGGGGGCCGGCCTTACCATCGTCGAATTGTTGGCGGCGCCTCGAACCTAGGTCGAAAAAAAGGCCGCCCGGAGGCGGCCTTTCGGATAGCTGGGATTGAATTCAGGTGGCCTTGTCGCCGGCCTCGCCGACGGATTCGATGTCCTCTCCGGCGCCTTTGACGGTATTGCACGCGCCGAGGGTCAGGCCGGTGGCAATGAAAGCGAGGGTGATAAGCTTACGCATGTTCGATCTCCTCGAATGCTCCGCCGGGCGCATGTCGCGTTCGGCGTCGCAAGGTAGGAGGAGAATGCGGGGGACCGGCTATGGTTCCTCACCCCTCGCCCCGGATCGGCGGCCTCGAGCTTTCCGTCATGCCGGGCTCCGCGGGCACTCGACCAGCGCCAATCTTCGGGCTGGGCCGCTAGGCCCGCACGGACCGGGTCGAGCTCGACGTAGCGCAGGCGGATGTGGAGATGCGCCTCGTCCATCGGCACCGACCGGAAGCGCCCTTGCCAGAAATGCCCGCAGCGGCCCTCGCACCGGTGGATCTCTGAGGCGTAACGCGTGTGGGTGGGCGCCATCGTCTCAGCCCGCTTCAGCAGCTCCACCCCGGTCTTCCAGTCGTAGCCATAAGGAAGCCTGTCCGAGTAAGCGTTCGTTCGCGCGGTTTCACCCAAAGCACCAAAGCACCGAAGACGCCGGCGCCCTCCAACCGGTCATTCCGCTTCGACGATGCTCGACGAGCGGAAACGGAGCGACCGCGTCGCATGACAGGTGGTGACGAGATCCAGCGCGGCCTTCGCACTGCCGAAGCATCCTTGGTCCTTCGGTGCTTTGGGTGAATCAGCGATCCAGAACCGAACCGGCCTCAATAATGCACAGCCCGCCCATAAGCATCCAACACGCTCTCGTGCATCATCTCCGACAGCGTGGGATGCGGGAAGATCGTGTGCATCAGGTCCTCCTCGGTGGTCTCGAGCTGCCTCGCCACCGCATAGCCCTGGATCAGCTCGGTGACCTCCGCGCCGACCATATGGGCGCCCAGCAACTCCCCGGTCTCGGCGTCGAACACCGTCTTTACGAAGCCCTCCGCCTCGCCCAGTGCGATCGCCTTGCCGTTGCCGATGAAGGGGAATTTGCCCACGCGCACCTTGCGGCCCCCCTCCTTGGCCTTGGCTTCGGTGAGCCCCACGCTCGCCACCTGCGGCCTTGAGTAAGTGCAGCCCGGGATGTTCCAGGTCTCGAACGGATGCGGCTTGCCGCCGGCGATCGCCTCCACGCACACCACCCCCTCGTGGCTCGCCTTGTGGGCAAGCCAGGGCGGGCCGGTGACGTCGCCGATCGCGTAGACGCCTTCGATATTGGTCCGGCCGTAGCCGTCGACGACGATATGGCCGCGGTCGGTCTTCACGCCCAGCGCCTCGAGGCCGATCGCCTCGGTGTTGGGGACGATGCCGATGGCGACGATGGCGTGGCTGAACTCTTGGACGTCGCCGCCCTTCAGAGTCGCCTTCACCCCATTGGGCCCGGTCTCGAGCTTCTCGACGCCCGACGAGACGTGGAGCTTCATCCCCTGCTTGACGAGCGCCTTGTGGACGAAGGCGGAGACGTCCTCGTCCTCGACCGGAAGGATTCGGTCGAGCATCTCGACGATCGTCACCTCGGCGCCCATGTCCGAATAGAAGCTCGCGAACTCGACCCCGATCGCGCCCGATCCGATCACCAGCAATCTGGTCGGCATGACCTTGGGCACCATCGCGTGCCGGTAGGTCCAGATCCGGTCCCCGTCCGCCTTGGCGAAGGGCAGGTCGCGGGCCCGGGCGCCGGTAGCGATGAGGATATGCCCGGCTTCGAGAATCTTGTCGCCGACCTGGAGCTTGCCCTTGCCGGCGAGCTTCCCCTCGCCCTCGACCACAGCGATCTTGTTCTTCTTCATCAGCCCCTTGACCCCGGCGTTGAGCTGGCCGGCGACCTTTCGGCTTCGATCGACGATCTTCGCCAGGTCGAAGGACGGCTTCTCGGCGCTTAGCCCGTAGGCGGAGGCGTGGGTCATATAATGGTAGATTTCGGACGTCCGAAGCAGCGCCTTGGTCGGGATGCACCCCCAATTGAGGCAGATCCCGCCCAATTTCTCCCGCTCGACGATCGCGACCTTGAGGCCGAGCTGGGCGGCCCGGATCGCGGCGACATAGCCGCCGGGGCCCGAGCCGAGGACGATGAGGTCGTATTGGTCAGCCATTATTTTTCATCGCCTCGTGAGTGAGTTTGAATTCTTGCTCCAGCAAAGACTTCGCCTTGCCTCCGCCTCGGAATATTCAGGAAATCTTCGGAGTTCATATAACGCAGCTACCTTCGACAAGAGGCTGCCCTCGGCCTGTCCAATTTTGTCAGTGACTGCGAAGAAACGCTCGAAACGCCGATGCTTCCGCTGCTCGCGACGCTCCGCGGTAAAATGCCATGCCGACCAAGCCGGCGCGCACAATGGAAGAACGATCCCGGCCCAGGCTAGCCAACCCTGCAAATCCAATGGCGCGCTCAAGCTGACGACCTCACCGGCGATTGAGGGCGGTTATAGCAGTCTGAGCTCTTCATCCCGCATCTCCTTCGACAAATCTGATATTGCGGGTCGCCCATAACGCAACGCCGGTGCCGAATAAGTCCCGGTTCCGAGTCCAAATATCGGCCTCAAGCGCCATCGATGCTGCAAGCAGCGGCCAGTCCGACTGGTTGTGGAACTCGAGCCGGTCGCGTGCGGCCTGTTCGTGGGCGGCGATCGCTTCGATGGGCAGCGGCGTGACGACCTCCAGAAGCTCTTCCAGCCGGCGATTTGCTTCATCGTCGATCAGATTAGCGTCACGGTCGATGCGCGCCTTGGCCTCCCTAAGCATCGGCAAGGGAGCCAGAATCTCCACGCCGCGTTCGGCCAAGTCGAGAAACAGGGGCATCGAGCGGCCGAGTGCCGCCCCGACCATCACGTTGGCATCAACGATCAGACGAGTCATTTAGCGGCTCGCCCCAAGGATCCAGTCCCATGTCGGCGAGCACCCCTTCGAGGTCGACGCCTTTCGCGCGCATTTCCTCCTGCCAGCGACGGTTCGACTCGAGGGCGGCCCGCGCGCGTCCGAGATCGACCCTGCGCGGCCGGAACGTGCCGATCACTCGGCCGTGATGGGTGATGTCGACCGTCTCGCTGCCGTGCAGCACTTCGGTCAGGCGGTGGCGGAATTCCTTTACGCCGAGCTTCATGATCCACAATCCCTGAAAGTGCGCATCATAGGTAGCACTTTTTGGACGCCGCGCAAAACCGCCTCATCGGTCCGCCCACGACAGGAAGATCCAGGCGACCAGGGTCACTCCGGCGAAGAGCGGCAGGGACCAGTGGATCTGGTGGCCGGCGACGTCGAAGTCGATCAGGCCGCGGCGGGTCCATTCGGCGAGCTGGCCGGCCTGGTTGCGGAAGACGTAGGGGATCGCGATCGAGGCGACGAGTCCGCCCAGGACGGCCTGGCCCAGCGCCATGTCAGGCCAGCATTCCGAGCGGCGCCTCGATCAGCCGCTTGAACGCCTGCATCAGCCGGGCGCCGTCGGCGCCGTCGATGGCGCGGTGGTCGAAGCTTCCCGTCGCGCTCATGATCGTGGCGATCTGAAGGCTGTCGTCGACGACATAGGGACGCTTCTCGCCCGCTCCGATCGCCATGATCATCCCCTGGGGCGGATTGATCACCGCTTCGAACTGCTTGATCCCATACATTCCCATGTTCGACAACGAAGCCGTGCCCCCTTGATATTCCTCGGGTTTCAGCTTGCCGTCGCGGGCTCGGGCGGCGAGGTCCTTCATGCTCGTGGCGATGGCGGAGAGGCTTCGCGTATCGGCCTCGGCGACGACCGGCGTGATCAGGCCGCCCGGGATCGACACCGCCACCGAGATGTCGGCGCGCTTGAAGGTGACGAGCTCGCTTCCGGTGAACTGGACGTTGCATTCGGGCACTTCGATCAGGGCCGCGGCGAGCGCCTTGATCATGAAGTCGTTGACCGAGAGCTTGACCCCGCGCGGCTCGAGATTGGCGTTGAGCTCGCCGCGCAGCTTGAGCAGGGCGTCGAGCCTTATGTCCACCGTCAGGTAGATGTGGGGGACGTGCTGCTTCGATTCGGTGAGTCGCCGGGCGATCGTCTTGCGCATGTTCGAGAGCTTGGCGATCTCGTGCGGGATCTCCGGAACGCCGTAGGTCGGCGCGGCCGCCGACGCGGTCGGGGCCTTGGCCTCAGCCGCCGGAGCGGGCGCCGAAGCGGGAGCGGCCGAGGCCGGCCTGCCGGCGGCCCCGTCGACGTCGGCCTTGACGATCCGACCGCCCGGCCCGGAGCCGGCGAGGCCCGCAAGGTCGATCCCGCGCTGCTCGGCGAGTCGGCGAGCGAGCGGGCTCGCTTTCACGCGATCTCCGGCGTCCGCCTTGGGCCGAGGCGCGGCCTCGCTGTGCTGGACCGGGTCGACGCCCTTGCCTGCCACCGCGGCGGGCGCGGCGGCGGGCGGCGCGGCCGCTTCCTGCGCGGGCTGGCCGGCACCGGTCTCGCCCCCGTCTTTCGCCACCGGCTCCTTCGCCGCGGTCGGGGCTGACGCGGCGGCGCCCGCATCCTCGCCTTCGCCGGCGATCAGGGCGATGACCGTTCCGACCTTCACTTCGTCCGTGCCCTCGGCGACCAGGATCTTCGCGATGACCCCCTCGTCGACGGCCTCGAACTCCATCGTCGCCTTGTCGGTCTCGATCTCGGCGAGCAGATCGCCGGCGGCCACGGCATCGCCCTCCTTGACCAGCCACTTGGCCAGGGTCCCTTCCTCCATCGTCGGGCTGAGCGCGGGCATCTTCAATTCGATCGGCATGGCGCGCAAAGCTCCTGGCGGCGGTCCCGGTCATTCCAAACAGCAATCGGAGGGGCCGGGTCAAGCCCGTCCTGAGCCCCCGCCCGCCACGGGTCACGCCTGCACCTCCGCCTGGGGCCCCGCTTGCGCGGGCTGGCGATCTGGCGCAGCATCGCCGCGAGGACGGAGGCCCAATGCGCTCGTATCTGGTAGTGATCGACGAGACGAGCGAGGCGCGCGCCGCCCTTCGCTACGCCGCGCGCCGGGCCTCGGGCACCGGCGGCGGGGTCATCCTTCTCGCCATCGTCGAGCCGGCCGAGTTCGTCCAATGGGGCGGAGTCCAGGCGGCGATGGAGGAGGAAGCCCGGCTGCGCGCCGAGGCGATGGTGCTCCAGGCCTCGGGCGCGATCGTCGAAGAAGCCGGGATCGAGCCCACCATCCTCGTCCGCCAGGGCGAGCCCGAAAAGGCGATCACCGAGTTGCTCGCCGAGCGCGACGACGTCGCCGCTCTGGTGCTGGGCGCCGCCGCGGAAGGCGGCCCGGGGCCCCTCGTCGCCCATTTCTCCGGGGCCGTGGCCGGAAGCCTTCCCTGCCCCCTGGTCATCGTCCCCGGCCGCCTCGGCGACGAGGATTTGGAACGGCTCTCCTGAAATCCTCCCCGGGAAAAACCCGGGAAGGATGAAGCGCTTATCCCCGCTCGCCCGGCCTCGGCCTCGGCGCCGCCCGATATACGGGCTTCACCGAACGGCGCACCGCCGGCTTGCTGTAATGCCGGCGCGGCGCGGCGCGATGCTCCCTCACCGTCTCGTAATAGGTGCGCATCTCGACCACCGGAGCCGTGGTCGTGATCGTCTCGGTGACGACCACCGGCCCGCAGCCGCAACCCGCTCCATAAGAATAGCCATAGCCGTAGCCCGAGCCGTAGCCGCCGCTTTGCCCATAGCCATGGCCGTAGCCGGGATGCGGTGGGGGAGGCGGCATGTGGCCGCCCCGATCGCCCTTGCCGTGATGCCCGTAGTCGCCGCCGCCGGAACCGTGATGGTCGCGGCCATGATCGTCCTCGGCGTAATCCTCGTCATAGCCGCCGTGGTCGTAGGCCATGAGATCGCCGCCGCGGCGGTCCCAGTCCCAGCCGTAGCGGCTGTCCATCACCCGGCCGTGGCCGTCGACCAGAAGGGCGTCGTCATAGTAACGGATCCACTGCCCGCCCGTCACCGGCGCCGGAAAGCCGAACGACCGCCAATCCCGGACGATGAACTGCCCGCCCCTGAAGTGCGGCGGGACGACATGGCCGCGGCCGAAGCGCTGCCAGCCCTTCATGCCGTCCATGCGTCCGCCGCCGCCGCGCATGCCGTTCATATGGCCGCCCCGAATCGCGGGAGGAGAGACCCGGTGCCCGCCGCCATGCTGCATCATGGCGCCGTGGCCGGCATGCCCGGGCGCGTGGGCGCCGTGGGCCATGGGGGGCGGCGGCGGAGGCGGCGGAGCGCCCTGTGCCATCGCCGCGGGAGTCCAGGCGGCCGACGCCGCCAAGCCGATTAGCCAGAGCTTGCTCATATCCGTCCCCTGTGCGCGAGTGCTTGCATTGAAGCCCCGCAAGAGTCGGGGCTCGTTAGGACTTTTTTAACGCTTGCGCGGGGTCATTGCTACCGGCGCCCAGCCGCGGAGCGAGCAATCGTGCCAATTCGAGACACCCCGCCAGATCGTCGCCGTCGAACCGCCCGATTTCGGGACTGTCGAGATCGATCACCCCGATCAACTCGCCCCCCTGAACGAGCGGCACGACCAGCTCCGACCGCGAAGCGGCGTCGCACGCGATATGCCCGGGAAACGCCTCGACGTCGTCGACCAGCTGAGCCTCGAGCGTGGCCGCCGCGGTCCCGCAAACCCCCTTCCCGAACATTATCCGGATACACGCCGCCCGCCCCTGAAACGGCCCCAGCACCAATTCCCCCCCGACATTGCGGTAGAACCCCGCCCAGTTCAGCTCGGGCAGCGCCTCGAACAGCAAGGCGGCGACGTTCGCCATGTTGGCGACCGCGTCCGGCTCGCCGTCGGTGAGCGAATCTGCGGCGGCGACGATCTGGCGCCAGGCTTCGGGCTTGTCGGCGGTGGCGATCTCGAAGTCGTACATCGTGTTCCTCAATAATCCGGGAGAACCATCTCCGCGCCCTCAATCGGCGGGCGAAGGCTGCAGCCACTGTCCGAAATCGAAACGAAGTTCATAAAGTTCATGTCCTCGCGCACTCGCCGCCGGCCCGCCCGCGGCGATGGCCTTTCGGGCACGGCGGCGACTGGGGCGATGGCGACTCGGACATGCTCCGGCCCTAGCACACTCAGAACAGGCTGCCGGCGCGCTGCCCTTCAGGCGCCTGCGTCCCTCCCGGTTTTCCTGCCTATCCCTTCGCTTTTGCTACCATGGCGTCGCGAAGGCGCTGAAATGAGGATCGTGCTTTCTCCAGCGCTTCCGCAGCGCTCGTGATCGGGGCAAGCGCCTCGGTGAGGCTACCCTCCCTGAACCCTTCTGCGAGCTTGGCGGAATCAAATGAAATGGGGAGGTAGATATTGTTGCCGTCGCGGCGGAAACCGGCCAGCTCGATCTGGTGCAGCTCTTCCTGGTGAGCAACCAGGATCGCTTTGTAGTCGCGGACATATAGCGAATTATTATACCATTGAATTCCGATGGCTTCACGTTCCGATCTTGGCGCGGCGTAGCAAGCGAGCCATGTTTCGAGCGCTGAACCATCGCATGCAGTCAATTGAAACCACGGGTCGCTATCGCCTTCCTCGTCGAGCCATGATCTGGGCACGAACCACGCGTCGTCGGGGCTATCCCCGTCGTCAAAATAATAGTCGGCATCGTGCAGCGAATGCTTGAGCACGGTCCACGCTTCAGCGTTCAGCTTCGGATCGATCTTCGTTTCTATGCGGCCGAGCGCGGCCTCGAGATCGCCGATGTTGCCGACAATCAGCGCGTCGAGTTCGTTCGCTTCCATGTTCAACTCCCCAATGAACGGCAATATTCGCCAAATTGGGCGATCAGCCAGCCCGCCCGGGTGCCTTGATCGGCCTGAGCGGCAACCTCCCCGACCGTTTGCCAATCGACCTTGGCAACCTCGTCGGCTTCGCCCTTTGGCGGGTAAGGCGACAGGAAAATGACCTTGTGCCTGGTACGCCGCATCAACTGCGCGCGGGTTCTAATGGCGGCGACATACCGTGAAAGCTGGTTTTCTCCCTCCCCGGCATATATTTTTACTTCGATCCCGACGATGGAAGAACGGGTCTCTACGGTTATGTCCACCCGATCGGCGATCGTTCCATTGAGGCAATGTTCGGTCTGCACCCGATAGCCATCGGCAAGTTCCGTTTCGTCGGGAAAGCCGCTTCCGGCGCGAGCCAGGAACCGGGCGAGGAACAGGCGGGCTTCGTCTCCATATCGACGACGATCCCACAAAGTCGCCAAAGCGGCGCTCACCCGCACCTCATCGCAGCCAAGCCCGGCCGTTCGCCAGGGATTGGTACAGGCTCGCGCCTCGGCGCTGTCGAGCGGTGCGCGCAGGCGTTCGATGAAGCGCTCGAAGCGCTCACAATCTATCGATAAGTCAGGGGTCTCGTCCGCGACGTCCCTGCGAAGAGGAAGCCGAGCCTGTTCGAAGAAACGTGTAAGCCGCCGGTGCAGACGAGAATCGATCGCATCTTCCGTCATATCGTTGCCCGAGACTCCTTTAATGCCAAGGCGGGCGTACTTGCCATCCGTCCCCGTAACATTCGCTTCTTGCTCGAGCTCGGGGCGCACAGCTTCGCTTGTAACCTCCTTGAGGCGCAGGGACTAGTTCGAATTGCAGTGAGGAGCACTTCGTCGGAAGGCCCACGCCAATCGAGTTTATCTTCGCTCGTCGGCGCCAGCCACCGGCGGCATCGGCCTTGTGGTCGAGGCGTTACGCTTGACGCGTTGAAACCGACGCCGGCGTTTCTCAAGCCGGATCGAACCTTTCAAGGTCCGATAAAGCGCATGGCTGCCGCCGGGAAAATGTTCGCCGCGAAAGGTTAAGAGCGGAGCGGCGGCTACCGGCCGACCGCGCCTCCTGTTACGCAGGGACTGGGCGGGCGAGGGCGGTGTCGGCTATGTGCGGGAGGCTCGGATCCTCGGGCGGATGGCAGGTCCCAAATGATCGCTCGCTTCGCGCCGAACCGTCATTCCGGACTTGATCCGGAACCCACCTCATCGATTTCAGCGGAGGCTTGAGATGTGGAGTCACTTCAGGGCGGTCGCGGCCCGGATCGGCTTGAGCCTCGAAGAGGTGGAAGCGGTCGAGCGCGGCGGAGTGCCGACGCTCGTGCAGGACCCGCTGAATTCGCAGATCCGTTACCACGTTCGTCCGGACCCCGATTGGACCGAGCGATTGGGCGAGGCGTGGGAAGGGACCCTCGTCAACAGCCGCCGGGAATCGGCCGGTATCCTTCCGATTCCCGACGGTCGGATGCGGATCGCGCAGGTGTCCTCACCCGAGCGCGGAGTCACCGCTCTCGTGGTGCCGGGCGAGTATGAAGTAACGCTCACGATCGCGCACGAGGGGTCGGAGGAAACCTACGATTACGCCGAATATGTCTCGCACGCTTTCGCTCTGCTCCGCGGTCGCGAGGACGTGGCCCTGATCGAGCCGATGACGGCCGAGGACGGCACGGAGCTCGCCGTCGACGCGACCTCGACGGCGTTCGCCGGCGAGGGCGTCCTCGAGCGAATCGCCGCCAGTTACCCGGGCGGCTGGATAAAGACGATGTACGACTTGATCCGGTCGGCAGCGCCCGAAGCGGAGGTTTCGGACCGCAAGTCGGCTCGGGCCGTTACCGATGACGGGTCCGGCGCGCTGATCGTCGTCAACGCGGGCCGGGACAGGGAAGATTATCCCCTGTTCAGGATTGCCGACCCCGACGGGAACACGATCGGCGTGCTGATCGACTATTTCGTGGACAACCGGCCGCACTGATTTTTGCACCAGGCTCGATCCGCCCGCCCGCCGCCTGGCAGCGGGGAGCCTGCCCCGGGTGCGGTGCGACGCTTCGTCCTCGCCTGCGCTCGGATCCGCCGAATCGGGCGGGGCCTTGCCTGCTGGTCGCCGCGGCACGGCGGCTGGAGAGAAGTCCTACTCCACCCGCACCTTCCCCCGCCCCTGCTTCACCGCGCCGCGCCCCTTCTTCTCGTCCACCCGCCGTGCCTTCGCCGCCCGGCTCGGCTTGGTCTTCACCCGCCGGCGCGGGGCGATGTGGGCCTTGGCGATCAGCTCCGTCAGCCTCGCCCGGGCCTCCTCGCGATTGGCTTCCTGGGTCCGGTGGGTCCGGGCGGTGAGGATGATCTCGCCTTCCAGGGTCATCCGGCTTCCGGCGAGGCTCTTCAGCCGGGCGTAGACGGCGGGGGCGAGGCCCAATTTGAAGACGTCGCAGCGAAGCTGGCAGGCGGTGGCGACCTTGTTGACGTTCTGGCCGCCCGGCCCCGTGGAGGCGAGGAACTTCTCCTCGAGCGCCTCCTCGGGCAAGTGGTAGGGCTCAGCCGTCGAGGCCATCGCCCGGATCCGCGCTCGGCCCCGTGTCGGCGAAAATCGGGGGCAAGGGAGACGCGGCGAGGGCCGGCTCGCCGTCCAGCACATCGCCCAGGCCCGCGCCCACGAAGGTCGGTGGAAGCGGCGCCGTCGCCGCCACCGGCGGCTTGCCGTCGCGGTCGACCCGGATCGAGAGCGCGTGGAGGAGCATCGGCCCGTTCGAGCCGCCGTAGACGGGATCGCCGGAAATCGGGATTCCGAGCCCGTCGGCGGCGTGGACCCGGATCTGGTGGGTCCGGCCGGTCTCGGGCGAGAACAGGACGATCGCCCGGCCGCCGCGGACGGCGAGCGTTCGCCAGCGGGTGAGCGAGGGCCTGCCGCCGGGGTCGGCCACCATCCGCCAGCCTTCGGCCTCGCTCGAAATCTTGGCGAGCGGCATGTCGATCGCGCCTTCCGCTTCCTCCGGAACTCCGTCGAGCACGGCGAGATAGGTCTTGGTGACCTGCTTGTTCTCGAAGGCGCGCTGGAAGCGCTTGTGCGCCTTGGGGTTGCGGGCGAGCAGAAGGCAGCCCGAAGTGTCGCGGTCGAGGCGGTGGACCGGGAGCGGAGCGCGTTTGAAGCCGAAGCGGAAGTGCTTCAGATAGTCCTCGAGGCTCTCCGGCGTACGCGAGCCCGGGTGGACGGCGAGCCCCGCCGGCTTGTCGATGACGATCGCCTCGCCGTCGATGAACAAGACATATTTATCCCACACGGCCATTTTCTTTCATCGAGCCCCCCGAGGACCGAGCCGCCCTGCCACGCCCGACGGGCCGGCGCAAAACCTGAATCGTCGCCCGGACGGTTCCACGACGTCGCCGGGACGCCGGCCGAGCGGCGCCGGCGACGTCCCCGGGCTTCCGGCCGCACGGCGGGGTTGGAGATGAAGCCGAGATCGCGGCCGGTTATCTTCCGTCGCCCGGCCGAGCCCGTCGCGGGCGGTCCAAAACTTCTGGCCGTCCGGGAAGGTGAGCTCGATGCGACGGCCCTCGCGGTCGTATTTGTGGGAAATTGACCGGCTGAACGCGCTCATGTGGGTGGTCGTCGAGACCATCCGGCCGAACCCGTCATAGGCGTTGCTCACCCCCTGGCCGGTGCCGGTGAACAAGGCTGAGGTCTGCAGGCCGCGCAGATCGTAGGCGTAGCGAACGTTCAGGCCCCACGTCGGCACGGTCTTGAGCGTCACCCGGTTGAGGGCGTCGTAGTCGAACGCGAGGACCTGGCCGTCGCGCTTCCTCAGGCTTGTTCGGTTGCCGTTGGGGTCGTAGAGATATTGCTCGTAATCGCCGAGGTTCGAGGCGGTCGGGGCGTCGGCGATGCCGGGAGTCGTCTTCGACGGGAAGATCCAGCGCTGTTGCCGGCCGAAGCCGTCGTAGGTCATCTCCGCCCTGAACCCGCGGGCGTCGGTGAGGCTCAGTTTCTGGCCGTTGGCGTTGTAGGTGTAATGCGCCTCGCGGCGCTGAAGCGGGGTACCGACCCCGTCCCAGCTCTCGATCGGCCGGCCCGCCGTGTCGTAAACGGTCTTCGAGATTCGGTCGGAGCCGTGGACGGGATGGGCCGGGCCCGGGACGCATTGGTCGGCGAGCGGGGTCGCCCAGACGTTCGGGTTCATCCGAGCCGCCGTGCATTTCGGCCGGCCGGCGAGGTCGTAGCTGTACTCCGTCACCGTCAGCGCGGTGACGCCATCGCTCACCCACTCGCGGGTCTTGCGGTCGAGCGCGTCATATTCGGTGTCGGTGCGCCGCTCGAGCTGGAAGCCCGGCCAGCTGGACGGCGGCGCCCCGTCGGGCTGCCAGTCGGCGAGCTGGCCCTGATCGGCCTGGATCAGCCGGCCCGCCGGATCGTATCTGTTGCGCACCGCGGCGAAGCGGAGGGGGCCGGCGCCGTCGGGGTCCGGAGCGATGGTTCCGGTCACCTTGTTGTCGGTGTCGAAGCGGGTGCTCGTCGTCCAGGGCAAAGCCGAGGTCGGCGCGGCGGCGGGGCAGGCGGCGAGGCCCGCCGTGCCGTTGGGGCTGGTCTCGCTGATCTTTCGCTAAAGCTTGTAGATGTTAACTGTCCCGTTTATTCAGCTAGATCATAACGGTGAAGGCTATGGACATTCAGAAGCCGCATCGATTTCGAGGCGTGCTATCGATGACTGTATCGTAATCGTTTCGTCCGATAGCCTTACTTGGAAGATGCCGAAGGTTTTCGTATTGTTCTTGGACCTCTAAATAACGTCCCATGCCTCCATTAGCTTCGAGTTCGATAGGCTGAGAGGCTGCATCAATAAAAGCAATATCGAAGTTTTCTTGATATTTGGTTATCATCATAAACTCTTTATTATTTTGAAATAAGAATAGATGATCTCTATTATCAGCCACACAGACTCTAACGGTCGCCTGAGATTTCCAAGACTTAAGTCGATTCAACACAAATAACTTATCACCCCACTCCGGTTGAGTTGCATTGCAAGATCCGCCCATAAATAAAGATATTATAAAAACCCAATGCAGCTTCATATTTAATCGTTTCTATATATCCAAGAGTAGACACTCGGACCTAACGGACCGGACGGATAAGAGTTATCAAATGGGCCAACCTTCAGAACGGGGCTAATATCATAAAAGGAGCCTGACTGGTTCGGATTCCTGAAATTGAAATTCATGGCATTCCCAGTAGGGTCATATCCTATGGATCGTTGAGCGCGGGCAAGGGCAACAGCTGTCCGACTCTCTTCATATCGAGCTCCCTCTGCGGCAGCGAAGGTAGCCGTAGTTGGAGCAGTCTTTGGCCGTCCATTCCCTCGAGCCTCATCCCCATTGATGATCGCATGAGCAATGTTGGTACGTGCTTCGCTGATCTGTCTACCCGAAAGTGAACGCGTCTCGTTAAACACGATGTTTGTCACTTCTCGAGTCGTGATACGTGAGGCACCCCCACGGCTTATTGGATTCGAAATAAATTGAGCCCCTCGGCCACCAACCCTGAAAGTGCCGTGTTGCGTTTTCACGCGATCACCCGCTTGTAATTTCGTTCCCCGATCACAGTTACCGGACCCAACGCCACCTCGACAATCATACGTTTCCAACCCACTAGGGTCAGTTTTATTTACAGGATCATTTCCTACATACGCATGGAGATTGACCTGATCGTTATATCCGATCGGATCGGTCTGGAGGAACCGCCCCAGCCCCGGCGAGTAGATGCGGGCCTTGTAATAGTACATGCCGAGCTCGGGGATCCAGGCCTGGCCGGTATATTGGAACCGGCCGTGGGTTCCCAGGGCGGTCACGCCGCGCTGGTTCGCGCCGGGGATTCCGTACTCGTCGTAGGTGTTGATCGAGAGC
>DASQLT010000013.1:0-11302 GCA_035629855.1 Allosphingosinicella sp.
TCTGCTCGACCTGCCCGAGCCCGTCCGGGCGCTCCTCGCCACCGGGGAGCTCAGCATGGGCCATGCCCGAGCCTTGGTCTCCTCCGATAATCCGGAGTCGCTCGCGAACGAGGTGGTGAGGCGCGGCCTTTCCGTCCGCGACACCGAGAAGCTGGTGCGCTCGACCCGGCCGCGGGTCGCGCGGGGCGGCCGCACGGAGATCAGGGGCGCCAATGCCGACATCGAGGCGCTCGAGCGCCAGCTCGGCGACATGCTCGGGCTCAAGGTGAAGATCACGCACAAGCCGGACGGCGGCGTCGTCGCCCTCAATTACTCGACGCTCGACCAGCTCGACATGATCTGCCAGCGGCTCAGCGGCGAGAAGATCTGAACCTCTACTTCGTGGCGTTCACTGGCGATTATTCTCGATTATTGGCGATTCCACCACGATTTCGGACGTCGCTTTACCGCAGTCGCGCCGCCTGGCGGCAGATGGCGAACAGCTCCTCGTCGACCGCCCGGGGCCCAAGCCCGCCGGACGCCTTCACTTGCCTTTCCGCTTCCAGCAGCCGGCTGACGCTCCGCGCCAGAGCGTCCGATCGCCACCGGGACAATTGCCGGCCTATCGAGTCTTTTTCCTTCCAGAACAGTGACTTACCTTGTGACGCCATGACGGCGTCGGGACTTTTGCCGAGCTCGACCTGGGCGCGCAACCGGGACAGCAGGCTCATCCGGCGGAGCACCGCCCGGATCAAAGGGATGCCCTCGATGCCTTCGCTGGAGAGCCGGATCAGCTCCGACTGAAGCGTCGCGGCATTGCCGTTGCCGACGCTGTCGACGAGACGGCTGAGATCGCCCTCCTCGGCCGCCGCTCCGACGGCGTCGAGGGCCTCATGGTCGAGCGGCTTCGGCCTTTCGGGGTCGGAATCCAGATACAAGGCCAGCTTCTGAAGCTCGAGCGCCAATATGGCGCGGTTGCCGGCGCAGGCGTCGGCGAGGCGGCGGGCGACGTCGGACCGGACGCTCAGGCCCTCGGCCCTCGCCATGTCCGAAACCAGCCGCTCGGCTTCCTGTCCCTCCGGCGCGTAGCTCGCCAGCGCCAGCGCGGCCGGCTCGGCCAAGGCGAGCTTGAGGAGCTTCGAGGCCGGCTTGAGGGCGCCGGCGATCAGAAGGACCGGATTGCCCGCCGCCGGCGCCTGGAGCAGAGCTTCCACGGCCGCCAGACACTCGTCGCCGGCCGGCTGAACGACGATGTAGCGGGCGCCGCCGAACAGGGAGATGGAGGCCGCCTCGTCGGCGAGCCGGGCCGGATCGGCCTTGAGCTCCGACCCGGTCAGCTCCACCCGCTCCGCCTCGGCCCCGGCGCCGGACGCGGCGACCTTGACCAGGCTATGCGAGCCCGAATCGTCGGGGCCGTAGCAAAGGAAGAAGCGATAGGCCGAGGGGCTCCTCAGCGCCCGCTCCATCTCGGCGCGTTTCGCTTTCACGGGGCGTCGCCGCTCCGCCGGGCATAGAGGGCGATCCGGGTGACGATCTGATCGGCGACCTCCTTCGAAAGCCGCTCGAGCGCGGTCTGCTCGGCAGCGACCGTCGCATATTCGGAACCGACCACGTCGATGCCCGCATCGGAGCCGGCGGTGGCGTCGAGCAGGACCGTGCCTTTGACCGCGTCGACGAGCCGGTAACGGGCTCGAAGCGTCCGCCGCTCGCGGGTCACGGCGTCGTCGGAGCGGATTCCGAAGCCGGTAATGTCGTCGTCGAGCAGCACCTCGAGCCGGTAGGTGACGGCGCCCTCCCGCGGCGCACCGAGCCGATCCTCGAGCGCGGTCCGGACCAGCCAGCCGGCACGTCCTTCGATCGGGGCGACGGTCACGGAGCGCAGGGCCGTCGCGACCGGGCCCGAGCCGCCCCCGCTGTAGAGCGGCTGAAGGCCGCAGCCGGCGAGCGCCAGGCTGGCCGCAATCAGCGCAACGCTCCCCCCGAACCGTTCGGGCTGAGCCTGTCGAAGCCTTCTCCTTCCCTCCAGCCAAAGCGAGGGCAAGGAAAGCGCTTCGACAGGCTCAGGGCGAACGGGGATGGGGACCGAGCCATTCATGCGACGATATTCACCAGCCGGTCCGGAACGACGATAACCTTGCGGGGCGGCTTTCCCTCCAGGATCCGGAGCACTTTTTCCGAAGCCAGCGCCATTTTCTCCAGCGTCTCCTTGTCCGTACCCTTGGGCGCGGTGAGCGTGTCGCGCAGCTTGCCGTTGACCTGGACGGCGATCGTCACTTCCTCCTCGACCAGAAGGGCCGGATCGGCGGTGGGCCATTCGGCATGGGCGATCAGCCCTTCCTGTCCCATCGCCGACCAGGCTTCCTCGGCCAGATGCGGAACCATCGGCGCGGCGAGACGGATCAGGATCTCGACCGCCCGGCTGCGCGACGGCGAGGCCGGCGCCTTTTCCAGACTGTTGGTCAGCTCGTAGAGGTTGGCCACCGCCTTGTTGAAGGCCAGCGCCTCGATATTGGCGCCGACCGCGGCGATGGTTCGGTGGACCTTGCGGTCCAGCGCCACGTCGTCGCCGGCGCCGAGCCAGGTCGAGGATCCCCGTCCCGCCTCGTCGGCGGCAAGACGCCAGATCCTCTGGACGAAGCGCCAGCTGCCCTGGATCCCCGCCTCGCTCCATTCGAGATCGCGCTCGGGCGGGCTGTCGGAAAGCATGAACCAGCGGACCGCGTCGGCGCCGTATTGGTCGACGATCGGGGTGGGATCGATGACGTTCTTCTTGGCCTTCGACATCTTCTCGATCCGGCCGGTCTCGACGCTCTCGCCGGTTGCGAGGACGACGAGCCGACCGTCCCTTTTCTCGACCTCATCGGGATTGAGCCAGCGGCCATCGGGCGAGCGGTAGGTCTCGTGAGTCACCATGCCCTGGGTGAAGAGCCCCTTGAACGGCTCGTCGACGTCGAGCTTGCCGATGTGCCGAAGCGCACGGGTCCAGAAGCGGGCGTAGAGCAGGTGGAGGATCGCATGCTCGACCCCGCCGATATATTGATCGACGGGAAGCCAGCGCTCGGCTTCCGCTCTGTCGAAGGGCGCGTCGGCGGGCTGGCTGGCGAAGCGGATGAAATACCAGGAGGAATCGACGAAAGTGTCGAGCGTGTCGGTCTCGCGCCGGGCCGGTGCGCCGCAGTCCGGGCAATCGACCTTGCTCCAGGTGGGATGGCGGTCGAGCGGATTGCCCGGGGTCTCGAAGTCGATATCCTCGGGCAGCACCACCGGAAGCCGGTCGCGCGGAACGGCGACGGGGCCGCACGCCCCGCAATGGACGATCGGGATCGGGGTCCCCCAGTAACGCTGCCTCGACACGCCCCAGTCGCGAAGCCGCCAGACCGTCGTGCCCTCGCCCCAGCCTTCCGCTTCGGCGCGGGCGATCACTTCGCGGATGGCGTCCTCGGCGGTGAAGCCGTCGAGGAAACGGCTGTTCACCAGCCGGCCCGGCCCGGAATAGGCCTCGTCGCCGATCGGCTCGTCCGCCTCTTCCGGCGAGGGCGATACGACCCGGGTCACCGGCAAGCCGTATTTGCGCGCGAAATCGAGGTCGCGCTGGTCGTGCGCGGGGCAGCCGAAAATGGCGCCGGTGCCATAGTCCATCAGCACGAAATTGGCGACGTAGAGGGGCAGCGTCCAGTCGGGGTCGAGCGGGTGGATCACCCGGGCGCCGGTGTCGAAACCCTTCTTTTCCGCCGTCTCGAGCTCGGCCGCCGTGGTCCCGCCCTGCTTGCACTCGGCGATGAAGTCGGCGAGCGCCGAATTGCCTTCCGCCAGCGCCAGCGCGATCGGATGGTCGGGCGAGATCGCCGCGAAGCTGGCGCCGAAGATGGTGTCCGGACGGGTGGTGAAGACTTCGAAGGAGGAAGGGAGGGCTTCGACGGGCTCGGCCCGAACGGATTCGGGCTCAGAGCCCCCCTCCGTTCGCCCTGAGCCTGTCGAAGGGCCTTCCTGCTTTTCCCCCGGAGCCAGATCGAACCGAAAGCGCATGCCCTGGCTCTTGCCGATCCAATTCTCCTGCATCAGCCGGACCTTGTCGGGCCACTGGTCGAGCCGGCCGAGGCCGTCGAGAAGCTCGTCGGCGAAATCGGTGATCCTGAGGAACCACTGGCTGAGCTTGCGCCGCTCGACGAGCGCGTTGGAGCGCCAACCGCGGCCGTCGATCACCTGCTCGTTGGCGAGGACGGTCATGTCGACCGGATCCCAATTGACCTCGCTCTGCTTGCGATAGACCAGCCCCGCCTCGTGGAGGTCGAGGAACAGCGCCTGCTCGTGGCCGTAATAGGAAGGGTCGCAGGTGGCGAGCTCGCGGCTCCAGTCGAGGGCGAAGCCGAGCCGTTTGAGCTGTCTCCGCATCGTGTCGATGTTGGACCGGGTCCACTCTCCGGGATGGACCTTCTTCTCCATCGCCGCATTCTCGGCCGGCATTCCGAAAGCGTCCCAGCCCATCGGGTGAAGGACGTCGAAGCCGGCCATCCGCCGATAGCGGGCGAGGACGTCGCCCATCGTATAGTTGCGGACGTGGCCCATATGGATGCGCCCCGACGGATAGGGGAACATCTCGAGCACATAGGCGCGAGGCCGGTCGCCGTCGCCGGAAGCGTGGAAGGTGCCCTGCTCCTCCCAGACCTTCTGCCAGCGCGCGTCGGCCTCGAGCGGGTTGAAACGCGCCGCCATCAAAGATTCCTTAGCTTGCGATGGCGTTCCGGCGGAGATCGCGGGCCCGGGTGAGGATGACCTCCTCCAGCTTCTGAACGGTCGCCGCCGCCACCGGAGCGTCGACCCACTGGCCGCCGGTGAGCACCTGGCGAGAGGCGGCGATTCGAAGCGCGTCGGCGCGAAGGTCGCGGTCGAGGATGGTCGCGGTGACCTTGACCCGCTCATTGGGCGAGCCCGGATTGCTGTACCAGTCGGTGACCATGACGCCGCCGTTCGAATCGACCTGGGCCATGGGCGCGAAGGAAAGGGTCTCGAGCGCGGCGCGCCACAGGTAGGAATTGACTCCGATCGTCGTCACCTGCGACGCGGCGAGATCGGCCTCGCGTACCCGGTCGCCGCTGCTGCGCCCGAGGGACTTGTTGATGTCCTCACGAACGAAATCGCAGGCGGAAAGGCCGAGGGCGCCGACGATGGTCAGGGCCAGAATATCAGCGCGTCGCATGAAGCTTGTGTCCTTGGAAACTACTCAGGGTCGAGCGCCGTTATAGAACGCGCCACGCGGGCGGCAAGCCGTCTCTGGCGCCGGAGGGAGCCAAGCGCCCGGATGAGCCTATTGCCGCAACGTCGAAGGGGGCTGTGGAAAAGATGCAACATGCCGGAACGATTCGTGCCCGCTGCCTCCGCATCGCTGGTTTGAAGGCTCCGGACGTACTACATCCGCTTCGGTACGGAGTCGCGTGAAGTGATTGTGAAGCTCGGTGGTATTGGTGCAGCAGGAAGCGCAGCGCTCGTCGCGCTGTCGCTCGTGCTTACGCCTGCCCTCGCCGCGACCAGCCAGCCGGCGAAGAAGGCGCGGCCGACCGCTTCGCTCCGGGCCGGCACCTTCACCCCGGCTGTCGCCGATCCCCGACTGGCCGCCGAGCTCGCCCGCCGCGGAGTACAGGCCGCCAGCTTCCGGTTCACTCCGGCGCCGACCTCGGTCAACCGAAGCCAGTCGATCCGGGTCGCCATCCGCGCCCGAGCGGCGACCCCGGCCGGCGCCCTGCGCCGCGCCGCCGACGTGTCGGCGACGCCCGTCACCGCGATCACGCCCACCGTCTACAATCTCGGCGCCTCGGTCGGCTGGAAGCGCTTCGCGCTTTCCGGCGACGTCGACTCCGTCAAGGGCGGCACTCTTCCGGGCGGTCGCAAGGCCGCGGAGGTCGGAGTGAGCTATTCCGGCAACCGCTTCACCGCCCGAGCCGAGGCCGGAGTAGCCAAGGTCGATCCTGCGACTCCGCGAATCATCGCCGAGGACGAGAGCTACACGGCCGGCCTCAGCGGTTCCTACCGGATCGCCCGCAATCTCGATGTCACCGGCGGTGTCCGCTACAAGATCCAGCGCGACCGGCTCGAGGCGCTGGCCGATCCGCGCCGCGACAGCCAGGCCGTCTACCTCGGAACCGCCTTCCGCTTCTAAGGCTCGAGCGCAATTCCACCGTTTCGCCATCCCGTCATCGTGAACTTGTTTCAGGATCCCGCTTTTCGCCTATCGAACAGGTGACCAGCTGGACCCTGAAACGAGGTCAGGGTGACGGCGAGCGGGATAAAGTCCAGGCGTCTATTCCTGCCCAGCCGTAGATATGCGGCAGCCGCCGGGCCTTCGAACCCACTACGCCCCCCAGAGCAATCACCGGAACCTTCGCCTGCCCTGCGATCAGCCCGAATCGTACAGGCCCGAGTGTCCGGGCCCCGGGATGGGATTGGGTCGGAAAGGTGGGCGAGAGGAAGACGAGCTTCGCCCCCGACCGCTCGGCGGACTTCAGCTCAGCCAGATTGTGCGCCGAAGCGCTGAATCCGCCATGGCGGCCGCCGTGAACGCCGTCCCCGCGCAACCCCTTGCCCCCGGCGAGCACGAAGAACCGGCGCCGCTTCGCCACCCGCCGAACCCGTTCGAACAGCTTTCGCCGCTCGCCCGGCCCGAGACTATAGTGGCGGAACACCACCCCCGAGCCCTTCGGCAACCGCTCCAGCGCCTCCCACAGGCCTTCGCCCTGGCGCTCGTCGGTCATCAGCCAGAGGCGCGGCAGAGGCTGGCGGCGGAGCATGGCTCTTCCTATAGCAGCCCGATGACCGGCGCATCACCCGCACAGCGGCTTGCAGACGTGAGGGACAGGATCGATCGCTCCGCCCGGCTTGCCGGCCGAACGGCGGGTGACGTCACCCTGATCGCCGTCTCGAAGACCCGGGACGCCGATTCGATCCGCCCGCTGATCGAGGCCGGACAGCGCGAATATGGCGAGAATCGCGTGCAGGAGGCGAAGGACAAATGGCCGGCGCTGAAGGCGGAGACGCCCGGCTTGCGCCTCCACCTGATCGGCCGGCTGCAGTCCAACAAGGCGGCGGACGCCGTGGCCCTGTTCGATTCGATCCATTCGATCGACCGGCATTCGCTGGTCCGGGCCCTCGCCGAGGCGATGGCCCGGGAAGGGCGGCGGCCCGATTGCTTCCTCCAGGTCAATATCGGCGACGAACCGCAAAAAGGCGGCTGCGCCGTCGCCGACCTGCCCAAGCTGCTGGAGAGCGGCCGCGAGGCCGGGCTGCCGATCGCCGGCCTGATGTGCATCCCTCCGGCCGAGGTCGAGCCGGCGCCCTATTTCGCCCTTCTCGCCACGCTCGCCCGCCGGCATGGCCTGTCCGGCCTGAGCATGGGCATGTCGGCCGATTACGAGACGGCCGCGACGATCGGCGCCACCCACCTCCGAGTCGGCACCGCTTTGTTCGGAGAGCGAGGCTGAGGTTCGACGATGGCCTCGAGCCTCGTGAGCATCGGTCCGGCGGGCCGATGCGGTTCGAGGCCATCATCTTCGATTTCGACGGGGTCGTCGTCGACAGCGAGATTCTCTCCAACACCCTTCTCGCCGAAGCGTTGACGGACCTGGGCCATCCCACGACCTTCGAGCAGGCCGTGCAACGCTATATCGGCCTCAACTGGCGAGACATGGGCGCCGTCATCGAGGCGGAGATGGGGCGGTCGCTCCCCGCCGATTTCCGAACCCGTTCGAAGGCGGCCTTCGAGCTTCGGGTCGAAGAGGTCACCGCGGTGGCGGGGGTTTCGGCCTTCCTCGATTCGCTTCCGCCGATCCCGAAGGCGGTGGCATCGTCCAGCCCGACCCGGTGGCTTCGCGGCTCGCTGGAGCGGTTCGGGCTTGCCCACCATTTCGAAGACCGGCTGTTCAGCGCCGCCGAGCATGTCGCTCGGGGCAAGCCCCATCCCGACATCTACCTGCACGCGGCGAAGGCGCTCGAGGTCCGGCCGGCATCGGCCCTGGTTATCGAGGACACGCCGACCGGAGTGAAGGCGGCGCGCGCGGCCGGGATGACGGTGGTGGGTCTCTGCGCGGGCCTGCATTGCGGGCCCGGCCATGGCGAGACCCTACGCGCCGCCGGCGCCGACCATATCGCTGAGAGCTACCCGGAAGTGCTCGAGCTCGTCATGCCGGCCCTGATCCGGCATCCATGAACAGGGTTGCCATTGTTTTCCAACGATAATGTTCGTGACGAATGGTGCCGCCATAGCGTCAGAGCCGATGACCGCTGCGCGACCGCTTGGTTTCCAGATAGTCGCGGTTGTACGCGTTGCCGCCGGCCTTGAGCGGCACCCGCTCCGCCACCCGGATGCCGGCCGCCGCCAACCCTTCGACCTTGCGCAAATTGTTGGTGAGCAGCCGCACCTCGTCCTGAGCGAGCGCGGCGAGCATCCGGGCGGCGAGCGTATAGCGGCGCTCGTCGTCGGCGAAGCCGAGGCGCAAATTGGCGTCGACCGTGTCGAAGCCCTGGTCCTGGAGCGCATAAGCGCGCAGCTTGTTGACGAGGCCGATGCCCCGCCCTTCCTGGCGCAGGTAGAGCAGGATGCCCCAGCCTGACTCGGCGATGGCCTCGAGCGCGGAATCGAGCTGCGGCCCGCAGTCGCATTTAAGCGAGCCGAGCACGTCGCCGGTAAGGCATTCGCTGTGAAGGCGGACGAGCGGGGGCCGGCCGGACGGCGTTCCGATCAGCAGGGCGACATGCTCGGCACCGTCCTCGTCGGAGCGATAGGCGACGATCTCAGCTTGCTCGGCGAACCGAGTCGGCAGTTTCGCCCGCGAGGCGATCCGCAGCGAAGGCGCGTGCTCGAACGCCTCGACGTCCTCGGGGGAGAGGGAGACGGCATCTTCACCGGCCTCGCCGTCGATGAACAAAGCCGGCAGGAGGCCGGCCCGGCGCGACAAGGCGATGGCGCTGCCGGCGGCGCGGTCGAATCCCACCTCTCGGGCGCGGAAGGGGCCCTTGAGCGGGTTCGAGAGGTCGAGCGCCGGATCGGCCACGGCCGTCGCCTGGGCCAGCCGCATCGCGCCGCGCTCGATCCTGACCGGACCGCTGGGGACGGCGTCGCGCTGGTTGGCGAGCTTCAGGGTTACCGCGCGATGGCCGGAGATGAGCAGGTCGGCCGGCCGGCTCGTGTCGAAAGCCGCGAGCGAAGCCTCGTCGGCGGTCTCGACGGCGAGAAAGCCGATGCCGCCCACTCGCACCGGCCAGCCGCGCCGGAGCGCGTCGATCGCTCGGGCGACGTCGCGCCCACCGCTCAAATCCTGAATTCCGTGACCAGTGGAACATGGTCCGACGGCCGGGTCCAGTTACGGCAGGGCTCGTGGACGACGTGGCGCAAGGCCTGGCGAGCGACGTCGGGCGTCGCCCACATATGGTCCAGGCGGCGGCCGCGGTCGTTCTTCGTCCAGTCGGGCGAGCGGTAGCTCCACCAGGTGTGGAGGCGATTCGGCGCCGGATGGAAATGGCGGCCGAGGTCGACCCAGTCGTTGCTCTGCTGGAGCCTGGCCAGCGCCTCGACCTCGATCGGCGTGTGGCTGACCACGTTGAGCAACTGCTTGTGGTTCCACACGTCGCATTCCAGGGGCGCGACGTTGAAGTCGCCGACGACGACGGTGGGGCAGGCGCAGGCCTCCGACCAACGGGTCATGCGCTCGAGGAAGTCGAGCTTCTGGCCGAACTTGGGATTGACCTCGCGGTCGGGGGTGTCGCCGCCTGCGGGGACGTAGACGTTCTCGAGGCGGATCCCGCATTCGAGGCGGACCCCGATATGGCGGGCCTCGCCATTGGCCTGCCAGTCGTGCCGCTCCTCCTCGCGCGCCGGCAGCCGGCTGAGGATCGCCACGCCATGGTGCATGCGCTGACCGCACAGGGTCTGGTGGACGTAGCCGAGGCTGTGGAACATGCCGGCGGGAAAATCGGAATCGCAGACCTTGGTTTCCTGGAGGCAGAGGATATCCGGCGATTCCTCACGCAGGAACTGCTCGACGATCTCGATCCGGGCGCGGACGGAATTGATGTTCCAGGAAGCGATCTTGAGAGCGGAAGTCATGGCGTGCGCTCTAGCGGGGCCGGCCTTTCCTGTCGATGACGAGTCCCGGGCCGTGGGGGCATCCCAACAGTAAAGGCCCCCGCTCCGGGGGCGTGGAGCGAGGGCCAACCAAGCGTGGTCTACGCGAGGCGCGACTGCGGCGGCACGCCGGGCAACAGGGGGAAAACCCGACAGCGACCACCCGCAATCGCAATTGATGTTTTAGGGTTTCATTCCTGTCGCGGCGATGAATGGACCGCCGCCCACACCTCGTCATCCCAGCGGAAGCGGGGATCCAGCGGAGACTCCGAACCGGATTCCCGTTCGCGCGGGAATGACGGACGGCAGGGCGTCGAAATGGATCGCTCTACCCTTTTCGGCCCTTTGCCGGCCTCTGGAAAGTGAAGGCGCTGTCCGCCACCGGCACGTTGAAGCGCTGGCCGGAAAGCTTGACGGTCGTCCGGTTGTTCTGGGCGTCGACCACCGTCCAGCCCTGGAGCAGAAGCCCCGACGGCGCGCTCGAAACCTTCGCGAATCCGAGCGTGATCGTCCCGAATTCCGGCTTCTTGGGATCGCGCGCCTGAACCAGCATCGTCTGCGAATCGTTGCGGACCACCTTCGCGATCCGGTTGAGGTCGGGGTTCGGGTTGAGAAGCACCCCGAGCGGCGAGTTGCCGATCGGCCAGCCGTCGACCCGGCCCGTCTCATAATCGATCATGTTGAGCTTGCGGCCGTCGGCGACGATCAGCATCGGAACGCCCTTTTGATATTGGAAGCGCAGCTTGCCCGGCCGCTTCAGGGTCATGGTGCCGGTCAGCGCACGGCCCTTGCGGTCGGTCTGGCGGAAGCTCGCGACCATCGTGCTGACCGACTTGAGGTGCGCCGTGACCTGGGTGAGCGGCGCGGCCGCCTGGGCGACGACCGGGGCCTGCGGCATCAGGATGGCGATCGCCGCGACCGGAGCGGCGGCAAGGGCGAGCGTCTTCAAACGCATCATTCAATGTCTCCAACAGATGGAATTTGAGGTGTCCTCTACCCTCTGGCTCTTGAATGCCCTCTGAACCTGCGGGTTCCCGTGCCCCTCTCCCCTGCAGGGAGAGGGGAAAAGCGCTAGAGCGTGATCGCTTGAGAATGAATCGCGGACTTTTCCCCGACATCGGCGTCACCCTGAACTTGTTTCAGGGTCCAGCTGGTCGCTCGCCCGGGAAGCGGAAAGCTGGATGCTGAAACAAGTTCAGCATGACGGGATGA
>DASQLT010000014.1:0-13308 GCA_035629855.1 Allosphingosinicella sp.
TCAGGCTCTCTTGACTATGCTGTATCGCTCGACGGACCGCCTCTGTCGTGCGGGCGCTCCCGTGTAGAATCTGGCCCATAGTGCATCCCTCCAATCGCTGGCGGATAATGCACCATCAATCATCGGGACCAAACACCTAGAGCGATCGGAAGCGGGCTGGCCTTCAGCTTCCGGCCAGACGCCCAGGACTATTCGGCCGCTCATCACTCGAAAGTTGCGGGAAGCGGTCGGGCGCTAACGGCCAAGACGGCCTCGTTCATGACCCGCAACCCAGCCGTGCAGCCGCAAGGCCGTCTTCCCCGTGAGGCAAATCCGCCCCCTCACCCCTGATTATCTAACAGCCTCACCTCCACCGCCCCCGCATCGAAGCCGTCCAGAAGCCGGGCATTGACCCCCATCTTCCCGAAATCCTCGCCCAGTGTTCGCCAATGCGTGCCGCAGCCGCAGATCGGGCAATGGTGGATTCCGATCATTCGGTCGCCCCAGATGTAGGGGATGGTCTCGCCCTCCACCTTGACCGCGCCGTCGGGATAATAAGCGACCAGCCAAGCGAGCTTGACGCACAGCGAGCAGTTGCAGGAGACGACCCATTCGGGCGGCGCCGGTGCCTCGATCCTGACGGCTCCGCAGTGACAGCTTCCGGTAACAGCCAAACCGACCTCCTTTTCAGCGAAACTCGCGAACCACCTCGATCTCGCCGACGATGGCCGAATTGAACGCATCGAGATCCTCGGCGGGAATCCAATATTCGCGATGCGTCCGGCCGCCGGCTTCCCGGACTCCGTAGCGATCGAGAAAGTCCTTGCGGATTTCGAAGCGGGTGACGAAACCTGAGCCGCTCGCCGGCACGTTCCAGTCGCGGGCAATCTTGACGGCGTAATCCTCGCTGAGCACCGGATAGAAAATCGGCTGCTCCGGCAGGCGTGGCGGAAACGCCTTCATCTCCGCCGCTTCGATCAGCTCGAGCTCGTCCGGTCCGACTGGCCGCCACAAGGTGATCGTCTCGTCCGCCACGCCTCCTGCTACCGCAGCGTGACGCGTTTTTCCACTGGGCTTGCCTTAAGCTGCTGACGCCGGCCGCGCTCGGCGCTAGGCTCCCGGCATGCCGGGATTTGCAGACAGAGTTAGGATCAAGTCGTCGGAGGCGACGGAGCGGCTTGGCCTGGCCGGGCTGGAGGGCATCGTCTACGGCTGGACCACTCCCTCAAGCACGGGCGTGACGGTGATCGGCGACCTGGGCGATGACCACGCGGTCAACGTCCATTTCGAGGAGCGCGACGAGGAATTCTGGTTCGCGGAAGACCTCCTCGAGTTCGTCGATCACGGCGCGGGGATCGTCGTGACTCTGGACGGCGTCGACAAGGAATGGGTGCGACAGCCCAGTGGCGAATGGCAGGAGCGCCCGCGGTCGAGCTGAGGAACGCGCATGAAGATCATCGGCAGCTACGTCAGCCCCTACGTCCGCAAGGTCTTGGCCTGCCTCGCGCTGAAGGGCCTGGACTACGAGATCGATCCGATCACGCCCTTCTACGGCAATGACGCATTCGAGCGGCTGAGCCCGCTCAGGCGGATTCCGGTGCTGATCGAGGGCGACCTCACGCTCTGCGATTCCTCAGTCATCTGCGCCTGGCTGGACGAGGCTTATTGGGAGCGCCCGCTTCTGCCCGCGAGCCCGGCGGATCGGGCCCGAGCCCGCTGGCTGGAGGAATATGCCGACACTCGGCTCGGCGACGTCTTCATCTGGGGGCTGTTCTACCCGAAGTTCGTCCATCCCATCGTCTGGGGGGAACCGGGCGATCCGGCGCGGATCGCGAAGACCCTGGCCGAGGACCTGCCCCGCGAGTTCGACTATCTCGAGAGCGAGCTGCCCGCCTCCGGCTTCCTGTTCGGCGACGGCATCGGCCTCGCCGACATCGCGCTCGCGACTTTCTTCCGCAACGGCGCCTACGTCGGGGTCGAGCCCGATCGCGCCCGGTGGCCGGCCACCGCCGCCTTCGTCGAGCGCGCCCTCGCCCACCCCTGCTTCGCCGCGCTTCTGCCTTTCGAGCAGGTTCAGCTCGGCACCACCCCCGCCGGTCGCCGCCAGGCGCTGCTGGCGGCCGGCGCCCCGCTGAGCGCGGAGACGATGGCGACGCGGGAGCCGCGCCGGGGCGTAATGCGGCTCTAGCCCTCCGCAGCCACGTCGAACGCGACCGAGATTCGGGTCTCGTCGGAGCCGGTGGGCAGAGTTTCGTGGGGCACGAAGGACGGGAAGAGGACGAGGGTCCCCGGCACCGGCTCAACGTCGACGACCTTCCACGGCGCAGGCCGACCGAGCCAGGCCGGGACCGAGCCGATGCGCAGCGCTCCCGGACGCTTCGCCGCTTCGGGGGCGGTGACGTAATAGACCCCGGTCAACCACGCGCCCGGATGGTGGTGGAGCAATTGGTGCCCCCGGGAATCGAAGAGCAGGGCCCAGCTCCTGAGGCCGGCCTCGAGCGGCCGCGCCTTCACGAAGGGATGGTCGCCCGTCAGGCCGTCGGCATAAGCCGATACCTCGTCCCTCACGCCCTCGAGAAGCGCCGCTCCGGCCGAGTCTCCAGGCAGTGGAAAGGCGGCGGTACGCCGGCCCCTGCGCGTGGCATGGCCGGCCGGATCGGAATGGAGCGTCGGATTCTCTCGAATCTCGTTCGCCAACTCGGCCCGGAACCGCTCCTCGTCGCGATAGGGAGCGGGAGGATCGAGGCGGACGATGCGAAGGAATCGATCGAGGCCCATCACCGCTTCGGCGGCACCGGAACGGCCGAGCCGGGCCAGAGCGAGCGCCTTGTGGTACAGCAGGTGAGTGGCGGCCGGATGGCTCTCCAGAATCTCGTCGCAGGCCTGCAGCAGCGCTTCCGGAGCGTCGCGCAATTGCGACGCCCGATATTCGATGAGGTCGGGATCGGCTGGATCGGCCTTGCGGAGCGCCGGCTCCAGCTCGGCGAGGCGTTCGGTCCGACCGGCCCGAATCAGCAGCCGGAATTGCAGCTTCTGAGCCCAGACGGCGGGGAGCCAAAGCCGGGCTCGATCGAGAGCCTCCTCGGTCCGGCCCATCCGCATCAGGGCCGAAGCACAGGCCGAATGCAGCGCCTCGTCGCCGGGGAAGCGCCGGCAGGCCTCGGCGAGCCGCTCCAGCGCCTCCTCCCCTTGGCCCGCACCGTCCAGCGCCTCGGCCCAGACGCGCTGAAGCGCCGGCACGTCGGGCCGCTCCGCGGCGGCGCGTTCCGCCAGTTGGAGAATGGCCAGGCGATGGGCCGGCGAAGCGGCGCTCGCCCACCGCACAGACATGGTTTCTTCCCCTCCCCGGTCCGCCGAAGCTAACAGCCGACTGCACCTGCGACAACGCCGCCGGCCATTCCGGCCTAGTCACCCACCCTCCTCTGGCGTAGCGTCTGCGTACGGGCCGGAAAACCGGCGGGTGAATGTAAGCGAGAGGATGATCGATGAGCGCGGACGGGAAGAGCGGCCATATCAGGCTGACGTCGCATCCCGGCTCGCGCGGGCCGGTCCGGTTTCCGCTGACCTGGGGGGCGGCGACGGCGGCGGAGCGGGGACCGGTGATCGCCACCGTCAACGCGCGCTCGGACCGCAACGCCATCGGGGCGCATGGCGGCTCCTATTCGATCTACCGGGCGCTTGCGATTTCTTCGGGCGCGATGGATCCCAGCGCCAAGCCGGACTTCCACGACACTTCGCCGGTCTGCGAGATCGGCCCCCATCCCCAATGGGGCGATTCCGGCAAGATCGTGTCGCTCGACCCCTGGGGCCACAGGGTCGCGCACGATTTCGGCGCGCTGATCGAGGAAGGCATCGACATTCGGCCGTCGATCGCGATCACCAAGGCGCGGCTGACCCTGCACGAGATCCAGGGCGCGATCGCCGCGGGCCGGCTCGAGGTCGACGGGGACATCGTCCACGAGGCCGGCGACGTCTCGGTGACCAAGATCGCGGTCGACCCGGTCTGGTGGCTTCCGGGCGTGGCCGAGCGGTTCGGAGTGGCCGAAGGGAGCCTCAGGCGCTGCCTGTTCGAGCAGACCGGGGGCATGTATCCCGAGCTCGTCACCCGCCCGGACCTCTCCGTGTTCCTGCCGCCGATCGGGGGCATGACCCTCTATATCTTCGGCGATCCCGCCTTCCTCGGCGACACCGGCCGGACCCTGACCTGCCGGGTGCATGACGAATGCAACGGCTCCGACGTGTTCGGGTCCGACATCTGCACCTGCCGGCCCTATCTCACCCACGGCATCGAGGAGGCGACCCGCCAGGCCCAGGCCGGGGGCGCCGGCCTCATCGTCTACAATCGGAAGGAAGGCCGGGCGCTCGGCGAGGTCACCAAGTTCCTCGTCTACAATGCCCGCAAGCGGCAGCCCGGCGGCGACCAGGCGGCCACCTATTTCGAGCGCACCGAATGCGTCGCGGGAGTCCAGGACGCGCGCTTCCAGCAGCTCATGCCCGACATCATCCACTGGCTCGGAATCACCCGGATCGACCGGTTCGTGTCGATGTCGAACATGAAATACGATGCCCTCGCGGCCGGCGGGATCGAGATCGGCGAGCGCGTTCCGATCCCCGACGGACTGGTGCCGCCCGACGCCAGCGTCGAGATGGAGGCGAAGAAGGCGGCCGGCTATTTCTCCCACGAAAAGCCCCCTTCCGCGGACGAGCTTCGCGGCGTCGTCGGGCGCGACCTGGGGAAGTTCTGAAGCGAATGATGGAGCTCGACCGTGTTTCATCCTCCCTGCGCGCGAAGCGCGTGGGGAGGGGGACCACCCGAAGGGTGGTGGAGGGGTCTTCGGCACGGGTCGATGTCGCCTCGCGCCTGAAGCTCGCAGATCGAGCCAAATATCCCTCCACCAGGCTTCGCATGGTCCCCCTCCCCATCTGCGATGGGGAGGATTGATGATGGCCGACCCCACGGTCCTCGCCCTGCTCAGCGCCGCCGCCGTTCGCGAGCGGGCGCACGAGATGCTCGAGATCGCGCTCGACGGTGGGGTGGAAGGCTGGGCGGTCGACCTGGGCCGGCTCGACGACGCCGCCGAACTCACCGCGACCGTTACTCGCGAGGCCTATCCCGACCTCGCCATTCCCTTCCACGCCCGCTGGCGGCATTTCGTGGCAGGGGCGCCGCGCCTGCCGGACTCCGACACGGCCACCCGAGCCCGCGCCGCGTTCGATCTCGTCATCCTGTCGGTCCTGCTCGACGCGGGAACGGGTCCCGGCTGGAGCTTCGCGGATTCGGTGAGCGGTAAAGCCTTCACCCGGTCCGAGGGGCTCGCGGTCGCCAGCCAGAGGCTGATCGAAAGCGGAGCGCTCGGCAGCGGCGGCGAGGCCCTGGCGGCGCTCGACGGCGAAACCCTGGCGGCCGGATTCCAGGTCGGACCGGCCAATCCGCTCGCGGGCCTCGACGGCCGCACCGCCCTCCTCCGTCGCCTGGGCTCGCAGGTGCTGGCGCGGCCGGACCTGTTCGCCACGGTCGGCGCGCCGAGACCCGGCGGCCTCTACGACGTGCTGGCGGCTCGAGCGGAGGGGGGAAGGCTGCCCGCCTCCCAAATTCTCGAGCTTCTGCTCGAAGCGCTCGGCCCGATCTGGGCGGACCGGCTGGTCGTCAACGGGGTGCCGCTCGGCGATTGCTGGCGACATCCCGCGATCCGGCGCGACGACGAGAGCGACGGCCTCGTGCCCCTTCACAAATTGTCGCAATGGCTGGCCTATTCGCTGATCGAGCCGCTCGAGCAAGCGGGGATCGAAGTGGTCGACGTGCAAGGTCTCACCGGCCTCGCCGAATATCGCAACGGCGGCCTGTTCGTCGACACCGGGGTTCTTCGGCTCGTCGATCCAAAGACGGCCGAACGGTCGCATCGGGTCTCGGATCCGCTGATCGTGGCGTGGCGTTCGATGACCGTGGCTCTGCTCGACCGAATGGCGCCGCTCGTCCGCTCCAAGCTCGGCGTGAGCGAGGCGTCCTTCCCGCTCGCCCGGATGCTCGAAGGCGGCAGCTGGTCGGCCGGCCGGCGTATCGCGGCGGACCTTCGCCCCGGCGGCGGCCCCCCTTTCACCATCATCAGCGACGGAACGGTATTCTAGACATGGACGGATTGACGATCGTCGACCACCCTTTGGTCCAGCACAAGCTCACCATCCTTCGCGACAAAAGCAGCTCGATCCTGCTCTTCCGAACCGTGGTTCGCGAGATCGCGACCCTGCTCTGCTACGAAGTCACCCGCGACCTGCCGACCGGCCTCGTCCGGATCGAGACCCCGATCGCCGTCACGGAAGCGCCCGCCATCGCCGGCAAGAAGCTCGTCTTCGCGCCGATCCTCCGCGCCGGCCTCGCCATGGCCGAAGGCATGCTCGACCTCGTCCCCTCGGCCCGGGTCGCCCATATCGGCCTCTATCGCGAGCCGGTCTCGCTCGAGTGCGTGGAATATTATTTCAAGACTCCGGACGATGTCGGCGAGCGGCTCGTCATCATCGTCGATCCGATGATGGCGACGGGCCATACCGCCATCGCCGCCATCGACCGGCTCAAGGAGGGCGGGGTCCAGGACATGCGCTTCGTCTGCCTGCTCTGCTCAAGGCCGGGCGTGGAGGCCGTCCGGGCGGCCCACCCCGACGTCCCGATCTGGACGGCGGCGATGGACGAGACGCTCAACGACCATGGCTATATCGTCCCCGGCCTGGGCGACGCGGGCGACAGGACCTACGGGACTCGCTGACGCTATTCCGTCGACGGCTCCGCCGCGGACCAATGGATGTGGACGATCTTCCACGCTCCGGCGGAGTCGCGGCGCAGGACCATCGTCTCGACCATGATCCGGTCGACATCCTGCCCCCTGAACCGGCCCTTGGTCCGGCTCTCGCTGGCGATCAGGGCGAAGCCGGCATCGGCCCGGGCGGTCCGGCTCAGCCGCTTCGACGACACCGCCTTGGAGAAAGCGGCGTCGGCGCCGGCATGGTGAAGGGCATATTCGGCCTTGGTCCGCTCGATGCGGCCGTCCTCGAAAACGACAGCGTCGTCGGCGACCAGCGCCAGCGCCGCTTCGGCATTGCCCCGGCGAAGGGCGGCGTGAAAGGCGTCGACCGCCGCCGCCGCATCTCGGGCCACCGCCGGCAGGGATTCAGCGGGGGCCGGCGCCGGCGGCGCTGCCGAGGCCTGGGGAGCAAGCGCCAGCAACATGACGATTGCCGCTGTGCGAACTGAAGCATTCATCATAGACGGTCCCTGCCCGGAGCGAGCATATTAGGCCCGGAACTGTTTGTTTTTCAACATCCTTGCCTTGACCGCAGGGGCGGCCGGAGCGGCAGGGCGTGCGAACCTCCGGCCTTTCGAGGCCGAAGCGAAGTCCATGAAGTGCAGGGTGGAATTTCACCGTGACCTTTCACCGGCAGGCCGCGACTTCGCAGGCGGCGCCTGGCAAATATAGGGATTCAAGCGGCCGCGCGGAATCCGCCCCGACGGCCCACGTTCAAAGAGCCAACGCAGAACATAAACATCTGCCGTTTTAAAGACGGCCGAGGATCAGACCGCCGCATTCCCAAGCGCCTCCGCAGAGAAAATGGTGACAGTTACTATTTTCCGTCCGACCCCGGAATTCGTCGGCTCTCTCAAAAATGGTAACTGTCACCTTTTTTTCGCCGGCTTGCCGACCTAGCCGCTCCTTCGAAAAATGGTAACTGTCACCTTTTTTTGGGCCTGAAGAGCGCCGACTTTTTTACATCGTCGGCCTTGCACGATAGAGAAAGAGCGGGTTGGAGGACGAAGCCCGCTCGGGGCCAAGCGGAGGATAAGACAGCCATGAAGCATCCGGTCATCGGAGCGGCGCTGCTGCTCGCCATGTGCGGCAGCGCGGCCGCTCATCCGAACCCGCAGCCGCAGCCGCGGGGGCTTGAAGAGGATTATGGCCGTTGGCGCCCCGTGGCCGTCGATCTGAAATACGGGGTGGCGACTTTCGCCACCTACAGGGAAAGGGCCGGCAATGCCGTCTTTTTCCGGGTTCTCAAGGTCCATCGGAATGTGGTCCGGGAGATCGCTGCAAGCTACGACAAGGAGTTGGACGAGATGCTTGGGGATTGCGGCAGCCGGACGCTCCTGAAAATCTACCATAGAATCCAGACCGGCAACACGCCCGCCCCGCTCCTGCTCACTCCCCTGCAGATGCCCGCCGTGACCCGGCCCGGCAGCGCCGAGGACGTCCTGCTGACCTCGGCCTGCGGCGAGAGCAAGGGTGAGCCGCCGGTCGCGGCTCCCTATGCCTGGGCCAAGGCTCGGCTGCAGGAGGGCGGCAAGCAGCCCTGATCGAAGGAACTCCGACGAATCGACGGCAGGCACCAATTCCCAGGCCCTTGGCTCAGAGTTCCGGCTCCGCTTCGCATTCGGTCGGAGTCGGCCGCCTGCCGTCAGCCGCCTCGGCACCCGGTTTTGAGGGAAGGCACGAAGGCGCAAAGGCACAACGTAGAAAGGAAGGGATGCCGCTTCGCGGGGAGCGGCACGAGCGCGTTGCGGCGTTGCGTTGAGAATTGACTGGCCTGCGGCCGATGAGGACTCGCTCGGCTAGAGCATGATCATTTTAGACTGAAGCGCTGTCTCATCCCGTCATGCTGAACTTGTTTCAGCATCCAGCTTTCCGCTTCCCGGGCGAGCGACCAGCTGGACCCTGAAACAAGTTCAGGGTGACGCCGATGTCGGGAAAAAGTCCGCGGTTCATTCTCAAGCGATCACGAGCTAGTTCGACTTGAGCCCCGCCGCCTCCATCGCGTCCATCTGCTCGGCCGCGCATCGGATCGCGGCGCTCATGAATTCCCCGTCGGCGGTGAAGACCGCTTCGGCCCGGCCCAGCTGATCCTGAAGCGCCTGGAGCGGATAGATTCTCATCAGCCTGGCCATGGCGGCGCTGTCCCTGGCGCTCGGCGCCGCCTGGCCCTCCATTCGGACGGCGAGAGCGCGGAAGGCGGCATAATCGGGTCCCTCGTAAAAGCCGATCAGCCGGCGCACCCGGGCTTCGCCGAGATTGCGGGCGACCGTTCGAAGCATTCGAAGGCTGCCTGCGGTGATTTCCGGTGCGGTGCAGTCGATGTTCTTCTCCAGGATCGCGCGCAGCTGCGCCTCCTTGCCGGGATTGAGAGCGACCAGCCGGCTCAATTCCGCCGAGTCGACTTCCTCGCCGCCGGCGTCGAGCGCGTCGCGGTCCGGCAGGACGGCAATGAACTGGTCGACCAGCGCCTTGTCGGGCGGCGCCTCGGACGCCTGGGCCGTGCCGACCTGCGGCGGGAGCAAGAGCAGGACGGCGGCGACGGCGGCAAGCGGCTTCATGACGTCATAGTTTCCCCAGGGTGAGCCGGATCATGTTGGACCGGTTGCGGCTTGTCCAGCGATGCAAAAAAGCAACGTGGTTCGCACAAAGGCACGAAGGCACGAAGGGGACTCGGTGAAACGGCGCGCAGCGCCCTTCTCCCCGTGACGGGAGAGCGCTCGAGGCGGCTTCGCCGCGGTGACGCCTTTGTGCCTTTGTGCCTTTGTGCGAACCAAATCCCGCCTCGGCGCCGCACGGCGGACGCCGCCGAAAGCCGCCCGGCCGCTACCCCAGGAACGGATAAGGCGAGATCGTCTTCTGCTCGACGTTCAGCGCCAGCGTTCGCCCCGCAGGCGCGGCGGCGCGCTGGGGGCAGCGCAGGCGCGGGCAGATGGCGCAGGCGGGGCCGATCGGGGTGAAATAGGGCTTCGCCAGGTCCGCGCCGTCGGAGTAGAGGATCCGCGGCGCATATTTGACGTCGCAGCCCAGGCCGATGGCGAGCTGCGAGCTTTCGCGCGGGTCGAGTCGGACGGCGCGGTCGACGGTCCGGGCGATGGTGAAGAAACGCGCTCCGTCGGGCGTCTCGACGATCTGGGTGGCGACCCGCCCCGGGGTCTGGAAGGCGGCGTGAAGGTTCCAGCGCGGGCAGGTGCCTCCGAAGCGCGAGAAGGGGAAGCTCTCGCCGGCAAAGCGCTTCGAGACGTTTCCGGCGGCGTCCACCCTCAGCATGAAGAAGGGTATTCCGCGGGCGCCGGTGCGGGCGAGGGTCGTGAGCCGGTGCGAGACCTGCTCGACGCTGGCTCCGAAATCGGCGCAGAGCCGGTCGACGTCGTAGCGATGCTTCTCGGACGCCTCGAGAAAGGCCGAATAGGGCATCATGATCGCCCCGGCGGCGTAATTGGCGAGGCTCATGTGGAGCAGCCGGCGCGTCGCGCCGTCGGGCGCGCCCGCGGTCTCGACCATCCGGTTCAGCATCGGCCCGAACTCGACCAAAGCGAGCTGATAGGCGGTTCCGAAGGTTCGGCTCTCGGGCCTCAGCATCGCCGACAGCATCAGCCGCTTGCGGTGGAAATCGTAGGCCTGGCTGGTCGGCTCGACGAGCTCGGGCGGCACTATTCTCGTCTCGATACCGAACCCGTCCTTGAGCCGGCGCCGAAGCGAGTCGAGGATAGCGGCCGGGTCGCCCAGCGCCCCGGCCAGGGTCTCCGCCGCTTCCTCGATATAGTGGAAATGGTTGCGCTGCGCCTGGATATGGTCCCGCACCCAGGCTTCGGGAGTGACCAGCGAGCTTTCGTCCGGGACCCCGGCGGGATGCTGCCGCCGTTCGACCAGAGCGGCATAGAGGCGCGAGATGGCGTCCGCCACCGAAGGCGCGTTGTCGGCGACCTCGAGCAACTCGTAGCGCGGAACGCCGATGTCGGCGAACATCGGGTCGGCGAAAATCTCGCCGAGCTGGTCGATCCCGGTCCCGTCCGCACCCTCGGCGGCGAAGGCGCGAAGGTCGACGTCATAGACTTCGGCGAGCCGGAGGAGCACCTGGGCGGTTACCGGCCGCTGATTGCGCTCGAGGTGGTTGAGGTAGGAGGGCGAGACCTTGATCTCACCCGCCATCGCGCTTTGGTTCAGGCCCAGCTCTCGCCGAAGCCGCCGGAGCCGGCCTCCGAGATAGAGCTTGCGTTCGGCGCCCGCCATTCGAGAACATTGTCACAAATTCACAGGTGTCGCAAGTCGCATCGTGACATGGCGACCCTTTTCGGCGCGCGCGAGCGCCGGCTTTGCGCTTTCAGGGCGTGGCGATCCCTCCACAATCGAGGCAAAGATGAACGATTTCTCCACCATCGTCCCCTCTCCGTCACAACGCTTCGCCGGCGTGCATCGGCCTTATTCGCCGGCCGAGGTCCTCAGGTTGCGCGGCTCGATTCCGATCGAGCACAGCCTTGCCCGCCGCGGCGCCAATCGGCTCTGGGAGCTGCTGGCGACGGAAGATTACGTCAACGCCCTCGGCGCGGCGACCGGCAACCAGGCGATGCAGATGGTCCGGGCCGGCCTCAAGGCGATCTACCTCTCCGGCTGGCAGGTCGCCGCCGATTCCAACACCGCCGGCGCCATGTACCCCGACCAATCGCTCTACCCGGCCAATGCCGGGCCGGAATTATGCCGTAGAATCAACCGCACCTTGCAGCGCGCCGACCAGATCGAGCATGCCGAGGGCGGCTCGGCGCGCGACTGGTTCGCGCCCATCGTCGCCGACGCCGAAGCCGGCTTCGGCGGCCCCCTGAACTGCTTCGAGATCATGAAGGCCTATATCGAGGCCGGCGCCGCGGCCGTCCATTTCGAGGATCAGCTCGCCTCCGAGAAGAAATGCGGCCATCTCGGCGGCAAGGTGCTGATCCCGACCCAGGCCCATATCCGCAACCTCGTCTCCGCCCGGCTCGCCGCCGACGTCTGCGGAGTCCCGACTCTGGTCGTCGCCCGCACCGATGCGGAGAGCGCGAAGCTGATCACCTCCGACGTCGACGAGCGCGACCGCGAATGGCTGACCGGCGAGCGCACTCCGGAAGGCTTCTTCCGACTTCGCGAAGGCACCGGAGTCGACCATTGCATCAAGCGCGGCCTCGCCTTCGCGCCTTATGCGGATCTCCTCTGGTGGGAGACGAGCAACCCCAATCTCGACGACGCCAGGCGGTTCGCCGAAGCGATCCAGAGCGAATATCCGGGCAAGATGATGGCCTATAATTGCTCGCCCAGCTTCAACTGGGAGGCCAAGCTCGACAAGGCAACGATCGCGCAATTCCAGAAGGCGCTGGGCGCGATGGGCTACAAGTTCCAGTTCGTCACCCTGGCCGGTTTCCACAGCCTCAACCATTCGATGTTCGAGCTGGCGAGCGGCTATCGCGACAGAGGCATGGCGGCTTATTCGGAGCTCCAGCAGGCCGAGTTCGCCTCGGAAGGCGCCGGCTACACCGCCACCCGCCACCAGCGCGAGGTCGGCACCGGCTATTTCGACCTGGTCGCTCAGACCGTCTCGGGCGGCGACGCCTCGACCACCGCTTTGGCCGAATCGACCGAGTCCGACCAGTTCATCACCGCCGTCGCGGCGGAATAAGGAGAGCCTTTCATGACCAAGCGATTCTGGGTGATCGGTGGGGAATATGAAGGCCCGGACTTCCGGGCGCTGATCCCGGGCACGGAGACGATGGCCGGCCCGTATGACGACGAGCGAAGGGCCAAGACGGAATGGACCCGGCTCAGCGGCTGTCCCGAGAGGAGCGGCTGCGCGACGGTGCGCTATTCGATCGCTGCGGAGCGGCTGCACTGATCGTCGCCCCAGCGAAGGCTGGGGCCCCGGGGGGGTGAAGAGAGCGGTGCCTTTCACCCCCTGGGGTCCCAGCCTGCGCTTGGACGACGGACACAAGAAAAGGCGCGGCGGGTCTCCCCTCCGCGCCTTCCTTTGTCTCAGCCGTGGAAGCTCAGGCGGTCGCCTGGGCCTCCTGCGGAAGCGCTCCGCGGGCCTGGGCGATGATGCCCTTGAAGGCCTCGCCCTCGTGCATCGCGATGTCGGCGAGGACCTTGCGGTCGAGATCGACTCCGGCGAGCTTCAGGCCGTGCATGAACTGGCCGTAGGTCAGGCCTTCCTGACGGACGGCGGCGTTGATTCGCTGGATCCAGAGCGCCCGGAACGAGCGCTTCTTAACCTTGCGGTCGCGATAGGCATATTGGCCGGCCTTCTCGACGGCCTGCTTGGCGATCCGGATCGTGTTCTTGCGGCGGCCGTAATAGCCCTTCGCCTGCTCGAGGATCCGTTTGTGACGAGCCTTGGTCGTCACGCCCCTTTTGACGCGTGCCATGTCTCAAATACCTCCTAGTTCAGGCCGTAGGGCGCCCAGAGCTTCACCCGGGCCGTATCGGCCTTGGCGAGAACTTCGGTGCCGCGGTTCTGGCGGATGTATTTGGCATTGTGGCTGATCAGCCGGTGGCGCTTGCCGGCGACGCCGTG
>DASQLT010000015.1:0-5966 GCA_035629855.1 Allosphingosinicella sp.
CCATGTCCCGAGCGGGCCTGCCGCAATTGACGATCGCCCGGTAGCGCTGCGGCCGGTCGCGGTGCATCTTGCCGTCGCCCGAAAGCGTCGTCTCCTCGACCAGCTCGACGACGATGCCCTCGCCCGGAGGCATGATCGTCACGCCGAAGAGATAACGGACGAGTAGCGAGGCCGAGGCCGAGCCGAAGCGAATCCTCAGCCGGCCGTCACGCGCAGCCCGCCGTGCAGCGCGCGGTCGAGATAGGGCGCGGTGCGGCTCGCCCGGCAGGCGGAGACCTTCGCCGGCGGGCCGCTCGCGACGATCCGCCCGCCTTCGTCGCCGGCGCCGGGGCCGATATCGATCACCCAGTCGCTCGCCGCCGCGACCTTCATGTCGTGATCGACCAGGACGACGCTGTTGCCGGAATCGACCAAGGCGTGGAGCTGGCCGAGCAGGCGCTCGACGTCGGTCGGGTGAAGGCCGGTGGTCGGCTCGTCGAGCACATAGAGCGCGCCGCCACGCTGGGCGCGCTGAAGCTCGGTGGCGAGCTTGACCCGTTGCGCCTCGCCGCCCGAAAACTCGGTCGCCGGCTGTCCGAGGCGGAGATAGTCGAGCCCGACCTCGCGGAGCACCTTGAGCGACCGGCAGACATTGGGCGCGTCGGCGAAGAAATCCCAGGCACCCTCGACGGTCAGCGCGAGCACCTCGGCGATGGTCTTGCCACGGTAGCGGATTTCGAGCGTCTTGGAATTGTAGCGGGTGCCGTGACAGGTCGGGCACGGGGCGTAGACGCTCGGCAGGAAGAGCAGTTCGACCATGACGAAGCCCTCGCCCTCGCAGCGCGGGCAGCGGCCCTTGGCGACGTTGAACGAGAAGCGGCCGGCATCGTAGCGGCGTTTTCTGGCCTCGGGGGTCGCCGCGAACAGAGCGCGGACATGGTCGAACAGGCCGGTATACGTGGCGAGGTTGGAGCGCGGGGTGCGGCCGATCGGCTTCTGGTCGACTTCGATCAGCCGCCTGATCCCCTCGAGGCCACCGACGATTCGGCCCTCGGTTGCGCTGGCGCGGCGGTCCTCGAGCGCGGCCTCGGCATCCGACTCCTCCTCGGCCGCGACCGGGGCTCCGAGCGCGGCGGCGACCAGCTCGACCAGCGCCTGGCTGACCAGGCTCGATTTCCCCGAGCCGGAGATTCCGGTGACAGCGGTCATCACGCCGAGCGGGATCGCGCAATCGATCTGCTTCAGATTGTTGCGCGAGACGCCCTCCAGCCTGAGCCAGCCAGCGGGCTCGCGCTGCCGGCTCGGCATCCCGCCGCCTTCGTCGAACAGATGGCGCCGCGTCTCCGAAGCCGCGACCTTGCGCAGGCCCTCGATCGGGCCGCTGTAGAGGATCTCGCCGCCATTCTCGCCGGCGGCGGGGCCGACGTCGACGATCCAGTCGGCGCGGCGGACGACGTCCATCTCATGCTCGACGACGAACAGCGAGTTGCCGACCGCCTTCAATCCGTCGAGCGCTCGAAGCAGCGCCTCGGTATCGGCGGGATGGAGCCCGGCCGACGGCTCGTCCATCACGTAGACGACCCCGAACAGGTTGGAGACCACCTGGGTCGCCAGCCGAAGCCGCTGCAGCTCGCCCGGCGACAGGGTCGGGGTGCTGCGCTCGAGCGTCAGATAGCCGAGGCCGAGGTCGAGCAGCACCGACAGCCGGCGGCAGAGATCGCCGGCGATGCGCTCGACCACCAGGGCCTTTTCCGGGTGCGTCTTGCGCAGTGCCCTGAGCTTGCCCGCTTTCGCCTCGGCATAAGGCGCGAAGATCTTCGAGAAGCGCGCCATGGGCAGCCGGCTCATCTCGGCGAGGTCGAGGCCCTCGAAGCGAACCGACAAGGCTTCCCGGCGCAGCCTCTTGCCGTCGCAGAGCGGGCAGAGCCGGGCGATCATGAAGCGCGCCGCGCGCTTCTTCATCATCGCGCTCTGGGTGGTCGCATAGCTGTGGGTGACATGGCGCTTCGCGCTCGAGAAGGTGCCCATATAGGCCGGTTCGATCTTGCGCCGGATCGCGCGCTGAATCTCGTCGTGGCTCCAGCCGGGATAGACCGGAACCTGGGGCTGCTCCTCGGTGAACAGGATCCAGTTGCGCACCTTCTTCGACAGCTTCCGCCACGGCATGTCGACGTCGATTCCGAGGCTGATCAATATGTCGCGCAGATTCTGGCCGCCCCAGGCCATCGGCCAGGCGGCGATGGCGCGCTCCCGGATGGTCTTCGAGGGATCGGGCACCATCGAAGCTTCGGTGACCTCGTGGATCCGGCCGAGGCCGTGACAGCGTGGGCAAGCCCCCTCGGGGGTGTTGGGCGAAAAGGACTCGGCGTCGAGATGGGCCTGGCCCCGCGGATAATCGCCGGCGCGCGAATAGAGCATTCGAAGCAGGTTGGAGAGAGTGGTGACGCTTCCGACCGACGAGCGGGTGGTCGGCGATCCGCGCTGCTGCTGAAGCGCCACCGCCGGCGGCAGGCCCTCGATCTCGTCGACCTCGGGCACCTCCATCTGGTGGAACAGCCGGCGCGCATAAGGCGAGACCGATTCCAGATAACGGCGCTGGGCCTCGGCATAGAGGGTGGAGAAAGCGAGCGACGACTTGCCCGATCCCGACACTCCGGTGAACACGACCAAGGCGTCGCGCGGTATGTCGACATCGACATTCTTGAGATTGTGCTCGCGCCCGCCGCGGAGTCGGACGAAACCGGAGGCCCTGGCATCTCGCATTCGAACCTCCTGACTACCGAGACGCTTGGACTCCGTCTTCGGTTGCTGATGCCGCGCGGCGCCCGACCAGTTCGGGAACTACAGCATCGGGAGACGACGCGGCCGCGGCCCGAGCGGGAACGCGCGATCGATCCGTGCGAGCTCGTCCGCCGTCAGCCGCAACGCGCCGGCGCCGGCGTTGTCCTCGGCATGCTCGACGCTGGACGCCTTGGGGATCGTCAGCAGCGATGGTTGCCGCACGAGGAAGCGCAGCGCCACCTGGCGCGCGGTCGCGCCATGCGCCGCCGCAATCTCCTCCAGCACGACGCCGCCCGGCGTGCGCGGGCCCGGGAAATCGCCATGGCCGAACGGGCTATAGGCAACCACCGCGACTCCATGCGCCACACACCAGGGCAGCACGGCATGCTCGATCGCGCGCTCGCCGAGGTTGTAGAGAATTTGGTTGCAGGCGATCCGGCCCTCGCCGCCGGCTTTCCATGCGGCCTCGAGATCGGGCACGTCGAAGTTGCTGACTCCCCAGGACAGAATCTTGCCCTGTTCGCGGAGCCGCTCGAAGGCGGCAAAGGTCTCCTCAAGCGGGTGCGAGCCGGGCCAATGCAGGAGGTAGCAGTCCAGCCGGTCCGTCCGGAGGCGCGCGAGCGAGCGTTCGCAGGCGGCCTCCGTCCCGCTACGCGAAGCGTTGCCGGGGAGCACCTTGGAAACCAGGAAAAGCTCGTCGCGCCGCCCCGCAATCGCCTCACCGACCACGATCTCGGCGTCGCCGTACATCTCCGCGGTGTCGATATGGGTCATGCCGAGATCGAGGCCGCGGCGCAGGGCCGCCATCGCGGTCGGCCGGTGCGCGTCGTCGATATACCAGGTTCCCTGGCCGATCACCGCGACCTCGCGCGGCACGGGCCCGAACGGGCGCCGCTCCATGCCCTGAAGGGCTTGCGACATCATTTGCGCACCTGGCCTCTGCCGTCGGGTATGCATTTCAGCTGCACCACATGGGCCGGCGCCAGACGGAAAAAATATGCCGTCACTGTTTTTGCGTGGTTTTGCCGCACTGTCTTTGCCGTCGGTTATTTGGAAGCCAGCACTTCGGCATGCTCGATCTTGGGGATGCCGCTGAGGAGCGTCGGGGTGTGGGCAATCAGCGCCCGGCCGACCTTTCCGGCGAGGTGCGCCAGCCGATCCTTCTCGCTTCCGAACGTGTCGAAGATGGCGAAGTCGCGCGGGCCGAATTTGACGGCATACCAGTTGATCGTCCCCTCCTCCTCCATCACATCGGCGAGCGCCTTCCTGAGAAAGTCTTCGACCTCGTCCTCCTTGCCTTCCTTCGCCTCGATACGGACGAACAATGCGCGGTCAATCATCAGCTTTCTCCTTTGTGTGGAATCCGGGACTCGTCGCTACGCCTCCTCTTTCTCTTCGCGGTCCGGCTCCCGCCCTGGCTGATAGCGCGGGCTGGGCTGCGGAATGAAGAACCAGGCGACCGTCAGCAAGGCGATCCCCGCACCGACCCGTGGCCACGCGACCGCCACCGGCACCGCCGCGATCTGGATCACGGTCGCGATGCCGTAGCGGCGCGTCATCTGCTTCAGGAAGTCGGGCGCGAGACGTTCGTCCATCACTCTCCGCCCGCCCGACATTCCGTAAAACCATTTCATCATCCAAGCGACCGCCGTGAATGCGAGCGCGACCGTAAGCGTCACCGCGGCCATCGGCTCGAACGGCGTGCCGAGGTGAAAGGACCAGACGCGGATCGGATAGGGGACAACGATGATCGCAAGTAGGAACAGAAGGTTCAGCACGCCGAAGACGTGATCGCTGCGCGCGTAGATCCGACCCGTGTAATGGTGTTGTAGCCAGTAGGCACCGATGGTGACGTAGCAGAGCAGCAAGGCGAGATACTCGCGCCATTGCTCTGCCATGGCGTGGACGAGGCTCTCGTAGCCCTGCGGTCCATCGGGCGCGCCCGGCGGTTTGATCTCGACGATGAGCAGGGTGAGCGCGATCGCAAACACCGCGTCGGTAAAGCCTTCGAAGCGGCTGAGCCCCCGGATCGCGCCATAATTCTTCGCCATCACGCTTTCCTATCGCCGTTACGACGAAGCCCGCAGGGAATGTCGACATCGACATTCTTGAGATTGCGATCGCGCCCGCCGCGAAGGCGGACGAAGGCGGAGGCCTTGGAATTTCGCATTCGAACCTCCTGGCGGCTCTGATACGCCCCGGCGTTCGATTCGTTGCATGTAGGCGGTTGGGTCGTCTTCCTCGGATTGATTAGGAAAAGAGGAAAGCAGGCGTTTTATGGAGTGAATCGGGCCCAGCGTCGGTCCCTGATTCGGCAGCGAAATATACATCGTCCCGGTTTTTCCCTTACTGACTCAGCGGGCCGTCGAAAGAGCGGGTCGCGGGATGCCTCCATCTTCCCAGGCGGCGCCCGATGCGTGCGTCGCCCGGCGAAGCTGGGGCCCGGGGCTGAAGAACGCCGGCGCTTTTCATCCCCTGGGGTCCCAGCCTTCGCCGGGAAGACGGCCGGCGCTAGGCCGCGATGTCGTAGGGCTGGATCTCGCCGGTCAGATAGAGGCTGCGCGCCTTCGCTCGCGAAAGCTTGCCGGACGACGTCCTCGGCAAAGTCCTCGGCGGGACCAGCTCGATGACGCAGTTCATCCCCGTGATCGCCCGCACCCGCTCGCGGATGATCTCGCGAAGGCGGGTCCGCTCCCCGGCGTCGGAGGTCCGGCACTGGACGAGGACGGCGGGGGTCTCCTCGCCGCCCGGCGTGGTGATCGAGAAAGCGGCGATGTCGCCGGCCTTGAAGCCGGGCAATTGCTCCACCGCCCATTCGATGTCCTGGGGCCAGTGGTTCTTGCCGTTGATGATGATCATGTCCTTGGCTCGGCCGACGATGTAGAGATAGCCGTCGGACAGATAGCCCATGTCCCCCGTGTCCAGCCAATTCTCGGCGTCGAGGCAGGCGGCGGTCGCCTCCTCGTCGCGGAAATAGCCGACCATCACCGACGGCCCGCGGCAATGGACCTTGCCGATCTCGCGATTGCCCAGGGTCGCTCCGTCCTCGTCCCTGATCTCGATTGCCATGTCCCGAGCGGGCCTGCCGCAATTGACGATCGCCCGGTAGCGCTGCGGCCGGTCGCGGTGCATCTTGCCGTCGCCCGAAAGCGTCGTCTCCTCGACCAGCTCGACGACGATGCCCTCGCCCGGAGGCATGATCGTCA
>DASQLT010000016.1:0-18254 GCA_035629855.1 Allosphingosinicella sp.
CTCGGCTTCGGCCTTGTTGACGCCTTCCTTGACCGGCTTGGGAGCGCCCTCGACCAGCGCCTTGGCTTCGCCGAGGCCGAGCTGGGTGATCGCGCGCACTTCCTTGATCACGTTGATCTTCTTGCCGCCGTCGTTGACGAGGATGACGTCGAACTCGGTCTGCTCTTCGGCAGCGGGAGCGGCGGCGGCGCCGGCGGGAGCCGCAGCGACCGCAGCCGCGGCCGAAACGCCCCATTTCTCTTCGAGCGCCTTGGCGAGGTCGGCGGCTTCGAGAACGGTCAGCTCGCTGAGCTGGTCGACGAGGGAATTGATGTCAGCCATTTTAAGTCTCCATATTCGTTCGTTGGTCGTCACCCTGAACTTGTTTCAGGGTCCAGCTGGTCGCCTCCCGAGAGGCGGAAACTGGATGCTGAAACAAGTTCAGCATGACGGCTGTGGTGGATTCAGTTCACGAATTCGGTCTCACGCGTCTTCTTTGGCGGCATAGGCGCCGATCACCCGGGCCAGCATTCCGCCGGGCTCGCTGATCGTGCGGGCGATCTTGGTCGCCGGCGCCTGGATGAGGCCGATGATCTTCGCGCGCAGCTCGTCGAGCGACGGCAATTCGGCCAGCGCCTTGATTCCGGAGGCGTCGAGGAGCGTATCGCCCATCGCTCCGCCGACGATCTCGAAGCGGTCGGTGGTCTTGGCGAAATCCACCGCGATCTTGGCGGCCGCGACGGGATCGCTCGAGGTGGCGAGCGCCGTCGGACCGGTCAGCATATCGCCGATCGGTTCGTAGGGGGTGCCCTCGAGCGCGATCAGGGTAAGCGTATTCTTGGTCACCTTGTAGCTGGCGCCGGCGTCGCGCATCCGGTTGCGGAGCGCGGTGGACTGGGCCACGGTCAGGCCGAGATTGCGGGTGACGACCACCACGCTCGTCTCGGCGAACGTCTGCTTCAACAAGGCGACCTGCTCGGACTTCTGAGCTCGATCCATTTCACTTCCTTCAAGCGTCCCGGCGACAAGCCGCCGGTCGGCCAATAGGCCCGGCGGACCATCCGCCGGACGCAGTTCGAGCGCCCGGCAAAGCCGAGCGCATTGGTGTCCGCGATGGGGAGAGCGAGGACGAAGCCGAAGGCCTCGAAGGCAGCCGTCCGGCCGCCAGTCTCTTTCCCCGTCTAGGCTGGAGATTAAGTCCCAAGGGAACGCCAGCGGTCTCGGACGGAGCCTGCCGGCAAGCCGGCGGGCGAAGCCGGGCCATTAGCGGCGGCGGCCTTTCGAATCAACCGTTAAGTGGCGTCTCTCCGGTCCCCCGCCCGTCATTCCCGCGAAGACGGAAGCCAGCGCCGAGTCCGAACGGGATTCCCGCTCTCGCGGGAATGACGAAAGCCCGGGCCCGGTATCGCTAGCGCGCCTGGATTTCCGCCATGTTCAACCGCCGGGCCTCGCGCTCGTAATGGCCGGCGAGCTGCTGAAGCCCGCGGCGGGCATGCTCATTCTCGGCGACGACCGCGGCGGCACGGCACTTTTCGGCCTGCTGATGAAAGAAACGTACGTCGTCCATGGCAGGCCAAAGCGCGGCCCCTCGCATAGTTCCCCCCGAAGCCCGTTTATCGGTGCGATTCGTTAACGAATTCAGGTCGATCCTATTTGGAACGAGAAGGCGCGACGAATGGGTGGAGTTCCAAATGACATCTGAGGATCGGAGTCGACGCGCCGCGGAACGATCAGGACCCACCATCTGAGCGAAAGCTACATGGACCCGTTGCTGGGCGACCCGGACAATTCGTGGGACCATTTCGGAGGCTATGGAAGCGCGGCCATGGCCTTCGTCGATCGGACCGTGGAAATTCTCCCGGGGCCCCAAGGCATCGTTTCCGGCGACCTGCTCTATACCAGCGGCCTCGTCATCTCCCTGACCAACCCGCTTCCCCTGCCGTTGGGGGTCGACGTCCAATACGCCTGAAGCGCGCTAGCCCCTCACCGTCCCGAGCCTTTATTCCTTGGCGCCCGCCCACGAGGCATCGTCGACGGTCACCATCAAGGTGCGCGGACTTTTCGACAGGTCGAGCAGGAAGACCTGATCGCCGCTTGCATTCTGAATCGTGTCCATGGCCCGGGTCAGCCGGGTGGTGAACTCCGGCAGCCGCGCATAGTCGGCGGTGACTCGGACCTGGTTCGGAGCGATCTTGGTCACGACGATCCGAACGCCGGAACGCGACGAGCCGCGCGCGTCCGAGATCACGTCGCCGGCATACGCGCCGGCCGCCATGTCGGCGAGATCCGCCCGCGCCACGCGCGCCGTCCCGGCGGCGCGCTGGGCCGACGCCGGTGGGGCCATGGCCGCCGCTCCGATAGCCAGGACCGCCGCCGCACGCAGCGTTCTGCAAAGCCGTGTCGTCATCGTCTTCCTCCGCATTCGAGCGCTTCCTCCTGGCGAAGCTCTCGGCTCCCTATCGCCGCCGCTTCGGCTTGCCTTGGACCTTCGAGTAGAGCTGGGCCGACCAGGCGCAGGTCGCCGTCGCGCAATCGGTCATCGCCACGCGCAGCCGGTAGGTCCCCGCGGCGGCGGGCGTCGCCTCGAGCCTGGGCATCTCGACCAGGGGCTTGGTGTCGCCGACCTTCGACCCGGCCGGGTCGAGCAGCGCCACGTCTCCGGCGCCGCAGCCCGGCTCGCACACGACGACGAAGCGATAGGCCGTGCCCGCCGCCAGCGGGAATTCCAGCGCCGTCTCGGCGCCCGCGGCCAGCACGCCCGGCCGGGCCTGGCCCACCGGCGCCCAGCCTTCCCTGGCCTGAATCGCCTGCCACTCGACGAGGATCCGGTTCACCCATACGGCAGGCGCGGCCTGGGCCGAAGCGGTACCGGCCACCGCCAGTCCCGCGCCGAGCGCCGCCAGGGTCAGGCATAATTTCCGCATGTTGTCTCCTCGGGAAGCGCCCGTCTCCGGCCTCGGCCGCCCGCTGTCAACCGCCGGCCTTTCGTCGCTTGGTCGAAAAACGGTGGCGAAGGCGCCGCCGGCGCTCGACGATGCTGTGACGGGGGATCGGGGGTTTTGGCCGCGGACAGATTTGGAGACGCCGATCAGCAGGAGGTGGCTATGAAGAAGGAATTTTCCGACCGCATTCGCTCTCTTTCAGGCATGGGATCGACCCGCCCCATGGCGGCCGCGGCCTTCGGTCTGGCCTTGATCGCGGCCCAGGCCCCGCCCTCCGGTTCCCGACCCTCCGATCCCCCACCCTCCGATCCCTACGACCAGTCCATCACCATCGGCGCCCAACTGCCCCAGAAGGCGGCCCGCGACCTCGCAATCGGCTTCGTCAAGTCGACGGGCGTCGCGTCCGGGGAGACCCCCGCCGCCCGCTGGACCGCTCCGATCTGTCCGGAAGTGCTCGGGCTCGAGGATATCGGCAAGCGCTCCGCCGAAGCGAAGATCCGCCGAGTCGCCGCCGCAGTCGGCGCCGCGGTCGCCCCCGAGGGCTGCAAGCGCAACATCGTCGTCAGCTTCACGTCCGACGGCGGCGCCGTGGCCCGCAAGGTGGTCGAGCGCGAGCCGAGGCGGGTCGCCGGACTTTCCCCGCGCGCCCGCTCGGCGGTGCTGACCGGCTCGGCGCCGATCCGCTGGCTCTATACGGCCGAGACCCGTGGCCGCCACGGCGGCGGCCAGACGACATCGAGCAATGCCGCCGAATCCGGCCCCGCCACCCACGCCGGCTCCGGCGCGGGCTCGTCCATCGGCGGCGACATGCCGACCTTGATGCATTACGAAAGCAGCATCGTCAGCACCCTCACCAACCGGGTCCTGACCAGCGCGATCGTCATCATCGACACCGACGAGGCGATGGGGCGGCGGCTCGACGCCCTTGCCGCTTATGCCGCCTTGGTCGCGCTCGCCGAGATCCGGAATGCCGAGGCGACCCCCTCGGGATCGATCCTGACTCTGTTCGAATCCTCCGCTCCGCCGCGCGACCTCACCGCCCAGGACCTGGCTTTCCTCCGCGCCCTCTACCGGCTCCCGCTCGACCGCCAGGCCATGCAGCATCGCGGCCAGCTCGTGCACGGAATCACCGGGGCTTTGACGGCTCAGAATTGATCGGCCAGCGGTAGCCTTCCCGGTCAGTGGCGCAGCGACGCATTCATCGCGCTCACCGCGGCGCCTCGCACCTTTGGATCCGGATCCTTCAAAAGGACGTCCCACAGCTTGAGCGACCATGGGTCCCGTCGCCCGACCAGGCTGGCGATGAGCTGCATTCGATCTCCGGCCCTGCATTTGCGCAGAAAGGGCAGCAGCGCTTCGATTGCGCGATCGTCTTCGACAGCGAGCAAATAGCCCATGGCGGCCCGCCTTCGCGCCCGCTTGCCGTGCCTGACGGCGGCGGCGAGCGGATCGACCGCGGCATCTCCCATCCTCTTCACGAAATTGTAGATGATGTAGTCATATTCCCACTGTATCGGAAAGCTGTCCAGCAGCGCCGCCAATTCGGCTGTGTCGCCGACCGGCGTCATCCACTCGAACAGACGATGGCGATCGTCGAACGACAATTTGGCGAGAGTTCGGATCACGGCAACTCTCACCGTCGGATCCTGGATCGCCGCGGCCCGCTCGATCGCTTTCGTCGACAAGGGCGACGGTACATGGCTGAAGCCTTCGACGACCGCGGCCCGAACATGGGCGTCGTCCGTCTCGAATAGCTCGTTCAGGAGATCGATCGCGGCCTCGCCCTGGAGTCCGAGGGCCCGGATCGTTTCAAGACGGCCCGCCTCGCCGGGCGCCAGCCGAGGCATCAGCTCGCGAAGCGCGAAATAATCGCGGAGAAGCCGGTGAATGAACTCATATTCGTTTCCCGACTTCTTGAGTAGGAAAGCGCCGGTCATCGACGTCAGAAAGTGCCGCCTGGCGAAAGGCAGCCGCCCGAAGCAGGCCAACAACTGCCAGGCCAGCGCGCTGAGCAGGACGCGGTCGGCCAAAGCGAAAGCGCGTTCCCCCGTCTCGACAAGGCTGGCGACATGGGTCTCCGCGACCCGCTTCGCCGGCATCGCAAGGACGGCCAGACCGAACAATCCGACGGGCACAGCCGACGGGCCGCCGAGCCAGGTGCCTATCGCCAGCACGGGGGCAGCGAGGAGGACGACGGACATTCCCCGGCGCAAATCCTCGGTGGCGACGGCCAAGGCCATCACGGCCGCACACGCGGCCACGGCGAGGGCCACCGGCCAACTGCCGCTTGGAAAAGTTAAGCTGGAAACGATGCTCCACGCAAAGAGGATGGTGAAGATCCCCAGCCGTAGCGCAGCGTCTATTATATCTGCAGGGCGCCATAGCAGGATCCCGCCCATCATGACGGACGTCCAGCTCAGCACGATTGCGGTCCGCTCCCGCAGCGGGTCGGGGATCAGCGTCGTAAGCGGCCCGAAATAAAGCAAAAGCACGATCAGGGCGGCAATTGCGGTAGGTATGCCGAGCCGCTCCACATGATCTTCGAGTCGCTCGGCCCACAGAAACAGCGTGGCCAGCATTCCCAGGACCAGAGGTATGATCGGGACCCTGGTGCCTAGCTCCACCGAATCCGCCACGAGCTGAGACACGAGGGCGACAGTACCGGCTACCGCCCCCCCGATCGCCAGCACGCTGAAGGGTATTCCCCATGACCAATCGTGCTCGCCGGCCGCGGCAAGCGGTACCGCCATCCAGGCCGCGGCTAGGATCATCGCCGCCAGCCAGACCGCTTCGGAGTTCATGGGGACGAGCGGCAGGGCGACAGCCAGCAGGCAGCCCGTCATGAGCAGACCGGCAATCATGTGGGTCACCCAGAACGTCAGGAATTGCTGCTGTGGCCTGGAGGCGACTGCCAGCATCGCTTCGAAGGCGTCCGGGGCAAAGGCCGTCCGCCTCCGCACACTGAGGCTGATCGCGAGCCAGCCGAGCCAGCGGCGTAACGGGTCGGGATGGTAGCGATACTTCTCGATCGATATGTCGTTGGCCGCGACTTCGTCGAACGGCACGTCCCGATCGCGGCGCGCCTGGCGCTGCAGCATTCGCGAGACATAGGATTCGAAAAGCCGGAGGCGAGTTTCGCTGAAGCTCAAGGAAGCGACGGCCGGCGCCGTGCCGCCATAGGCCAGGACCAGCATAGACAGAGTCAGCGGCGTTCTGGACAGTTCATCAAGCGCCGGGTCCTGAGGAAGCGCCCTGAGGAGATCGTGCGCTCGCGCGGCTTCCAGATACTCCGCGATCTGGGCATCCGAGAGCGGCTGCAGGTGGACCGCTCCACGCAATTGCAGCCGCGACTGCTCGAGGCTCTGAAGCACCTCATATTCGTTGGTGCGGCTGCAGATCACCACCGGCAAGTCCGGGTGATTGCGGAGGAAAGTGGAATTCAGCGTAACCACCAGCTGAGAGCGCTGCTCCTCGTTGAATTCGTCGAGGCCGTCGAGCAACACGGCGACGCTTCCATCCCGAAGCCATTCGCGGGCCAGCTGACGGCCGACTCCGGGAACCGCCGCCAGCTCGGCGATAAGCCAAGTCTCGAAAGCCTGCCCGTCGCGGCCCGCCACATTTTCGGAACGCTCAAAAAAACCGAAGCCGAAGCGAGCCGGCGCCGACCTGGGAAGGCGGAACTTTGAAAGATTGACGAGGAACGGCGAAGGCGCGGAATCGTCGGTTTCCGCGGCCGACACGAGCTGAAGGCCGATGTGCAGCAACGCGGTGGTCTTGCCCGCACCGGGATGGCCAAGGATCAGCAGCCTCCGCTCGGACTGCTCGAAGGCATCGCCGATCGTCTCGAAATACCTCTTTCTTTCGGGATTATAATATCCCCATGGCGGTCTCACGGCCAAGGGATCATGGTCGATGTTCAGGTCGACGAACCGCGCATGATGCAAGGATGCGGACAAACGGCCTCGGATATCTCGACCTACCTCCCGAAGGTAACGTGCGCGTCGCCGGGCATCGATCTCCGGCCTACGGACGTTGGGAGGCTTAGGTCCCTGTACATTGATTTCGCCCTTTCTCTTCCGCTCGCCTCGAGACACGAGCCAGAATAGGAACGTGGTCGCCGTGACGCTGGTGAGAAGAGCGAGAGTCCAGACGGCAAGCTCGACATGCCCGGCCAGCCATCCGCCCGCGATCCGGCTGAGCGGGATCAGGACCCCTGAGGCTTTCAGTATCTCCTTGGCGATGACCGCGGCGAATGCGTTGGCAGCCAGATACAGCGTCCATTTGAGCATTCGCATGGACGTTGGGGAATTCGGATCGTTGCTGCCGCTTTCCATTGTCGCTGCCTGCTCCTGCAAGGACGGAAGTGGAGTCCTCGACTTCGACGCATAGCGAAGTCGCGGCTTCGCGCGAGCACGCTTTGATATAGGCCACAGTACCGGCAAGATTCGCTGAGCTTGCCAATGCCCTTTCGCGCGATTTAGCCGGGCATTGCTTCTGGAAGACGATATCGAACTCCTCAGTTCGGCCTTCCGCTTGCAAGCGAAAGTGCGGCTAGCCGCCGACGACCGGAGTCGGCCAGCGGTAGCCGATCAGCTCGTAGAGCTCGCTCACCGGCCCGCCGGGCGAGACCGTGTCGGTGAGGTAGCCGAGCTTCGGATAGGTCTTGAGGCAGACCGAATCCGCCTGGTTGCCGCCCAGGACGAGGAGGCGGTCGCCGAGATCCCGGGCGAAGAACGACACATGGCCGGTGACGACGGGCGCGTCCGGGGAGGTCCGCCCCCGAGCCCAGACCGCCACCGCCCCGACCCGGGGCGGGTCGATCGGCTCGCCCCATTGCGCCCAGGACCGCGCCCAGCCCGAATCCGTCCCCTCGATCCCCGCCTTCGCCAGGCACCAATTGACGAAGGCCGAGCACCAGGGCGTCGAATCCCGTTCCGCCTCGCCTTCGTCGAGGTCGCCGCAGGTCGCGAGATATTCGAGGATCCGCGGATGACCGCCTTTTCCCCGCTCGGCGACTCGAGCGTCGAGCTCCCGGAGGGCGATCTCGTACCAGGGGGGCGGAGCGGGCATGGTCGCACGATAGGCGCCCCGCTGTGGCAGAAGAAGGGCAGACGAGAAAAAGGGCCGGAGCTTTCGCCCCGGCCCGTCTTCATTCTGCCCGGATCGAAATACCGATTCGATCCGATCTAGACCGCCGCCACCTCGGCGACGTCGACCTTGAGGCCCGGGCCCATGGTCGAGGAGAGGGCCACCTTGCGGACGTATTTGCCCTTGGCGCCCGCCGGCTTCGCCTTGACGATGGCGTCGACGAAGGCGGTGAAGTTGCGCTTCAGATCCTCGGCCGGAAAGCTCACCTTGCCGATGCCGGAATGGATGATCCCGGCCTTCTCGACCCGGAACTCGACCTGGCCGCCCTTGGCCGCCTTGACCGCCTCGGTGACGTTGGGAGTGACGGTTCCGAGCTTCGGGTTCGGCATCAGGCCCTTGGGACCCAATACCTTGCCGAGCCGGCCGACGATGCCCATCATGTCGGGAGTCGCGATCACCCGGTCGAAGTCGATGGTTCCGCCCTGGATGGTCTCCATCAGATCCTCGGCCCCGACCACGTCGGCGCCCGCCGCGGTGGCTTCCTCGGCCTTGGCGCCGCGGGCGAAGACCGCCACGCGCACGTCCCTGCCGGTTCCGGCGGGGAGCGTGACCACGCCGCGGACCATCTGATCCGCGTGCCTCGGGTCGACCCCGAGGTTGAGCGCGATCTCGATCGTCTCGTCGAACTTCGACTTGGCGTTCGCCTTCAAGGTCTCGATCGCCTCGTCGACCCCGTAGAGCCGGGTGCGGTCGACGGCGGCGTCGATCGCCTTCTGGTTCTTGCTGATCTTGCCCATGTCCTTAGCTCCCCGTCACTTCGAGGCCCATGGCCCGGGCGCTGCCCTCGATGATCCGAGCCGCCGCGTCGATGTCGTTGGCGTTGAGATCCTTCATCTTCATCTCGGCGATCTCGCGAAGCTGGGCGCGGGTGACCCGGCCCGCGACCTGCTTGCCGGGCTCCTTGGCGCCGGACTTGAGGCCCGCCGCCTTCTTCAGGAGGAAGGTCGCCGGCGGGGTCTTGGTCTCGAAGGCGAAGCTCCGGTCGGCGAAGACGGTGATGACGGTGGGGATGGGCATGCCCTTCTCCAGCTCGGTCGTCGCCGCGTTGAACGCCTTGCAGAATTCCATGATGTTGACTCCGCGCTGGCCCAAAGCGGGGCCGATCGGCGGCGACGGATTGGCGGCGCCCGCGGGCACCTGGAGCTTGATATAGCCCGTGATCTTCTTAGCCATGTTGTCTCACTCTATAGGATCGTCCGCGCGCACGCCCGCGGACGGTTTCAAGTTTAGCGGTCCGGACGAGGCGCCGAGGCGTCTCTCCCGCAAGTTTCCATCGCAGATGCTTGGAAGGGCGCGCCCTTAGCGCAAAGCCGCGCGAAGCGCAAATCCACGAAGCGCCAGCCTTCCCTTCGCGTCCTTCGCGCCTCTTCGCGTGAGACCGACTTCCTTTCGGCTCACGCGAAGGAACGCGAAGAACGCGAAGAAGCAACCAAGGCTTTCAATGTAGGACTTTCCATGAGAACATAAGATGAACTAACAGTGTAGGATTCGCCCGATGCGCCCCTTCACCCGAAAGCAGATCGCCCAGAACCAGGCCTTCCTCGAGGCGCTTCGCCGAACCGGCAACCCCCGCCTCGCCGCCGCCTCGCTCGGAGTCCACCGAACCACTTACTCGAAGCGCCGGGCCAGATGCGCCGCCTTCGCCGCCGACTGGGACGCCGCGAAGAATTGGGGCCGAGATACTTCGTTCCTGGCGGACGACGGCCGGGGCGTGGGTCGAAATCCAGACTGACTTATTTTCTGCGCTCGAACGCCACCGTCTCGCACCTTTCGAAGGCCGGCTGAGCGACGGCGCCATACCAATCGGCGCGAAAGCCGGGCAGCCGCTCCAAGTGCCGGAGGAGCAGGTCCCAACCCTCAACCTCCTCGTGGAAGAACCATGTCCAGCCATCGACCCCGACCTCGCAGCAGATCAGGTCGGTGGTAAGCTCGTCGCGCTTGAAGAAGGTGACCGAGTCGATCCGGGCCAAAGGGAGACGGTCGAGCGTGGCGGCGTCGATGCGGTCCATCCGCGGGTTCTGACGGCCCCGCCCGGCCGCGGCAAGCGCTGCCCCCCGCCGGCGCCTCCCCGGATAACGCCCTAAGCCCCGGCCCCCGCCGACAAGGCCCCCTCGATCGCCACCGTCTGCTCGCGCTGGCCCGGCATTCCGAGGCGGTGGAACTTGGCGACGAAGGGGTGCGTCGGGTCCTGGACGGCGATGTGGGTGAAGAGGCCGCCGGTGGAGGCCTTGACCGGCGGCAGAGCGCCGAGCGGCCAGGACTGGACCTCCTGGACCTTGATCGCCTTGCCCTTGAAGCGAAGCGCGATGAAGCGCCGGTCGGTGAGGGCGACGACATATTCCTTCGTCATTAAGGCGATCGCGATCACGCCCGGCAGGATTCCGATCAGCAGCAGCGGGACGATGATCGCGAGCGGCGGCTGCTTGACCCCGTAAGCGACGTTGCGGATCTGCTCGCCCGGCTCGAGATAGGTCCGGAACGCGGCCTCGACCACGCCCGAATCGTTGAAGCGCGCCATGCTTTCCCCCCATGAACGGCCGGCGAATCATGCCGGCGGCCCCGGTATATACGCAGCCGTAACGATAGGACAGGCCGGCGCTCGACGGGCTCCCGGAACACAGCGGCAATATACATTTATCGCCCCAGGCGCGCCGCCTCGCCCTGCGGGCAAAGCCATGCTGTCGAAGCGGTTTTCGGGGTTCGTCCCGGCGGTCTTCGCGGTCTTCGCGCTCCTTCGCGTGAGACCAACGCTTCATGGGCTCACGCGAAGGGCGCGAAGGGCGCGAAGTTGCAGCGAATCCAGGCAGCTCGGCTGGTGTGAACATGGGTGGATCGCGCGAGTTGTAGCAGGCATAATGCCCCCCGATGAGCTTGCGTCATTCAAGGCTTGCAATCCAGCGGGCGACTGGAAATTGAAAAGCCGGAGCTTGCGCCCCGGCCTCTCAGAAAAGTAACGAGCTGGATCCCGGATCAAGTCCGGGATGACGAGCCGTCGTCCGCGGATGACGGCTCAGGTCGTCACTTGACCAGCTCGACCTGCTCGAACTCGAGCTCCACCGGAGTCGCGCGCCCGAAGATGGAGACTCCCACCTTGACCCGCCCACGGTCGAAATCGAGCTCTTCGACGACGCCGTTGAACGAGGCGAACGGGCCGTCGAGCACCTTGACCTGGTCGCCGATCTCATAGTCGACGCTGATCTTGGTCTTCGGCGCGGCGGCGGCGGCTTCGTCCTTGGTGTTGAGGATCCGGGCGGCTTCGGCGTCGGTGATCGGCTGCGGCTTGCCGCTGGAGCCCAGGAAGCCGGTGACCTTGGGCGTGTTCTTGACGAGGTGGTAGACGTCGTCGTTCATCGCCAGCTTGGCGAGGACGTAGCCCGGGAAGAACTTGCGGTCGCTCGTCACCTTCTTGCCTCGGCGGACCTCGGTGACCTTCTCGGTCGGGACCTCGACCGCCTCGACCAAAGTGGCGAGGCCGAGCCGGTTGGCCTCGGACTGGATGGCGTCGCGGACCTTGTTCTCGAAGCCCGAATAAGCGTGGATGATGTACCAGCGGGACATGGATTTCTTACCTTGGGTCTAGCTGAGCAGGCCGAGCAGGGCGCTGACGAGAGCGGCGAAGGCGCTGTCCACTCCGAAGAAGAAGATCCCGAGGAGGCTGGTCATGATGAGGACCATGATTCCGGTCGTCACCGTTTCCTTGCGGGTCGGCCAGGAGACCTTGCCGGTCTCGGCCCGGACTTGGCGGAGGAACTCGCCGGGATTGACTCTTGCCACTTCGCTCGTCGTCCTTTTCGGTTCAGCGCCGTTCGGGCAGCCGCTCTCGACCGGGGGGCCGGTCAGCCGAGCTTTGCCGATGCATGCGAGGCTCGCGAGATAGCGAGGGCAGCGGGGGATGGCAAGGGCGCTGGCGGAGCGATGAATTGTCATCCCGGACTTGATCCGGGATCCATGAACACCGCGGCATCCGGATTGGAGCCGCCGAGCCGTCACGGAACTGAATTTCCGCGACGTCGATCCTGTCGCTTGTCTCGGATCGGGTCCGGGGTCGCGCGGGCCGTCCGGCGGCTTCGCGTGCCCTCGGCGCCGGCGCGCTTCAACGTGGCAGGAACGGGCTTGCGGCGAAAGGCCGCCCGCCGGCGAGGGCGGGCGGCTCGACGGGCTTAAGCGGGGGCGCTGGCGGACAGACGGATCCGCCGCCGGCGCCGCCCTTCCGTCGCTACGATCGCTTGCCTCGGCCTGGCGAAGCCGAAAGTCCGACGCGCGCCTCCAAGGCATCGATCTGCGACTGCTGCCGCTTGACCAGGCCGAGCAGAAGCACGGCCAGGCGGTCGTACTGAACTCCGTCGGGGACCTTGCGTTCGGCGCCCGCCCGCAGCTTCCGCTCGCTGCGCGGGACGCCCTCGCCCGAATCGGCCTCGACGATCGCCTCCTCATAATCCTCGTCGGCGAAGGTGAAGTTGACCAGCCTCGGCTCGATCTCGGCCACTTCCTCGGCGACGAGGCCGAAATGGCTCAGCGAAGGATCGTCGGCCTCGGCCGCCGAGCGGTAGCGCACCGGCCGCAGGTCGAGCAGCTTGTCGAGATATTTGCCGTCGAGCTCCGTCACGTCGGTCTTGTAGCGAAGCGACGAGGTCGAGCGCAGCAGCCGGTTCCCCGCACCCGCGTCGAGATAGGCGTTGGCGGCCGAGGCCGTCGTTCCGATCTGGGGGAATTGGGTAGAGTCGCCGAGCAGGGCGGTCGTTCCCCCCAGGCTGTCGAGGACCCGGAATCGGGAAGCCCGCACCTCCATCTCGCCCCCGTACATGCTGAGGGTGCCCGCGTACGGAATGATGAACTGGCTGGCGGTGACCGAGGTGAAGGTCGGATTGGCGCCGATGCTGCTCGATGTCGGGAAAGGGATTTCCTCGAAGCTGTCCGGCCCGTCCGTACAGCGCCAGCCGAGCGGCGGAATGACTCCCGTCTGGGCGACCGACCGGTCCTGGTTCCAGACGATGTCGCCGGGCGACCAGCCATATTCCATGTAGGGCGAGACGCTGTAGAGGGCGCCGGAGACCGGGGCCGACGAAGCGGCGGACATCTTCATGCCGACCGAATCCTGGGGCCTCGCCCGCTTCTGTCCGAGCAGGAGACCTTTCACCCGCAGATTGGATTTGAGATCGAGCTCGCCGTTATGCGTGTCGAGCCAGATCGGCTGACCGGTGCCCAGAGTGTCGATCGACTGGATGCCGGAACCATGATCGCCGCCGATGACGATCGCCCGGTGGCTCATCTGGGACGGGCCCTGGTTGCCCTCGGAGTAGCAGCCCGTCCAGACCGACCAGGCCACCGAGCTGGCGGTGAGATAGGGTCCGCCGGGACGGATGGCGAGATTGCCGCTGTTGTTGCTGGTCCAGGTCGGCGGAGTCCAGCTCAGCTGGCCGTGATAACGGGTCCAGACGAGCTCGTTGGTGCCCGGCTGCGTGGTGAGCCCGTTTGCCGAATAATTCGCGCGAATGGCCCAGACCTGACCGCTTCCGCCCGGATAGGTGACGAGGCTGACCTGGTTGGTGCCGCGATAGCCCGTGTTCGGCTGTCCGTTCTGGCTGGCGTGAATGCCGGTGAAGGTGCAGCCGAGGAAGCTCAGGTCGGCGACGCCCCAGTCGCCGTTGAACGAATAATCGCCGCCGACGACCTGGATGATGTTGGCGTCGCCGCCCTCGATGACGAGGCCCGAGCCGTTATTGCCGACGGCGCCGCAATCGTAGAACTGGCTGTTCGACGCTTGCCCGCCGTGATTCACGGACAGGTCGGCCTTCAGGTATATGCCGTGCCCTCCGAAGCCGGTGACGTGCACGTCCCGCATCACGACGAAGGCCCGGATCAACACGCCGTGGGCGGTGTTCAGGCCATTGTTCGAGCCCCTGAAGTAGATGCCCTCGATCCGGGTGCCGGTCCCGGTGGACAGCCGATTCTCGTAGCTGAGGTAGGACAGATTGTCGGTGTCGAAACTGTCGAGGACGAGGCCCTGCGAGTTTTGCGGGAAGCTGAAGATCGTGTTGTAATTGGCGCGGGTGCCGGCGCTGGAGCCCTCCAGGCGGACCGCCTTGCGGATCCGGATCGGGCCGCTGAAATGGTAGTGGCCGGGCGGGAAATAGATATGCGGGCCAGCGCCCCAATGATCATGGCCGCCCGGGTTGGCGACGCTGGTGTTGGCGATGAGGCTGTGGATCAGGGCGAGGTTGGCCGCGGCCGCGCTCGGAGTGTCGGGCTGACCGCCCGCGTCGACGAAATTGATCATGATGTCCCTACCCTTCCTGCCGGACGTGATCGCGGCGGGAGGTGCCGGACCGGTCCGTTCGGCGAGTCGCCGAGAAACAGACAGAGAACATAAGAAGTCCTACATTAATCCTTCAATCTTCGCCGCAAGGCGTTGGTCGCTCGTCACCCCTGCGGGACTCGGCCGCAAATTCTTTCTATCCTGGGGTTCGGCGGTTCAGGGGACGGCCCCGCCCGGTGCGGCGATCCGCCGGAACGATTGTCCGCTTCACGAAGGCGGGTAATCCCGCACCGTCCCAGGATTGAGGCTGGGGTAGTTCGACGACGCGGCATCTGTCCGAAATGTCCAGGTAGGCGCCGACTGGACTCGAACGGCGGTGTCCAAGGGTCCGGCTTTCGCCGGAACGGCAGCCGGGCCGTCGATAGCGCCGCGACGCTTCGCTCGCACAGGCCGGCCGGCGGCTTGGGGTCGCCCTGGGCGACCGCGAAACAATTTCGCTATTCCTCTCGCTTCGGCATGGCAGGAGTGGAGGGATTCGAACCCACGACCCTCGGTTTTGGAGACCGATGCTCTAACCAAACTGAGCTACACTCCTAGGCGCCGCAAGCGGAAGGCTCATTAGCCAGAAGGGCCCCGAGGCGCAAGGGCGGCCCGGGGCGGCGGAAAAGGCGCCCGCGAACATTACGGGGACACAATACCTAATTCGGAGCGGCGAATAGGTATTGTGTCCCCGTAAAGGACCGCGAACATTGCGGGGACACAATACCTAATTCGGAGCGGCGAATAGGTATTGTGTCCCCGTAAAGGAGGTGGAGCGGCGCCGGCGGAGGGAGGAACCGCCCTCCCCCGGCACCTCCCCTGCCGATCAGGTGAAGTCGCCCTCGCCCACCCACTGGTTGTTGGCCACCTTGGTGAGGAACACGGTGCCGCCGTCGAGAATGGTCGCGGAAGTGACGTTCCCTCCCTTGTAGCTGATCGACTGCGACGCGTCCCCGCCGCTGATCGTGACCGCCTGGCCTCCCCGAAGCCGGCTCAGCTTGATTTGGGTCCCGGTGGCGGCGTTCTGCAGGAAGACCGCATGATTGCCGTCGTTGCTGGTGTTGAACACCATGTGGGTCAGGCTGGCCGGAGTCAGATTGTAATAGCTGGCCCGGTTGCTGGTGTAATCGACGGTCCAGGTCGGCGGCGCCTTAAACGTGCCGTCCCCGGCCAGGAAATGAGCGCCGTTGCCCGAATCCGAGGCGATCACCGTCCGCGCCTGGGCCGGAGTCAGATCCTGCGGATCGCCGGCCGAGCTCGCGCCCTTGATCCGGTTGGCGGCCATGTTGGCGAGCTTGGCGTTGGTCACCGAATCGGAGTCGACGCTCCAGACCGTTCCGGATCCCGACACGGTGACGTCACCCTTGTCGCCGTCGGTCACCGAGCCGCTGCTTGCAGCCACCGCTTCCCAGGTGCCCGGGGTGCCCGCGACCGTGCAGCGCCATCCGAACGGAGCGCCGGTCGAAGGATTGAGGTTGAACACGAAGTCGCCGCGCGCCCAGGCCCCGGCGGCCGGCGCCGCCGAACGATAGGTGATCCGGCGCCCGCCGTCCTCGCCGATATAGCCGGCGCCCAAAGCGAGCTTGTCCAAGGCGAAGACGTGGGGCTGGACGGCGCTCGTCCCGAACTGGGTGGTGGTGGCCACGCCCGTCAGGAAGAACGGCTCCTTGTCGATGCCGCTATTGTAGTTGAACGACAAATTGCCGTCGCCCTTCCAGATCAGTCGATTGTTGTACGGCGCGTAGGTGGAATGCCCGATCCGGAGAATGTCCCCGTTCCCCGGATTCCCACCCAGCGATACGGAGCCGCCGGTGCGGTCCGTCGCCGTCAGGAAGCCGAGCCGGCTCTCGAAAAGGCCCTCCGCGCCGCGCGTGGCGCAGCCATGCCCGCCGATCCCGGCACCGTGCGTTCCGTTGATCGACATCGAACGGAAGCCGAGGAAGGAAGGACCCTGGGCCCCTTCCGAATAGCATCCCAGGAGCAGATTGCCCGTCGCCGCGTCGCCGATCAGGGCGTAGGCGCCGCCCGATTTATAGGTCGCGCTGCTCGACCAGGCGGCGGCGCCCGTCGCGGGACCGTCGGGGCTCGGCCAATATTCGAACCAGACCCAGGCGTTGGTGCCCGGCGTGGTGGTCGAGGCGGCGGCGTCCTGGCCGGGAACGACCGCATAATATCTGCCGCTGTGGGTGACGACGGCGGGCGCGCTTCGGCCCACCGAAGCGCCGGGGATGCCGTTATAATCGGTGTGGCAGCCGATATAGGCGTTGCCGAGGAACGAATTGTCCCAGATCCCCCAATTGCCGTTGAAGCTGGAATCGATCCCGGTGCCGATGCCGGCATTGACGTCGCCGCCGCTGACGAAGAGCCCGCAGTCGCCGTTTCCGATCAATCGGCAATCGATCATCCGCCAGTTGTTGGCGTTTCCGCGAACCGGCGCGGCCGCGGAAAGGCCCTCCGCCTCGATCCGAACGCCGTAGCGCGGGAAATTGTGGACGCTGACCTGCTCGAGCGTCGCTCGGGCGCGCATCCAGATGCCGTCATGAGCGCCGCTGGTGGCGGACGACGTCAGCATCAGGTTGCGGATGATCGTGCCGCCGGCGGTCGTGGTCGGTGGCGATTCGGCTCCGCCGTCGATCGTATGGTAGGCGTTGAGGATGATTCCGTCCGTCGCGAACCGAAGCTTGGTGGGGAAGCCTCCGGCCAGACCGGTCCCCTGGCCTTCGATGATCACGGTGCTCTTCAGGTCGATCTTCTCGCTGAAGTAGAAATGGCCGATGGGGAATCGGATCCGGTAACCGCCGATGTTGACGGCGTCGAACGGATTGACCTGCTTGACCCTGATGAACGTCAGCAGGTCGGTCATCGCCGCCGAATTGTCGGTCGTGCCGTCGCCCACGAGACCGAATTCCTCGACGTCGACGATCCCGTCGGCCGGCTGGAATTCCCAATAGCCGCCGTTGGTGCTGTCGGTGGTTCCATTGGGCAGGAAGCGGTCCTGGGACCGGAACTTGCCGGGATGGGCCGGCTCCGTGGCGACGCGTCGCCAGTAGCTGTGGCCTCGATCCTGGAGCTCGAGGGTGCCGACGGTGGCCGGGATGGTCGCGGCCTGGGCGGCTGCGTAGGTGTAGTCGGTGGATTGGGTAGCCATTTGAAATGTTCCTCTGCGCTGGCGGAAGCGCCCCCGGCGCCCGGGCGGCGATTCGTCTCAGGAACAGAAGTAGAACATTTTAAATCCTACAATTCTCCTTCAATTTTTTGCGGAGACCGCGGCGGCTCCCGTCATCCCGGCGAAAGCCGGACCTTGGGGAGACCCCCGGGGCCTCATCCGACCTGGGGTCCCGGCCTTCGCCGGGAAGACGGCCGGCGCTAGGCCGCGATGTCGTAGGGCTGGATCTCGCCGGTCAGATAGAGGCTGCGCGCCTTGGCCCGGCTCAGCTTCCCCGAGCTCGTCCTCGGCAAAGTCCTCGGCGGGACCAGCTCAATGACGCAGTTCATCCCCGTGATCGCCCGCACCCGCTCGCGGATGATCTCGCGAAGGCGGGTCCGCTCCCCGGCGTCGGAGGTGCGGCACTGGACGAGGACGGCGGGGGTCTCCTCGCCGCCCGGCGTGGTGATCGAGAAAGCGGCGATGTCGCCGGCCTTGAAGCCGGGCAATTGCTCCACCGCCCATTCGATGTCCTGGGGCCAGTGGTCCTTGCCGATCTCGCAATTGCCCAGGGTCGCTCCGTCCTCGTCCCTGATCTCGATTTCCATGTCCCGAGCGGGCCTGCCGCAATTGACGATCGCCCGGTAGCGCTGCGGCCGGTCGCGGTGCATCTTGCCGTCGCCCGAAAGCGTCGTCTCCTCGACCAGCTCGACGACGATGCCCTCGCCCGGAGGCATGATCGTCA